>JAFRAJ010000050.1 GCA_017405465.1 Oscillospiraceae bacterium
AATCAATACTTTTCTCGAAATCCACTGTACTATATTATGCGCTATGGTTAATGGTGCAAAATGGAGCAGCAGAAAACATGTCATTAACAGTCATTAAACGATACTGCATACCAGTATTAGAGTATTGATAAGAAATTAGCGTTCCTCCCACGACTCAAGTCACGGGGGTCCGCGCTAGTTTTTCCTGAAGAATACAGAAATACCGGGCATACAGCCCGGTATTTATCATCAAATGTCCTGTTTCTAGAAGCCGTGTCCGCCGCCTCCGCCGGAGGAACCTCCTCCACCTCCGCCGCCGCCGGAAGAGCCTCCTGACGAACCACCACCGGAATAACTCGAACTCTCTACATGGCGTGATTTTCTGGATTCTATGAGCTGAGTCCTGAGAGGAGATCCGAGGGCGAACTTTCTCTGTACCATCTCGGAATAGACCTGCAGCTCATCTTCTTTCTTCATCCTGGTCCTTGCATTAGTAACGATGAATACTGCGACCAGTGACAGCGCCATTGCCAGCAGCGCATTGGAGATGTGTTTCATGGGCTGAGGAATCTTATTACCGTCAAGGATAGCTGCGATCTGATCAAACGTCTTCTCTGCGCATTCAAGATAATCTCCGCTTCTCGCATACAGATAGACATTATCTGTAATGGTCTCTGCTTTGGCTTTCGTGACCGTATCATAGATCCTGCCGTCCGAGAATATATAGAGATAGCGGTTGTACATATCGATCACGAAAATCGTTCCGCTCTTCCTTCCGAAATTCTCCCTGTATTTCTCCCTGGCAAAATCCTGAGCGGAACTGACGTGCATGTCATTGGTGTAGAATGCCGCTCCTCCGTAAGCGGTGACAGGCAGCATATGGGTATAGAGCTCCTTCTCCTCATCATCAGTGAGAAGATCTGCGCTGTCCATGATGACTATAAGATCTTCCGGAGCTGCGACCGAGGAATTGAACTCAGTCTCAGGCATCACGAGATCTATCACTATCGGAATGAGCATCACTGCCAGAGCAGCGATCACAAGTTTCTTCCATGTACCGGGAGCGATATCATACAGCTTTTCTGTCCATTTCTGTTTCTTTTCCTTCTTCTTAGCCATCAGACATCGCCTCCTCTCTTTTCTGTGAAGACAGGCAGGTCTCTCATGGTGAGCCTGTTCTGAACTCTGACGACATCGAACGCAGTCAGAACGATCATCAGTATTGAGATGAGCCCGGCAGCGTAGCAGAGCATATCGTTATTGATATCAGTTACAGCGGCATACGCGCATCCCAACACGGCGATGACCGGTTTTATCAGAGTCAGGAACTTGTAATAGCCAGGCGCTTTCCTTCTTTTTATCACTACTCCGCCGGATACTGCCATGGCGCATTTGATGATGATATACATGATCATCACCACCGGTGACAGTCCGAGCAGCAAAGTGGATTCCGGCGCAAATATCATCAGCAGGATCAGCAGCAGGAAGAATCCCACTATACCGGTCACTATGGCTCCAATGACATTCAGCACTTTTCCTGATGGTTTTCTTATGACAGCTTTATCTGCGTCTTCCCCTGTATATCCGGGGTCGTCCAGGTGCTTCGCCTGTCTGTATGAATCGTTGAGCAGTCTGTCTGCGACGAAGAATATCACCGCCGACAAGACGGACGCGATGGTAATCAGCTTTGCAGGAGTGATCGTAAATATCAGGTTGAGTACAAGAGACAGCATGCCGGCCACGATAACACTGCCGGCCAGATATTTTTTGAAATCTATCGGGATATCTACTGCCAGTTCGCCTGTATCACCGTTCACCGCAGCATAACTGACTTTGTCTCTGTTGCGGAATGAGAGGAACCATACGGGAAACAGTGCGGTGCTGGTGTCCCTCTCAATAGGGATCTGCTTGACCACGTCCTTGGCTTCTACGGTCATTCCCCCGGTCCTGAGATTGCTTTCATTTCCGATATCGTTGCGTGCTATGACTCCGTACTTAGGATCATAGACTTCCGCAGGGACGTCCTTGCCGTCAGCATAGTACCCTGCAAGATACGGTATCTCGAATCCGACCATGTTCCTTACACGGTAAGGACTGAGCGTCAGGCTCATCGGATCCGGGAATGACGCGGATGCGTCGGCAGGAAAGAGATCATAGTCTATGTCGACCGGGGCATCTATCTGATATGTGTTGAACACATCATATCTGACGCCTTTTTCGTAACTCCTGCCTGTATTGTAGGCCTTTCCGCTGTATATACCGTCTCCTGTGTAGCGGAAAAGATGAAAAGGCATGTAGATACCGCGGAACTTCTCGATGTTGCCTTCTTCCTTCATCCAGTCAGGCGCCATCAGAGTGTGATGTATCCTGTCCTTGTAGTTCTTTACTGCAGTGCTCTTCTTCACCTTGAACGGAATTATGTAATCCGGTTTCTTCACCTCAGTCATATTTCCGTCAAGGGTCAGCGGCGAACCGCAGAAACTGCAGAAGGTAGCAAGCGTGTTCTCAGTACTGATTATCTTCGCTCCGCACTGTCTGCACACAAGCTCATTGGCAGAAAACAGCCCTTTGCTGTCAAGGTAATTCCTGTAGTCCTCCGCTGTTATAACGCTGTCACAGTACTCGCATTTGATCATCTGCGCATCCGGATCAAATGCGACTTCTCCTCCGCAATGAGGGCATCTGAGTATGGTCATGCGCGTTCCTCCTATGACAAGTATTAGTGTTCTATAAGTGTATGGGTTCTATCCCTATATCTGCATTTATCAGTTTCTTATACGATTCAGGTCCTTTTCCCGAAACATGGCCTGTCTTCGTGAATCCAACAGAGATGGTGATATCGCTTCTCACGAACACCGTTCCTTCTCCCGTATCTCCGTTGATCCCGCTGTTTATGTCAGCGCTGACAACAAAAGCTCCGCTTTCATTGATGGCTTCGATAGCTGCTTTGAACAGTCCTTCTGCCTCTCCTCTGAATCCTGTCCCGAAGATACAGTCCAGTATGCTGGCATATGCTCTCAGATCCCGGACTTCGGAGAACATCTTTACAGGTATTCCCTTCTTGACGCATCTGTCGAAGTAATATCTGCCGTCTTCCGAGAATCTGTCTTCCACAAGGATCAAGTCACAAGGGATCCTTGTGTCCTGAAGCATGGCAGCGACGACATATCCGTCCCCTGCGTTGTTGCCTGTTCCGCAGACTACGGCTGCCGGTCCGTTCCATTCAACGCTCCGGAATATGCCTTCTCCTGCTCTGCGCATGAGCTCCAGGGAAGGAACTCCGGATCTCATGGCTGCTGCTTCGCTCATTCTCATCTCTGCCGTCGACAGGATCTCTGTACGTTCGGTCATCGGTCTGATTTCCTCTCAAAGATTGGCAGGACTTCTCTTATTATCGAGTTGAACCTCTCGGGTTCCCAGGCACTGCGTCCTATGAACAATCCGTCAATTCCATCCCTCTCCGCCATCTCAGGAGCATTGCTCGGATTCACACTGCCCCCGTAAAGCACCGGTATGTCTCTTCCCTGCTCTCCGAATGTCTGTGCCAGCACGTCCTTTATGAATCCGTGCATATCCTCGGCATAGGAAGCACTGGCAGGCACTCCGGAAGTTCCGATCGCCCACACCGGCTCATAGCCGATCCACAGCATTCGTGAAGCTTCCTCTGCGGTAAGCTCTGCGGTATCTGTAAGCAGCTGCTCGCGCACTGCTTCAAAGCTTCTTCCGCTCTCCTTCTGTTCCAGGGTCTCTCCGGTACAGAGCAATGCCGTGAAACCGTGATCAGCCGCGCACCTTATCTTCCTTGCTTCCTGTTCGTCTGTTTCTCCGAATACGTGACGGCGCTCTGAATGGCCAATGAGAACGAACCTGACGCCCAGCTCCTCCAGCATGAGAGGAGACACTTCTCCTGTGAACTGTCCCCGTTCCTCCCAGGCCATATTCTGGGCTCCTATGCGTATCCTGTCTCCGACAGCCCTGACTACCCGGTCCAGTGAAGTGAATGACGGTATGAAGAAAAACTCAAGCCTGTCCCTTATATCGTCTATAAGGCAGTCCATACGCTTTATGTATTCCTCTGCCTCACAGCCTGTCTGGAACATTTTTGTATTTGTCCCGATATACAGTTTCCGTCTCACCTATTCCTAAGTTCCTCCACCTTTTTAGCTATCTCCGGCTGAGCTTCTTCCATCATGTCCTTCCAGCCGTCTTCATACTCAAAAGTGAGGTCATCCTCATCCTCTGCTTCTTCGATACGTCTGCAGTATCCGTCAAGCATCGGGAAGTCCTTTTCATAGCAGTGGAAACTGTTTGCTCTGTGTGTATACGTTCCGACCTCCACTCCCAGCTCGTCCGCGATCTTCTTCTGAAGCATTATAAGTGCGAACGCGTTCATGAAAGTTGCTTTGCACGCATCGTTTGATCTGAACATGACGACACAGTCGAGTTTACCATTTCTTATAAAGAACTGCAGATGCTGCAGGCATGCGGGATCATCGCTCCCGAGATCAGTCTTGTTGTCACGGACAAGAATGACGGCTCTGCGGCTCGAAGGGTTCCTCTTTAGCTCGCTGACTATGAAGCCGACCTGATCATAAGGAGATACCATCCTGTTGTGGTATGTGTAGTTCCAGTTCCCTCTCTCTATCTCAAAATCAAGTATCCCGTCCAGCATCTCCTGCCTGTACTGCTCAAGTTCTGTCGGCCCGCCTATGAACAGTTTACTGATCATAGGCTCACCGAGCGGCTCCGCGACCTGGAAGGTCATGGAGAGCTCTTTCTGCGTCGTATTCCAGTCAGCGCAGTCGGAATGCTCACCGTTATTTCTGAGTTCCATAAGGGCATTATGATATGCTTCCGGAAGTGTCCTTCCAAAGACCAGTGATTCCTTCATATGTAAGACCTCCAAGTCATATTCTTCTATAAAATGATATCACAATAATACTTACATATAGATGTTTTTTGGCGTTCTGAACGATCGCTGTCATTCTGTGAAAAGAATCTGGAGATTTTTCGTCATTTTCCCGAAAAACCTATTGACTGCGTATATTATACGTGTATAATTATGCGTGTTAAGTGAATTATTTGCTTCATAATTGCATAAAAAATGCATAATTCATTAAAAGCAGATCATTTTTATACAAAATATATCTGGAAGGAAAACTGAAATGAAAAAGAACCTGAAAAAACTCATCGCCATGTTAATGGGAATCGTGATGATGTTCGCTCTTGTATCCTGCGGAAAAAAGCAGGAAGACGTCACTCCGGAACCTGAACCGGAAACAGATCCTGAACCGACAGAAGAATGGGTCTGGGAAGGCCCGAAATACGATGTTATAGCTGCTGACTGCGGCAAAGCCACCGGTTTCACTCTGCCGGACGCTCCCGAAGGTGTACTTAAGAAAGTCCTTGACAGCGGAAAGCTTGTCATCGGCACCTCTCCCGACTATCCTGCAGCTGAATTCGTCGATCCAATCACCGGAGACATCAAAGGAAATGAGATGCTCCTCGCACAATATATCGCCAACAGTCTCGGTGTCGAACTGGTAATAGAAGCAATGGACTTCAGCGGTGTTCTTATTGCAGTCGATACAGGGAAGATAGACCTTGGTATATCAGGATTCGGCTGGAAAGCAGACCGTGCGGAACTTTACGAACTGTCTGACGGTTATTCCGCAACGTCCTCCAACGATGCGCACCACACCATCGTCGTAAGGGCCGGTGATCTGGATAAGTACAATTCTCTCGCTGACTTCAAAGGAAAAGTCGTAGACGCACAGGCAGGATCACTGCAGCAGATGTATGTGGAAGACCAGCTCGAAGGCGCCGAGCTCCAGCTCATAACCTCCCTTGATCAGGGCATCCTGGATCTGCTGGCAAACAAGGTAGATGCGATCGCTCTCGACTCCACGACTGCAAAGAACTATGCAGAGAATTCCAACGGACAGATCGTCTCTCTCTATGTTGAGAAAGAGATCGAATTCGACCTCTCGCTCTATGATGATTTCTCCGGAAACGTCATGGCAGCAAAGAAAGGTGAGACCCAGTTCATGAGTGTGATCAACCAGATCCTCGCGGAGCTGCTCTCCACAGAGAATTACTGGCAGGACAAAGGCCTCTATGCCTGCTATTACTACGCAGCATGTGACGAAGCAGGTATCCTGCCCGACGAAGAATAACTCTTTGAACGGAGACACAAATGGGTCCTGGAATAATTGAGATATTCAGACAGTACTACCCGATCTTTTTGAAGGGTGCCGTCGGAACACTGAAATATGCAGCGATCGCCGTTGGTTTCGGTTCCATACTGGGCACTATAATCGGTTTCATCCACCTGTCCAAGAACAAGGTCCTGAGTTCTATAGCTCAGCTGTACTCCACTGTTATCAGAGGCACGCCTCTTCTGGTTCAGATGTACATCGGATACTACTTCCTTCCGATGGCCATCCCGGCACTTAACTTTCTCAGCAGAGAACAGTGCGTCGTCCTGACGATGATCCTCAACTCCAGCGCTTATGTCTCTGAGATCATCAGAGGCGGTGTCGCTTCAGTGGACATCGGTCAGACTGAAGCTGCCAGAAGTCTCGGAATGAGCGCTTCCCACTGCATGACAAGGATCGTTCTTCCCCAGGCCCTCAAAGCGATACTTCCGTCTCTCGGAAACGAATACGTGTCAATGATCAAGGAGACGTCCCTTGCAGGCACTTTCGCCCTGTATGAACTGACATATACAAAGACATTGCTTGCCAACAAATATCTGATCTGGCAGCCGCTGTTCATCATGGCGATCATATACCTGGTGATGACCGTTGTTCTGTCCGGTCTCGTCAGACTACTTGAAAGGAGGCTCTCCGCAGGTGATAAGAACTGATGCTGAAGTGCTGATCAAGGTAGAAGATCTGCATAAATCATTCGGAAAACTTGACGTTCTGAAAGGCGTCAATGCCGAGATACATAAAGGTGAAGTGGTCTCTCTCATGGGCCCTTCCGGAGGCGGAAAATCGACCTTCCTCCGCTGTCTGAACCTCCTTGAAAAGCCTGAGAAAGGTTCGGTCTTCTTTGAAGGAGAAGATATAACGAAGATCAGGAAACAGAAGGAACTGGACAAGATAAGGCAGAAGATCGGAATGGTATTCCAGCAGTTCAACGTGTTCCCTCACCTGACTGCCACGGACAATATCACGATCACCATGACCCTTGAGAAGAAGATACCCAAAGAAGAAGCTGAGAAGACAGCCATGAGGCTGCTGGACATGGTAGGTATAGCCGACAAGGCAGATGAATACCCTGCAAAGCTCTCAGGCGGTCAGAAACAGAGGCTCGCCATAGTAAGGGCAATGGCCATGGAGCCGGATGTCATGCTGTTCGATGAACCGACCAGCGCGCTGGATCCTGAGATGGTCAAGGAAGTCCTTACGGTCATCAAGCAGCTCGCTGACAGCGGTATGACCTGCGTGATAGTCACCCATGAGATGGGATTTATAAAGGAAGTCTCCGACCGCATCCTGTTCATAGACGAAGGGATCATCCTTGAGCAGGGCACACCGGAAGAGATATTCAACAATCCAAAAAGCGACAGAGTCAAAGATTTCCTCGGAAAGGTTCTCTACTGATGAAAACTACTTTTACATACGATCACTACTATCTGCAGGATGAGATAGAAGCACACATCAAGCAGCTCAAAGCCGAGCATCCTGACATATTCGATTACGAGATACTCCTGACGACTAAGGACGGAAATCATCTTTTCGCAGTTACCCTGACCAACAAATCGACCGGAGCGGCCTGCGATAAACCGGCTTTCTATATAGACGGAAATACGCATGCCGGAGAAGTTACCGGCATGATGGCGGCGATGCATGCCATGGACTATTTCACCACCAACTACGGCACAGATGAGAAGGTCACGTTCATTCTGGACAATCTGGCCGTTTACATCATCCCATGTGTTTCACCGGACGGATCGCAGACATATCTCTCTACTCCCTACAGTCTGAGATCTGTAAACAGGGATTATTACGAACAGGGAAACGGCCTGCAGCAGGAAGACCTGGACGGTGACGGCGTCGTCAGGATGATGCGCGTCAAAGATGCTCACGGAGCCTGGAAGAAAGTTCCCGATAAGGAGAACATCATGGTCAGGCGCAGCCCCGATGACATCTGCGGAGAATTCTACAGCATCTATACCGAAGGTTCTCTCGGAGAGTTTGATGGTCTTAACGTACCTGTGAATAAAGAGAAATGGGGCCGCGACTTCAACCGCAACTATCCCTTCGGATGGTTCCCCGAATACCGCCAGCCCGGTGCCGGAGAGTATCCTCTGGCCAATCCGGAGAACAAGGCAGTTGCTGAATTCATCATAAATCACCCGAACATCGGCTCAGTAGCGACGAACCATACCAGCGGAGGCATCCTTCTGACTGTTCCCGGCACCTATCCTGAGAAGAAGGCGCCGTATGAGGACATGAAGATCATGAATGCTATCGCCGAGATGGGTACAGAAGCGATGGGCTATAAGCACATCAACATCTTCGACAGTTTCACGGTGGATCAGGATAACTATTCCTCCGGCGCATTCGACGACTACTGCTACGAGACCCAGGGCTTGTACTCTATAACTCTGGAGCTGTGGAATCTCGACGAGAGATGCGGTGTCAAGCACTTCTGGGATGCGGATCCGAAGGTCGACACCTCCACGGAAGACTTCGAGAAACGCATGGCCTGGATCAGTGAGAATGCCGAGCCCGGTGACTTCAAGCCCTGGACCGAATTCGATCATCCTCAGCTGGGCAAGGTGGAGATAGGCGGCTTCAACTCCAAATTCACCGTTCAGAATCCTCCAAAAGCATTCCTTACTCAGGAATGTGAGAAGACTACTGCATTTATGATCCGCTGGGCACAGGCAATGCCGAGACTTGTCATAGACTCCTTCAAGGTAGAAGATCTCGGAGACGGTCTGTTCAAAGCTGAAGCCGTGGTCTCGAATGCAGGATATCTGCCCACCTATATCTCACGCAAGGCAAAGATCCTCGGTACAGCAAAACCCGTAAAGGTATGTATCGACGCGGATGATCTTGTTTCCTGCAAGAGCGAACAGGAGATCGGCGACCTGTCATCCTATGCACTCTGTGCCACCGGTTCCCGCTTCTACGGCAATGTGTCTACCGGCAACAGCGATCCGGTCGCAAAAAAGGTGACATGGCTCTTCCGCGGCAAGAAGGATCAGATCACTCTTACTGCCTGGAATCCCAGGGCAGGAAAAGTTACTGCAACAGTCAATCTCTGAACGATCCATATATAAGGAAATGACCGGTGTTGCACCGGTCATTTTTTATGATTATTTTGTCTATCCGGGGAGCCCTTCTTCGAAGTTATCCCTTGCAGACAGGTTGAAATCAGTCAGTTCGGATGAATTCATCGCTGCCTGAAACACTTCTTCCTTTACCTCCAGGATATCGTATGAATCCTCTCCGTAGAAAACCATCAGGTATCCGTGATCATCTGCGCCTCTGATCAGCATGCCGGCATACTGCCTCGCTCCAGCCTGTTTTCTGACAGTGCACATCTTCCCTTCTTCCAGTTCAAAGAACGGCGTATAAAACTTGTAGTTGCTCCCAAAGAATTCCTTAGCAGAAAACGGATTCCCGTTGTAATAGATCCCGTCTCCCCTCACACGCAGTCTCCCTGATGAGAAACCGGATGCGATGCTTCCCGAGATGTTCTTCATGAAGCGGTACAGGACATAATACTTGTCATATACCTCATTGCTCAGCGATACGAAGTCATTGGCATTGAAGTCGGGATACCATCTTTCGGCCATTGCGTAATTCTTGGTCTGGATCCCCAGCCCGATCGTTTTGGGCATAGTCGTTATGCTGAATACATGTCTTAGGAATTCTATGAATTCTTCTGGTTTCTGGACGGCAACTTCAAGGATATCGCGGTATCTGACTGCGGGATCGGTACCCACGGAATCTATCGCAGATCCGGCATATCTTATCTCTTCAAGGCCCAGCCTCATGAGCATCAGTCTGCTCTTGAGCAAAGGCGCATCATCTATAAGATAAGTATTCATAGGTCCGGAAAAACTGACGCTTCCCTCTTCTACAGCAAATCTTCCGATGCTGCTCAGAAACACTTCTTCCGGCTGATACTCAAACACCTGACTGCCTATATCTGTTTTCAGATACCTGTCGATAAGCGACACAGGCACAGATACCCCTGCGATCCTTATTTTAGCGGGAACTGCAGTGATGACTCCCTCGTTCATAGTGATATCCATAAGGATCCTGGCAACTAGTCTTATGCTCTTGTATCTCCCGACTCCTGTGATTTCCAGCTGACCCGGAATCAGGTGCGCTGTAAATCCTTCGTAGCTCAGACCGTCTATGCCGGTATCCGTGAAATAATCCTGAAGATCTGTTCCTTCATCTTTAAGGTATCTTGCGAGGAAATATCTCACGTCACTGTCGTCGAACGTCTGAGTCATCCATCCGTCTTTTGAGAATGACAGGTGCCGGAACTCCGTATCCGCAGGTGTATTTATATATTCTTCAAGACTGTTAACAGTGACCGGATCATTCTTCATATTAAGGTATAAATAAATACCGAGCCCTGCAGCAGACAGAATGACCAGACTTATAAGGGCAGCTATAGTGCCAAGAAATATGCGGAAGAAACCGCGTTTCTTTTTCTCTTTACTCTTCTTCATCGGACGTGTCTTCCTCCAGGTCTTTCTTCAGAAGACCATATCTGTCAGAGATATCCTCAAGCAGATCACAGACCGCAGCTACAGTCATCATACAACGCCTCTCAGGCTCAAAGACAGTCGGGCGTATGTCCCTGCACAGGGTACTGCCGAGTTTCTCAGTCAGTCCGTCTGAAAGTTCATTTACTACAGGCCTCAGCGTTTTGCTGTTATGTGCTCTGTCATCTATACACATCTGCGACAGTATGCTCACTGCAGCGAGAAATGCACCGCAGGCGTTTCCGGTCTGTATACCTCCGCCGAATCCGCCGACAAGTTTGGAACTCGAAGCATCCAGCCCAAGTCCGTACATCTCATTTGCCGCCAGAAAAACAGACTCCGCACAGTTGTAATTATCAAAATAAAAGCGTTCAGCCATATCTCTAAGTGCCATTGCTATCCTCCTTTTTTCCGTGATTATAGCATTGCAACGCACCACTTACCACAAAGTACATATGTATTGTCGGATGATTACAGCCCGTTTTCGGCAACTGGCAGAATGCACAATTAATAACATTTTCGTTTGTAAAAGTTATACACTGCAGAATCGTCCAAATCGTTGTTTGGAGCCTCGCCTCATGATATAGTTTAAGTACAAGAAAACACTATTTGCTTCGTACCAATATAGGTCTGGATAGATGGCCCAGATGTTTCTACCGTGACGCCGTTCAGTCACGACTATTGATACTCGAAGACAGCAAACCTGCTATATGCCAAGCACATGTCCTGGCGTGTATCCTGTTTGATTTCTTTGCATATCAACAGACCTGTTTGGTACAGACCGACAGGTCTGTAACTATTTTTGGAGGTTTGCTGAATGAAACTCGAAAAGATCCAATTCCCAAAGATTAAACCCGCCTATCTTGCCGCACTGGTTCCTACATGTGTTGCTATCAACTATGCAGGAACCATGATCAGACAGAACCTTGGAGTCCCGCTCTTCCTTGACACAGGCGGCACGCTCCTCTCCACATTCATCGGCGGTCCCTGGGTCGGACTTCTCACCGCTTTCGTCACAAAGGTGATCACTGCTCTGACGAACGGCCCTGCCCAGATCCTCGGCGTCATCCCCACAGGAATCATCGCTCTCATCGTCGGATTTGCTGCGAAGTACGGCATCACAAGGACCTGGGGCGGACTGATCCTTACACTCCTTGTGCTTCAGCCCCCGGCATGCATCGCCAGCGCCTACATCTACACCTACATCTACGGCGGATTCACAGGCGGCGGACTTGATATCATGCACGCTGTTTTCGCAAAGGCAACATCCAGCATCCTTGCCAGCTCCTTCATCAGTGAGCTTGTAACAGGACTTCTGGATAAGACCGTTCTCACAATCGTCGTCATGCTTATCTTCCGTGCCCTTCCTGAGAAATACAGGGTAGCGACCCCCTTCAAGGGCAAGAGCGAAGATGAAGAAGAGGAAGAACTGGCTGAATAATGTCAAATTCCGCTGAGAAAAAAGTAATAGCGAAAGTAATCAACTTGGAACATGTATACCCTGTAGCAAAAGGCTCTGAGGGTATACATGCTCTCAAGCATGTAAATCTTGAGTTCTATGAGCAGGAGATCACTGCTATCATAGGACAGAACGGGAGCGGAAAGACCACACTTTCCAAACATTTCAACGGACTTCTGCGTCCCACATCCGGTCAGGTCATCATCAACGGCCGAGATGTGGCTAAAAGAAGAGTCAGTGAGATGGCAAAAGAAGTCGGGTATGTGTTCCAGAACCCCAATTATCAGCTGTTCTGCGCCACTGTCCGCGAAGAGATCCGCTTCGGTCTTAAGAACCTGAAACTTAAAGAATCTGAGATTAAAGAAAAAACAGTCGAGATACTGGATGAATTCGGTCTCCGGTCTATCGCAGGCAAGCAGCCTGTCTCTCTTGGTATGGGTACCAAGAAAGTCGTAGCTCTTGCATCAGTATGCGCAATGGACCCGGAGATCTTGTTTTTAGACGAGCCCACCACCGGTCAGGATCAGAGAGGAAAGACCAGGCTCGGCAATCTTGCCCTTCAGATGAAGGAAGCCGGCAGGACCATCATGATCATCTCTCACGACATGGAGTTCGTTGCAAGATATGCAGACCGTGTCGTAGTCATGACAAAAGGCGAAGTCATCATGGACGGCACTCCGGAAGAAGTCTTCTCCAACGAGGAAGTGATGGAACGCGCCATGATCAAGCCCCCTCAGACGTACGCAATAGCCAACCATATACGTGATAAAGACGACAGTTTCCCGTGTGTCAGACTGGATGCTGATCTCACTGCGAAACTACTTACTGAAAAAGGATTATTGAAATGAAAGACATCTCCCTTTACATCCCCGGAAACTCATTCTTCCACAGATGTGACTGCCGCGTGAAGCTCCTCTTCATAGCGGTCTATACCGTCATTGCCTACATGTTCTTTACTCCTTCTGTCCTCGCTTTCCTTTTTGTCACCGCAATGGTGTTCAATGTGATCGCGATCGGCAGCAAGGCTTTCACTCATCTTATGACAAAGATGGTAGTGATAATGATGTTCTTCCTGATAATCATTCACGGATTCGTCAACCCCGTAGGTGTTACCCCGGCGACAGTATACGGGCACACGATCACACTTCCTTTCTTCGGCAAGTACACCGTAGAAGGCTTCTACATGGGTCTTGTGAACTGGCTCAGACTCAGTTCAGTCATCCTTATAGCAGAACTTTTCGTCACCACGACTTCTCCTGCTGAGATGATGAGCGGTTTCCACAAGATCGGTCTGCCCTACAACTTCTGCTTCATGCTTTCCGCTTCCCTGCAGCTGATCCCGATCAGCACCAGAGAAGCCAACATAATCGCTTCTGCCCAGCGTGCCCGCGGACTTTCAGAGAAGACACTGGTAGACCGTTTCAAAGGACTTGTCCCGATGTTCGTACCGCTTGTCGTAAGTTCCCTGGGCCGTATGGAGACCATGTCAATGGCTCTTGAGAGCAGAGCTTTCGGCAACACCACGAAACCTACCGAGCTCAGAGATTCACATTTCAAGAAAAGCGACTTTGCCGCTGCTGCACTCGCGATAGTAATGCTCTTTGCATTCGCAGGAATCAGAGCGGTATACGGCTCACTTGATATCGTCAATCAGATATCAAGCATCAGAGATATCTTCGCTCTGAGCTTTATCGGAAGGTAACGTGCCTATGGCTGAAACAGTACTTGAATTTAAAAATGTGACCTGGCGCTATGAGGGCACGCCCAAAAAGGGCCGCAATGCCCTGGAAGATGTCAGTCTCAGTGTTAAAAAGGGTGAATATGTCGGAATAATCGGAGCAAACGACGCCGGAAAGAGTACCCTGTGCCGTCTGTGCAACGGATTGATTCCCAACTCATTCAACGGCGATCTCTCAGGTGATGTATTCGTCAACGGACGAAATATAAAGGATATCCCTACTGCTCAGCTAGCCGGAGAAGTCGGTTCCGTATTTGCAGATCCGGAGGCTCAGCTCAGCCAGATATCCGTATTCGATGAACTTGCTTTCGGTCCTTCCAACCTGGAGGTCCCCAGAGAAGAGATAATCAAGCGCATGGAAGAGACCATGGACATCATGGGGATCAGAGCTTTCCGTGACCGCTCTCCCTTCTCTCTTTCAGGAGGAGAACAGCAGAAAGTCGCTATTGCCTCCGTCATGACAATGACTCCCGAGATACTGGTATTGGATGAACCTACATCCAATCTGGATCCGATTGGCACTGAGAGCGTTTTCATGATAATAGACGAACTCAATAAAAAAGAGGGAATGACGATCATTCTCGTTGAACATGAGATAGAACTCATGGCTCAGTTCGTAGACCGCTTCATCGTACTTGATGAAGGTCAGGTCATCCTGGACGGCACTCCTGAAGAAGTTTTTTCACACCGTGACGTCTTTGAAAAAATAGGAATATTCGTTCCCACTGTGACCGAGATAGCTTCCATTGCTGATAAAAAATACGGTTCCTGGGACGGCAGCAAATACCCGATCACACTTAATGAGATGCTTGATAAGATAGATGAAAGGCTTTGAAATGAGAGATAAGAATTACGCGATCAAAGGAATCGTTGTTCATACTCCCGAATTTGAGACGATAGAATACCATGACAATTCCTATGTAGTCTGCATAGACGGTGAATGCGCAGGGATATTCAGCGAGCTTCCCGAGCAGTATAAAGACCTCAAAGTATATGACTACACAGATAAATTCATAATCCCCGGAATGTGCGATATGCACCTTCATGCTCCCCAGTACGGTTTCCGCGGAATCGGAATGCTGATTGACGACAAATCCAGCTGGGAAACATGGTTTGAGCGCTACTCCTTCCCGGAAGAGAACAGATATAAGGATCTGGAGTATGCCAATCTGGCTTATCAGCGTTTCACCGATGATATAGTTAAGACTACCACTACCACAAGAGCTTCGATCTACGCGACGATTCACCGCCCTGCCACAGAGCTTCTGATGAGGAAACTCGCCGATGCAGGATTTGCCGGATACGTCGGAAAGCTCAACATGGACAGAAATTCTCATTACGGCTATCAGGAGACCACACAGGAATCTCTTGAGGAGACTGAGCGCTGGATCAATGAGACCAGTGAAGGTTACGGATACATCAAACCGATCCTCACTCCCAGATACACTCCGACATGCACCGATGAATGCATGGAAGGTCTTGGAAAACTTGCTGTCAAGTATAATGTTCCCGTTCAGTCCCACCTCTCGGAAGGTCTTGATGAGATAGAATGGGTCAAATCCATGAAGCCTGAGATCGAATGCTACGGAGATGCCTACGATATGTATGGCCTTCTCGGAACCACTGTCCCCTCGCTTATGGCGCATGTCGTATATCCTGTAGAAAAGGAATATGAGATGCTCAAGACCAGGAACGTCACTGTTGCTCACTGCCCGTCATCCAATATGGGTTCCTGCGGTGTAGCCCGTGTTCTTGACATGGTCGGCGACGGAATCAAGGTCGGTCTCGGCACCGACGTTGCCGGAGGCCCCAACCTCAGCCTCATGCGTGCCATGACTGACGCTGTGTATGCCAGCAAGATGCGCTGGGCTTTCACCGAAAGAAAGGATGACCCGTATTATCCGAGACGCATCCTGACCGTAGCGAACGTTTTCTACCTCGCCACCATGGGCGGCGGCCAGTTCTTTGGAAAAGTCGGCTGCTTCCTTCCGGGATATGAATTTGATGCTGTTGTTCTTGATGACACCAAGCTCAAGGACTTCGTCGACAGGCCTCTCAGAGACAGAATGCAGCGCATTCTCTGGTGGCACACACCCGAAACGATTGAAGCCAAATTCATAAAAGGGACCATGGTCTATGACAGAGACCGCCAGTGATCTTTAATCATCAATTATGTTCAACGGCCTTGCTCTCATAACAGAAAGCAAGGCCCGCTTTACACAAAGGAGTATTGAAATGCACGATCTGTTAGTAAGGAACGCCAGCGTACTCAACCCGGACATGTCCATATCAGAGCACAAAGACGTTTTTGTCGACGGCAACACCATCTCTTCCATAGCAGACACTTCCGCCGTTTCTGAAGCATCAAAGATCATAGACGGCACCGGAAAGCTCGTTATGCCGGGTTTCGTGGACAGCCACACTCATCTCTGCCAGACACTTCTCAGGGGCAGGACCATAGAAGAGTGGCCCATGATCTGGACACGTTTCCTGATTCCCTTCGAAAGCAATCTTACAGAAGAAGACGTCTACTGGGGTGCTCAGCTTGCCTGCCTTGAAATGATCAAAAGCGGTACTACTGCTTTTATAGAGTCAGGCGGAATCCACATGGCCGATGTGGCGGAAGCAACGATCAAAGCTGGCCTCAGAGCAGCCATTGCCAAATCCACTATGGATATGGGAGGAGTCATCCCTGCTTCTATGAAAGAGACCGTCGATGAGTGCATGACTGCAACAGAGGAGCTTTATAGCAAGTATAATGGTGCCGGCGATGACACTATCCGCATCTGGTTTGCCATGAGAGAAGTCATGACCTGCTCACCTGAGCTCATCCGCGAGACAGCGAAGCGCGCGGCCGCTCTTAACACTGGTATCCATGCACACCTCTGCGAGCACCACGATGAAGTCAAGTTCTGTCTTGAGAATTATCATCTGCGTCCCGCTGAGCTGCTGGAAGAGAACGGAATGCTTGGTCCCAATTTCCTTTCAGCCCACAACGTTTCACTCACAGAGCATGACATCACCATTCTAAAGAAGTATGATGCCAAGATAGTCCACTGCCCGACATCCAACCTGTCCAACCACGGATTCCCAAAAACTCCCAGGTTCCTTGATGAGGGCATGGTGGTCGCTCTGGGAAGTGACGGGGCCAGCAGCACCAGCCTCAGTCTGTTTGAGAAGATGCGTCTGATGCGCTATGCGATGACTGCATACTGGGGCATCCCGGTATTCGATTCCCGCGTCATGCTCTGCCTGGATCTCATGAAGATGGCTACCGTAAACGGCGCCAGGGCAATGCTCAGAGATGATTTCGGTACAGTTGAAGCCGGCATGAAAGCAGACTTCATCACTCTTAATATCGATCAGCCTCACATCCAGCCTACCAGCAGTCTTCTCAAGACTCTCGTTACAAACGCCGGACCCGGAGATGTCTGCGACTCTGTCATCAACGGAAAGCTTGTAATGGAGAACAGGAACGTCCTCACTCTTGATGAGAAGAAGGTCATGGAAGAGTGCACGAAACGCCAGAAAGAGATCTTTGCCCGCGCAGGCATCTGATCATCTGATACTTAAACCTATACATGAACATAAGTCCGGAAGCTTCACCGAGCTTCCGGACTTTCAATATTCAATAGATACTTTATGCTCTCTGCAAGGTGCTGCGGTGTGCTGTGACGCTTCCTGACAGTATGCAAATGGGAGTCTTCTGTCCTTCGAATTCAACGACTTTGACGACCTGACCGCACTCTTCACATTCCATAACACCGTCAGTTTCGTCAAGAAACAGCTCCCTGTTGACTGCTCCGCAATACGGACATATCACATCATAGCTTTTATTCATCTCTGTCTCCTTTTCTCCTCTACGAACCATGTATTTCCGTCTTCAAACAAATAGGCCTGTCTTCCTCTGATCTGCACCGTATACCTGGTGCCAAGTCCTCCTGCAAGAGCAGCAGGTGCCCTTGTCCTTGCGATAAGACGGTCGATCTTATAAGTCTGATCTTTGTATGTTATCTCTCTCGGTATCTTTCCAGTATCTTTCGAATGCAGGACAAGAACGTCTACATATACTTTGTTTCCGATAGGCTCCAATCATCCCACCGCCCTTTCCTGTGATGAGAGCGACTTGATCACATGTTTCGCCACTCCCTGAACAGCAAGCGATCTGACCTTAATCCTTTCCCCCGGATAGGTTTTCTCGTTTCTGTAGCTGAGCACATATCTGCTGCTGGCACTGTCAAAACCGAGGTACTGCTTCAGAGTATTCTCGCTGTTCTCGTCCAGTGCGACGATGATATCACCTTCAGATGCAGTCTGCTGACGTTTTATAAGAACCAGGTCACCTTCACTGATCCCTGCATCTTCCATGGAATCACCCTGCGCTCTGAGAAGATAGAAATCTCCTCTTCCGAACAGAGATTCAGGAAGTCTGATGTATTCCTCGATATACTCTTCTTCCAATCCGGGCTCACCGCAATGTATGGAACCGACTACAGGAACAGTAAGATACCCTGCTGACATCGCTCCCATGGAAGGAGTGACGATCGAGAAACCGTCATACGTCAGCATGCCGTTTTCGCTCATCTCCTTAAGATAACTCTGTACAGATGATTTCGCTAAGCCGATACCGTCTGAGATCGTTCTTATTGAAGGTGATGTATGCTTCTTTACTGCGTAATCATCCACGAATCGGATGATCTCATTCATCAGTTCCCTGCTCTTTGTTCTCATATGCGTCCCTCTATCACGGACAATTGTCCGTGTTTGATTTGATTTTACACTTACTGTCTGATGATTTCAAGTACTGTTCCAAAAAGCCTTTGCAATAGGATACAATTAAAAAAAACGGAGAACTGAAAATGTATTATGGAAAGATCAAAGGCCTTGACAGAAAGGTCTCGCGCATAATGGTAGGCACAGCTGCCGAACCATTTCTTTCAGGCGGTGATGCTTGCCAGATACTCGATGATGCTTTCTCGCTTGGGATAAACACGATCGATACAGCACGGAACTACGGACTTGCCGAGCGTTCAGTCGGTGACTGGATGGAAAAACGAGGAAACAGGGACGCTGTCGTCATCCTTTCCAAATGTGCACATCCTGATGACTACTCGCCAAGACGTGTTTCCGAGAAAGACATCCGCGAAGACTTCAATGTCTCATCCGGTTATCTGAGGACTGATCACATAGATATCTATCTTCTTCATAGAGATGATCCGTCTGTACCTGCAGGCAAAGTAATAGAGATCATGAACTCTCTTCATGAGGAAGGAAAGATTGGTATTTTCGGTGCTTCAAACTGGTCAGTCGAGCGCATTTTGGAAGCTAACACCTATGCAGAAGAACATGGTCTGATCCCCTTCACTGTATCAAGTCCGAACTACTGTCTTGCTCATCAGGTGACAGATATGTGGGGAGGCGGAGTTACTATAACCGGTCCTGAGAACAAAGATGTACGAGACTGGTATGCCTCCGGGGGAATGCCTATAGTAGCTCATTCTCCTCTCGCACGCGGATTCCTTACCGGGAGAGTGAAAAGCGGCGACCGGCAGTCTGCTTCAGTGCTCGACAGCTTTGCAGAAGCCGGATTCCTGTGTGATGAGAATATCGAAAGGCTCCGCCGCTGTGAGCTTATGACAGAAAAAAAGAACTGCACGGTAGCGCAGCTCTCTCTTGCCTGGATCTTCTCATCCCCCATGGATGTCTATACGGCAATAAGTTCTTCCAGCAAAGCACGTATGGAGCAGAACGTCTCGGCGCTCGACATTATACTTACTTCTCAGGAAAGGGATTACCTTGACCTGGTGACTGATGTCATGCCGTGATCATTTTCTGTTCTTGTCCAGCACTTTATAAAAAGCGTACAATAAAAACACGTAATATCCGAACACAAGCTTCTTCCTTGCCGGAAGAAGCGTTGTGTTTTGAATGATACTGTATCTGGAGGTATCCTGTATTGAGCGAATTCTGGAGCAAACTGTCCGGTTTCGACTATCTGAATATCATCTCCTGCGTCTTCACCGTTCTGGCGCTGGTCTTTACGCTCTATTTCTGGCTGCTTGATAAACTGAGTGAAGATGAGTCGAAGTTCATTGAAGGCAAGAAAGACCTTTTGGGAACACTTAACGACTGCCTGGAAAAAACAGACGGAGACCCGGAACTCAAAACTCTTCGCGACTGCATTCAAGGAGTAAACGAGAAACTGGAAGTAGTAGTGAATTACCGTTTCTGGACCCGCAGTTCTGTGAACAACGACTACCAGAAGATACAGCGGTTTTACCAGGACAGCAGATACCTGCTCAGTACGATACGGCGTGCGATCGAATCATCCGAGCCGGAGCATCAGGATAAGTCTCTTGCAGCTATCACTGGTCTTGAGCCGGTTGAGAAAGCAGACATCCTCGCAGACTACAGAAGAGGACTCAAATACATCATCGACTATGTCGAGAACTGGCAATGAGATAGGAGAAAAGAACGAATGACCATTTTAGCAGTTATCCTATACCTTCCGGTTCTGGTATTCGGCACTCACTTCATCAGGACCTGGGCTTTTAACCGGCATGAAGCCGTCACATTTGAGAGTTCTTCCATCATGACTCTCATTTCCTTGTTTCTGATCTGGGAATTCGGTCCGTCAAAGAACCGGCTCCTTCTGTCCGTTATACTTCTTCTCATGTTCATCGCCAACGCGTTCACTCAGTGGTTCTTTTATATGCGTCTTCAGAAGACTATAAAAGATGCGTTCTCAGTCAGAACTAACTATATAAAGCAGTACCTGACCAAGGGCAACAAGGAAAGCGGAAAAAAAGACGACTTCTCGGTAGTCGATTCCCTTGAGACTATGGCGTCTGTTGCGATAATGCCATCTTTCTCCAGATTCATAGAGGAATCCAAATATTTCAATAATCCCGGCAACCTGATCGGTCTTGTCAAATCGATCATGAAGAGACAAAGATTCCAGAAGAAAAAATATCTCATGCGCGAGTGTTTCGCCGAGATTCTGAACCTGATCGCCCCATGCAAGCCGGATATCAAAGAAATGATGAAAGATGATAAAAGAGTGGTGCCCGGCACTGTTCTGGCGAATGACCTGGCTCTTGAAAAAAAAGATGAGATAGCCGGTCTCGTCTCATTTGATGTATTAGGCTTTGGTGCTCATATCATACTGTTCATCGTCCTTCTGCGGATCGTTCTGCACGGCACTGAAGTAGTCGCCATACCTCTTTCTCCTGTGCTCAAAACAGTATTAACGGCTCTCACTGCCCTCTTGTTTACTGCTATCAGCCGTGTTCTAAGACATTTCGGTTTTGCAAGATATGAGTCATTCTACTATGAGCTGTCATTTACTGCTCTTGTGATAGCATCTTTCCGCATCTTTGTCAGAGCTGTTCAGGGGCAGCCTGTCTCTGGGGTCCCGGTGATGATCCTCGTATGTATTGCTGCTGTATTCGTATTCCTGTCCTGGCACAATAAACATGTTGATAAGAAACTGCATAAAAAGGTCGATCAAAAATACGATGATGTCATCAACGAAATATCTTTCGATACTGAGACAGACCGGACTAAGAAAAGGATCCTTAAAGATCTTGACACTATAAGTGAATGGACTATCGTCCCCTACAGCGGAAACAACAGCCGTTTTGCTTCTCGCCAGTCATCCGATTTCTCTTACAGTTTCAGTCATTTTGAGACGATCAACAGCAGAAAGGAATTAATGCCGTCGCTTACCGCTGATTTCATCAATAAAGTGGTCTCATCAGATAATGACAAGGTCAAGGAAGATGATTTCAGGCTCAGTTCCGAGTCCGTCAGGAGATCGAACATGATCAATGATCTGGTCGGAACAGTCTCCTTCATCGCTCTGTTCATTCTTATAGGATACGGATGGATCTAATTGGACGTGAAAAGACTAAGTTATCGCATAATAACGATCATTTCCTTGATCCTGCTGCTTTCTGCCGCAGCAGTCATTGGAGGCGCCATGTATTACAGATCTTCTCTGAAAGATTACTTTTCAAACAGCAGCCCGGTCTGCCGGGTCCCTGATATCGATTCCGGATTTATTCCCCAGGGACTGGCACATGATCCTTCTTCTGACTGTCTGTTCATCTCGGGATATATGGACAGTTTCGGTCAGTCACCGATCTATATGATCAACAGGAAGAACATCACTGAATCATCAAAGATAAACATGCTTACAGAAACCGGAGAGACCTTCAAAGGACACGCAGGCGGTATTTCCGTCTATGAAGGACAGCTCTTTGTCGCAGGAAGCACCAAAGCATGTACATACTCACTTACTGTATCAGAGGTTCTCAGCGCAGCAGACGGAGATGATCTCAGTGCTGAAAAGTGTATCAGCCTCAAAAACGATAAGGATTTCATCCGCGCCTCCTTCACATCCGTAGATGATAACGCCTTATATCTCGGAGAATTCCATAAATCTCCGATCTTCTATACCCACAGATCACATCTGGTAAAGCAGGATGGAATCAAACAAAAAGCTTATCTTGCAGGATTCAGGATAGAAGGTTCTCAGGCCATACCGGTATGTGTCTATTCTATTCCCGACAACGTACAGGGAGCATGTTTCTCAGACGGATATGTCTTCCTGTCAAGGTCTCACGGATTCCTTCCTGCCGACATCCTCTCTTATAAGCTTGATGAACTGATACAGACCGGTACCAGATCGGTACTGGGCAAAGAAGTTCCTCTCTACATATTGTCGGAAGAAAACATCAAGAAGAAGACCGCTGTCCCTCCGATGTCTGAAGAGATAATCGTCATCGATAGCCAGTTGCTCATACTGTTTGAAGCCGCGTCCAACCGTTATTTCATCGGTAAGAAACTGGGACTGGATCAGATCTATTCGACACCAGTAGATTACTTTACATAAATCACATCTACATAGCAGCGATCCCGGGCACCAGAGGCGCCCGGGATCGTGTCTTTTTGTATCTCAAATGTTCCGGAAGACCAGCTGAGCGTAGTCATGGAAAGCAGCTCTCCATACTCTCCACTCATGATGTCCGGGATATACTTTCTGAATATAGTTGATTCCTTTCTCTCTGCACGTCTCAGTCTCCTTTTCGAACAAAGGCAGCGATATCTCCAGACTGCCTATAGCCCCGAAGAACGGATCTACTTCACGGTTGAATGTCTCTGCGTCATCAAGAGCCTTATACTGTCTTTCATGCTCCTCGTCAGTTCTGCCGGGAATAACAGGCCATGTATATCCGGTAAACAGTCCTGCCGATCCGAATACGTCGTAATGCTCCATTATTATTTTCCCTGAGAGCAGAGACCCCATCGAAAGACCTGCAAGAGCGCGGGCTTTCTTGTCCGGTATAGCGCGGTAACTAGACTCTATGAACGGTATGCAGTCTTTTATCAGCATATCGCTGTACTGATTGATATCTTCATGCGGATCGCCGTCCTTATTGACCTGCATCATAACATTATTCATAACTATGATGAACGGTACAGCCTTTCCCTCTGCCAGAAGGTTATCCATGATGAAATTGCATTTTCCAAGATGGGTCCATACAGTTTCGTTTTCTCCGCCGCCATGCTGCATATATAGAACAGGATACTGTTTTTCTGTCTCATCGCGGTATCTGGGAGGAGTGTATACATAACAGCACTCCATTTCTCCGGTGACCTCAGAGTAGAAATATTCCTGAGATACTGTCCCATGTGGAATATCTTTGTTAACAAGTATGAAATCCTGTTCCGGATCAGGTATCTCGATATAGTTGATGCCGAATCCCCAGCCATATCCTATAGGCGCCAGCGGATTGACGACTCTGACTCCGTCAACGTAGAATATCAGCTGCTTAAGTCCAGGCTCATCATACTGGATTATCCCGGTCCACATTCCGTCATCGCCTTTTTCAAGATTTACCAGATTTCCCGGATAACCAGCAGTCACTTCACTGGCATCTGGACCGTTAAAGCACACCCAGACCTTTCCGTCAGGCATGACCCTGTACCCTTTTTCATTGTTCTCATGTACTCCGCCCGCACCAGCTTTCGGGATGAGCTGGCGGTTGAATCCTATAGAACGCGAATCGAAGACCTGATTCGTCAGGAATCTTTCCGGGATATTCATTTTAATTCTCCTTACTGTTCTTTGTTTTACGAAAATATTTTCATTGCGATCATACTGATTCACACATTATTAGAAAACGCCGGCACAATGTGCCGACGTACTTATGTAAGCGATCTTACTCTATATCTCCGTTATGAACCGCAGAATCCACCCACAGTGAAAGTGAGTTAATTGCTACAGCCATCGCACTGAGTTTCTCCCTGATAGCTTCGAAGTCCTTCTTTTCATCCTCCGTGATCGCTCCGTCTACAGTGATCTCTACCAGTCTGTCTTTCTCTTTATCGAGAGCATTGAGGGTAGCCAGCACTTCCAGCGTGATCTGTGAGAGATCTTTCAACCTAAGTTCCGGAACGGTATCGATACCGATTGGACACTCTCTGGAGCAGTAATAATTGCACAGTTCCGGTTTCTTATAGCACTGAGACATCGTAACGACTTCTTCCGGTCTCGCGATCGTTTTTTCATTCTCGATCTTTTCGATCCTGTCGGCGCTGATATAACCCAGCAGTTCAGAAGCAGCTTCTCTGGTGAGATTCATCTGCTCTCTCGCTTGCTGATAGACCGTTTTATTCTCCTTTACCGATTTCCTTCCCATTCTCTTCCTCCCGGACCTTGCTATTTTGCTGAATTGAGCCAATAAATGGCCTTATTTCTCTCATTCTTCTATGTTTTCAGCTGATATATGATTATACAATATCATCAGAAAACAGAAAACAGTTTCTTACGAGACTGAGTCTAGATATATAGGAGGTATCTTCAATGATCTCGATGATTTTTACAATATTGATGCTGGCGATCTTCGGACGCCTTCTGTTCTTCGCCATCAGACTCGCATGGGGATTTGCAAGAGTTACTCTTTCACTGATACTTCTTCCCCTGGGACTGATCGGACTGGTACTGAAGGGACTGATCAAGCTTGCACTTCCGGTGCTCATAGTTATCGGAATAATCTCACTCTTAACTGTTCCTTCCAGGGACTAACAGAACTCTGATCGATCGGCTGCGGCAGTTACCGCAGCCTTTTTCAGTTTTCACAGTTTATTCTCGGACAACATCAGATCATCATGATATGATTAAATCAGTGATCACCCTACAGGAGGCAATGACAATGAGCAGGATCATAGGAATAAACGGAAGCCCCAGGGCAAACTGGAACAGTGCAAAATTGCTCGACAGCGCTCTTCAGGGGGCTAAGGATAACGGAGCAGATGTCAGGAGGATAGATCTATACAGCCTAAACTATACGGGCTGCAGAAGCTGCTTCGCATGTAAACTGCTTGGTTCTCCTACTTTTGGAAGATGTGCTATTAATGATGATCTGAAACCTGTGCTGGAAGACATCCTTTCAGCCGATGGTCTTATCATCTCCTCACCAATCTATTTCGGTTCTGCTCCTGGAATGGTAAGAAGTTTCTGCGAACGTCTGTGGTTTCCAAGTCACACTTACAGCACTGACGGATCAGTAGCGTACGATCTTCATCTCAAAGTTGGTCTTATGTACTCGATGAACGTTCCTTCCGACAGTTTCTATACTGACTTTATAGAATCGGAAAAAGAGAAGTTCTCATCGATGGTCGGTCCTACCGCAGTGTTCTCTGCAGTAGATACTCTTCAGTTCAGCGACTATTCAAAATATGCCAGTGCTGCCTTCAATGCAGAACACAAGAAGCAGCACTACGAAGAATCGTTCCCTGAAGATCTTTCCAGAGCGTATGAATTCGGTCGCTCTCTGCTTGGCTGATCCTTTATGGAGAGTTGCAATGTCAAAAGGAAATGTACTGGTTATCGGTAATTCGGGTGTCGGTAAATCTACTCTGATCAATTCAGTTCTGGGAGAAGAATGTGCCGTTACCGGATATGGTACGACGGGAACAACACAGGAGCTCAGCATATACGAAAACGACAGCGTCCCGTTTCGTCTGATCGATACTGTAGGTTTTGAGCCCTCTTTCAGGAAAGCTTCAAAAGCTGTCCGCTCCGTTAAAAAATGGTCAAGAGAAAGTGCTCTAGACGGACATGAAGAATCCAGGATAAGTGTTATATGGTGCTGTGTGGAAGGAACTTCCAGAAAACTTTTCCCTGACACCATAAAGACCATGGCTAAGGCCATTTCGATGTGGCCCTCTGTACCTGTCATAGCTGTGATAACAAAATCATACTCTGTTCCTGAGCGCAGAGAGAACATCATGATGGTCCATGAAGCGTTCTCTTCTTATAAAAAGATGTCAGGAAGGGTCCGGCGTATTATACCTGTCGTAGCAATGACATACCGGCTCAACGATGAAGCCTCTGCACCTCCTGAAGGCATCACTGATCTTATTGAAGCAACAAATGATCTTTTACCGGAAGGAATAAGAGCATCCAGTCATGATATCTCGAAATACAAGCTAAGCCGTAAAAGAGCTTTTGCACACAGTGCAGTAGGTTTAGCTGCGACTGGAGCAGCAGTTGTCGGGGCTGTTCCGATTCCATTCCCTGATGCGGTCATCCTGACTCCTCTCGAAGTCTCAGAAATCAATACTATCTCCAGGATCTACGGAATAGACCGCAGTGACAAACTTGTTAAATTCGTAGACTCTATCGTTGAAGTTGGCACTGTCAGTACAGTAGCTAGAGCAGCGGTAAATGCCTTAAAATCCATTCCCGGTATCAATGCTGCAGCCTCTGCTGTTAATGCTGTGATCGCAGGAAGTATCGTTGCAGCTATTGGAGAGAGTTCAATCTTTGCTTTTGAACAGATCAGCTCAGGCGATCGCAGTATTGCCGATCTGGAATGGGTGAAGTCGCTGACTGAGAGCAATCTCTCCGGTCAGTTCATCAGCAAGGTAACTGACGCTGTCCGTTCTCTTAACGGACAGCAGGACCCCGGTAAGATCGCGGAGACCGTGATAAAGCTTTTCACTAAATATATATAAAGGACATCATAAATGACTGAGATAGAACGCAACATAGAAAGAATCCTTGAAAATGAAGAAGAAGTATTTCATGACTCTTTCAGTTATATTGTGCCTGATGAGGATATGCTCCGCAAAGCTGAGGCAAGGCTCGGATTCCGGATCCCTGAGCAGTATCTGTGGTTTCTGAAAAAATACGGCAGCGGAGGATTGCTGTTCGATTTCCTTGGATTTGATCAAAGCGGCAACTGTCACTTTGCTGATGTGACAGAAGAGATGCGGTTGTCCGGTCTTCCGGATTGGATGCTTGTAATAGAAGACTGCGGTGAATTTGTAAATGCAATAGATGTCAGGAGCGGTAAGGTCATATCGTTCAGTCCTGATGACGGAGAAGGCGCTATAGAAGAGAACGATACTTTCTGTGACTATTTTCTTGAATGTATCGTCAATGCTTTGGAACAGTGATCATCCTTGATCATCAGGAACAGTCCGAACCCTTTTTAGTATAGTATTGACTTAAAGTGCCTCTACAGAGTATGATTTCTCTAAATATATAAGTGTTTTCTTTTTTGAATAGTGGGTTATAAAAATGGATAATCAGAGAGTCAGACTTACGAAACGGCTCCTTAAGGAAGCCCTGATCTCACTCATGCAGACGACTCCTTTTGACAGGATCACCGTTAAAAAGCTGTGTGAAGAAGCAGGCATAAACAGGACCACTTTCTACCTTCATTACACTGATACCAATAAGCTTCTTACTGAGATAGAAGATGATCTTATTGGATTTGCTATCAGTATCGTAAACGATCATGTTATTGGAAATCCAAGCAGTGCAGAGATATTCAGTCTTTTGAATTTCGTGCAGGCTAATCTGCTCACTTTCAAGATTCTGTTATCATTTGAAGGTTCGGATAGTTTCGTTCAAAGGTCTGCGGACGAAATAGTAAGAAGTATTAAGGAGCGTTTCCCGGAGACTGTTCCTAATGAAAAAAAGGAACTTCTCATGCATTTTGCTTTAGTTGGCGCTTTGGCGCTTATCCACGAGTGGGTCAATTCCGATCTTAGACTGATGCCGGAAGAGATGGCTGAAATACTGGATAAGATGTATCACTGCATTATTCAAACTACATGAGAGACATGCATCAAATTATATAGATGCAAAACCGATACATTTGATCAAACTAAAACTAGACTGGTCTTATTTAAAATGATGAGACCAGTCTTTCTTTTTATTAGAACTCATTCCATGTACAGCTATATCTTCCAAAAGAAAACACTCATTGTTCCACGTGACATTTATAAAATCCATCCTACTAGAAACTACACAGAATTCGAAAACTCCCTTCCGCTTTAAGGTTGAATGATCTCAATCTTTAGGAAGGGAGTGTTTCTAACTGTAATCTGCTATCTGGAAATAAGTGTCAATCTGTAATTTGACTACGTAATTCAGCACATAACTCCGTACTTTTTGTAATCTGATTTCCATTTGATCGTAAAGATCGTAACGCCAAGCACGAGAAGAATAAGCGCATACCCTCTGAACATGATCTCGTATCCGTAATGCTCAGCAACATATCCTCCGATAATAGGCGCCAGAGCATTTCCGACGTCAGCTCCTATAAAGCATGTGCTGCTGACCACTCCCGCTTTCTCTCTGCCGATCATCTTAAGCGAAGTGGACTGGATCGCAGGAGATCCGGATCCCTGTCCTATAGCTTTGAGAATCCCCGCGATAACGACGGCAGTAAGAGTATTTGCGCCGCTTAGGATAAAGAAAGCCACACTGGCGATAACAAGAGAAGGATAAAGAACTATACGGAGTCCTTTCCTGTCTACTATTTTCCCGGAGATCGGTCGGATCATAAACATAACGATTGAATACGCAGTAAAGAACATGCTTACGTTCTCTATGCCGCGGTGTTCGCCAAAGACAACAAGCATGGATGTGATCAGTCCGTTTCCTGCGCTGAAAAGAGCAAGTACGCACGCGTATGGGATCAGTCTCATTGAGATAAAATCGTTGATATCAAACTTCTTGGGGCCGGTGCTCTCTGCTTTCGTATATGGGATAAAGCAGAAGATCACCATTCCGATCATCGTGATACCTGCTGCGATAAAGAACGACATCGCATATCCGTATCTGTCAACGATGAAAGTACCCAGATTCGGTCCGACAGACTGAGAGACGATAGTGCTCAGTGCCATCCAACCCATTCCCTCTCCCAGTTTGTCTCTCGGAATAAACATTGAGTTGAATGCCATCATGGCGACTCCGTTGAAGGAGAACGCGATCCCCTGAAGGAGTCTGCAGATCACAAGACCGGTGACTGACTTGACCTGAGTCATTCCCAGTATGCAGCAGATCGATACTATATTGGCTATCAGGATTATCCTTTTTCTGCTGAACATATCAGCCGCACGTCCTGCAAAAGGACGCAGCACAAGAGCCGATACGGAAAGCAGAGATGCTATCGTAGTCGCAATGGTAAGAGGCGCTCCGAGGCTCAGCGCAAACTTTGTTATAAAGGGAGTGACCATATAGGATGCTGAGTTTATGAAGATGCTAAGGACCAGGATCATAATATACGATCTGTTCCAAAGTTTGGTTTCCTCATGCATGGTGTGATAGTTGTCCTCCGTTTTTCTTTCTTTTATATACACAACTTATTGATTTTATCATAATGGCATTAGGCTCTCAACAGAAACAGATGCTCTCAGCCCGTTCTTCTCAGAGTCTTTCCGTCGCTGAAAAAAGTAATAGTTCCTGATTCATCAGTCCTTATAATCTCCGCTCCGATAGATTCCAGTTTGCTTATGACATTCTCAGAAGGGTGACCGTGTTCATTATCCTTCCCGACTGATATAACGCAGTATTTGGGAGACACCTCCCTCAGGAAATAATAATAACTGGATGCCCCGCTCCCGTGATGCCCTGCTTTCAGGAGGTCCGCGTCAAGATCATAGTCTGAATCCATCATATCCAGTTCCGCTTCGTATCCTGCATCTCCGGTCAGCAGGACGGAAGTGTCACCGTATCGGATCCTGAGAACGAGAGACATGTCGTTCATCTCTCCATATTCTCTTGACGGACTGATCACTGTTACTTCTGCGTTTCCCAGTGAGAAGACGTATCCCGCAGAAACAGCCTTAAGCGTAACGCCCTGATCTTTCAGTCTTCTCAAAAAAGACTCAAAGGATCTTGAGTCAAATTCATCAGTACAGCATATTGCTTCCTGTGTTTTTGCGTAACTCAATGCGCCTGAAAGCCCTCCCACATGGTCTGAATGCGGATGCGTGCACACCACATACTTCAGAACATCTATATCCCTTGCCTTCAGGAAAGAGTAGATCATATCGGAATACTCGGGAAGTCCTCCATCCACCATCATGGACTCACCGTCTGCGGTAACGAATATCGCATCTCCTTCACCCACATCCAGAAATACGATCTCCATTCCTGCCGCATCATCCGGCAGATTATCTTTCCAAGGCCAGCTTATCAGTCCGGCATGTATGCAAACGAGCAGTATCATGGCAGCGGCGCAGATAAAAAGCGTCGTTGCTGCAAATATCCTTCTTGCCCGTTCTTTTCTCAAATCACTGATCCTCCTGTGAAGTCCTGATGACCACGCTGATGAAAACGACCAGAGCTGCAAGCATGAGAACATGTCCGAACAGTGCCCCGCTGCAAGGTACTCCAAGGATAATGACAGGTCTTCTGATTATCCCGTCAGCAAGTGTGGACATCAGCATCAGCAGCATACCGTACGCGATCGATTTCCTGATGCGGTCCCCGGTCCTGCTGTTATCGGAAAAGATCATCCATAGAATGCTCAGCACCGCCGGAACAGCGAAAACAAGAAAGAGCGGAGCCAGATCCGCTCCGAAGAAGATTTCCAGAAGCCCGTTGACCGCTGCAGTCAAGAACGCAAATACAGTAATGAGCTTTCTGTACCTTTCTTCTGTTTCTTTTCCTTTAATTATTCTGATCATCTGGAGCCAGAATCTTCTTACGAGCTCCGTTATGACGAGATACACGAAAGGCCAGATCAATCTGAGAGCATCATCCTTTATCCTTACAGCGTGAACGAAAACTCCAAGAAGCGCAGTAAAACACAGCAGGACAGATATCATCAGCCAGTTTTTCCTGATCTCTCCTTTTCCATTGCTTCTGGCTGCAGCAGCTGCCATGATCACGCCACACAGAAGCAGCGGTATATCAGAGAGACCTGATAACAGTTCAGCGCTTCTGTTCATCTTCTTTCCACATTCCTGAAACGAAATATATAAGCGCTGCCCATGTATATACAGAATAGAAATTGCCGTTCGCATCTCTTCCCTCAGAGAGAACACGTCTGGCATCATCTACTGACAGCAGTTCATAGCCTTCAAAACGCTCTGAACCCTGAGCGCCTTTCTGCGAAAGCTCTTTTTCATCTTCCGAGTAGACGACAGCACATATAAGAGCATTGCATTCATCGGTGAATCCCGGGCTGCTGAAGACCATCGGGCTGACTTCAAAAACACTGTCCGTGTCCTTGACCGTGACCCCGGTCTCCTCGAATATCTCCCTTACGGCCGTGAACCTAAGAGCGTCCGGTCTCTCGCGGTCTTCGGGGTCTATAAGCCCTGCAGGAGGACTCAGCAAAAACTGCCCGGTCGGGTATCTGTACTCATATTGCATGTAAAGACGCGGACCATTCTTCTCAGAGCACAGGATAAGAAAGCATGTCACCGCATCAGGAAGCATGCTCTTGAATTCATTGTCGGGTTTAATGGCTATGATATCTTCAAGTTCTCTTCTGGTAGCGTCATAGTAATGTTTCCCTGGCGCATACTGAAGGTCAAAGACCTTGATGAACCTGGTCTCCAGCAGTGTTTCAACATTCTCTTTCTTTATCTCAGGCTTATCCGTCATTTCTGACCCTCCTCTGATGTATTCAGTATCTCCAGCGTGTCAGGACGCCATTTTTCAAAGACCAATGCTGTATTGATACAGTCATAAAGCGCATCGTGAGCACCTTTTATCCTGACTCCCATTATCTCTACAGCTCTGCTGAGAGAACACCTCTGTTCCTCATACAGATAGTCTCTGTCGAACTTCTCCTGCAGATCCACGAAAGACATTTCCTCCGGAAGATCTATTCCGTAAAGATCCGCGTTCTGTCTGAGCGCCTTCTCATCGGATGTTCCCCACTCGCCGAACAGCATATCACCGCCGCACCATTCGAGGAATTCCGGAAGGATCTCACTTAAAGGTTTCTGCATCCTAAGCTCCTCCTGAGATATTCTGGTGAGTTTTTTTACTGATGCAGAAAGCACTGGAATCTCGACCGGCCTTACTAGGCTGCGGTATCTGTCAGTCACTTTGAATCCGGCATCAGTCCTTACGGCACCGATCTCTATTATGTCTCCCACGAAATAATCAGGATCATCCTCATCGGCATTCACGGGACTCTGGTTCCATTCCAGATCTATGATTATCATCTTTTTCTCCATAGTGTTTCTATTCCGCAAGATATTATACTTTATAGCCCCTATTTCGTCATATTTATTGTTTAGCGTCTGCAGTTTACTGTGTTATACTTTGCTCACAAGGGTGATCAGTCACCGAAACATCTAATGACAGGAGATAATAAAATGGCTAGAAAAAGAAGAAGAGGTCTGGGTGGGCTTATCGGAAAGCTCGCGGTGGCTGTCGGACTCGCTGCAGTAGTTTCCAACCTTGAGAAGGAAGCTAAAGAGGAAGGCAGAGACATCACTGATGTAGCAGCCGATAAAGTCAACAACTTCGTAGACAGCGTAAAATCCGGCGAACTTCAGAAGAACGTTCTAGATAAGGCCGACAAGGTCATCAACGGAACGAAGGAGAGCATCAACAAGACAGTAGAATCCGTAAAATCCGGAGAGATCAAGGATAAAGCCGATCAGGTAGTGGATAAGGCTACTGAGATGGTTGACAACCTCAGAGACGGTGTAGTCGATCTGTTTGACGGTACCGGTACAAATGCGCCGGAAGAGACTGAAAACGATTCCGAAAACGCCCCGGAAGAATAATTTCTCTAGAAAATGACCGAAAGCGCGCCAGACGGCGCGCTTTTTTGTGTATCATAATAATTTGCATTATGTTTTTGTGTACTATTTACATATTTTATTGATATAGTTATAATATTTTATTAATTAATGACATATTGGTTCATTTTTTCATGATGCATCTTCATAGTCATGAAAAAGTCCTGCTCGTTACAGGCAGACATAGTTCTTACAATCAAAGAAAGGAGAGCTGCATGACACTTCAGGAAGCGATCATATCAAGACACTCAGTAAGGAAATATCAGGACAGACCCATTTCAAACATCGCCAGATTCATACTGGAAGAATGCATAGCAAAGTGCAATGCTGAATCCGGGCTTCATATCCAGCTCGTTACAGACGAACGCAAAGCGCTGGGTCTGATGTTCAAAGGCGTATCTAACTACATTGTATTGGCAGGAAATGATTCAGAAGATCTCGACGAACTTTGCGGATATTATGGAGAACGGATCGTACTGTTCGTGCAGCAGCTCGGGCTCAATACATGCTGGGCCGGATTCAGTGCAGCAAACATCATCAGGGCTTTCCGTCTTGAAAAGGGAGAGAGATACTGCATCTGCATAGCTGTCGGTTACGGAGAGAATCAGGGCAGTCCGCGAAGTTCAAAATATTTTGATGATGTGGCCAAAGTAACCGGTGATGTTCCCTCTTGGTTTCGCAGCGGAGTAGAAGCTGCTCTGCTGGCACCAACAGCAAGGAATCAGCAGGCTTTCAGATTTGAGCTCCTCGAGGATGAAAAAGTAAGGGCCGTTTCGAATTGGGCTCCCTTTTCAAAAGTGGATCTCGGCATCGTGAAATATCATTTTGAGATCGGTTCAGGAAAGGACAGTTCCGTGTGGGCTTGAAATCGACTTCCAATGACCGGACATCCTTGCGGATGTCCTTTTCTTTTAGGTTTAGCCATATTTGGTTCTCAATGCTGTGATACAATTACAAATGCCTATTCTACAGGTAATATAATTGTTTGGAGAGCAAATATGAGATATAACATCACAGGAGATCCCATGCCCGTCGTGATCTGTCATCTGGACAGAGACGAATCAATGATCACCGAAAGCGGTGCAATGGTTTGGATGTCGCCCAATATGGAGATGGATACTGTCGGAGGCGGCATCGGTAAGGTATTCGGAAGAATGTTCTCTGGAGAACGTCTTTTCCAGAACATCTACACAGCCAGAGGCGGCGAAGGGCTTATCGCTTTCGCCAGCAGTTTCCCCGGTTCTATCAAGCCTGTCGAGATCACTCCCGACAAGCCCGTAATCGCACAAAAGTCAGCATTCCTTGCATCCACCAGCGGAGTAGACCTTTCAGTTCATTTTCAGAAGCGTTTCGGCGCCGGTCTCTTTGGCGGAGAAGGTTTCATAATGCAGAAGATCTCCGGCAACGGGATCGCATTCCTGGAATTCGACGGATCCATAGTAGAATACGAACTTGAAGCAGGTCAGCAGATCGTCGTCGACACCGGAAACCTGGCCATGATGGATCCCACATGCTCTATGGAGATCCAGTCCGTCAGAGGAGTGAAGAACGTCCTGTTCGGAGGTGAAGGTCTGTTCAATACCGTTGTGACAGGTCCCGGCAAGGTAACCCTTCAGACAATGCCTCTCTCTACATTCGCTAATACTCTCAGGCCATATTTCCCGTCCTCAGGCTCCTGAGAAGACATATAAATAAGAAGAAAGAATATTTGCCAATGAAAATCTCTGACTATCTGGTGCTGACCGATATGGACAACACCCTTCTCAAGGTACCGAACGGGATCCCTGAGATAAACATCAAGAAGATCAATGAGTACGGCAGCAAAGGCGGACATGTGACGTGCTGCACAGGACGCAGCGTCGATGCTGTCAGACACTTTACGGATGAAGTTCATTTCTCTGCCCCGGGAATAACATGCAACGGTGCAGTCATATATGACTTCACGGAAAACAAGCCTGTATTCCAGATGACCGTGACGGATAACATCTTTCCTCTCGTCAGACAGATCATGGATGCCTTCCCCGGTATCGGAGTAGAATTTCACAATTGTGACGGTATCTTTTCTCCTCAGGTAAACGATCAGGTAAAAAGCCACTGCGCAGATGAGTTCATCCCATATTACGAAGTCACTTTCGAAGAGATCAGGAACGTGATATTCAACAAGGTCCTTCTGGCAGCCCCGGAAGAGACTATCAACCGTCTGATGGAGTATATCGACAGTCATCGCGATAACGATCCTCTTTATGCCGATTTCGACTTCGCACATTCCAGTACTATCTACTACGAGATCCTTCCCCGCGGAGTGAGCAAGGGGTTCGCGGTCAAAAAGCTGGCTGAGATCATGGGAATAGATATCGCGAACACCATAGCTATCGGAGACTACTTCAATGATATAGATATGTTCAATGCCTCCGGTTATACGATCTCAGTAGCAGATGCGATCGAAGAGATAAGGAACATCACAGATATGACGACCAAGCGCACGTGCATGGAAGGCGCTGTCTGTGAAGTGCTTGAGATGATAGAGAGCCGCTGCAGCGAATGATCAGACTCCATAATTTTTTTAAGAGAGGTAACGATATATGCCAGGCAATGATGACCACATCTCCATAGAATTCGAGGACGGTTCAGTCAGAGAGCTCCTCAATATCGGCGTTTTCGATGCAGAAGACCGTGAATATATAGCTCTGCTCGATGAAGATACTGAAGAAGTGTATCTCTACAGATATGTAGAGCCCGATGACAGTTCATACGATATCGAAGAGATAGAGACCGATGAAGAATTCGAAATCGCCGCCAAGGTATGGGACGAGATAATCGGTGCTGACGAGGAAGACGAATAAGTTTACAAAAAAGAGAACCAGCGGGAGCACAGATGCCCCGCTGGTCTTTTATATGTCTTGTTTTGGGGAACGATTATTTCTCCCAGCCGAATCCCGTCTTTCTAGGACCGTCGTCCGGCATGGTATACAGATAGTTGGCCCATTCCCCCTTGGCTCCGACAGTATAGCAGACGATGCCTTCCGGCTCCATCCCGAAGAAACAGCCGACATCGTGCATCTGATAGAAGTCCATCAGGAAGAATCCCTGAGCTCCGGATTGTCTCCACTCCAGGAAGGAAAAGATGTATACACCGTCGCGGATCTTGACATAGTCGGCAGGATTGGATGCTGCCCAGTCCGGACTCCTGACGCCGCTCACTGTGTAAAAGAACGGCGTGGTATACATGTGCTTGATCCTGGGACCGTGATCATGATATGTCCAGTAGATCGCACGTCCGACCATATCAGTCGTGAAATCATGCCTGTACCCTGGATCCTCAAAACCGCAGTTGGTTATGAATCCGAAATGGAAGGTCCTCATGACGTCGCGGGGCTCGATCGGGTGATTCATCGTAGCCACGTTCATGGTCACGAGTCCGTTGCTTAGATCAAGCACTACCTGATGAGCTTCAGGAGGACATGAATCGACGACATAATGATTCACGAAATAGAGATCGGGAGTTATCGTATGCACATCGCAGAAATCGACGTGTTCTTCTTCCCCAAAGCTCCACTTCAGTTTTTCAGTTTCAAGGAACTCGTATACAGCCTTGATCCCGTCATCAAATACCATCTCGAATCTGCGTCCCACAAGATCCGAGACATGAGCCGGCATATATGGGCCTTCTCCCCATTCGCCGTGTCTGTACTCTTCCGGAGGAGTGGCTTTTGCCATTCTCTGCACATCATCCTGTGTAAAATGGCTCCAGCGTCTCTGTGCTCTGTCTTTATCTGGCATTTCTTTCTCTCCTGTCTTCGTTTTTTAATCAGTTATCCTGCTATAAGATAATCATATCAAAAGAGAAAACTTCCTACTATAACCATGCAATAAAAACGCTTTATCAAGTGCTTCGATTTTTGTCTTTCATCTATTGAAAACAACGGTGATGAAAGCTATATTTACTATATATATTCCAAGGCAGAAATGACTGCAGAAGTCATCATGCAGGAAGATATCATGTGAGCCACGCCGGCACTGCTCTTACGGTGCATTGCACCGCGGGTGTTGTCTGAGCGTTTTCATAAAGAACGTCCAGGCTCAGGACGGTCCGGTCCTCCGGACAGCCCAGAAGGAGTTTACTCCGCCTAAACGCACTGCAGGTCAGGAGTCCTCTCCGGAAGTATCCCGGAAAAAGAGTTAAGCGGCTTTTTCCCGATTCGCGGCATCTGCTGCAGGCTGTACGGTGACCGCAGCATTTCTTCTCCGTATCGGACTAGTTCTGGTCGGAGCGTCAGGGTCAAGGCATCCACGCCTTCTCTGACATCTTCAGCAAGGAGGCTCCCTCTGTCTCCGAACTGAAACTGTAGTTGCGGAACACAGCGTATGTAACTGGACTGAATGTGCATATTCGTGAGGTAATTCGCGGAGATGTATCGGAAAAACAGTTGCTTACACAAAACTGCGTATCAGCACTGCATACGGCCCGGTGAACAACCGGTGCCTCCGTCCCCCTTTTCTGGGTTGGACAAAACCTTTTTCGGCGAAGCAGCCCGGACTGATGTTCGGGCTGTTTTGTTTTCCTGTAACACTGTCCCGATCGTTCATATATGTTACAATCAAATAGTGAATTATCGATTTAAGGAGGGCCCTGACTTGTTGAAATCATTCGAATTTGACAGATCCGAGAATATCGTCGAGACGACCTTCGGCAAAGTTCGCGGAGGGAGATACGACAATATGTATGTCTTCAAGGGGATCCCGTATGCTGAGGCTGAGAGATTCCACGCGCCTCATCCCCCGAAGAAGTGGGACAACGTCCATGACTGTTCTGTCTACGGATGCGTGAGTCCGCTGCTTCATTTCTCGCCTCCCGGCGGAGATCATCTTCTTATCCCTCACCAGTACTGGGTGCAGGGAGAGAACTGCCAGAACCTCAACGTGTGGACGGAATCCATAAACAGTGACGTCAAGAAACCCGTACTCATGTGGATCCACGGCGGCGGATTCAGCGACGGTTCATCCATTGAAGCACCATTCTATAACGGCTTCAATTTCGCAAGACATAATGACTGCGTCTTCGTGTCCATCAACCACCGCCTGAATATTTTCGGGTATCTGGATGTATCCTCTTTCGGAGATGAATACTATAACTCCGGAAACAACGGGCAGCTCGATATCATAGAAGCCCTCAAATGGGTCAGAGACAACATAGATAGATTTGGTGGAGATCCTGACAATGTCACCATCATGGGTCAGTCAGGGGGCGGCGGAAAGGTCTCCACTCTTCTGTCCATGCCTGCAGCAGACGGTCTTTATCATAAAGCAGTTATCATGAGCGGCATCCTCTCCCTGCATGATGCTGAAGTGCTTGAGGAGCCCAGGGAGTGTGTGGAGGCCATGATGAAATATCTTTGCTGCAAGGACATCAAGGAACTCGAAAAGGTACACTTCACCCAGCTTGCACTGGCTTACCAGGCAGTAGTCCCTGAGATGCGCCGGCTCGGAAAGAGCACAGGCTGCATGCCTTACAGGAACGGTGAGTTCACCGGCAACCCGTTCCATGTCGGTTTCAGAAAAGAGACTATCAATATTCCGCTTGTCATCGGTTCCGTATTCGGTGAAGGCAACTCATTTGCCAACAAGGGTATCAGAAGAGACACCATCACTGAGGAAGAAGGACGTCAGATCATCGTTGACAAACTTGGAGAAGAAGATGCCGACAGACTGATCTCGCTGTTCAAGGAAGCCTATCCCAAGAGAAATCCCGTGGATCTTCTGTTCTGCGACTGCACGTTCCGCGAGCCCACTTCCAGATATGCGAGACAGCGCGCCATGGACGGGGGGAAAGTCTGGGTCTACATGTATGCCCTTGATTCCTCGATAGACGGCGGCCGCACGCCCTGGCACAGCTCCGATATTCCCCTCATCTTTGACAATGCAGACACTGCCCCTGCTGTGGTGAACAAAGACTACACCGAGAAAGCGCAGGAGATAATGGTCACATCGCTCGGTCATTTCCTCCATACAGGAGATCCGAACACGAATCCCGAACATCTATGGGAGCCTGTGACTGCAGATAAGGAAGTAACTATGATCATGGAAGAATCTCCCCGTATCGGAGTCAACTACGATAAGGAGCTCATGAAAGAGCTCATCAAAGACGCCGAAAGACTCGGAAAAGGCGGCGGATTCAGTTTCGCAACAGATATCTGATAGAAGCACATAAATATAGAACGGAGAACGTGCGCGTTCTCCGTTTTCATTTGATCAGTCTCTATTGTCTTCTAAAACATATCATCTCAGAGCATTCAGGTTCCAGCAGCATCTCAGCTCTTTCTTCTGTTATCCTGCAGGGAAGAGCATATCCCAGAAGCTGAGTCGCATCCAGCACGCAAACATCGCTGTCTGTCGCATATATCCTCATCGGAAGTCCGAATACGGTGAGGAACAGCCTTCCGAACTCTTCCTTCAGCTCTATCTCGCCGTATCCTTCATTTTTGTATATCCCAGAGATCGACGGAGAGAATACGTCGTCCGTACATCTTCTGAGGAAACTGCTGTTTCTGGCTCTCTTAAGGTTGGAGACAGCCTTCCCTAATTCTGTCATCCTCTTGTTCCAGTCGCTGTGCTCTCCTCTTATCGCCTCTTCGCATATCGCAAATCCCACAGCTTCCGTACAGAAGTTCCCGCCGATCCCGGCAGCTGCAACAAAAGAAAGATCATGCCCGACGACCTTCCCTGTAAAAACGGCTGACCCGCCGACTTTTCCGAAACTGCAGATCAGTTTCTCTCCCAGCATATCCATGATGAACCATCCGTCAGAATAGTTCACTTCTCTTACTCCAACTGCGGACGGAGGAAATCCGAACAGTTCTTCTCCGGGTACCGCTATGGACTCAGCAAGTACATTTCCAGCATTTTTATCAGTCCACTCTGCAAGGTCTTCGATACAGGAGAGCATGCTTCCTCCTCCTGCCAGAAGGTCTGTCATCCAAAGCGACACTTCAGCAGTTTGTCCGTAGGCGGAAAGATGTGCAGCAGCGACATCCTGATATCCTGACTCTTCCATGTCAGCAACGGAGCAGAATGTAGAAGCGAGTCTCGCAGGCTTTATAGTCTGATCCATGCAGTAACTGTTCCACTTCTTCCCTGTCACATCTTCCAGTACGCAGCTGGCAGCTGCAAACAGATGATCCTGTCTGCACCATCTATCCCGGAGTCCGAACGCTGTGTCCAGATACCTGATCCTTCCAGTCAGTTCCCTGTATGAGAGCTGCGGATTGAAGAACCAGGACGCTTCGTGAGGAGGAAGTCCGGTGCGCTGCAGTATGATGTCCTTTAATGTGACCTGACGCGTCAGCTCTTCTGAAGACATACGGAACCAGGGTGATATGTCAGCCACCGGTCTGTCTGTATCGATACCCGATGTCCTTAAAGCGCTGCAGAGAAATGTCTTGCTTATCTCCCCGATCTGAAAAACAGTTCTTTGAGTGCATCCCAGTGATGCCTCGAACTTTTCTCCTCTTGAGATCACCGAGACGGACAACGAAGGCGCACCGAAATATCCGGCCGCCGTTTCCGCTATATTCTTCACCAGTTCAGATGTCATTTTCCACCTCTGCTCAATCAAATTATACATTGGAGGCATATCAGCGCGTCCTGTTTTTTACTACATTCTTCTGCTATGATAGGTACATGGACAGTACCGTTCTTGAGATAGCGCGTATGGTCAGACAACGCGGCGGCACAGCATACCTGGTAGGCGGATGTGTCCGTGACCGCGTCATGGGCCGTACTCAGAAAGACACAGATATAGAGATACATGGCATACCGCTGGAGGAATTCAACGAGATCCTCTCCTCTTTCGGAAAGCCCTTGACATACGGTTCCAGTTTCGGCATCATCACTCTACCCGGTCTGGATGCCGATTTTGCGATGCCCAGAAAAGAAAAGGCCAATTCAGAAGGCGGACACCGAGGATTCGATATAGAACTTGATCCGTTTATCGGTCCTGAAGCCGCTGCCAGAAGACGTGATTTCACCGCGAACGCACTAATGGAAGATGTCCTCACCGGTGAGATCCTGGACTTCTTCGGAGGCATGGACGATATCAGGAACGATGTCTTAAGGCACGTGGATGACACATCTTTCCCGGAAGATCCACTGCGGGTCTACAGAGCAGCGCAGTTCGCTTCCCGTCTTGGTTTTACTGTCCATCCTTCCACAGTAGACATCTGCCGGAGCATCGATACTTCAACACTGTCAGCTGAACGGGTGGAAGCTGAGCTCAGGAAGGCTCTGCTGGAAGCAGAACATCCTTCCGTCTTCTTTGAAGTTCTCAGGGAGATGGATCAGCTGGAGACCTGGTTCAGCGAGATAAAGATGCTGGACGGCATTCCCCAGGATCCGATCTTTCATCCGGAAGGAGACGTATTCGTTCACACGATGCAGGTGCTGGACCGCGCCGCTGCATTCCGTGATAAGGCGGAAGATCCATACGCTTTTATGCTCCTAGCCCTGACTCATGATATGGGCAAGATCAAAGCCACAGAAGTGATAAACGGCAGGATCCATGCATACGGTCATGAGATCCTCGGAGCCGAACTTATAGATTCTTTCCTTGAAAGGCTGGTATCAAAGAGTTCTGTAAAACAATATGTAAAGAACATGGTCCCCCTTCATATGAAGCCGAACGTCGCTGCTTTCAACAGAGTCTCTTTGAAGTCAACGAACCATATGTTCGACGAGGCAGTCAGTCCGGAAGATCTGATCTATATGGCAATGAGCGACAAGCCTGTAATGTCAGGAGGACAGCCTTTTACAGGAGACAGTACTTTCCTTTTCGAACGGCTGGACCGTTACAAGGAAATGATGAAGCTCCCGTATGTTACAGGCAGGGATCTGATAGAAGCCGGACTTGAACCTGCAGATGATTTCTCTGAGATACTGTCTTTCTCACATAAGCTGAGACTGGCCGGGATCGAGAAAGAATCCGCTCTTAAGCAGACCCTCGCATACGCAAGAAAACTCAGAGGAAAAAACAATGGAAAACAGTTCTGAACTTACATATAAAGCTCCCGGCGGACTGAGCATGACCACTCTCAAGGTCATAGCAGTTATCAGCATGCTAATAGATCATATAGGAGCTGTGCTCTTCCCCAGAACATACTGGTTAAGGGGTATAGGCCGTCTTGCGATGCCGATCTTTTGCTTTGGCATCTCAGAAGGTCTGCATTACTCTAAGGACAGGATGAAGTATCTGCTCAGGATGGGTCTGTGGTCTGTTATCAGTGAAGTTCCGTTCGACCTGGCATTCAACGGAGGGCTTGAGTTCTATTCCCAGAACGTAATGCTGACATTCTTTTGTGCTATAGCAGGCATAATGGTATATGAATCCATCAAGGACCTGTCACCATCGATCTTCATGACGATACTGGGAGCAGCAGGAGCGGCTGCTTTCGCATACGCCGCCAGATTTCTCAGGACTGACTACGGCGAGTTCGGAGTCCTTCTGGTCTATGTCCTCTATTTCATGCGGCCTTACCCGACATACAGACTGCTGGCAGCTGCAGCTCTCGTCTGTATCTTCTACTGGATGGATCTGGAGATGGTATGTCTTCCAGCATTTCTGATCCTCAGCCGTTATAATGGAGAAAACGGCAGAGGTCTTAAGTATCTTTTCTATTTCTTCTATCCGTTTCATTTGGCAGTACTTGCACTGATCGACAGGCTCATCTGAGCAACGTCAGTTTCAGTTTATCGTTCTGTGGATCCCAAAGTCCCTGATATAACAGGAGTTTTAAGATGAGAAGTCTCAGAAGCGTATACAAGATCGGACACGGTCCTTCCAGTTCGCATACTGTCGGGCCGTATAACGCAGCTCTGCTCATACGTGACAGATATCCGGATGCCAGCCTTTACGAAGTGACCCTTTACGGATCCCTGGCACTTACAGGTGAGGGTCATGGTACCGTCAAGGCTATCCGTGCCGTTCTTCCCGATGCGGAAGTACATTTCGATACTGAAACGAAGGATCTGCCCTTCCCGAACACCATGCTCTTCCGTGTTTTTGATAAACGCGGATCCTATGTCAGCATAAGGATCTTTTCCGTAGGCGGAGGTACAATACGGGTAGAGGGAGAGCTGTCTCAGGATGAGGTGGACATTTATCCTCAGAGCAATTTCACGGAGATGCTTGATGAATGCCGCAGTAAAGACATCAGTCTTATGGAGTTCATCAGACAATATGAAGAACCGGACCTCATGGATTATCTCAGACAGGTATGGACTGCCATGAAGAGCTGCGTTGAACGAGGTCTTGAGGAGGAAGGCGTCCTTCCCGGAGAGCTCCGTCTGACCAGAAAGGCCAAGCTCCTGCACACGATGAGATGCTATAACGAGAGCTCCGAAGTCACCATGAACAGGCTTATCGCCTCATATGCCTATGCTGTCAGCGAAGAGAACGCTGCAGAAGAGATAGTAGTCACCGCGCCGACATGCGGCAGCTGCGGAGTCATCCCTTCTGTCATGTACTATATGTATCACGATAAAGGATTCCCGGAAGAAGAGATCCTTGAGGCTCTTGCAGTCGCCGGCCTGATAGGAAACGTCATCCGCACCAATGCAAGCATCTCTGGTGCAGAGTGCGGCTGTCAGGCAGAGATAGGAAGTGCATGCTCTATGGCCGCAGCAGGTCTTGCATATCTCTATGGACTCAATTCATCTCAGATAGAATATGCCGCGGAAAATGCGATGGAACATCATCTGGGACTGACCTGCGATCCGGTATGCGGACTTGTGCAGATACCCTGTATAGAGCGCAACGCAGTCGCCGCGATGCGTGCGGTCAATGCTGTGGATATCTCACGTTTCCTTGCGGCGACGAGAAAGATATCATTTGATGATGTCATCGCCACTATGTACCAGACAGGGAAAGACATGGACGTCAGATATAAAGAGACCTCACACGGAGGTCTTGCCGCAATGTACAGGACAAAGCAGACCGCATCATCCAATGAATAAAACAGATAATGCCATTAATGATAAAGCTCCGGCTGTGCCGGAGCTTTTGCTGTTTTATGATCAGACAGGAAAATCATGATCGTATGCCAGACTGACGTTTTTATATCTTCCTTCCGAAGTCACTTCTCTTATGACCTTAAGGCATCCGGGGAGCTTTACTTCCTCATCCTCTGACATTACTTCGACTTCTGCGACTGCCCGGTCCTGCCAGAACGGATAGATATCCACTTCCACGGTATGTCCGTCATAAGGGATCATTATCCTTTCCTTACATACGGGGCTGCATCCACCTCTCTTCCTTTTGAGGAGTTCCTGATACTCGTCATCGGTGATCTCGATCTCGTCCTCCGTATGTGTCAGATCGGAAACTCTTCTCTTGACAGTATGGTAATAGATCACTTCACCGTCTTCTTCCCATCTCCTGACTCTCTCAGTGCTTCCCTTTTCCGACTCCAGGTATGTCTGCTCAATGACTGCAGTTTTCACTCCTTCCATTGCCAGCAGTTCATCCCTGTCAGGGTATTCTATGAGATATTTGTGCTCTATCTCCAGGCCGTTCGTATTCAAGATATCCTCCTGTCAGATGCCGAGATCTTCATTTACGAGTATCACCTTGATCCTGTTCGGGATCCTTGAGAAATTCAAAGTAACTGAGGTGCAGCAGCTCCTGCCCGGGACACGGCAGTCATGGCAGACACCGTCTTCAGCACAAGGAGTCGCGAATCCTCTTCTTCTGCAGTTCTCACACGCGACCATCTTGACTCTCTGTCTCGCTTTGGCTTCATTTTCAACGAGCTTGTTGACCCCTGCTACGATTATTACGGAATCAGGTCCGTATATCATAGGTGCAACACGAGTGGAGGCGCCGTCTTCCTGGAATATCCTTCCGTCATAAGTGATCGCATTCGCAGAGAGCAGGAACGCATCCGCTGAGAACCGCTTTCTCATCGTCTCTTTGACCTGTTCCGGTGTGCTGCCCGCTTCAGGTTCGATAACATCATAAGATTCTCTCAGCATTTCAGAAACTCCGGTCTCTCTCAGAGTCTCAGATCCGCCGGAAGCGACTGTGCTGCCTTCTTTGATCATGCTCTTAACAAGCGGTACGACTTCATCCTTAGACTCAACGAAATACGGGTCAAACTGCCTTTCTCTGAGATTGGTCATGGTCTTCTCGATTATCTGTTTATCCATCATGCATATCTCCTTTTTTTTAATTATACATCTGACCGTGCACATCCTCACACTCCTCCCTGCAGTTGCTTATCATCTTTCAAAAAGTTATACTCAACACAATGGCCAAAGGAGGAAAACAGATGTACAAACTTGCCATACTGGATCTGGACGGCACTATTCTGGACACTATAGGTGACCTTGACAGTGCTCTTAATCATACACTTGAGACATTCTCACTGCCCTGCATAACTACGGAAAAGACCAGATCGCTGGTGGGCAGAGGCCTCAGGAATCTGGTAAAGGATGCATCCGGGTCTACTGATGAAGACATGATCTCAAAAATGCACTCCGAGATGGTGTCCTACTATACTGCTCACAGTATGGAAAGGACCGTTCCGTACCCGCACATCCCCGAAGCACTTCACTCGCTTAAGGAGTCAGGGGTGAGGCTGGCAGTGCTGTCTAACAAGAAAGATGAAGTCACTGTAGCCCTGTGTGAGCATTTCTTCCCCGGCATGTTCGATCTGTGTCAGGGGGAAAAGGCAGGAGTGCCTATCAAACCGTCACCTGAATCAGTACTTTCTGTTATGGAGCGTCTGGGCTGCTCACCGGAAGATACGGTATATGTCGGAGACTCTGAAGTGGACATCACCACGGCTGCCAATGCCGGCATAGACAGTATCATAGTGACATGGGGGTTCAGAAAAAAGGAAGACCTCGAGAAGGCAGGAGCAAAAGTCCTTGCTGATGACGTGATCACTATGAAAGATCTGATACTGAACTGCTGAAAGCGTTTGCAATTAACAGTATTTTCTTATTTGCATGTTATCGTGTTCCTGTAAGAGAAGAATAATATAACCCGAGGCTGTTCATGCAGAAAAAATGGTACCGGCTGGATACAGCAGCTCTGATTTTCCCGGCCATAAAACAGCATAACTGGAACAATGTCTTCCGCGTTTCTGCCGATCTTACAGAGGAGATCGATCCTTCTGTGCTGCAGACTGCGGTGATCAATCTTATGCCGCGGTTTCCATCATTTTATGTCAGGCTCCGAAGAGGTCTTTTCTGGAACTATCTGGAAGAGCTGGAGCACCCTCCCACAGTGAGAGAAGACTATGCATATCCGCTGACATTCATGGGATCCCGTGAGATGAGCAGCTGCTGTCTGCGGGTCCTTTACTACAAGAACAGGATCGCTGCCGAGTTCTTCCATTCCCTTTCTGACGGAACAGGCGGCAGTATCTATCTTAGGACCCTCGCAGGAGAATACCTGAGGATAAAAAACGGCATTTCGATCGATTACGATGATGTGGTCCTGGATCCTTCTGACAGGCCGAAGGTCTACGAACTTGAAGACAGTTTCTCCAAGAACGCCGGAAAAGTTGCAGGAAGAGAACTCGGGCGAAGCGCTTACCGGCTAAGCGGTACTCCAGAACCCGGAGACTATAAACATCTCATCACAGCGGTCACTGATGCTGAACTTCTGCACGCAAAATCAAGAGAATACGGCGGTACTGTAACCGCTTTTCTTGCTGCGGTGATGCTGGAAACAGTCATCGAGATGCAGCAGGCAAAGGTACCGTCAGGAAGAGAAAGACCCGTGAGGATCACCATACCTGTCAACATGCGCAAGCTGTTCGGCAGCCGCACTCTCAGGAACTTCGTCCTGACGCTCAATCTGGGAGTTGACCCGCGCACCGGGCCATACACTCTCAAAGAGCTCGTCGGGATACTGACTAACCAGCTTGCTCTCAAGGCCACAAAGCAGAACATGGCGGCAGAGATCGCCTCAAATACCGGTCTGCAGAAGAACTTCCTGATAAGGATGATACCTCTCCCGCTGAAACAGTTCGCTATGAGGATAGGATACGCGTCATATGGTGAGCACCTTGGATGCATCAACATATCCAACTTGGGCGTCGTCGACTGTCCCAAGTCGGTAAAGGATCACTTAGGCCGGATAGAATTCATCATAGGTCCTCAGCAGTCCTACCCGAACAACTGCTCAGTGGTGACCTTCAAGGGAAAGACATATATCAACATGATTAGAAGGATAAAGGAATCGGAGCTTGAACGTATCTTCCTGTCCAAGCTGGTGAAGCTCGGGATCCCGATATCCGCCGAAAGCAATGATTCAGGAGGAGGCCTCTGATGTACTGTGTGAAATGCGGAGTCAGCCTGCAGGACGGCGTGGAAAGATGTCCTCTGTGCGGAACTCCTGTATGGAATCCCGATGAGCTCACGTTCGAATCAAGATACAATACGGGCATAGTCCCGGATAAGACTTCCGACACGAAACCAGCTGCGATATTCCTTACAGTGCTGACAGCTCTGGCTGCCATTGCGATGACTGTGATATGTCTCGGAATGTACGGAAGACTGAGCTGGGGAGATATCGTTTTGGCATCACTCCTGCTGTTCTTTATAATATCAGTCCTTCCGCTCTGGTTCAGCGCACCGAATCCGATGATCTTTCTTCCTGTAGATCTAGCTGCAGTGGAGCTGTTCTTGTTGTTTATCTGCCTCAGGACAGGCGGCCACTGGTTCATGTCATTTGCTTTCCCGTGTGCCGGCATCCTGGGCATCATCGTAATAGCATCTACTGCTTTGCTGAAATATGTAAGGAAAGGCCGTTACTGCGTTCTGGGAGGAGCACAGATCGTACTTGCCGCGTTCTGCATACTGCTTGAATTCTTTCAGCACATCACATTCGACACCGGGATGTTCAGATGGTCGCTGTTCGCATCAGCGGGCCTTTTCGTGTCCGGCGCGTTCATGCTTTGTATGGGCTTGATCAGGCCCCTGCGTGAGTTCGTAGAGAAGGTGTTCTTTATCTGAATTTCTCTGCAAAAAGCAGATATAATTTAATCATCAAACTATAGAGGTATAACTATGAAAAAAGCGCTAAGAAGAGTATCTCCGGAATCTCACGGCATCTCTTCCGCCAGAACTGAACAGCTGCTCAGAGATCTACATTCTCTGGGCAATGAGGTGCATGGTTTTATCCTTGCAGTGGACGGAGATGTCATCTGCGAATCATTCACAGCCCCTTATTCTCCGAACATTCCCCATTCATGCCACAGTCTCGGGAAGAGCTATACTGCCACAGCTGTAGGTCTTGCGGTGACTGAAGGTCTGGTGTCTGTAGAAGATCTTCTGGTAGATATCTTCTCGGATGAGATCAGAGAGATGGGAATAGACGTTAAGCCCGGAATGGAGAAAGTCAAGCTGAGAGATCTTCTCAGTATGTCGTCTGGCACAAAAGGCATGCCCCGCCTGGATGATACCTGGTTCGAGAACTTCCTCTCCAGTGAGATCGAACATGAGCCCGGAACCACTTTCCTATACAACACCACCGGGGCTTCGCTTCTCGGTGCAGTAGTCGAAAAAGTCACCGGCAGGGATATGGTCACATATCTCAGAGAGCGTCTGTTCGGAGATCTGGGAATAGAAGATGAAGAGATAATCTGGCAGAAGTTTGCTGACGGACGCACAGCTGAACCTGGACTGTGCGCCACAACAGAGGCCAACCTGAGACTCGGCATGTTATATGCAGAAGGCGGAAAGGCTTTTGGGAAACAGGTCATAGATCCTGAATGGATGAGAGAAGCAACGAGCCTTCAGGTGGAGAACGGTCCGGTGCACGGAGCTGATAACTCATCTGCAGGTTACGGCTGGCAGCTATGGCTCAATACCACACCCGGTATGTTCCGGTTCGACGGGGGTCAGGGACAGCTTGCAATAATCTGGCCGGAGAAACATGCTGTTGCTGCGATACATCAGTCCGGACGCGATCCGGAAGGCTGCAACAACTGCATACTTGCCATTCAGCATTTCATGGAAGAGATCGCAGACGCTCCTCTCCCCGAAGATCCTGAAGCATACAAGTCACTGCTTGAGTACAGCTCTTCCAGGAGCATAGAACCTCTTCCGGCATCTGCCATACCGGAAAGCGCTTACAGTCTTTTCGGCACATACGTGATGCAGGAGGGATCATTCGTTCCCTTCATCGAGGTAGCTCCCGGCAACAGAGACTTCTGGTACCTGTTCCATGACCGTTCAATCAGCCCCGAGACGGTCTCTATTGAGATCCGCCCGAAGAACAATGCCGTCATGCTCACTCTTAACCACGACAGAAACTTCCTGTTCGGGCTCGACGGAAGATGGACTATCCAGGATGTGGAGAATCCTCTTAAAGGCCTCACGCGCGTTGCATGCTGCGGAGAATTCCTGGAAGACGGCGCTCTGCATCTCATCTTCAAATGGCTCAACGGCTGGTCAGTATCAGATGTCATGATCCGCAAGGGCGATCGTCCCGGTGATCTGCTTCTTACGAACACCAAGGATATGCTCCACGAGTATCTGCCTCCGGTCGTACACGAGTGCAGAGCCAGAAAAGTCCGCTTATAAACAAGACATAAAAGCTGCAAGGCCAGAAGCGTTTGCTTCTGGCCTTGTACTATTATTGCTGAAATATCAGATCACGGGATCTTCTATCGAGAGAATCTCGTATTCGCCATTCTCGTATTTGACAGTAACTACACCGCCGTTATTGACATAGACTTTGTCTCCGTTGACCTTATCAAGTATCGGTGTGATAAGTCCCATGCATGCGCCTGAGCTTACGATCAGCACGTTTCCGCCTCCGGCTTCTTCTGTCTCTCTGGCTATACGGTCAATAGAGTTCATCATGCGGGTCTGCAGTTTTTCACAGGTCTCCGCTTTACCCGTCTCATCTGTCGATGCCATCACATCAGCAAACACCATATTGCCGACCATCTTGCGGTACTCTCTGTAGTCATATACTCCGGTAGCCTTTCCGATGCCTTCGTTGAGAAGTGTATAGCTCTGGCCGTCGTACTTTCCGTAACTGAGTTCCATCAGTCCGTTGTCTATACTGATCTCAGGAACACTGCCGGTCCTGTTCTGGTCAAGAATGAGCTGTGCAGTCTCTCCCTGCCTCGGAAGCTTGCTGACCCAGCATGAATCAAAATGAACGTCGGCAAGCATCTTCCCGTCAGCAACAGCCTGCGCGATACCTTTCTCTGTGAGCGGACTGTTTGCCCATCCCTGGATCACACGGATCAGATTGTTCACGGTCTCGCCGTGTCTTACTATATAAAGATTAACCATCGGCTCTCTCTTTCCTAAGCTTATTCATTATCGCTGCAGGATCATTTCCTTTCCTGCTGAGTTCCATGACCCTTTCAAGCACAGGTCTTGCATGATCAAAGAACATTCTCAGTCCTTTGCAGAGGTAGTACATGCCGTCCTCACCGTCATCCGACTGAGCAAACCTGTCCTTGAGACATCCGCCGCCGCATGCATCCAGATGCGGGCACTCCCTGCACTGTCTGGTAAGCGCATCCCTCTTCGACTGTCCGAATCTGATCTGGAACTCGCTGTTGAGTGCATCTTCCAGTCTGGTAGACGGGAGCGTGCCCAGACGGTGTTCGCTGTCCACGAAATGATCGCAGGAATAGATGCCTCCGTCTTCCTCAACTACCAGAACTCTGCCGCATGTACCGGTCATCCAGCACAGAGAAGGTTCTCCTCCTGCCCAGACCTTAGAGGTCTCTGCGAAGAGCTGGACATCTGTCTTTCCAAGATCGTTCATGACCCACTCGTCGAAGATCTCGCACAAAAACCTTCCGTAAGCCTCAGGCGTTACGGACTCTCTTGTCATCGTGCCGTCAGGCAGTCTTACTATGACAGGGATGAACTGTATCCATTCGGTCCCGAGATCCCTGAGCGCTCTATAGGTGTCTTTTGGATTCTCTGCAGAATCTGATGTGACTGTACAGAGAAGGTCCGGATTTATCCCGTACTTCTGGAGACGTTTGATCGATTCCGTCACCTTGCTGTATGTGGGATGTCCTCCGATATCCAGTCTGTTCCTGTCATGGACAAGTTCAGTACCGTCAATGCTGACACCGACATCAAACCTGTTGTCTCTTATGAAACGGCACCACTCCTCATTGAGGAGCGTGCCGTTCGTCTGCAGATTGTTCCAGACCTGCCACCCTCTCGGCAGATACCTTTTCTCAAAGTAGACAGCTTTCTCGTAGAATTCCAGTCCGGCAAGGGAAGGTTCTCCTCCGTGCCAGGTAAATGAGACTACAGGTCCCGGACTCGTTTCGATCGTCTGTCTGATGAGACGCTCCAGAAGATTGTTGCTCATCCTGTTCTGGACTTCGTGTGTTGAGTACTTGCCTTTCTCAAGATAGTAACAGTATCTGCATCTCAGGTTGCATCTGGAACCGACAGGTTTGGCTATGACCGCGAATGGCTGTTTATCCGCGGCTGCCATCATCCCTTAAGATGTTTGTCAAAGAATGCCAGAGCCTTCTCCCAGGAATCCATTGCCTGTTCCTGACGGTACATCGGCTTGTCATAATACCAGATGCCGTGTCCGGCTCCGTCATACCTGTGGAACTCATAGTCTTTACCGAGATCCTTAAGGACTTTCTCCATATCGTCGACTGCCTCTTTGCTCGGCCATCTGTCTTCATTGCCGAAGATCCCGAGCAGCGGGATATTGAGCTGAGGAGCGTAGTCTATGGGTGACGGGACTCCGGGTACATCTCCGCCGGGATTGGTCACTCCGCCCCAGCAGTCGACTGCACAGTCAAATCCGGGAACAGTGCAGGCTGCGAGGAATGTGTGACGTCCGCCGGAGCACATTCCGATGACGCCGACCTTACCGTTGGCATTTGTCTGGCAACGCAGGAAGCTCAGAGACGCAGCAGTATCGCCCATTACCGTCTCGTCAGTGACGATACCGGTCTCTCTCGCTTTGGCACTTACCTCTGTTGGGGTGCCGTGTCCTACTCTTTCATAGATGTTGGGGCAGGCAACAGCATAGCCGTGGCGGCTGAAGCGGTTGCAGGTCTCCCTGAGCCACTCATCCCATCCCGGCATATGAGGGATAAGAACTATTCCCGGATAGGGACCGGATCCCATGGGTCGGGAATAATAAACACGGATCTTGTCGCTGTTATAGCCATCGATAACGATGGTTTCGGACATGATGCCTTCATAATCAGCTGTGTTAAAGGAATTCCAAGCCATTTATCATACCTCCGTAATAATATTTATATTAATCATATTTTACATTATAAAAGCTGTTTTTTCATCCGGCATCACAGGATCATGGATGCTGATGCAGACACAGCTGTTATCAGCAGCATAACTGCCGCTACTTCTCTAACGTCATCGACCAATAGTCCTATGAATTCCCTAATCAGAGCGTTCGGCCAGAAATACCATTTCGTTGGTGCCCCCATTCCGTCTATATCCATTCCCTCTGCGTTCGCTATAACTCCGCTGCGGAACACATGATAGTTTGTAGTGGAAAAAGCGCCTTCCGCTCCCGGGCACTGCACGTCAGCGATATCCTTGGAGAAGCGCATGTTTTCCTTCGTCCTTACGCTCTTGTTTTCCGGAAAGATCCGTTCCCGGGCTATCCCCTGTGAGATCATATACTCAGCCATTGCGTCCGCTTCAGACATCGGTTCGTCATCTCCTTTTCCTCCGGAAGGAATAAAGATCGGAGAAGGACCGCCGGCCTCTTCCTGTTTGCGGGCAAATTCGAGAGCTCTGTCGACCCTGCCACGAATGAGCGGGTAGAGACTTCCGTCATCTTTTATCTTGCAGCCGAGTATGATGATGTATCCCTTATCAAAGGCGGGCTCATGTCTTCTCACTCTGCCGAATATGACAAAGACGCCTATCAGCAGGCATACCATGAAACTGTATATGCTGTAGTAGACACTGAGCGCCACATAGCTCATTTGGTAGTCTGCTATAAGAAAATCGTACACTATCACTCCGCCGAACATACCGATGACCAGAACAACTGAGAGAATGATCCCCAGCAGGTTTACTGTCCTGAAGCCCTCTTTTCGTATAAGCTGGATATTGCTTATGCAAAGAGCAATTGAGAACACCGCAATACCCGGAGCTGTGAGCCCTGTGAAATAGAGCATCATCAGGCGGCTCCACTCCAGGATCTTGCCGAAATCATACGCAGTAGGATCAAGGATCAGCATGATGAGCAATATCAATGTTCCGAATGCGACGACTGAGAAGAAGACCGTAAGTCCCAGCATATATATGGACGTATAAGAGAACAGTTTTTCTCCTATGAGCCGGCGGTATTCGAGGAACAGGATCAGAGCTGCAAAGCAGCAGAACAGAGATCCGGCCACCATGGCAGACTGCCAGCCAGGAAACACAAGTCTCCCGGGTCTGTATATGCAGAGTTTCCCGCCTGTCAGGTATTCGGTATATATGGTGCCCCCTACCTTGACGCTGCAGGTCACTTCACCGGTTCCTGCCTGAGCTATGTCAAACCTGGCAATGCCGTTCATGACTGACATTCCTTTAAGTACTGCTATGCCATCAGGCTCAAAGACTATGTCGAGGTCATTTTCTGTGAGGTCCAGAGGCTCCCCTGCCATACCATACCCATGCTCGTCGCTGAATGTCTTATACCCCGTCCTATAGTACAGGGATATATAGTTTCCGTGAACTATCGTACAGACAGCGAATCCTATCAGCAGCACTGCCAGGCAGACGAGCATCCTTATGCCAGCCTTCCTGAGAGGCTCGTTCTCTTCCCTGCGTCTCTGTATATCCATCCTGTCATCTGCAAAGACAGCACGGATCGCATCTAAAAACCTCTTCATGGACAAATCACCGGGTGATCCTTTCAACAGGTCATTTATTTAAATACTTCATAATCCTTATCGACGAACCTGGTGCTGAACGGCATATGTATGTCATCAGCCTGTCCGAAAGGCATATCCTCGAACTTTGTTGGCACGCTGCCTTCCGGAGGTATCGGTATCTCAGCAGTGAGCGGAGGCATCGCCATGGGCTCTCTCTCACCGACATCCTGTTTCATACCCAGTTCATTCTGCAGGAACTGCCAGCATCCCGGGAACCAGTCATCAACACAGGGAGAAGCTGTCCCGTCCTTTTCCAGATACCGTTTCTGTGAACTCGTATCGGCATGATCGCCGTTGGAAGAGATGTAAACTGCAAATGGTCTTTTATGGCGCTCCATAGCATCCAACATCGCGATCGTCTGGTATACTGACACCAAAGCATCCTTCCTCGCGTGATGGAAGAATGCAGGAGGCGTCTGATCACCGACCAGATCCCCGTTAGCGACATAGGTAAGTTTTGCATCGGCAGTCTGCTGTCCGCAGAACATTGGTCCGAATCCCAGCACCATCGCATTGGGCTTCGCTTCCTCTCCGCTGCAGCCGGCGGCTTCCATAAAGTCAGGTCTGTTCCAGAGGTTCCCGCATGTCATACAGATGAATGCTCCTGCCGAACCGCCTGAGATCACTATCCTGTCAGGATCCACAGACCATTCCTCGCTGTGATCCCTGACCAGCTTGATCGCCTTCATCAGGTCTATGGTGACCTGAGGGAACCTGTAAGCTCTACCTACAGGATAAACATAAGTGCATGAAACTCTGAAACCGCGCTCCACAAGTCTGGATGCGATGTCCCCGCGGTCAGTCTCAACGCACATCATGAATGCCCCGCCTGGAACATAGATGAATGCCGGAGTTTTTTCCTTTGCGGGAGTTTCATCGTAGATATCCACCATGAGTCTGGCGGAACCGTCACTGTTCAGATCGAATCTTTCCGTACGCATATTATTCCCCCTTTAACCCGTCGTAAATATAATATAAATTATAAGTCCCGGAAACATGGCAGGACAACATGACACCGCCCCGATCCGGTGCTGAAAGAAAGGAATAAACTGATGCAGACCATAGCAAGTTTCACCGTAGACCACATCCGCCTACAGCCAGGGCTGTATGTATCCAGAAAAGACAGCAGCAAAGACGTCACAGCCACTACATTTGATCTTCGAGTTACCAGACCGAACAGAGAGCCAGTCATGGATATGCCTGCAGTGCATACGATCGAACATCTCGGGGCAACTTTCCTCAGGAACAGCAGCCGCAGGGATGACGTCATATATTTTGGTCCCATGGGATGCCGCACCGGCTTCTATCTCGTCATGTTCGGTGATCTTGATTCAGAAGGTGTCTATCCTCTGGTCATGGAGATGTGTGACTTCATACTCGGTTTTGAAGGTGATATACCCGGTGCCGCACCTGAGCAGTGCGGCAACTGGTCAGAGCAGAATCTCAGTATGGCGAAATATTATATCTCTAAATACAAGGAAATCCTGGAAACGGAAAAGAACTTCCGTTATCCCGGTCAGGAGGCATGATGATGTTATTTGAATTTCCTCTTATACTTGACGCAGCCACCGGTACCGAGCTCATAAAGAAAGGCTATGACGGAAGCATGAGCAGCGAGCAGTGGACTCTCATTCATCCTGAAGCGATACAGGATATCCAGCGTTCATACATAGAAGCCGGATCCAAAGTCCTCTATACACCCACCTTCGGGGCAAACAGGGTCAAGATGGGAAACTACGGAGAACAGGACAAGGTGAGCGATTATAACCTGAAGCTCGCGGCACTGTCCAGGGAAATTGCCGGTAAAAGGGCATATGTTGCAGGTGACCTCGCGCCGACCAGCCTTTCGACCCCTCCCATGGGCGAAGCTTCGTTTGCGGAGATCTACGATACATATCTTGAACAGGCAAGCGCTCTGGAGAAAGCCGGAGTCGATCTGTTCGTCATTGAGACAATCTCATCTGTAGCTGATGCCCGTGCCGCTATTCTGGCAGTAAAATCCATCAGTGACAAGCCCGTCATGGTCAGCTTCACCTGCGACAAGAACGGAAGGACATTTACCGGCGCAGATGTCGCTGCAGCCTGTGTGACACTCCAGTCCATGGGGGCTGATATATTCGGTCTGAACTGTTCATACGGACCGGAAGATATGGTCCCGCAGTTAAAGAGACTGTCAGAGTTTTCAAAAGTGCCTCTTCTTGCAAAGCCCAATGCCGGTATACCCGAAACAGTGGACGGAAAGACGGTTTATGATTGTCCTCCTGATGAGTTCGTAAGATTCGTTCCCGAAATGATCAAATCCGGAGTCAAGGTATTCGGAGGATGCTGCGGTACGGATGCAACACATATAAAGGCTCTCTCAGAAGTATTGAAGGATGTGAGGCTGGAAGATACAGCTGCCGGAGATTCAGAGTTTCTTTCCACGGAAAGACATGTGTTCTCCCTTGAGGAGCTGACTGCTCCGGAAAGGTTCATCCAGTGCGGAGAAGATCTGGAAGACGATGCTGCGGACTTCGATGAAGATGAGATGATCGGTATCGATCTGGATAACGACCCGGATCTCGAAGAGCTCGAATCTTCACAGTGGAGCTTCAGCAGTCCGGTCTGCTTCAGATGTCAAGATGCAGAAATTCTTGAATCTGCGCTGAGGGTGTTTCAGGGCAGAGCTGCATTTACAGGCACTTTGCCTCAGAAAGAGCTTGATCCGCTGGTAAACAGATACGGTCTCGTCGTTCTTTAAGTTATACAAAGAAAAGAAACAGCCATGGCATTTTCTGAAATGTCATGGCTGTTTTTCATTTGTCTTTCTTTGTCAGATGCTGTAATCCCAGCTCTTTGTGAGATCCCCGAAGGAGAATATCCTGAGCGTCCCCTTCGTCAGGTTGTATATGCAGGTATACTGCGTTTTTCCTGTGTCAGTGCCATTAGTAGGATCTTGTATGACAAGGCCCAGAAGGTTCATTATGAAATCCTCTCTCATTCCCGCATCATGAGTCCTGAACAATCCTGCAGCCAATAGCTCGTCTCTCCCGCATCTGTCACCGAACGGATCGGGTTTTGATACGTAATGGTTGGTCGCATGATCGATCAGCGTCACCGTCATGTCGTCTCCGACCCATTCTATGATCCTCGAATCACCGGTTCTGTCAGCAACGAAAATGTGATAGTCGGCTCCAGGCATGGCTCCGATCACATTGAAGTTTCCGGCAAGAGCCGCCGCCTCTTCCGCAGTGGCACAGTTATCCAGCATCTGTCTCATCAGTACTGTATGCGGAAGCGTCTGTTTCCCTTCCTTCTTTGTATGGATCAGTCTCTGGGACGCGATCCATGCCTTCTGATCCTTTTCATTTACGGCGATGGAGCCGTGTCCGGCTCTTTTCTGGTAAGGGCTTGGAACTTCTCCTTCCTTCTCCAGGAAGAAGTTGTTCTTGTTCTCATCCATCTTTTCTTTATAGCTCTCAAAAGGTATCTCCGTCCACTCACACTCGACAGAAAGAGCCAGGATAGATACTGCAAATCCTTTTTCGTTCATGCCATCCATGCATATATACGGGCACATAATGAATGACGAGAGATCCGTTTTTCCGTCATCCGCTGATCCGTTGACCAGCGTTCCGTTCCTGTAATCAAGCCAGTAAGCATCGGAGACTCCGAGTGTACGGTATCTGGCTTCCGGATTATGTCCTTCTATTATCACATTTATGCCTGTTCTGGGATTCTTCCTGCTGTTATTCAGGTAATGGCTGTAGTCATAGTTCCTGCAGTAGAGCATATCGCCTTCCAGGTTCCTGGTAATAAATACAGAACATCCGGGATTGAACATAGCCATGAACTGCTGAGGGATCTTGTAATAATCATATGTGCAGTCCATGTGATAAAGATAGCCTGCATCGTCCACACGCTTTATGGATTCAAGAGTCTTAACCTGTTCCGGGTCAGTGATAAGTACATGGGGATTCATCATCCGATCTCCTTTCCTGCCGCAGCAGCTGCCTCCTCATATTCCTTTCGGGTATCTATAGTCAAAGAGATTAGCATCAGAGCTACGGCAACGAGTGCGGGTATCCATCCAAGCAGTGCGCATATCGTCTTCTGTGTAGCAATGTTCTGAACCTGTCCTTCGTCTGCAAGAGCTGCGTTAAAACCGGCAGCAGCCAGGGCAACGAGGAACATCTTGTCCACGACTGCCTCCGCGATCTTGGACATGAGATTGTCACCGGTAGAGACCATCGTATCCAGTCTCCTGCCGTTCTGTAGCTCTACGATATCCGAGATATTGTTTCTGTTCACGTTGAACAGGATGAACGTCATGGTAAGCCCCATACCTGCACTGATCGCGTTGATGTAGGCACATATAAGATTGGTGGGATTCAGTATGAACGGGATCTTTCCGATCACCTGGATGAGAGCAGCAAGCGCCATCGTCTTCTTACGGCCAAGCAGGCTGTCTATCTTTGGGGTTATGACCGAGAAGATTATCGAGAACAAGAGGTATGCAGCCATTACCGGTGTGGATTTTGAGCTGTCATTGAGAACATATGCACAGTAGTAAGTAATGGAAGAAGTCATCAGACATGTGCTGACGCCGTAGAACATGACATAGATCATGTTTTTTACCCACGACTTGCATTTGAACAGCATCCTGTATGTTTCCATGATGCCGAGGTTCTCTTCCTGATCACTCACCTGTTTGATGCGTTCCTTTGTGGTGAAATAATGCACAAGGCATCCGATCACTATCAGTACGCCCATGAAACAGGCTCCCTTGAAGACAGCACCTGCGTCACTTGAGTTGATGACTTTATGATCCTTGAGTCCTCCAAACATCCTTACGATCATCGGAACAGCGACTGCGCCGATACCGGATCCGATGCACGCACCGAGAGATCTGAATGCGTTGATCGCTTTTCTGTCATCATCATCTCCGGACGCTAGTCCTCCCATTCCGTTGTATGGGATGCCGCGGAAAGTATTGGCTATCTCATACAGGAAGAATACGACCAGCCCCAGAATAATGTCCCATTTCTCGCTGACTCCGAAGTCGCAGAAAAGGAAGACCATACCGAGAGCATACGGAAGCGCTACCCAAAGCAGCCACGGCCTGACTTTTTCCCCGGACTTGAAGTGTATGTTGTTTGCCCATACGCCCAGCAGCGGGTCATTTACGATATCCCATATCGTACCGATCAGCACCATGTTGGATACGGCGATGGGATCGATGAGCAGTACGCTCGTCAAAAAGTACTTATAGTATGTGCTCTTGAAGTTGAACACGATATTGGTGGAGGCAGAAAAGCCCATGAATCCAAGCTTTTCAGCAAGTCCTACTACACCTTTCTTTTTCTTCTCCTCCATTGGACACCTCTCACATTGATCTGTGGTTTTTTATTCTTTTATTATACATATCAAAAGACCGGAGACAACCTTTTGCCGCTGTCCCCGGTCCTATCTGTATCGCTGTCTGTCAGGGGTTACATCCTCCGCACGGAACATATCCCTCCTCCACCAGTTCGTTGCGGCTTCCGTAGTACTCTTCTTTATTCTCTTCCGCTATATCCTTGACTCCCTGGCAGTCGGGAAGATGGAACTTTTTCCTTTTCACATTCAAAATATAAGTTCCGATCACATCTTCTTCAGTAAGATATTGTGAATATGAAGACTCGTTCTGACCGTTCTGTACCGGTGTCTCGCCGTTCTGAGCATAGTTATCGCCTGTGCGGTAGTCTATGACTATTCCGGGCTGGACATTGTATGCATAGATGCAGAAGCAGATGTCTTCTCCTTCATCTTCCACGCTCCATGCTTCGACGAGAAGCCCGTCGCAGATAAGATTCTCTCCGGTCCATACCGGAGTCACTCTGTATCTTACATGGTTTCCTGTTTCCTTGATATAGTCTCCGACCATGTTCTCAAGGGCATTCATGCCCTCTGTGTTCATGTACCTCGTACCTGTCACAAGGTTCCGGGGATTCGCATCCTCATCTGTAAGATAGTGCGCGATAAGATGACAGCGGTTATACAGCGCTTCTCCGTCAACGAACGAATATCTGTCCGTATGCCAGCCTGTAGGTCTGACCTCACTGATGCTTCCCCTTCCCCCGTCAGCCATGATATCTGTTCCGACGACTGCATCAGCAAGAGTGCATCTGCCAAGATCATCCAGCTGATAATAGATCTCATATGATACCGGTGCTATAAGAGCTGTATCGAAGAAAGGTACATTTCCGTTCAGAGCGACATATGCTTCACCGGAATACGGCGGGATTACAAGTCCTTTCAGCCATGTCAGTTCCGGCGCTTTAGGTGCCGGACCGCTGCCGTTCCCCTCTGCTGCTCCCGCCGAAGCAGGGACTACCGGTTTCGGAGGATCGGCAGGCAGATCAGGTATTTGCTCTTTTTTTATTATCTGATGAATAATCACTGAAAGCGCGAGTGACAATAACAGCACTGCAGAGATTATCAGAATGATTTTACGGCTGCTCATTAAAAATCAACACCTCATGATACAGAATAGCTATTCACTATGATCTTCTCACAAAACGGGAACAGGAGATGCTGTCATGAGAACTTCCGCGGATCTTTTCCTCTGACAGTTTCCTGAACTTCTTCAGATAGCCTGCAGGAAGCCGAAGATCCGACAGATATAATCTGTTCCATTCATACAGAATCATCTCATCTACTTTATCAAGATATTCCGTTATGTCGGTATTCTCCACGAAAGCCCATCCGTTCTCCTCATCAGCCCGGGCAAGGAAGGCATCACCAGCCAGAGACGGCTTTGCTGTCCTGCATCTCAGTTCATCCTCAGTGAATACTTCGTCTTTTATTAGTGACGCTTCCGAATAAGAATTCATAAAAAGCCCGGCGTCCTCCTTTCGGAGGATACCGAGCATATGTTCGCGCATCTTTTTATCTCTGGACTGCCTTCTGTGATTGAATGAATATCCGAGATTCTCATCTACGCACAGTATTAATTTCATAATATATTACCTTTTGGACGTTTTTGGAAATTTCTTTACGCCATTCAGACTATTCAGGGACTTCCGGGACCTCCGCCGAAACCTCCCGGAGGCTGCTGTCCTCCGGGGCCTCCACCGAGACCGCCGTGACCGCTTCCGAAGTCTCCATCTCCTCCATGGCCACCGAAACCGCCCTGTCCCCCGCCGAAGCCTCCCATCATACCGCCTCCCTGACCGTATGATGTGACTTTATCTGTGATGATTATATCATAGGCTTCGTTACCAACCAGAAGAGTATATTCTCCGTTCAGTTCAAGTTCAGGTGATGAGTATATTATACTTCCGCCGCTCTTTGCAGCCGTATGCTCCAGAAGGACATCATTATTACTGTCAAGGATCTTTATAACAGTTCCTGAGGTGAAACCGGCTCCGTAATAGAATGAATACTGCCCGCTGCTGCGGTCCGGAGTCTCCGCCATACCTGTAGATCCTACCGCCAGCAGTGTTCCTCCGTTAACCGTGATCGTCCCGCCTGTCTCTGTTCCTGAGTCCAGAGAACCGTTACCGCTTCCTGTAGGTCCGTCAACTATTATCAGTCCTCCGTTGACTATTATGCTTCCGTTGGAATCCAGTCCGTCTCCCTGTGCATCTACATACACTGTACCTCCGTTGAATATCAGCATCGGCTGATCACCGGTACTGTATGCATTGCCTGGCCTCCATCCAAAGGCGGAACCTTCCCCGGTCGTGCAGTTGAATCCGTCATCAGAAGATTTCAGGCTGATATTTCCTCCGTTTACGGTTATATTCCTGCCTTCTATCCCTTCTGTAGAGGAGTTTACGGTTATATTGCCTGATTCGATGGTGATATCCCCGTCTGTATGAAGCGCGTCATCTGTGCAGTCCACGCTGACTGTCGCCCCGTTGATAAGAATATCCTTATCACAGTTTATCCCGTCATCCTTGCTTTCAAGTATCAGTTCTCCGCCGCTTAGTTCGATGAGAGTGGTAGCTTTTATTCCATCATCCAGGCTGGAGATGGTTATACTCCCTCCGGACACAGTAACGGCACCGGTGCTTTCAGCGTCCTCGTCGTCAGACTTGAGCCCGTCTCCGGCTGATATGACGCTGATATTACCACCTGTAACAGTAAGAGAATCCTTTCCCTTGATCCCGTTGTTGACCGCCATGACTTCTATGATCCCTGAATCGATAAGAAGATCATTGCTGCAGTGGATCCCGTTATTGATATACCCGTAGACTTCAAGTTTCCCGTCTCCGGATATAGCCGCATCATCGCAGAAAGTCAGAGCGCCTCCTGATGCATTGCTGTTTACAGAAGCACTGGATATGTCTACTTCCCGGCCGCTCCGAAACCTGTTGACCGTTCCTTCACTGAGATAGACCGTAAGGCCATGACTGTTCTCTACGAACAAAGCCGCGTCATTCTCATTTATCACTGTGACACCGTTAAGAACAAGGATCACAGGTTTGTCATCAGAAGTGCTGACCCTTATCTGGCCATTGTCCAGTGTGCCGGTGATCCGGTACTTTCCGGCTTTAGTCACAGAAACAGTACTTCCGGATACAGATGCTCCTGTACCTTTTATCTCAGCAGTGCTGCCGTTGAGAATGATATCTGCAGCGAGATCTCTGCTGCCGGGATCGGCGACTTCAGGTATATCTGCCGTACCAGTATCTTTTTTCTGTCCTCCGTATATGACGGTGTATGCCGTCACTGCTGCAAGCATGAGGACAAGTACGGCCGCGATTATCTTCGTTCCTGTCTTCATAAGGTTTTCCCTCTACAGTCAGATGCTGTCGTGTTCACCGTATGAACCTATACTGACATTCAGATTCCCGTTTCTGACCCTGATGTCATCGATGAACTGCTTGATCTCAGCAGGATCATTCAGAGTTATTGAATACGTGAGCTCATAAACCGTACCCATGTTGGCTGTACGGACCTTTTCCAGCTGGTGAAGAGACGTGTATCTGCTGAACACGTCATCGAACATGCCTTCGAAATCCAAATCTTCAGGGACCTGTATCTTAAGCGTCCTCACAGCATGCCTTTCACCGAACTTAAGAGCAGTGACGGTATAGAAGAGTACTGCGATAGCGACCAGAACCAGGGCCGCGAAAGCGATGTAACCCATGCCGAGCAGCATCCCGATAGCCATTGAAGCGAAGATCGCGAGCATCTCCCTGCCGTTTCCTGCCACAGAACGGAATCTTACAAGCGTGAATGCCCCTGCGACAGCTACTCCAACTCCCAGATTATCGTTTACTGTAAATATGATCACTGCGGAGACCATTGGCAGCAATGCCAGCATGACGGCCAGACTTTTTGACTGTACCGTCCTGAAGGAGAAAACGAGGGAATTCAGCATTCCCAGAACTGCCGCTGCAAGCAGCATTATAAGAACATTTGTCACCGTTACGGTGCCTGCAAAAATACTATTAAACATTTTTTACTCTCCTGTCTGTATCATGACCGGCATACATGCCGGGGATTATCACTTCTTTATAACAGGTCCCTATCTTGCTGAAGGAACCCGGGTATATCCTGTTTTCCGATAATGCTTTTGCAAACCAGAGAGGAACGCCGCCTTCTGTTTTTACTTCCATTATCCTGAATCCCGGTTCACGAAGCGGTATGCCCTGACTTCCTTTCCTGAGATCCAGATCTGTGAGCCTGTATCGTATATCTGAATCGAATGTGAGTCTGAATCCCGGGTCAGCAGGACTTGAATATGCCGTCCTTTCATAGCCTATGAAGGCTGCCGGTTCAAGCTGGTATCGTTTCATGACCCACATGATCTCCTTCTGGATCTGAAGATCGTGATCCAGAGTTCTTCCCTCTTCCAACAGACCTATGATCTGCTGATATGTCCCTGCGACCCTTCTCTTATATACGATGCCGTCATATTTCTTTTTTATCTCCGCGAATACCGTGGACTCATCATCAGGAACACCGTAACTTCTTAACCTGAATTTCTCCTTGTAGAACGGTTTATCTGCAGATCTGCCTATCAGACTGAAGTCATTATCGTCATAGTAGATGCTCATGATCGTCGTAGTTCCATACTCGTCCATGAGCAGCCTGTCTTTTACAGAATTCCAAAGCATTTCAAACTGCGATGCGTCCAGGAGGTATTTCTTTTCTTTTCTTTTGAATGATCTCTGTACTCCGCTGCCGGAGTCCTTAAGATGTTCTTCCATCTGTTCCGCCTCCTGTCTTGATGTCAACAGTATAGATCCGGAATGTGATGATTGTGAAAACACCAGTTGAAAAAAGAATGGATTCGATTTCCGATTCTTCTTTAAGAATTCTATCGTATCTTTATTGATTTTCTCTTTTCCATAAAGTACAATACTCCCGGTATCCCGTTAAGGGAGCTTAAAAATTTAACATTAAACATCACCTATAAAGAGTGCGCGAGGGACAAGCCCTGCGACCGCACGGCAACCTGCCTGACGGTAAGGTGCCAAAGCTTGTATGATGGGTCCCCTGTTTATCTGAGCCCGTCATTGACGGGCTTTTTTAGTAGGAGAAACGGAGTAAAAATGAGATTATTCACCAGCGAACAAGTTTCCTGCGGACATCCTGACAAAGTATGCGATTTCATCGCGGACACGATACTTGACGATTACATCGCGGCTGATCCCGCCAGCCGGGTAGCTCTGGAAGTCCTCATCAAGAACGAGCATGTCGTTCTTGCAGGAGAGATAACCAGCTCAGCACAGATAGACAGAAAAGCCGGAGTAAGAAAAGCTCTTGAGCAGGTCGGACTCGATTTTGATTTCAAGCTGGATGATCTGGTATTCCGCCAGAGTCCGGATATCGCCATGGGAGTGGATACAGGCGGAGCCGGAGATCAGGGAATAATGTTCGGTTATGCATGTGACGAGACTCCGGAGTGTCTCCCCCTTTCCTATATGCTCGCCACCGACGCCCTGAAAGAGCTGAGAGCGCTGAGGCATCCTTTGCTGGGACCTGATGCCAAATCCCAGGTGACTGTTCGTTTCCAGGATGACGGCACTCCTTCCATAGATACATTTCTGATATCCACACAGCACCGTGAGGAGCTGCCTATAGAAGCTGTCCGTGAGATAGCAGGCGGAGTGATGGAGACTTCGGCAAAGAAATACGGCATGAACTGCGATTTCAGAAAGCTGTGCAATCCCACCGGCAGATTCGTCATCGGAGGCAGCTTCGGTGATGCAGGCGTCACAGGAAGAAAGATAATCTGCGACACGTACGGCGGAGGCGGACGCCATGGCGGCGGAGCTTTCTCGGGAAAGGATCCTACAAAAGTAGACAGATCCGCAGCATATATGGCAAGATATCTTTCCAAATATCTGCTCAAAAAGCACGGTCTTCATGAGGCAGAGGTCCAGCTGTCCTATGCGATTGGTGTACGTGAACCTGTATCTGTTGCTGTTACAGCAGACAGAAACTGGAACAGTACAATGGCAGAAGAACTGCTGAGAAATTTCGATCTTACTCCAAGAGGAATAATCGAGTTTCTCGGGCTCAGAAACGTCAAATTCTCATCGGTATCCTCATACGGCCATTTCACGAATCAGGATATGCCTTGGGAAAAATTCTGAAACACTTAAAAAGGAAGGATGCCCGTTCACAAGACGGACATCCTTCCTGGTTTTTTACTGTTTTTCAGAACTCGATAGTAACAGGTTCTGCAGAGAAGGAGCTTATTACAGCTGTTCCGTTCTTTATGAAGAACACCGCTGTGTTCCCGTCTCCGGCTTTATACATGTTCTTGAGACCGGGGTTCTCGTCCAGCATATGCTGCTGCGCCTCTATCCTTTCGTCCAGCACCGCTTCTCCGCAGACGCGGATCCAGGCGCTGCCGTCATATGCGCAGATCTCAAACTTGGGATTTGCCAGGAGCTGCTTAGCCACATCCTTGACAAGTCCGGTCTGGAAATAGAGCTTACCTTCGAACATGTCTATGGTACCAAAAGGTCTGACTCTGGGCTGGTCGCCATCCACAGTGGCAAGATAATATGTGTGGACTTTCTTAAGGAAATCATATACTCTCTGCATTTTGAATCCTCCTATAAATAATGACAGTTGATTCTGTCAGCTATTGATCAGTTCAGCAAATGCCTTCATGACAGAAGGAACATCGATGCTCTGCGGACATGCTGCCGAGCACTGACCGCACCCGATACATGCTGAAGGAAGCTTATCTTCCGGAAGAGCCTTGATCTGATTGTTGACTGCGGCTCCGGCTCCGACCTTGAGCTCATTGTAGAGTGAGATCAGGAACGGGATATCAAGCCCCATCGGGCATCCGTCGCAGCAGTACCTGCAGGCAGTGCATGGCACTGAATCTTTTAATTTCTCTGCTACTTCCAGCAAGGCCTCAGTCTCTTCCTCTGAGAGGAGCTTTCCATCACTGAACGTGTTTATGTTCTCATCCACATGCCAGAACTCGTTCATACCGCTCAGGATGATCCTGACATTTGGAAGGGCCTGAAGGAATCTGAACGCCCAGGCCGAATAGCTGTCCTCGGGACGCAGTTCTTTAAGTTTTGCACCAAGAGCATCCGGCAGGTTCTGCAGCTTTCCGCCTCTGACGGGTTCCATTACCCAGACACCGATTCCTCTTTCTGTGAGCAGTTCGTATTTGCCTTTCGCATCCTGAAGGGTCCAGTCAAGATAGTTGAGCTGGATCTGACAGAACTCGAAGACTCCGGGATGTCTGTCAAGGAACGCTTCCAGATTTTCCTTCCTGGCGTGACAGGAGAATCCGAAGTGTTTTATCCTGCCGAGTCTCTTCTGCTCGAGGAAGTAGTCCAGCGTTTCCTGCTTGTCATAGACTTCCATAGAAGTCTCACTGACATTGTGCAGCAGATAGAAATCAAAGTAGTCTGTCTTGCACTTTTCAAGCTGCTGTTCAAAGATCTCAGCGGGAGATGTTCCCGGGGCGACTCTGTGTCCGGGGAATTTCGTAGCCAGCATATAACTGTTTCTGGGATATACCGACAGAGCTTCACCGGCTATCCTCTCGGAATTGCCTCCCAGATAAGGCCACGCGGTATCGAAGTATCTTATACCTTTATCATAACCGTATCTGACCAGTTCTACGGATTTTTCCCAGTCAAGTTCTCCGTCTGCATTGTTCGGAAGCCTCATGAGACCGAATCCGAACATAGGGAATGTCAGATCTTCAAAAGTTCTTGTGATCAATCTCTCTCTCCTTTCAAAACGTACCAAGCGATTGATTTACTTTCTGTTTTAATTTTATGTCGGCATAAGTATTTCCGTCAAACGCACCCACCCGTTTTGATATAATTGAAATCAAGAAAGCCAACAGAAAGAGGTCTGCAAAGTGTCTCAGAAAAGAGATATGATCATCGGCACCGTCAGCAGTTATGTGCCCAAAAGCGAGAGAGAAGCTGCGGACAAGAAACAGATACTGCACTATCTGGAAGACGGACGGGATGCACTTACTAGAGATGATACAGTTGCCCATTTCACTGCTTCATCATGGGTGACTGATCCTTCACGCACCATGGTGCTCATGGCATATCACAACATATACAGACAATGGGCATGGCTCGGCGGACATGCGGACGGAGAACCGGATCTGTCAGCTGTTGCCTTAAGGGAAGCCCGGGAAGAAACAGGGATCGAACATATCAGATTCCTTGACAAAGCTCCTGTGTCTCTTGAGGTGTTGAATGTTGCTTCACACATTAAAAATTCAGAGATAGTCTCTCCTCATCTTCACCTTAACCTCACCTATCTCTTTGAGGCAGATCCTGCCCTCTCACTCAGAATAAAGAGCGACGAGAACTCCGCAGTCGGCTGGAGGACAGAGGAGCAGGTCATGGCCGGCGTCACAGAAGAACAGATCATTCCCATATACGAAAAACTGCTGAGAATAATGAAACAGTACTGAAAGTCAGGAGGAAAACAGAATGATTGATATCTATATCACCGGTCACAGGAATCCCGACCTGGACAGCGTCTGCAGCGCAGCGGCATACGCCGTACTCAAAAACCGCATAGATCCTGAAAACAGATACATACCGGTGCGTCCCGGTCACCTCAGCGAGAGTGCGAAGCGCATACTCGCATCTCTGGAGATCACGCCTCCTCCTTATAAAAGAGATATATTTCCTAAAGTACGCGACGTCATGCTCTCTTATGATGAAGAGATAGACATCGATGAATCTCTGAGCGTTCTTGCACACGCATACAGTGAGAATAACCCTTCTGCTACTCCGGTTTTTGATGACGGTGAGTTTGCGGGACTTGTAAGTGTAGACGACATTGCCGCATGGATGCTCAATCATCTCTCGGAGGAAGGCACTGTAGTCAGCGTTCCGTCTATAAGAGAGACGATGCGTGACCAGGCAGAAGTGTTCGATGCAGATGATCTCTTTGAAGATGCCAAATCAGTCTTTTACTCTTCCTCAAAACGCGGTATCGCTGTGTTTGACGATGGCAAATATACCGGTTATGTCACCAGAAGGTGCTTCCTTAATACACCGAGCTACAAAGTCATCCTCGTCGATCACAATGAAGCAGGACAGAGCATAAGAGGTATTGAGACTGCCACTGTCGTGGAGATCGTCGATCATCACCGTCTGGATGCTGTGAGGACTGATCTTCCGATCTTCATCGATGCAGAACCTTTAGGGAGCACATGTACGATAGTTTATCAGCTGTTTCTGCGAAACGGAGTTGTCCCGGATCCTGAAACTGCCAAATTGCTTCTCACAGGCATAATCGCAGACACTCTCATCCTTAAGAGCCCGACTACTACAGCGGTTGATGTGAATGCTGCAGAAGCTCTTTCCTCCATATGCGGAGTCGTCACAGAAGAGTTCGGCCTTGCCATGTTCAGCAATACGGAAGGTCTGAAGACAAGGGATCCGGAAACAGCTATCACGTCCGACTTCAAGATGTATTCTGAAAAAGGCGTAAAGGTCGGTATAGGACAGTGTGAAGTCACCACACTGGAAGATCTTTCCGAATACCGCGACGCTTATCTCGATGCACTGGAAACTGTCCGGAAGAAGAACGGTCTTGACTGGGCTGTTCTGATGATCACTAATGTGTTAAATGAACACAGCGTGCTGCTCTGTACAGATTTCAAGGCTAACAGGAGGCTCTCTTACAAGCACATCGAAGGACTCGTCTATGATATGCCTGGGGTCCTGAGCCGTAAGAAGCAGCTCCTGCCTGAGGTGCTGTTTGCAATAGGCTCATGACTTTATCTTTCCCGTTTAGATCAAGAGCTCCGCACTTTTTCAGTGCGGAGCTCTACTTATTCATAAAAAATATCACTCTTCGCAGATCGCCCACATCCTTACGGGCAGTCCGGTCGCGCCTTCGAAGTTAGGCCATGCAACGAATGCGACAGCGCCTGCTGCAGGCAGCTGATCAAGGTTGCACATGACTTCTACCTGAAGCTTTCCCTGCTGAAGAACATAGCGCTCACATGCGAGATCTCCGGCTTTGGCAGCCTCACGGGAAGCGTCTGTATCAAGAGCCTCGTGTCCGTTTGCCGCTGCATTTCTGACCTCATAGATATACTTGAGCGCTTCAAGAGACCATCCGGGGAAATTCTCGCTTCCGTCTTCCGCTATTCCTGAAAGCTTGTCCATATCCGGCCAGTTCTTTGACCAGTCAGTACGTATAGCAACGAATGCTCCGTCCGGGATATCTCCGTACTGCTTCTCGTATTCCTTTATATCTTCCGGTGTCACAACATAAGTCGGATCGGCTTTGACCTTATCTGAAACATCTACTACACAAAGCGGGAATGCTCCATCCTTTACACCAAAGGACTCTGACAGAGGAGCATCCTTGATAAAGTGTCCGGGGAAATCGATATGTGTCCCGAACTGTCCCGGAAATTTGAATGTCTGGATGAGACACTCCAGCATGGGATTGCCCCAGTCAAACACTGTCTTGCTCAGTTCCACAGAACCATCCGGTATACCGCTCCAATAGGGGCTGTCATTGTTCATCTGATGAGTGAGATCCACCCACTTCATCTTCTTGGCTTCTTTAAGCGCTTCCCAAAGTTTATACATTTTCCTTTATCTCCTTTTGCAGTTTAAAGCGACATGGTAATGCAATTATATACTAATAAGTTTTTTAACTACAACATGTAATACTATTTATGTACATTTCTTTCGAAAACAATAGTGCTATAATCAGTCTGGATTCTGACTGACGGAGGATATTCTACATATGGATCTAAGTACCGATCTGGTCACAGCGGTTAGGGAAAAACTTGACACGAGAGCAAAACGCCTGGGAATACCTTCATCTGCCGTACTTCTTGACGCTCCTGTAAACAGTCATAAGACAGCGTTATTTATCTGCGAGCAGAAAAGCGGCACGGATGTATCCCGCACCAAGATCATGCATTTCGAGATCCTGGGAAATGATACGATCCGTATCAGTGTACGAGAAACTGTCCTGTCCAAGGCAGGCCTTCCCAAGGATGTTGTAAATGAATCAGATGCTGATGGATGGCATTCATTCAGATACGTCAATGTTTCAAAAGATACGCTGAAACAAATCTCCCTTTATGCCGCTGATGTCCTTCAGTACGAGTTCGAAGATTATGAAACAGATGCAGAGCCTTTTGAATGCTGCAGCAGAAACTATACCTGCTCGATAAGAGGAGAATGCCTCCATCCTGACCAGATGTATGCGAAAGCCTGCTTATTCAGAAGGACTCTTCCAAATGCCTGACCGGCCCTTTTCCTGGATTCAATCGAGGAGGATCTTTTATGTTTTCCGTTTACCACATCGTCTGGCTGCTGATCTGTTCTGTTATCGTGATAAGCAGTCTATATCTGATCAAACGTACAGACTTCTCATTCTCTTCTATCGTCAATTGCTGTATGCTGGTGAGCTTACTGTCTGAATGCGTTAAAGTTTTTTCCGTCGTGAAGATGCTGCCGTTGAGCGACGGGAAGGGTTTCGTTCCATATCTTGAGCTGAATCATCTTCCGCTTCATCTTTGTTCTATACAGATACTCTTTATTCTGTTCCTGCGCTTTTCTCCGGACAATTCGCCTCTGAAGAGACGCCTGTTAGGTTTTATGTATCCCAGCTGCATTCTCGGAGCAGCAGCGGCACTGCTGATGCCTTCCATCTACACAACGACCATAAGACCTGATCAGTCATTTACCCATCCCATGGCATATCAGTTCTTTATTTTCCACAGCATGCTGATAATCCTGGGCATCAGCATATATCGTGAATACAGATCCAGTCTCACGAAGCAGGACTATCTGAATTCCATAATAATCATCGTTTCCCTGGCGGTTCTGTTCATCTATCTGAACTCTGTCTTTTCTGTTCCTCTATATGAAGGAGGAGAGGTCATATCGATAGAGAATTATACGAACTTCTTCTTCACATACAACCCGCCGGTTCCGGTCCGTTTGACTGAGACTTGGCACTGGGCCTTATATCTTGTAATACTCACGGCTGTAGCGATCTCACTTCTGACTATTCTGTACATTCCTGTACTGAAAAGGTCTAAGAAAGACCGCTGATCGCAATAATAAACATATCCGGGATCATCACTGACACTGTGATTTGATCCCGGACTTTTTTAGTTGGCTATTGATTTGTATTTCTCAGTCATATCGCCCTGGAGAAAGACATCACCTTATTATTCTTTTCTCCATCCATTTCCTGCTGATCCATCTGTAGAGGTAGAATGAAGCTCTGACCCATTCGTCAAGCAGGAAGGCAAACCAGCAGCCTATCAGACCGTAGCCCAGAACTACTCCGTTGATATAACAGAAGAGTACAGAGCAGAGCCAGCAGCTTGCCATACCTACGATCATCTGATAGACAACGTCACCGGCAGCTCTGAGGCTGCTTTCTTCCACAACGTTAACAGACCTTCCTATATTGAGGATCACCTCGATAAACATGATAGGCTGCACCAAAGCCAGTATCTCATCAGAAGCGCCGAACATCGCTCTGAATATCGGCTTCGCGAAGACAGCTGATATCGTGGAGAATCCAACGTTCGTCAAAAGCGCTATCTTGATCGCTTCAAAGTTGACCCTGTACGCTTTTTCCATATCGCCTCTGCCGACATTCCATCCGATCAGCACGCTGGTCGCCACACCTGCAGATATGCCCAGAGCGGTCGAGAAGGATTTGACTGAATTGATATAAGTATTTGCCGTTACGACAGTGCTTCCGAAAATACCGATGATCGCAGAAGAGAAGATCATGGAAACACTGTATGATATAGTTCCTATTCCGGAAGGCAGCCCGTATCTTATTATGTCTCCGATCAGGGTCATATCCGGATGCAGCACTGCTTCCTTATTAAGTCCTATCCTGATCCTTAGGATAAGTATCAGATTCACCAGGAATGCAATAAATACTGCAGTTACTCTTCCGATCGCGACTCCGGTGACTCCATGCAGCGGGGTCTCGAACGGCCGGAATACGACGATCATGCTCATCAAAGCATTGATGACATTCATAAGCACGGAGATCACCAGATTGATCTTTGTGCGTCCGTAACTTCTTCCGATAGCTGAGAAGACAGAGATCAGCGTAGTGAATATGTTATATCTGGAGACGATCCGGAAGTATTCCACCGCTTCCTCCAGCTGTTCACCTGTAAGATTCATCAGTCCTCCCATGAGCTGTCTTGACATCAAAGAGAGGATGAACCCGAGAACCAGGCTCAGCAAGCCGCATATGGCGATCGAAAGAGATGCGGCGTCAGCAGCTCTCTTTCTGTTTCCAGCACCCAGGTTCTGTACGACTATGACTGTGACTCCTGAACTTATCATAGCAAACAGCGAACTCATGAAATTGATGATGGTGTTTGCTGTTCCTATCGCGCCTGCAGCAGTCTGAGTAAAACGGCTCATTATCACCGAGTTCACAGATCCCATCAGGATCCTCAGAGCAGACTCTAGGAACAGCGGGATCATCAGATTTAAAAGAGTGGTCTTCCTTCCTTCATCATCGATAAACTGCGTTAATGATCTGTCGATAGTGAATAGTTTTTTAATTTTAGCATTCATCTTCAAATAAGCATTCCCGATAAAACATAAAAAGCGCAGACTGACTGTGTCGGTTTGAGATCAGTTGCCATTCAAACCAAAGTATGAGTGTTATTGTTCCATATCTAATATACATTACGGAAAACGCTTCTACAAATAAAGCCTACTGTAACCGTAACATAGAAATACTTCCCATCTGACATTACTCAGAAATGCTTTCTCTGCTTGAGTACAGCCTGTTCTTGCGAAATTCCCGCTCTTTCAGCTACTATATTTACATACTATATATAAAGCATCTCCTGATGCTTATGTCACTGTCGCTGTTTTGTGAAAAATGCGTTACTAGGAGGAAATCTGTAATGGCTATCACGATCGCACAGACCAATGCGGGATTGGTCTCTGGAGTAGAGATACCCGGAAAGGATATCACTGTTTTTAAAGGAATCCCGTTTGCTGCGCCGCCTGTAGGTGACTTGCGCTGGAAAGCACCGCAGCCTGTAGCACCATGGGAGGGTGTAAGAAAAGCAGAAGAGTTTACTGCACCTCCAATGCAGGGGGTACACAGAAAAGGATCATTTTATGACCGCGAATGGCAGAACGAGCCGTTCACATGCAGCGAAGACTGCCTCTACCTCAATGTCTGGACGCCTGCAAAGTCAGCTGATGACAGGCTGCCGGTAGCTGTCTGGATCTTCGGAGGCGGCTTCAACTCAGGATTCGCTCATGAGAGAGAATTCGACGGAGAAGCTTTTGCTTCCAAAGATGTTATCTATGTATCCATCAACTACAGATTGTCCATTTTCGGCTATCTTGCTCATCCCGAACTGGATGCAGAAGCCGGCAGATCCGGAAACTATGGCCTTCTGGACCAGATTGCAGCGCTTAAATGGGTCCATGAGAATATTTCTGCGTTCGGCGGAGATCCCGGCAATGTGATGGTATTCGGTCAGTCTGCAGGAGCCGGATCCACTATCGCGCTGGTGTTCTCTCCTTTGATGAAGGGAATGATCAACAAGGCTGTCATTCACAGCGGCCTAGGCGGATTCATGGAGAAGGATCTTGCCTACAGTGTCGGCAGACAGTTCGTAGACCACTGCAGTTACAGTTCTCCTCTGGATATGCGCAGCCTTTCAGCAGAACAGCTTATGGAGTATTACAAGACTTTCAGGCCTGATCTCGGCAACGTCAGGCTTCCTCTGCCTTTCGGACCTTTTATTGATGGGTTCGCACTCACTGAGAGTTATGACGAAGCTGTCGAGAAAGGCGATTATAATGATGTGGAGTTCCTAATGGGATCTACAAGAGACGATATGGCTGGCGGAGCTCCAATGCCCTGGATGCCTCCGGCAATCAACTCCGGCATGCGCGATCTTCTTCTCAAACACGAAGCGAACGGAAGGAAACCCGGATACCTCTACTTCTTCTCCCGTGCACTGCCCGGTGACGATTCCGGTTCCTGGCATTCCAGCGATCTTTGGTATATACAGGGAACTCTCGACAGGTGCTGGCGTCCATTCACCGAATATGATTACAAACTGTCTGATACGATGATCACCTATTGGACCAATTTCTGTAAGAATGGCGATCCGAACGGCGCAGGTCTTCCTGAGTGGAAACCATTTACCAAAGACTGCGATTTCACAATGGTCTTCGGCAATGAAAGTATAGGTCAGGGTGAAGCAGCTTTTGACCCGAACCCAAACCCCAATTCAGCCCGCTGGCAGATCATCGAGTAATTATGCAGCCAGAAGGCGCTTAATAAGAACCAGCTCATATATAGCCGTCACACGCCCCGGAGAAAATTATCCGGGGCGTGTTTTTGCAAAAAGTCTACTGCAAACATCTGCTTTTTCCGTTTCGTTCAATAATTCAGTTTCCCGCAGAAGAGAGTCCTCTTCATTATTCGTTTCTGTATTAGTATAATTAGCTGGCATCTTTATATTGACAGATCGCGCAGATCGGTTGTCATGAGAGAGCAGTGACACCGAATTATAGCTTTCTGAAAGGTGTTATCAAATAACACTGAAAGTGATCACGTGATGGAAAAACTGACTAAAGAACGAAAACGAGATCTATTGATCACACTGTTGCCCGCTGCAATAACATTTGGTTTTAACTGTTTTGTCTATATAGCTCCGAAATATATGATCTCTCCTGAAAGATACATCTTTTTGGACATGGAGATCGACAGGCATATACCCTTTATTCCGCAGTTTGTGGTCATTTACTATTTGTCTTTTTTTCAGTGGCTCAACTATTATCTTCAAGCAAGTTTCGGTCCGATAGAGAAGCGTGACCGGTACTTAAGCGCCGAATTACTGGCAAAGGCCATATGCTTCGTTATCTTTCTGGCATGGCCTGTCGCTATGAGATGGCCTTCGCTGCCTGAAGATGGCAATATCTGGATAAAAATCCTTTCGTTCACCTATGGTGTCGATGCTCCAGTCCGTGCTTTTCCTTCCATTCACTGTTTTTACAGCTGGACATGCTTCCGGTATAGTATGGAAACAGAACCAGAAGGCAGAAGATGGATAGTCTGGCTGCAAGGAATATTCTCATTTACTTTGTTTGCTGCAACTACACTAGTCAAACAGCATTACTTCATAGATGTCATAGGTGGAATCGCAGTCGCGGAACTTGCACTTCAAATAACAAATCGGACTGCTCTACCCAGCCTGTTCGACACTTTTATAGAAAAGATCACGTCTTGCTTATTTACAGGCAATAAATAATACTTTTTACAAACATTCATTTATCGGCGAGGACAACCTCGCCGTTTTGGGTCAACTACTCATGAATAAATTCACGAGCTTGTACCTGCCCGGTGGTATACGGCTGTAAGCCTCCCACTTTTATACTGAGACTCAGGATTGTATATGTCGTTTTTTGCCAGACTGGCGGTATATCGTGATTCTTGAAGGCCATACACGCCTGCGCTGTGCAGCAGCATCCCACGATGATATCAATAGCTCAGACCAGATCAAATAAGTGATTGCTGAGATTATCTGCCAGAGTTAACGAAGCAAAATACCGGAAACGGCAATCCGTTAACTGCCTTTTCCGGTAATAAGCATCATTAGATGTTTTTATTATGCAAACTGCGAGTTGTAGAGGGCAGCATATTTCCCATTTATTTTCAGGAGTTCATCATGCGTTCCCTGTTCTTCGACCCCGTTCGCTGTAAGAAATACGATCTTGTCTGCGTCTCGAACAGTGGAAAGACGATGTGCTACAACGATAGTTGTGCGTCCGTGGCTCAATTCATCCAAAGACTGCTGCAGTTCAGCCTCTGTGACATTGTCCAGTGCTGAAGTTGCTTCATCAAGAATAAGGATCTGAGGATCCATAAGGAATATCCTCGCAATAGCTATACGCTGTTTCTGTCCTCCGGATAGCATTACTCCACGTTCACCTATGTAGGTATCATAGCTGTCAGGCAGACTCTCAATAAAAGAGTCGATTCTGGCTTTACGCGCTGCATCTCTGATCTGTTCACGTGTCGCATCCGGTGCTGCATATCCGATATTATCTGCGATCGTTCCTGTGAACAGGAATACATCCTGCTGAACGATTCCAATGTGCTGGCGTAAGCTGCGTCTTGTGATGGTCTCGATATCACGTCCGTTGATAGATATGGAACCGCTCTCCAGATCGTAAAACCTGGGAATCAGATGGCAAAGAGTAGTTTTTCCGCCACCGGACGGTCCGACCAGCGCGACTTTCATACCGTCAGGTATCCTTAATGTCAGGTCCTTAAGCACTTCCTGGCCGTTTGTTCCCGGATACTGGAATGAAACACTATCAAATGTTATATCTCCTGAGAGATCGTCTGCATCCTCAGCATCCGCACGTTCCGGTTCAGATGGTGTATCCATGATCTCACAGAATCTTTGAAATCCTGCTCTGCCATCCTCAAGCTGCTCTGCGAAAGACATCAGTCTTCTGATCGGATTGAAGAAGTTCGAGATAAAAAGAAAATACGCTGTGAAGTCTCCTACCGTAATCTCTCCCCTAAAGCAGAAAATGCTTCCAGCAGTTAGCACGATCAAATACATCATATCCAGCAGGAAATCCATCCCCGTATTGAATCGCGCCATAACCGTATATGAGAGTTTCCGGGCATCACGGAACGCTGAAGCCCTCACTGCAAGTTTGTGAAGTTCACCTTCATCATTGTTGAATGCTTTGGAAACACGTATGCCGCTAAGTGAATTCTGCATCTCTCCATTCACCTCTGCCAGCGTTTCCCTGCTTCTACGGTATCCCTCATTCATCTGGATACGAAGACGCCAGACGAAAATGACCAGCACCGGGAAAAAGGCAAAAATGATCGTTGCCAGTTTCCAGTTTATTGTGCAGAGAATTATATAGGAGCCAATCAGCGAAAGTGCTGACTGAATAATGTTTTCCGGCCCGTGGTGTGCTAGCTCGGTGATGCTCTGCAAGTCGTTTACAGCCCTTGATGTCAGAACACCGCTCTTGTTCTCATCAAAGAAGGCGTAAGGCAGAGTCAGAAGGTGCCGAAAAAGGTCACGCTGCATGTCATTCTGAATATCGACGCCCATCATATGACCATAGTATGTCACACCATATCCGGCTAAAGCTTTGATCAAATACACAGCCATCACTGCTGCTATTGAGATCATCATCTCTCGAAACATGTTCTGCGGAACATAGACGTTGATGATCTTTCGAGTGATCATTGGATATACAAGGCCACAGATCGTCAGGATAGTCGACATCAATACATCCTGGAGGAATCGTAACCGATACGGTCTGTAGTAAGACGCAAACCGCATCAACAGGGATTGTTTTTTCATAATAGATATCTTTCTCTTATTAGCATTCTCACATTGTGTATGTTTTATTCTGACCGTTCTTTATTATAATGTTTCACAACAGAATATGAATAGGCTGTGCAGGATCGGTCAGTAATTACTCCAAGTCCTTGAACATGTGAAACACTGCAACTAATACTTATTATTTCTGTTTCAAAATTAAAAAGATGTTATAAGAAGAGCCAATCAAAACAACAAAATACGAACACAAAAAAACCGTTCGAGTCTTTATAAACACGAACGGCATTTTCTGGTGCGCCATGGAGAATTCGAATCCCCGACCTTCTGGTCCGTAGCCAGACGCTCTATCCAGCTGAGCTAATGACGCATTTTTGTGAGCACAGTGAATTATAGCGCGGGCAACCATTCATGTCAAGGATACATTGAACTGTCTAATACTTATTTGCTTTTTCCGTCCGGCTCACTGTTCTTTGATTATCCTCTTATCCATCCATTTCCTGCTGATCCATCTTCTCAGATAGAGCGCCGCTCTAGTCCATTCATCCAGTAAGAAGGCAAACCAGCATCCAATAAGACCATAACCCAATACGACTCCGTTGATGTAGCAGAATAGCACTGAACAGAGCCAGCAGCTGAGCATTCCAACAGCCATCTGATAAACAACGTCTCCTGCTGCCCTAAGGCTGTTCTCTTCAACAACGTTTACCGAACGTCCGATATTGAGAACCGCTTCAATGAACATTATCGGCTGGACCAGTGCAAGCACTTCATCGGATGCATGGAACATTGCTCTGTAAATAGGCTTTGCCAGAAAGGCCATCGCAGTGGACAGTCCGACATTTGTAAGAAGCGCTATCTTTATGGCTTCAAAGTTCACCCGATAAGCCCTTTCCATATCACCTCTGCCGACATTCCACCCGATAAGGATACTCGTTGCCATTCCTGCAGAAAAACCCAGACCTGTAGAGAATGAAGTTACAGAGTTGAGATATGTCTTGGCTGTCACGACTGTACTGCCGAATCCGCCAATTATAGCTGAAGAGAATATGGTTGAGACGTTATAAGAGATAGTACCTATTCCGGAAGGCAATCCGTATTTGATAATATCCCTGACAAGCTCCATGTCCGGGTGCAGTACAGCTTGAACATTGAGCCCGATCTTAAGCTTTATGATTAGTATGATATTAACAATAAAAGCTATGGTTTCGGCAATAACTCTTCCGATCGCGACTCCGGCAATTCCGTGAAGAGGAATCTCAAACGGCCGGAAGATAACTGCAGCGCTGATAACAGCATTTATAGCATTCATAAGCACCGCGATAACAAGATTTGCTCTTGTTTTTCCATAGCTCCTTCCGATAGCGGAGAATACCGAGATCAAAGTAGAGACTATGTTGTATCTGGATACTATTCTAAAATACTCTACAGCTTCTTCCAGCTGATCCCCCGTCAGGTTCATCAGTCCGTTCATGAGCTGTCTGGACATAAATGAAAGAATGAGGCCCAGTACAAGGCTCATAATGCCGCAAATCGCCACTGACAGTGATGCCGCATCTGCCGCGCGTTTTCTGTGTCCTGCTCCAAGGTTCTGAACAATGATAACCGTGACACCTGCACTTATCATTGAGAACAGGGAGTTCATGAAGTTAATGATGATCGAAGCGGTTCCGATCGCTCCTGCAGCAGTTGGTGTAAATCTGCTGAGAATGACAGAATTGACCGTCCCCATGAGTATCCTCAGTGCAGATTCAAGGAAGATCGGGACCATCAGGTTCAGAAGAGTAGTCTTCTTCCCGTCTTCATCGATGAACTGAGTCAATGAGCGGTCAATAGTAAATAGTTTCTTCAGTTTTTCTTTCATGATCGGCTATAACCCTCTTGTTCCCGGCGAAAGGAAAATCGGAGTCAGACCATGTCGGGCTGTTAGATCAGTCCTCCGCAGATCAAAGAAGTGATGACAGGCTGTGACCTGTAAGTGCATAGAAAGCTATTGCAAGACCTGAGAGATACAGCAGTTTCGCAGGCAGTCCCCGGAATGCAGCCGGAACCTCCCTGCTTTGCAGGCGTCTGTTTCCTTCTCTGAGCATCATATTCGCCATGATATAACCAATATTTGCTCCTGCAGTGTATACGATCATCTCTATCAGACCGTACTGTCTTGAGGCAGAAACGAGTATCACGCCTGCCGCAAAGTTATTGAATGCCGCGAACGGCAGCTGTCTTGCAGCGCTGGTGACCTTATCATAAGGTGCAACTTTAACTGTGACGATAAAAACTATGATGAATACCACTGCTGTCACTACTGCAATCAGCAGAGGCCAAAGATATACCTGTGAATAGTACTCCGAAACTCCGAAAGGTTCCAGAAGGGAGGCCGGGATCGAAATATATCTTTCTGCAAACCAGAAAGCAACAGAGCTCAGAAGTGAACAGACCGCCTGTAGGATACAAAATATCCTCTCATCGCTGTCCTCTTCTATGTTCTTGATCCTGTCCAGTCCGGCAGCCCTGCAGAGAGTAATGTTGGCCAGAAATGCACCGGTGAGTCCTATCATTATCATCTCGGAGAATTCGCTGATAAACTCTTTAATCATTCGCTTTTTCCTCCGGAGAATATGATCTTCTTAAAGAATCTGGTGATTCCCTGCCACGCGGCAGCGATAACCGCAGTGATCAGGAACCCTCCCGGGACCATCGACGCTACAGAGAACGGAGCCTTTCCGAATATCTGTACTCCCCATACTGTACCTTTTCCGAGAATCTCCCTGACAGTACCTGTAAGACAAATAGCGAAAGCATATCCCAGAGCAGTGCTTACAGCATTGCGGAACACATGTCTCGTTCCTTCTCTCTGAGCAACACTTGCACGCCATGTCACCGCGCCATCCACAAAGAGCAGCGGCACATACAAGCCTACAGAGACGAAACTTCCCTTGAACCATCTGGAAAGGAATATCATATCCGGAACCATGATCAGAGCTGAAAGGACCGTATAGAATATGATCCTCAGTCTGGTCTTGATCCTTCCTACAGTAACATCTCCCAGTATTCTGGTAGGGATGATGAGTACTGCTCCGGCAATTGCAAGTATCACTGCATTTTCCAGCGTAGTCGCAGCTGCGATCACGGGAGTCAATGCCAGTCCCTGCATCAATACTGTATTGTTGAAAAACAGAAAGTCGTTCTGCTGTGCTTCTTCAGTATTGAGCATCAACCTAGAGCGCTGAACTTCTGTTTTCTTATCTCTCTTTCTAGGCATTCGTGCTGTCCCCCTTCCTGCTGCGGGTACCGGCAAGTTTTCTGTCCAGATATGATCCGACAGGCGAACACACCAAAAGGGCGAAACAAATGCCTCCCTCGAACGCTCCGTACCATGTGAACAGCACCGATACGGCTCCAAGCACTATCCCGTATATGATCTTTGCCACATCATTCTTAGGCGATGATGAAGGTTCTGAAACGAGATATGCCGCAGCAAAAGGAACGAATCCGCAGATCAGTTCCATCAGCATTGAGTCTGTCCTGTCGACCTGTATACGTGGGAACGCAAATGTCAGCGCAGCGAACGTTGCCATATATGCGGCAGGTATATGCCATGACATCGCATCATGCACTATAAGCAAAACAAGGCATGAAAGTGCAACAATACAGAAAGTGGTGCCTATCGGGCCGACATATTCGCCTATTATCAGATCCGTCACGCTTGCGATCGGCTTTCCGCCCTGGTTGATCACATAACCCGGAGAACGGAACAGTTCGACCTGAGGAGCCCACGAGATGGGTACATTTGAAAAAGCCGCCGGATACCTGAAGACTTCATCAGGATATGCTGCAGCAGTGAATGCAAATCCGAAAGCTGCAGGGTTAAAGGGGTATGAACCGAATCCTCCGAACGCATGCTTCCCGAGAAATACCGTGATACAAACTCCTATTATCAGGATCGTATAACTGAGACTTGCGGGCATCAGCATAGTGAAGACCCACGCAAGAGTGACACTGGAGATATCCGAGAGATCCAGTGTGTTTTTTCTCAGAAACGCTACGATGAAGTCACTGAGTTCCGCCACAATCGTGGCGATACCGAGCATTATAAGAACACGCCATCCGTAGACAAAAGTAGACAGGGCTGCGATCGGAACCATCGTAACCAGGTAATCTCTGAAAGGTCTGAATGACAGATGTAATGAAGTAGTATCAAGCTTTACGTTCATAGAACAAAACCTGCAGAGTTCTGTGCAGCTTTTCTGATAGCTGCTATGGCTGCTGCTCTGTCTTCTTTATTGAATACGGCGGATCCAGCCACAAACACGTTGGCTCCGGCTTCCGCTACATAAGGTACGGTGACATTATCGATACCTCCGTCCACCTGGATCAGAAGGTCTTTTTTCCCGAGGCTGTCCGCCTTCTGTCTGATAGCACGGATCTTGGGGCACATATCAGCCATGAATTTCTGCCCGCCGAATCCCGGTTCGACCGTCATAACGAGGACCAGATCAAGTTTGTCCAGATATGGATAGACCGCTTCAGCAGGTGTTCCAGGTTTAATCGCCATTCCGGCGAGGATCCCTCTGTTATGTATCGCATCTATAGTAGAATCAGCGTCACTTTGTGCTTCGATATGAAACGAGATGTGCTTTGCTCCTGCTTCAGCGAACGCATCGACATATTTAGCAGGATCTGTGATCATCAGGTGCACATCATAGAAAGCTTCCACTTTCTTGCTCAGGCTCTTGAGCACGGGAAGTCCTATAGAGATATTGGGCACGAAGACCCCATCCATCACATCATAATGGATCCAGTCCGCACCGCCTTCGAGCACGTTCCTGCACTCATCCCCGAGCGAGGCAAAGTCAGCTGATAGAACCGATGGGCATATAATACTCATTTTTAACTCCCAAATACGGAATAACCGCTTTTTAAACGTCTAACATAATAGCAAAAACGGGGTCGTAAGGCAAATTGCGGCGCAGGCCGCATCGCTTCGATCCCCGGTTTATTTCAGTGCTTCCCGGACCAAGGAAACTTCGGTGAGTATCCTTCCGGTATCAGTTTTCTTACTCTGTCTGCTACAGACATAGACTCTTTTGTCTTGCTCTTTTCAGGTTTCACAGTTCTGCTGTTTCTGTCTCTGGATAGCGGCGCTGACTGAAGCGTGACAGTGAATTGCGTATAACTTTCTCCATCACTCTCAAGATCAACAGTACCTCCCATGGCGAGTGTCAGCATCTTGACGATATAGAGTCCCAGGCCCGTTCCTCCGCGGTCTATTCCTCTTGACTTGTCTGTTTTATAGAACCGCTCAAAAACATACGGCTGTTCTTCTTCCGATATCCCCTGACCGCTGTTTCTGACCGTTATGGATGTCTTCCCTTCTGACTCGTTTACGGAAACATTAATCTCTCCGCCGATAGGAGTGTACTTAACCGCATTGTCCATCAGATTGTAGATCACCTGATGCAGCATATCTTTATCCGCTTTGACTTCACACTCCTGGGGATCCAGATCCGGAATGTAGATCTTTTTCTCTTCGATCCTTTGCTCAAGGTTGAACATGACGTTTAGGATCATGTTCCACACTTCTACGTTCGTCAGTTCTACGCTCTGGTTGCTCTCTTCCAGTCTCATTACAGACAGAAGCGAAGATGTGAGCCTTGACAGTCTCTTGACTTCTTCAGATACGATCTCAAGATAATGCTTCTGTTCGCTTTTAGGGATAGTCCCGTCCAGGATCCCGTCTATATATCCGCCTATCGTTGTCATCGGCGTCCTGAGGTCATGAGATACATTAGCTATGAAGTTCCTTCTGTTGGTCTCAAGTTCTTCAAGAGAATCAGCCATCTTGTTGAAAGAGCGCGCAAGCATGGCGATCTCGTCATCGCCTTCCACATTGATCCTGGCCGAAAAGTCTCCCTTTCCGAAATTCTCTGCAGCCTTTGACATCTCCTGCAGAGGACTTATAAGCTGCGTCGTAGTCGTGTATATCACTACAAATGCAACGAGCAGCATGATACCTACAGAGAATGCATATGTAGCCATAGTCTCGCCGAGATAGCTGAACAGCGGTCTTATGGACGAGAGAAGAAACAGATATCCGGGGGTATCGGCTGCTGATCTTACCGGAATGCCGCATACGTAGTTACCCTTGCTCATGAAGAGTCCTGAGAAATATTCAGCAGAAAACAGTTTTCCGTTTTTCTTTATAGATGCTATTGCCTTTACGATATCATCCCTGTTCACCTGAAGCCCTGGTTCGCTCCTGAACACCATGTTCCCGTCGAAATCAGTCAGCACGAATTCAATGGAATCATTCTCAGCAGCGGCTCCAAGCATCTCGGAACAGCTCTCTGCTCTCGTCTCCCTGTCCAGTATCCCTGCCGCCATCTCTTCGTAACGCGCAGCGATAGCAGACATGGTCTTCTCTTTTTCCGAGGTATAGTTGGCTCCGGAAATAGCCAGAAGAGTGAATCCCAGCAGTCCTGTACAGGACAGCAGGGTCACAAGGAATATAGTGAAATACTTTTTGAAAAGACCGTCTCTCACGGAGTCTTGACCTCGAACTTATATCCTACGCCCCAGACTGTTTTGAGGCTCCACTGATCCGACACTCCCTCGAGCTTTTCACGAAGTCTTTTTACATGAACGTCTACGGTGCGGCTGTCTCCGAAATACTCGAATCCCCAGACTTCGTCCAGAAGCTGGTCTCTGGTGAATACCCTGTTTGGATTCTTCGCCAGATGATAGAGCAGTTCCAGCTCCTTGGGCGGTGTATCGATGACCTTTCCATCCACACACAGCTCATACTTTACGATGTTCACTGTAAGCTTATCATAGCGAACTTCACCTTCTGTATCAGCAGAAGATGAACGCCTCAGAACAGCCTTGACTCTTGCAACCACTTCCTTGGAGTCAAAAGGTTTGACGATATAATCGTCGGCACCGAGATCGAGGCCCATGACTTTATCAAAAGTCTCGCCTTTGGCAGTGAGCATTATTATCGGAACATTGCTGAATTCCCTGACCTGACGGCACACTTCCCATCCGTCTATCACAGGCATCATTATGTCCAGCAGGACGAGGCTTGGCTGGTTCTGTCTGATAAGAGAGATCGCGTCGGATCCGTTGTTGACGATCGTGACGTCAAAGTCCTCTTTCTCCAAATAGAGTCTCAGCAGCTCGCATATGTTCTTTTCGTCATCGACGACCATTATGTTGGGCTTAGCCATTATCAGATACCTCTCCAGATTGTCTATGCTCAGTCAAATATAACACTCAAATATAAATATTCTGTGAAAACGGCATGTATTGCGCGTGTATTCCGTTAATCCCAGCAGACTGATTCTCCCAATATCCTTGCGGTCTCTTCCAGTCCTTCAGCATCTGCTGGATCGAACCGGCTGAAGCTAGGGCTGTCTATATCTATAACTGCGACCACTTCTCCGTATTTCCTGACGGGAACGACTATCTCCGAGTTTGAAGCACTGTCGCAGGCGATATGTCCGGGAAACTGATGGACATCCGGAACCAGCTGAGTGGCGTTCTCCTTCCAAGCTGTTCCGCACACTCCGCTCCCGTACGGAATATGTATGCATGCGAGCTTTCCCTGAAAAGGTCCAAGAACCAGTTCATCTTCCTTGACTATATAAAACCCAGACCAGTTGATATCGTCAAGCGAGCTCCATAGCAGTGCTGCAAGATTCGACAGTACGGGTACGTATCCGTTATCTTCTTCAATCAGCGAAGTCAGCTGTCTGTTGAGCATTTTATAATCTTTGAATGCCATGTCTTCTCTCCGTTCTTCTTTGACTACTGAATGGCAGCATTCAACACGCAGGTAATACTGTTACATTATTATAACAATTATCAGCTATCTTCACATCTCACGTCAGTTTCTCTTCTTATTCAAAGCACTGATGTGGTACAATTTTCCTGTTATATTTTGTTTTTTATCACTTCTTCAAAGAGGTCAATAATCTAAATGAAACTAGGAATCGTCGGTCTGCCGAACGTAGGAAAAAGCACGCTTTTCAATGCGATATCCAATGCCGGTGCCCAAGCAGCTAACTATCCTTTCTGCACCATAGAGCCGAATGTCGGTACAGTTGCTGTTCCTGATGAACGCCTTGACTGGCTTGCTGAATATTACAGTCCCAAGAAATACACTCCGGCCACCATTGAGTTCGTTGACATCGCCGGTCTCGTACGCGGCGCATCCAAGGGAGAAGGACTCGGGAACAAGTTTCTTGAAAATATACGTCAGTGCGATGCGATAATACATGTCGTAAGATGTTTTGACAGTACTGAGATAATCCATGTTGAAGGTTCAGTGGATCCTGTACGAGATATCGAGACTGTCAATTATGAACTGCTCCTCTCAGACATAGAGATCCTCTCGAGACGTATCGAGAAGACATCAAAAGCCTTAAAAGGCGACAAGAAGCTTGCGTCAGAATATGATTTTCTTGAAAGGCTGAACGCTTTCCTGAATGAAGGCAATAATGCCAGGGCCTTTGAGGTCACCGAATCCGAAAGAGCTATATTTGATGACATACCGCTCCTTTCCGCAAAACCCGTCATTTATGCTGCGAACATCTCGGAAGATGATCTGATGGACGGGACAGAAGAGAACGAATATGTTTCTCAGGTAAGACAATATGCAGAGAAAGACGGAAGCAGAGTAGTCGTCATCTGCGCTAAAACAGAAGAAGAGATCGCCGCCTTCGAACCAGATGAGAAGAAAGAATTCCTTGAAGAACTCGGAATAAAGCACAGCGGTCTTGAGCAGCTGATCCAGGAAGGATATTCTCTTCTCGGGCTTATTAGTTTTCTTACCGGCGGCGCAGATGAAGTACGTGCATGGACCATCAAAGACGGAACAAAAGCACCTCAGGCTGCCGGAAAGATACACAGTGATTTTGAGCGCGGATTCATAAGAGCTGAGATAGTCCCGTTCGAGACCCTCAAGGAGCTCGGAAGCATGCAGGCCTGCAGAGAGAAGGGCTTGATACGGAGTGAAGGTAAAGACTACGTTATGAAGGACGGCGATGTAACGCTGTTCCGTTTCAACGTTTGATATCGGAGAACAGACATGAGGATCGGATTTGTTGTTGCTTTTGAAGCAGAGATCGGTCAGCTGAGCGAACACGGTGAGATCGAGACTGTATGCGGTATCCGGCATATTAAGAGACAGTTCGGCAAAAACGAAGCTGTCATTGCACTCAGCGGCATCGGAAAAGCAAACGCTGCAGCATGCACTCAGGTACTGATCAGTGTTCTTGGATGTGAAGCAATCCTCAATATAGGGCTTGCCGGGAACACAGGCAGTATCCCTCTCGGCGGTGCTGTCGTAGCCAGCAGTGCTACGTATCACGACCTTATCCCTGTTGATTTCGTGTCGGAAGATTCTCCATGGACATCTGTATTCACTCCCGATGAAAGAATGAATACCGTTGCGCGCCAGATATTGGATGAGCTCGGCACGGTTCATGCAGACGGTATCGTAGCGTCCGGGGATCAGTTCATCGACGACAAGGAAACAAAGAACTCAATCGTAGAACGCACCGGATGTTCCTGCGTGGAAATGGAAGGCGGAGCCATCGCTCATATCGCAATGAAGAACGAAACGCCTTTCTGTATTGTCAAGATAATATCAGATGATGCCGATGACGATGCAGGCGATCAGTTCCATGAGACCGTATCGATCTCCGATTACCTGAAGACATCTGTCGGATTTATCACGAGATTTGCGGAAACACTGGCTTTTTAAATAACCTGAAAAGGAGATCATACAGTGAAACTTCTTGAAGACCGCATCAGAGCGGAAGGCAAAGTCCTTCCCGGAGACATCATTAAAGTAGACGGCTTCCTCAACCATAAAGTCGACGTTTGTCTGCTGCGCGAATGCGCGAAAGAATTCGGAAGACTTTTTGACACAAGCGGCATCACAGCTGTCGTCACGGTGGAAGCATCCGGCATCCCGATCGCTACAGTCTGCGCGGAGGAGTTCGGAGTTCCCATGATATTTGCCAAGAAGGCAAAGAGCGACAACATTTCCGGAAACGTTTATACGAGCGAGATCACTTCCTATACATATAAGAAGCCAGTTACCCTTACTCTCAGTAAGGAATGGCTTACTTCGGAAGATAGAGTCCTTGTGATTGACGATTTCATTGCCAACGGTCAGGCACTGAACGGTCTTATCGATATCATCAGGCAGTCCGGGGCCAAACTTACCGGTATAGGCATAGCAGTAGAGAAAGGCTTCCAGCCCGGAGGAGCAAATCTCCGCGCCGCCGGATATAACGTCCACAGTCTGGCAATAATAGATAAAGCTGACGAAAACGGTTTCGTTTTCCGTTCTGAAGAATAATGGAGGAATAAAAATGTCTGGTAATGTGCGTCCTGAGAGCATGAAAAGGATCACCACCGAAGAACTGGCAAAAGAATTCATCGAAGAACAGGTAACAGCCATCAAGGAACAGGTCGGGGACAAAAAAGTCCTGCTGGCACTGTCCGGAGGCGTAGATTCATCTGTAGTAGCAGCACTTCTTATCCGCGCTATCGGAAAACAGCTCACCTGCGTTCATGTGAACCACGGACTTCTGCGCAAAGGAGAGCCTGAACAGGTCATAAGTGTTTTCCGTGGTGAGATGGATGCCAACCTGGTATATGTCGATGCAGTCGACAGATTCCTTGACAAGCTGGCCGGTGTGACCGATCCCGAACAGAAACGCAAGATCATAGGAAAAGAATTCATCGATGTCTTCGCAGAAGAAGCCAAGAAACTGGACGGCATCGAGTTCCTCGCCCAGGGCACCATCTATCCCGACATCCTTGAGAGCGACGGCGTCAAAGCCCATCACAACGTCGGCGGTCTTCCTGAAGATCTTAACTTCGAGCTCGTAGAGCCTGTAAAGCTGCTTTACAAGGACGAGGTAAGAGTAGTAGGAAAAGCTCTCGGACTTCCCGACAACATGGTATACCGTCAGCCGTTCCCCGGCCCCGGTCTCGGCGTGCGCTGTGTAGGCGCAATAACCCGCGACAGGCTTGAATCTCTGCGTGAAGCTGACGCCATCGTAAGAGAAGAGATCGGCAAGCTTGATGAGACCCCCTGGCAGTACTTTGCCGTTATTCCCGACATGCAGTCTACCGGCATCAAGGACGGCAAGCGCTACATGGGTTGGGCTGTCGTCATCCGCGCTATCAACACCGTAGATGCAGTCACTGCAGAATCGGTAGTTCTTCCCTGGGAGACCCTGCGCACTATCCGTGACCGTGTGATCGCAGAAGTGCCCGGTGTGAACCGCGTTCTCTGGGATATGTCCGACAAACCCGTCTCGACAATTGAGTGGGAATAGTTGAGTGAATTGCGGAAACCCCTGTATTTACTAGGGTTTGCGAGCCCTCGAAAGTGAAATTGATAAGATTTTGATAAGGTCAAAATCACTTTTTCACTATCGCCCGATAATTAAGAAAAGTGTTTTAAA
>JAFRAJ010000051.1 GCA_017405465.1 Oscillospiraceae bacterium
CTTTGCTTAAGAGAGTCGAACATCAGGACAAAAGAAAAGACGTGAAGCACGTGCTCACATCTTCTCCTAGCCGAACCGCCGGATGCCGAACGGCATGTCCGGTGGTGTGGGAGGGGCTGGGTAACCAGCCCCTACCCGATTTTTGAGATCATCTTCGGTATGTAAAGCAGATACATACGAGGAAGATCTTTCATGGAGATCAATAGATGTAATCGTAGATCTCTTCGTGATATTTGCTCACGAGCTTGCTCTCAACATCCACGCACATGGTGTAACGGGTCTCGCTGTTGTAGGGCCTCCATACAGGCATTCCGGGGTTGCTGGGGTTGCCTGTCCTTGCGAAGGCGCCCCAGGCAGCACGGGCTGCCTTGTTGAGCTTCATTGCATCGTGATGAGTGTCGCAGTTCCAGAGCGCCGGAGCATAGTCCGCGTTTCCGAAGAAGAACGGGATCTCAACGCCGTGTACGGCTTTGAACTCAGGATCGTTTCCTTCGCGCATGAAGCAGTAGCTGTAGACCGGCGCGCCGCCGCCGACGAGCTCTCTTGAGTGAGCCCTGTTATAGGTGGCTTTGGTATGGTTGCGGTCATTGAGGAATGTAGTGTAGATATAGACGGGCTTGATGTCATCGCCGAGCAGTTTCTTATAGATGGCGATGATGTCATCGGCTTTAGCTGAATCATAGCCAAGACCTTCGATGGCCTGATGCACTTCAGCCTCGGACCAGGCGAACATCTTCGGGTTCATGAGAGCCTGGAGCACTGAGTCATCCTTGTCATATCCGGTGATCAGAGCGATGTCCTTTGCGAATTCGGAACCTTCTGCGCCGTCGAACGGATCGTACTTCACTACTCTGCCGTCACCGACAACAGGGCATACGAAATAAGTGCCGACCGTGCGGGTCTTATTGATGTCTCTCTGTGCCTGGATGAGCTCTGCCGGGGTGTATTCATAGAGCTTGTCAACATTGGTCTTGTCGATGCCGAGGAAATCGAGGAACTGCTTTGTCATATCGCGTCCCTCTTCGATGCTGGCAGCACGGAATCCGCCGGACTGGATGATAGCTTTGTGAACGTTGCCTTTGGCTGAGGGCATGCCCATGAGAGCAGCGACTTTTCCGCCGCCGCCGGACTGACCGCAGATGGTCACGTTGCCGGGATCACCGCCGAAGGATTCGATATTGTCATGGATCCACTGCAGAGCAGCAGCCATGTCCTGATGTCCGACGTTGGCGCAGTCCTTGAAGCGCTCGTCGAGGTCACACAGATACAGGTAGCCGAAAATGCCGAGCCTGTGTCCGATGGAGATGAAGATGACATCTTCATGTTTCGCCATGTTGTAGCCGTCATGCCAGTCGGCTTCGGCTGCACCGGCGATGTTTCCGCCGCCGTGGAACCATACGAGTACGGGACGTTTCTTTCCGTCATTGAGACCGGGGGTCCAGAGGTTAAGCGCCAGGCAGTCTTCATCACCGTCACCGCCCATCTCGTTGCTTCCGGTCATGAGTTTTTCATAAGCGGAAGGATACCTTGTGCTGCGGATCTCAGGGTCTTCCATACGGGGGGTATCGCACTGCCAGGACTTGCCTGCATAGGACAGAGCGGGTTTGACATCGTCCCAGGGGATCAGCGGCTGAGGAGGCATGAATCTGTTCTTGCCCGCTGCGGACTGAGCATAGCGGACGCCGAGGAAACGATAGACACCGTCTATCTCTGCTCCCTGCAGTTTGCCGGCCTTTGTGGTGGCGATGGCATTTGCATCGATCTTGATCATTGAAAAGTCTCCTTTTGTTTATTGTTCCAGCCCGTCGCAATTTCCTGTCAGGCATTGTTCGGAGCTGTAAGAAAGGATACTCAGGATCAATCAGAATAATACGCAATTATTACAGCTTTTGACCTTTTGTATCCGTTTTTCATATGTTTCTACTATAAAACATTGATCTGGCCGTTTCAATATGGGCAAGTCGACGACAATGCATTTTCTGAAAAAGTCTTTTACGCCTGAGAATAAGACTCATTTCTTCAGCAAAAGACACAAACAAATATGGTACAAATGGTGCATTCATACGAGAATTTCTGCAGACGCTCTATGACAGTTGCGGCCATACAGGATTTATTCGTATCCTTATCTCAAGAGATGGACAAGCCTGTCTATAAATAAGGAGGATAACATGGCTTATACCAAGCTTTTTGAGCCCGGCAGGATAGGAAATCTTGACATACGCAACCGTATAGTCATGACTGCGATGGGCTGTTCACTGGCTGAATCCACAGGAGAAGCCGGTGCAAGGATGATCAAGTATTATGCCGACAGGGCAAGAGGCGGCGCAGGTCTGATCATCACCGAGATCACAAGGGTCGACGATGAGACGGGAGTGGGAACACCGAATCAGCTGAGCGTCACGAACACGCATGTCATATCACAGCTGCACAGACTGGTCGAAGCAGTCCATGCATTTGACACCAAGCTTTTCGTACAGCTTCACCATCCAGGCAACCAGACCCCCAGCAGGCTTATCGGAGGGAAACAGCCTGTATCAGCATCAGATGTCACCTGCATGGTGATAGGCGAGAAGCCGAGACCTCTGGAGACAGAGGAAGTTGAGGCTATGGTAAAGAAGTTCGTCACAGGCGCGGTTATAGCACAGAAAGCCGGTGTGGACGGAGTGGAGATACATGCGGCTCACGGATATCTTGTCAGCCAGTTCCTCTCAGCATACACGAACAAGAGAGAGGATAAATACGGCGGAAGCTTCGAAGGAAGGATGCGGTTCATAACAGAGATCATCATGGGCATCAGAGCCTACTGCGGCCCGAGATTCCCGATCTCAGTGCGCATGAACGGAAATGACTACCTGCCCGGAGGCATTGACGACGAAGAGAGCGTAAAGATCGCACAGTATCTCGAAAAACTTGGCATCGACTGCATAAATGTCAGCTGCGGAATGTACGACTCCGGCTCTACCATCATCGAACCTTCATACTACGCGGAAGGGTGGAAGAAACATCTCGGAGCGAATATCCGCAAAGCGGTGAGCATTCCCGTAATAGCTGTTGACAATATCAAACATCCGGCTGTCGCAGAACAGCTGCTGGAAGAAGGATGCAGCGATTTCGTCGGTATCGCCAGGGGATTCCTGGCCGATGCGGACTGGGGACTCAAGGCTAAGCAGGGCAAGGATGATCTGATCAGAAAGTGCCTTGGCTGCATGGAATGCTTCAGGATACTCAATGACGGACTGCCGCTCGGCTGCACGCTCAACCCGGTCCTCGGACGCGAGTTCGAGTACGGTGAAGAGAAACTCGTAAAGAACGGATGCGGACGCACGGTAGCTGTCATCGGAGGAGGTCCTGCCGGAATGCAGGCTGCTCTGACGCTCGCAAAGAGAGACTTCAAAGTAGTTCTGTTTGAGAAGGAAGACAAGCTGGGAGGAACAGTCAATCTTGCTGCTATCCCGCCCTGCAAAGGCATGCTGGCTGAATTCGTACAGACTCAGATAAGAGAACTGGAGGAGGCTGGAGTAGAAGTCAGGCTTGGAACACCCGGGACTCCGGAAGCAGTCAAAGAGACCGGCGCTGAAGCGGTCTTCCTGGCCACAGGCGGAAAAGCCGCTGTTCCGGGACTTCCCGGCATCGAACGTGCTGTCACTGCAGAAGATGTACTGGCTGGAAGAGCAGCCATAGAAGGCAAAAATGTTGTCGTCGTGGGCGGAGGAGTCACAGGACTCGAGACTGCTGAAACATATGCTCCAGATTATAACGTTACCGTCGTAGAGATGCTGGACAAGGTCGGAGGTAATCTGTATCCCAGCGTCACGATGCACCTGGTGTCTGAGATCAAAAAGACCGGAGGAGACGTCCTTACCGGCAAGGCTTTGACCGCGGTCACTGATAATGCTGTGGTCGTAAAGGATACGAAGACGGAAGAGATCACTGAGATCCCTGCCGACACAGTCATCCTTGCCATGGGCGTGAGGCCTGTAAGACCTGAACTGGAAGGATTCAGGGAAGCTTTCGGCGACAACCTGATACTGGTCGGAGATGCTGACAGGACCGGCCAGATCTATGATGCGCTGCACACAGCATATGACAGGGCATTTGTCTACAGTGCCAGATAAAAGGAATAACCTGATCTGTCTGTAACAGATGAAATCGAAGCCCTGATCTCCATCCGGCGGTCAGGGCTTCTGATATGAAGTGCAAAGATAAGTGTATGTTAGAGAACCGTGATATGAGATAATCTGATGAGAAATATACTGTCTCGGCAGTGAACACATATCGAGAGGAAAGAGAATGGAGACGAACAGAAGATTCTACAGCGATTCCCGTACAGAAGTCGAAACAGCAGAAGGAATAGTCAGGGGATGTTTCCTGAATGATCATTATTACTTCCGTGGAATACCTTATGCTACAGCTGAACGCTTTAAGGCTCCGAGACCGATGGAACACTGGGACGGTGTTCTGGAAGCGGTGACATACGGACCTGTAGCTCCAACGATCAATAAACCCAGCGTATCAAGGATGTATGCGCTGACGCAGCAGCCGCTGTTCGGCTACAGATTCTGGCCGGAAGATGAGCAGTGCCAGTACGTGAACGTGTGGACAAAAGAACTGACGCCAGGCAGGAAAAGACCTGTCATGGTCTGGGTGCACGGAGGAGGCTTCGGAACCGGTTCATCCGTGGAACAGATGAGCTACGACGGTGCTAACCTGTGCCGCGACGGAGATCTTGTCGTAGTATCTTTCAACCATCGCCTCAATATTCTGGGGTACATGGACTTCTCGGAGTTCGGTGAAGAGTACTGGAACTCTGGCAATGCAGGAATGGAAGATATCGTAGAGGTACTGCACTGGATCAGAAGGAACATCGAAAGATTCGGAGGAGATCCTGACAATGTCACGCTGTTCGGACAGTCAGGGGGTGGCGGAAAGATCCGCACTCTGATGCAGATCCCGGAAGCTGACGGGCTCTATCACAAAGCCATCTTCCAGAGCGGTCTTATGAACCTTCCGGGAGAAGTAGAAGACGCAGCAAATAACCGCAGGGTCTGCAGAGCGATGGTAGAAAAGCTGGGACTTACCAAGGAGACATTCGCGGAGATCGCTAACGTTCCATTTGAGAAACTCAATGAAGTATATCAGGAGAGCGTTAAGGTCCTGGCCGATGAAGGTGTCAACCTGCACGGAATAATCCAGCCTGTACGCAACAGCTACTACGTCGGCAACCCCAATGAGGTAGGCCTGACTGATTACGCAAAGAAAGTGCCGGTGATGGGCGGCACATGCCAGTGTGAAACTGTTCTGTATGTGCCAAAGTTCTATCCTTATGGCACGAGTCCGGAGAAAAAGGATGAGCTGCTCATAGATCTGTTCGGAGATAATAAGGAAAAGATGATAGAACTGTTCCGCAGCGTTTATCCTGATGGGGATCTGCTCGATCTGTACAACCTCGACTTCATAGTCCGTAAAGGCGTATACGAGTTCTTTGACCGTAAGGCAGAATGCGAGGCTCCTGTCTACTGCTACATGATCACATATCATCTGAATTATTTCGGAGGAGTGCCTGCTTATCATGGATTCTGCCTGCCTCTTGTCTTCGGCAATACGGAATATGTAGACGCGTGCAACGAGCCCGACTGTGTAGCGCTCAGCCAGAAGATGCATCAGGCGTGGATCAATTTCGCGACATACGGAGATCCCAACGGCGGTGATGTGCCTGAGTGGGAACCGTACCGCAAAGGAGAATGCGGTACCATGATCTTCGACAGGCAGTGCGGTATGCGTTACGATTTCGACCGTGAACTGGTCTGGAAATTCCAGGAGAGCACCGATCTGGAATTCAACTTCATGCGCGTTAAGAAAAACAGAAACAGCTGAGACGCCAGACTTCATGGCTGTATACCGGAGCGATGCCTGAACGAGATAGATAGGTTCGGTCAATATTTATTTTGATAATTGTCAAAATAAATATTGACCTTTCTTTTGTGTGGAGTTATATTTGATTCGACGATTATAAAAGTAAAACACGAAAGGATTTACAGATGGAGAGATTTATAGATTATCTCACACAGAGGATCGACGTTTGCAGAGATCAGATCGTCGCACTGGAAAAGGACGGGCGGAAGGATGAAGCAGACTTCGCAAAAGTGAGACTGAATATATATGATGTCTGCAGGACCGTGACGAATGCGCTCGCAGCAAGACCTGGGGCGGGACCGGAGGCAGTCAAAGCGCAGTTAGAACGTTTCAGAAGGGAATGGAACGCAGCTCTCGATAAAGCTAGAGAGCATGGCGATACCAGAAATACAGTCGTAGGAGAGACTAAACTTGAAGCGCTGGAAGATGTGATGGAGCATTTTGCGGAGGTAGCGCAATGACACAGGAAAATGCCTTGAAGTTGTTCAAGAGCCTTTCTGATATGTCAAGGCTGCGTATCATACAGTCACTGACAAAAGGTGAGATGTACACCGAACTGCTGGCTGAGCGCCTAGGGATCACACCTTCTACTGTCTCATTCCATATGAAGAAACTGGAAGAGGCGGGACTTGTGATTTCGCGGAAAGAACAGTACTATACAGTCTATTCACTGAATAGGGATCTGTTTGAGATGAAGCTTTCTGACATCGCTTCTTCCGAGCCGGAAGAGACAGATGAGCAGCAGAAGAGGGAAGACAAGTACCGCAGCAAGGTGATAGAGTCATTCTTTGAGTACGGAAAACTACGATCGATCCCGGTGCAGCGCAAGAAGAAACTGATCTGTTACGAAGTGATCGCCGAGAGATTTGTTCCCGGAAGAATATATACCGAGAAGGAACTCGATGACATCATCCTTCCAATACACGAAGACTACTGTACTATCCGCAGAGACATGATCAGCGAAGGGATACTGAGAAGGGACGGAAATCAATACGTCCGCATAAAATAAAAAACTGCATAGAAAAGCACAATAAAAAACACCTTCTCCCTGATTGAGGGAGAAGGTGTTTTTGCTGTTGTTTTAATTTAGATTACTGATACGTTCTTCTCGAAATCGAAGGTGTGAGGTTCCTTTGTCGCTTCAGGATAACCTACGGCGATGGCAACTTCATACTCATATCCTTCCGGGAAAGCAAGCTTCTTCGCATATTCGTCTCTCTTCTCACCGTGAAGAACAGCTTCCATGCATCCGAGGATTACGCTTCCGAGTCCAAGCGCCTGAGCAGCGAGAGCGATGTTCTCAACGGCGATGCCGGCATCTACCGGACTCCACTTGAAGCTCGCATCTCCGGACAGGTAGATAGTTACAGGCGCGTTGTAGAAGAATGAATTCTGTGCGTTCGGGTTGAGATCGTTCTGGATCTCAGACTGTACGGGATTATCCTTGCCGACGACTGTAAAATGGATCTCCTGCTTGTTGGCTGCCGTCGGAGCTTTAAGACCTGCTTCTACCAGTGTTTTGCACACATCTTCCGGAAGAGGCTTGTCGCTGTAGCTGCGTACTGAATTTCTTTTGTCGATTACATTCAAAAAATCACTCATGTCTATATACCTCCTGATTCAATAATACACTATAGTGCAAGTTTAAAAAAATGAGAGAGTATCACTGTTGTACAGTCATGCTTCAGACGGGATCCCGTGTGCGCAGGGGATACCTGCGAGGCATCTGCCGCACATGCCGCCGTAAGTCTCTCTGACCTGTCCGGCATATGCGCTGCACTTTTTGAGATTGCGGAAGTGCTCGAGAGTGATAGCGCTGACAGGGCAGCGTTCAGTGCATGCACCGCACTTTATGCAGTATTCATATACTTCTTCGTACCTGCGTTCAGTCGGTGAGAGCTCGCAGTCCAGGATCAGTGACCCGAATCCGCCGCAGCATCCTTTTTCCGTGATCAGGTGACGATGTATTCCGAAAGTGCCTAGACCTGCAACGAAACCCGCATGCCTGTTGGACCATGAAACAGAGTAATGAGTGTCTTTCTCGTCTCCACTCATCACGGGGATAGGAGTGATCCTGAACGACTTGTCTTTGGCAGGAGCCAAAGAAGAGATGCCCTGTTCGCTCAAAACGGAAGCGAGACTGTTGACGAAAGTGTCCACGATCTTCTGATGATTACCGTATCCGATGTTCCAAGCTTCATCTACCGGCCCTGCAGATTCTCCGTGCCTCGTACGGATCTCATCAGTAAAAGGAAAGAAAAACACTGCTACACTTCTGGCTTCCGGCATCCACTCGCAGGGCTCTTTGAAATCCGGTCCGATGATCTGAGGATCAGAATAGGAATCGAAGAGCGGGTCATCAGCTGATGCGAATCCTACAAGTGGCTCCTGAAGTACAGGTACCTCTACTGCTTCTTCCGGCAGAAATACTTTGTTTTCTGTCAGATTCCCGAAGCACGCCTTGACTGCTTTCATAAACTGAGCGTTATTCATTTTCTTTCTCCTTGCCGGAAAACCGGCAGAATCGTTACGTTCCGGAACCGGGATCAACTGACGCTGCTGCAAGTGTCCGAAATATATTTCTTAATACTATCATTATACACGAGAGCACACTGCCGCTTTGAATAATAAAAGCCCCTCGCTTTTTTGTGCGAAGGGCTTTTGATATGCGTTCAGATCAATCGTCTTCTTCCGAGTATTTCTCTCTGAGGATCCTGTAGAGCTCTATCTGGAAATCCACACCGGGTTTGTCGTAGTTGGATACGAGAGCAGGTCTCAGTCTGTCGCCGTATTCTTCAGCGTATTTGGCTGCGTACGCTTTCTGTTCTTCAGGACTGGCGTCTTTGGGACATTCCGTTCCGGGAGCAGACATGATCAGTTTGTCTCCGTACTGCTCATAAAGCGTGTGGTAGTCGTTTATCGCCATACCGTCCCAGAAATCCCAGCCTGCTTCGATTATGCAGGGAACCAGTCGGTCGATGCTGCCACAGGAGTGAAGATCGCATGTGTATCCGAGCTCATGGACATGATCGGTCACTTTGCGCATATACGGGACGAGCATTTCTCTGACGACTCTCTCATGGAAGAACGGGCCGTCCTGTGCGCCCCAGTCATCGTGGAAAGTAAAACCGTCAAAATCATGGCCGTAATATTTTGCACAGTGATCTACAACGTCTATCCAGAGGTCAGACAGTGCGTCCATGAGTTCCTTGACGTAATCTTTAGTCTTGCGGTTCATAAGGGCAAATGCTGCGGGTCCGAAGTCCATGAAGGAGATGAGCCTTTCGAACCATCCTGTAAATATGCATACATTCTGGTATCTTGTGCTGTTTACCAGGAAATCTTTGTTGTCCCTGGCGCTGCCTTCCCAGTCCCAGCTGTCCACGTCAGGGAACTTGATCACTTCTTTCCATTTGGTTATATCGGTGAGAGTGGGGTTGCCAGGCCTCACGATGGAACCGCGGGCAGACGGAACATATTCCCAGTAGATCCCGAACATGTCGTTGCCGCCGACAGGACCGTCATACTTGGCACCCTGGATCACGAAGGCTCTTGCCGGATTGTCAGGTATGATATGAGGGCAGAACCAGCCTTTATCAGAGGCGGAGGGCATCCAGAGCTGTTTCTTCTGGAAAGCAAGCTTTAAATTCTCTCTGGGAGTGATGGGCGAATCGAATTCAACAGCCATGCGCCTTGCGCTGAAATCAGGCATTTTGGCGTTTTCGATCTCTTTTTTGTCAAATTTCATCTGAATAACCTTTCAAAAGTATTTTTTGATATCTGATTCAAATGGAAAGCTCAAGGAATGATATCTGTGTCATGTATTACTTTCTTTTTCACGGAAATTCATACATTTGGCGAATGTGACGGAGAATTCCTTCAGGCTGGCGAGCTCCAGGAACTCGATCCTGTCTTTCAGTTTCTGAGCGAGTTCGATCTGCGCTCTGTCACATGCCATCAGTCTAGCACCGCTTCCTGCAGCATTGCCGACAGCGGTGATCCTGTCGTTGAGCTCTTCCGGCAGCAATCCTATGCGGCAGGCACTTGCAGGGTCCATGAAGCTTCCGAAAGCGCCTGCAAGGAGGACGCGTCTGATGTCTTTGACCTGCTTTCCCAGCTGCTGTGCCATAAGCTGTACTCCTGCACAGATAGCGCCTTTGGCCATCTGAACCTGGCGGATATCTTCCTGAGTAAGGTATATGCCGTCACGCAATGGAATAAAACGCTGACCGTCTATCTCTTCGGTAGTGCTGATGCGTCCGCGTTTATTCAGAAGTCCGGCTTCCAGGCTGACAGCGACAGCGTCGATAAGACCGGAACCGCAGATACCTTCAGCTTTTCCTCCTCCGATGACAGTGCAGATGAAGGAGCCGTCAGAAGACCTGACATGATCTATGGCTCCGTCTGTGCCGCGCATTCCGAAAAGGATGTTGGCTCCTTCCAGAGCAGGACCTGCTGCTGTTGAACAGGCGATCATGCGGTCCTTATTCCCGAGGACCATCTCGCCGTTAGTTCCGATGTCCACCATAAGGGTGAGCTCATCGGCTTCGTATAGTTTGGTGGAGAGCACGCATCCGAGAGTGTCGGCGCCGATATAACCGGCAATGTCTGGAACGATCAGAAGACTTGCATTATCACACACTGGAAGGATATCCCTGCACGGGACCACCTTCATCTCCGTCAGGACCGGTTCAAACGGGACTCCGGCCAGATTCTCGGGGGAGATACCAAGGAACAGCTGCTGCATGGCAGGGTTTCCGACAACAGAGACTACTCCGATATCTGAGGGATCCACCTGAGCGTCTGCACATGCCTTCAGGATCAGTTTTGTCAGTTCTTCCCGGATTATATCCCGTTCCACCTCAAGCTTGCCGGAGAGAGCTTCCCTTATACGTGAGATGACATCTGCTCCGAAAGCGGTCTGGGGATTGAGAGTGCTCGCACTGGCAAGTTCCTTTCCGGTGGAACCGTCCAAGAGGAAACATACTACAGAAGTGGTGCCGATATCGATCGCCAGCAGGGGACCGGGATATAAAGGATCCATCCGGGTCTCTGTCACGATCCCGGAATGCATTACATGCAGGTCCTTTTCTTCAGGAATAAGGACCTGCATGTCGTGTTCTACTGTCGTCTGGCATGCAAGTACATCTGCACCGTCTGCGTTTACGGTGCACTTACCGCATCTCCCGTTTCCTCCGCAAGGGGCATCCAACAGGATACCTGCCGAGCGAAGGGCTTCCATCAGATTCGTTCCCTCGCTGATATCACATCGGATATCTGCTGGGAGAATATGGATAACAGGCATTTTCCAAACCTTTATTTATTATTTTTTCTGTCCGAACAGACCCTTGCGGAATGCTCTGTTGTATTTCCTGCCGCCTTTATCCTTGAGCTGAAGTGCTTCGCAGGCATAGATCGTTCCAAGCATATCCTCATTGCAGGGGTCCAGAATACCGCTGTCAAGTCCTGCAGCCAAAGCATAGGCGAGGCAGCCGTTGTTAACGTATTTTCTGGCGGGCATCTCAAAGCTGATGTTGGAGATGGCTCCTGTGACCTTGACTTCAGGGGCAAACTCATGGATCTTCGTAATGCAGTAAACGAAATCATCCATTGCATCTGCTTTTGTGGCGAGAGCCATGACGCACGGGTCTATGTGCAGCTGATTGCGGGCTACGCCATATTTATCGGCTTTTTCGATGATGCGCTTTGCGATATCAACCTTCTTAACGGGGTCAGAGGGGATGCCGTCCTTATCGCAGGTGAGGCCTATGACTTCCCATGGAGTGCCAGCAATTATGGGGAAGATAGTCTCGCACTTTGTACCTTCTTCGTTAACGGAGTTCACAAGTCCGGGCCTCTTGACGTGTCCTTCATTAAGGATCCTGGCAAGGAGCTGCGCATTTGGAGAGTCTATGCAAAGAGGAACATCAGTGACGCTCTGAATAACATCTATGAGCCATACCATCGTTTCATATTCAATATCAGTGGCAGTGCTGGGGGCGCAGTCAATGAAGTCTGCTCCGGCCTCTGCCTGAGCGACAGCACGCTTTTTGATCAGAGCCTCGTTCTTCTCTGCTATGGCTTTCTTAATGGACGGTATAGCACCGTTGATCTTTTCGCCGATAATAATCATTACAGTTTACTCTCCTTAATTAAATCTTTTAAATATAAAAAGGCGCGTCGGACATAGATCCAACGCGCCTTTAAACATTCTTAAGCCAGCTCGGCTGCCCAGGCTTTGCAGACGTTGATAGTCTTCTGAGGTGAGTGAGCCCACTCATCAGCGCCCATAGCTGCACATGCTTCTTCACTGACCGGCGCGCCACCGATTATGATCTTGCAGTCAAGACCTGCTTTCCTGATTGCGTCTACTGTGTCTTTCATAGAATCGAGCGCAAGAGTAAGAACTCCGGAAAGTGCAACGATCTTGATATTCTGTTCTTTCGCGACTTCGACAACTTTCTCTGGCTCCACGTCGATGCCCAGGTCGACAACGTCGAAACCTGCTGCTTCGAGCATGGCTCTTACGATGTTCTTGCCGATATCATGAAGGTCGTCCTTAACTGTGCAAAGGATCATCTTTGTCTTCGGACCGGAACTATCAGAACCGACAAGAGCGGGTGTCAGGATCTCAACAGCCTGAGTCATGAGCTCACCGGCATAAATGAGGTCGCCGACGAAATACTCGCCTTCCTCGAAAAGGTTACCAACAAGTTCCATACCCTTCTGGCACGCTTCCATAGCTTTGTCTGCTTCGGAACCGCCGTCTTCCATAACTGCTTCGAGCATCTCTACGACAGTATCCTCATCGAGATCACCCATGGCCTGCGCCAATTTTTCAAAATCCATTATCTAACCTCCCGTAATTAGATAGCTATTTTTATTTTTGCAGCAACCGGTACCGATCGACAAAGAGAACAGTGACATTGTCCGGTTCTCTTTCTGGCACTGCGATCATTTGCCGGCATATCTACATATTTACGATAATTTTAAATCAGTAGCTGTATATATGTCAAACTGCAAAATTCATAAACTTGAGTATATGCATTATATTGTAAGGCATTCACAAAAAGTATAAAATTACTGTATATGCATACAAAAAGGGGGGGGATTCTGTGAAAACGAGTGAAGTCAAAGCCTTTTTTGCAGAGTTGGCCTCATCCTGGGATGAGAATAATGAAAAGGACAGTGCTCTGATCGGAGAGATACTCGATAATGCAGGAGTGTCAGCCGGAAAAGATGTTCTCGATGTGGCATGCGGGACCGGGATACTCATACCTGATTATCTGGACAGGGGAGCGGCGTCAGTCACTGCGATCGACATAACGCCTGAGATGACCGAGATCGCCCGAAAGAAATTCACGAGAGATGATGTTACAGTGATCTGCGGTGATGCTGCCGAGACAGAGTTTCAGAAGAAGTTTGACTGCATCGTAATCTACAATGCGCTTCCGCACTTTCAGGATCCGGAACGTCTCATTTCTCATCTTGCAGGTTTCCTTAAGGAGAACGGTATACTTACGGTCGCTCACGGAGCGAGCAGACAGCATATCAACAATCATCACAGAAACGTGATGAATGTCTCAAGACCTCTCATGCCTGCAGAAGAGCTGGCAGAGATCTTTGGCCGGTATACGACACTGACAGCAGTCATATCAGACGAAAGGATGTACCAGATCGCCGGTATGAAAGGAGATCATACGGAGATCATGGTAAAAAAGATAATCAACGAAGAGGTGGACGAAATGCACGATCATATGGATCATGAACACACACACGGACATACTCATGAGCATGGTCATGAACATACACATGAGCATATAACAGCGTTCGAGAGCACTGAGCAGGCCGTGAGGATCCTGAGTTATATGCTGGACCACAACAGGTCACATGCTGAGGAACTCCACGAGATCTGCCACAGACTGGAAGCTACCGGGAAGGAAAAGGCGGCTGAATTCCTCGACAAGGCAGTCGATGCTTTCAGAGAGGGAAATGAGCTCATGGATCAGGCGCTACAGCTGCTTAACAGCGAGGAGGAATGACAAATGTGTCTTTCTACTTTGTACGGAGTCAGAGACGGCAAACGTGAGAAACTAGGAGAGTATATAAGCAACGTATCTTTCAGAAACGGCGAATTCGTTTTTACAGATGTTATGGGAAACGAGTTTTCCGTGAAGGGCAACATCCAGTCGCTGGACCTTGTGCGCAACGAGATCATCATCGATGTTGAGCAGCGCAAGAAAATGAGATACGAAATGATCCGTGAGATCTATAACAAATGCTCCGGAAACCAGATGAGAGACGTATTCGTCAGCAATCCGGAGACCGATGATCCGGAACAGTACGTCCGAGACATGCTGAAAGGAAAAGAAGTCACGCTCGGCAGAGAGGATCTTCCTGACGGAACAGTCGTCATTGACGCGGATGTCTCCGGACTGAAACAGAGATTTACTTTTTCACCGGACTGAGCGGTAAAGCAGCTCAGATTACTACTGATTAACGGAGGCAGTTTATGTCAACTTATACTCTGGCAGTCGCCGGAAAAGGCGGGACAGGCAAGACCACGATCTGCGGAATGCTGATCGACTGGCTCTGCAAGAACGGAAAAACGCCTGTACTTGCTGTTGACGCCGATGCGAACTCCAACCTGAATGAAGTCCTCGGCGTCGAGATAGAGCATACTCTCGGAGAGATCAGAGAGCTCATAGCATCTGCAGACACTGCTGATGTCAGCCCTATTCCCGCGAGCATGAGCAAAAAAGAATTTATGGATGCGAAGTTCCATTCAGCACTGATCGAAGACGATGATTTCGATATGCTGGTGATGGGACGCACGCAGGGCAAAGGATGCTATTGCTTCGTAAACGATCTTCTCAGCGCCGAACTCAGGAAACTGCAGGGAGCTTATAAATACATGATCGTCGATAACGAAGCTGGTATGGAGCACATCAGCAGAGGCGTGCTTCCGTCCGTCAACGCTATCGTCCTTGTATCTGACTGTTCCAGAAGAGGTATTCAGGCAGTCAGCAGGATCGCTGAACTGGTAAAAGAGGTTGATATCGGGGTCGACCATTCATATCTCATCGTCAACCGCGCTCCGAACGGAGAACTCAATGACGGTGTAAAGGAAGAGATCGAAAAGAGCGGACTTGAGCTCATCGGAGTAGTACCCCATGATGAGATGGTCTATGAATACGACGGAGAAGGGAAGCCGACCGCGAAACTTCCTGACGATTCTCCTGCAAGAGCTGCTGTAAACAAGATCGCGGAAAAGCTGTTTGCATAAGGCGGACCAGCACCTTAGCTTACAGGGTCATGTTTAATGAAACATATATGATGCCAGTTGTATATGTAATCATATGGAGGTAGAAATATGGCATTTACACGCAAGCCACAGACTTATTCCTCTTCGATCAATGAGGTAACGATCGGAACAGGTGACAAGGCTGTGACACTCGGAGGAGCAAACATCATGCCCCTCTACACCTTTGATGCCCCGGCCAAGAATAAGATAGCTGTCGGAGCAGAGATCACTGATACCGGAGTTGACCGCACTCTTCCCGGTATCGCGGCGTTCTATGAAGGAGCGGAAACTGTTGCAGAGATCGCCAAAAGGGCTTCGGAGATGCCCGGCGCCGATTTCGTAGCTCTTGCACTTAACGGTGCGGATCCCAACGGAGACAACCGTTCTGTGGAGGAGTGTGTGGAGATCGCTAAGCAGGTCGCTGATGCTATCGATGTACCGCTCGTAATCACCGGCGCGAGAAATGTAGAAAAAGATACTGAACTCTTCAGCAAGCTTGCGGAAGCGCTTGAGGGCAAGAATGTGCTTTTCGTCTCCGCAAGAGAAGAGAACTACAAGACCGTTGCGGCTTCAGCAGTCATGGCCTACGGCAACAAGATCTCCGCAGAGTCTGCTGTGGATATCAACCTTGCCAAGCAGCTCAACGTGCTGCTGTCACAGATGGGCATCAAGCCCGAATCATATGTTATGAACGTCGGTGCTGCTGCTGCAGGATACGGATATGACTATGTTGCTTCTACACTCGACAGAGTAAAAGATGCAGCACTTGCTCAGAATGACGTTATGCTGCAGATGCCTATAATCACCCCCGTGTCCCAGGAGACCTGGGCAGTCAAGGAATCTATCGTCTCAGAAGAGGATTATCCTGAATGGGGCGACAGAGAGACCCGTGGCGTGGATATGGAAGTCTGCACAGCTGCGGCTGTAATAGCCGGCGGCTCTGATGCGGTGATACTCAGACATCCCCAGTCCGTAGCGACGATTTCCGGCATGATTGCCGATCTTATGTAAGGGGGACTGTAGCTATGGCATTAAAAGGACTTGATATTTTCAAACTGACACCCAAAACGAACTGCAAAGAATGCGGAAACCCGACTTGTATGGCTTTTGCCATGAAGGTGGCTCAGGGAGCTATCCCGATTGAAAAATGCCCGCATATGTCGGAAGAAGCGCTTGCTACGCTCTCGGAAGCGACTGCTCCTCCCATGAAATCACTGAAGGTCGGAACAGGAGCTTCAGAGCATACTCTCGGTGGAGAGACCGTTCTTCACAGGCATGAGAAGACCTTTGTTTCCGAGAACCTTTTCGCTGTTTCTGTCTCAGCAGATTCTTTCGATGAAAAGCTTCCCGAGATCGAGAAGATCGACTATGAACGCATCGGAGAGCGCATGTATGTCGAGGCAGTCAATCTCGAGTATACAGATAAGGAATCATATGCAAAGCTGGTTGAGAAGGCTGCCGGCAAAGGCCGTCTGCTGATCCTCGACGTCAAGGACGCAGAAGCGGCAGAAGCCGCTCTTGAGATCTGTGCTTCTGAGAAGCCGATCCTCAACGGAGCTACACCTGACAACTATGCTCAGTTCACAGAGATAGCCAAGAAATACGGCGTTGCTCTGGGAATCAATGCACCGGATATCGATGCTCTTCATGATACCGCCGAAGCCGTTGAGAAACTCGGTTATAAGGAACTGGTGCTTGACGTCACAGCTGATACAGTAAAGGATACATTCGCCAATGCCGTTCAGGTCCGCAGAGCTGCACTCAAGGACGGAGACCGCACCTTTGGCTATCCTTCAATCGTAAATCTCAAGAGAATTGCAGCAGGCGATGCTCACAAGCAGACTGCTCTTGCAGCACTGTTTGTTCTGAAGTACGGATCTATCATCGTTATGGAGGATATGTCCTACGCACAGGCACTGCCGCTCTATGGCCTCAGACAGAACATCTTTACAGATCCTCAGAAGCCGATGAAAGTCGCACCTGGTATCTATCCGCTCAACGGAGCAGATGAGAACAGTATCTGTGCTACTACAGTCGACTTCGCTCTTACATATTTCGTGGTCTCCGGAGAGATGGAGAGAAGCGGAGTTCCGGTCAACCTTCTTATCTCTGATGCAGGCGGATATTCCGTGCTCACAGCCTGGGCTGCAGGTAAATTCAGTGCCGGAAGTATCGCCAAGTTCATTAAAGATTATGAGATCGAGGACAAGATCAAGAACAGAACTCTGATCATTCCCGGAAAAGCAGCAGTTCTTAAAGGCGAACTCGAAGAGAGACTGCCTGAATGGAACGTCGTCGTAGCTCCCAACGAGGCGACGAACCTTGTCAAATTCCTGAAGGAACTTTAATTTAGGAAATATAAAGGAGAACGATAATGGGTAAATTTGTTGTAATCGGTGAACGTATCCACTGCATCTCGCCTGTCATCAAGAAGGCAATGGAGGAGATGGATCCGGAACCGATCGTCAAAAGGGCAAAAGAACAGATCGCAGCTGGTGCCACGTATATCGACGTGAACATCGGACCTGCAGAGAAGAACGGCCCCGAACTGATGAAGTGGGCAGTCAAGACCATCCAGGAAGCATGCGACAATGTTCCGCTTGCTCTTGACACTTCAAACCGTGCTGCTATCGAAGCAGGCATCTCTGTTTATAACCGTACCAACGGCAAACCGATCGTCAACTCCGCAGATGCCGGAGACAGGATCGAGAACGTTGACCTTGCAGCTGCAAACGACGCTATAGTCGTAGCGCTCTGCTCAAAGGCCGGAGTGCCATCAGACAATGATGAGCGTATGATGTACTGCCAGGAGCTTCTTGAGCGCGGAATGATGGCCGGAATGGAAGCGGAAGACATGTGGTTCGACCCGCTGTTCCTTGTCATCAAGGGAATGCAGGACAAGCAGATGGACGTCCTGGATTTCGTCGGACAGCTCTCCGACATGGGACTCAATTCCACAGGTGGTCTTTCCAATGTTTCGAACGGCACACCCAAGCATATCCGTCCTATTCTTGACAGCGCGACAGTCGCCATGGCGATGTGCAAAGGTCTTACATCCGCTATCATGAACCCCTGCGACACAAGACTGATGGAGACTATCAAAGCTGCTGATATCATCAAGAACAACTTCCTGTACGCCGACTCCTTCTTGGAGCTTTAATCTAAAAAAGAGAGGAAACAAAATCATGAGCGTATTAACAGATCTAATATATGGCGGTTCCAATGCTGTAGCCGGCCTTACAGAAGGTGCGGTTAATGACGCGATCGCCAAGTATGGAGAAGATAAGCCGGTCAATCTTCCGGATACTGCTTATTTCCTCCCCACAATCTACGCCGCTACAGGTGTAAAGGTCGAGAAGCTTGGAGATCTTCCTGCATGCGTCGGAGTGCTGAAATCCCTTATTACCAATGAAGAGGACCTCGGACAGGCTCTTAATGCCGGTCTCGCAACTGCAGTCGGAGCTGAGATCCTGGAAGCCCTGAAGTATGTCGAGAGCGACGCTCCTTATGCAGACGAACCCGGTATCGGATTCGTTCCGGACCCGATCATCCGTTCTCTCGGTGTACCGCTCGTTACCGGAGACATCCCCGGTGTAGCAGTCGTACTCGGTGAAGCTGCTGATCCGGCAGATGTGGCTGCTGTCGTCAGAGATTATCAGGACAAAGGCCTGATGACATTCCTTGTAGGAAAAGTCATCGATCAGATCCTTGAAAAGAACGTCAAAGTCGGTCTTGAGTACCGCGTCATCCCGCTCGGATATGATGTCACTTCCGTCATTCACGTAGTGACAGTTGCTGTCCGTGCAGCCCTTATCTTCGGCGGACTGACCCCCGGCGATCTGCCGGGACTTCTGGCATACACAAAGGAAAGAGTGCCTGCATTCGTCAACACTTTCGGCAACATCGACAGCGTAGTCGTATCCGCAGGTGCCGGTGCTATCGCACTCGGCTTCCCTGTAGTCGTTGACATCGACCTGGGCGAGAACCAGGTTCCCGGTGCTCTTGAATCTGTTCTTGATCACACACAGACCGTTGCAAAGTCTCTTGAACTTCGCAACATCAAAGTCAAAGCAAAGGCTGTTACTCTCCCGGTAGGCTTCGCCTCCGCTTTCGAAGGTGAGATCATCCGCAGACCCAACACTTATGTTGAGTTTGACTCCGATCACAACCCCACCTGCGAGCTTCTTACGATGGTCGAGTCTCCCGATGAGATCGAAGATCACAAGGTCACAGTCGAAGGACCTGAAGTTCCTGAGAATGCTACAGAACTGATCCGCATGCCTCTTGCCACAACAGTCAAGGTATACGGCACCAAGATGCAGAAAGACTTCGAGTCAGTTATCGAGAGAAGGATCCATACATGGTTCAACTACATTGAAGGTCTCATGCATACAGGACAGAGAAACCTGTTCAGGATCCGTATCAGCAAAGACGCCTGGAATGCCGGTCTGCGTCTGCATGACCTCGGTGAAGTACTCTATTCCATGATCATGGATGAGTTCGGTTCCGTCGTTGACAAATGCGAAGTTACACTGTACACAGATAAGGAAAAAGTTGAGCAGATCCTGAAAGAGGAAGCTATGCCTGTTTACAACTTCCGCGACAACAGACTTTCCTCCCTCAGTGACGAGAGCGTCGATCAGTACTACACCTGCATACTGTGCCAGAGCTTTGCTCCTGCACACTGCTGCGTAGTCACACCTGAGCGTCTCGGACTCTGCGGAGCTGTCTCCTGGCTCGATGCCAAGGCAACGTATGAACTCAACGCTACCGGTCCTTCCCAGCCCATTCCGAAGGAAGGCCTTATCGATGAGAGACTCGGAAAATATGATTCCGTCAACAAGATGGTCGCTCAGGCAACTCACGGCGCAGTCGAGAACGTATCTCTCTACTCGCTGATCGAAGACCCGATGACCAGCTGCGGCTGCTTCGAATGCATCTGCGGAATCGAACCCCTTTCCAACGGTGTCGTTATCGTCAACCGTGAGTATTCCGGCATGACCCCCACAGGCATGACCTTCGGCGAACTCGCATCCATGACCGGCGGCGGTGTTCAGACCCCCGGATTCATGGGACACGGCCGTCACTTCATCGCTTCCAAGAAGTTCATAAGCGCAGAAGGCGGCACAGCCCGTATCGTCTGGATGCCCAAGGAGCTCAAAGAGGATCTCAGGACCCGTCTTAACAAGACAGCGAAAGAGACTCTCGGCATTGATGATTTCGTAGATATGATCGGTGACGAGACTATCTGCACAGATCCGGAAGAGCTGCTCGCGTTCCTGACAGAAAAGGGACATCCGGCACTCTCAATGGATCCCATCATGTAACTTTAAATTCCCATCAAACATCACCGGGATCTTCCCGGTGATGTTGCTATAGGAGAAGATATGTTCACACTAACGTTCAAGATCGAGAACCAAAGACAGGATATAAAGTGTCAGGTAGAGGCAGGAGAGACTGTTCTTCGGGCTGCTGAGCGTCTCGGTATAGCTATCGACGCCCCTTGTGCCGGTAACGGAACATGCGGAAAATGCAGGATCCGGCTTATTTCCGGAGCACTTGAGATGCCTCAGAATCCCAGGCTTCCTTACAGCGATTATGAGGAGATGTGGAGACTTGCCTGTCAAAGCAAGGTGATAGGCGACGCTGTTGTCTGGGTACCTGCGACCGCAAGCGCATTCAAAGAAGACATAGCTACAGCAGACCTTTCAACTCCGGAGGAACTTGAACGCTATGACAGCTCTATAGAGGAAATCTTCAGGTCAGGTCTGTCTTTGACTCCGTTTGAGGAAGGGTGCGGTGTAGCCGTCGATATCGGAACGACTACTGTTACTGCTGCGCTACTCGACCTTAAGACAGGTAAAGTCCTTTCGAAAGCTAGCCGCGGAAACGGCCAGATCCGCTACGGCGCTGATGTCATAAACAGGATCATCCAGCAGATGAGACCCGGCGGAAAGGAAAGACTGCAGAAGGCAGTAAGAGAAGAGACCATCATACCGATAATGGAAGTCCTTCTGAAAGACAGCGGAAAGAAATCTTCTGATATCAAACGGATCGTCCTTGCAGGAAATACGACGATGGAGCACCTGTTCATCGGGGCTGACGGCGATTCCATACGCCTTGAACCGTATGTTCCTGAGTTCCTGGAACTTACAGATATCGATTCCGAAAAGGCAGGGCTGCCTGCAGCTCCTGGTTCGCCAGTGATATTTGCTCCTAATGTTGGCAGTTATGTAGGAGGGGATATCACTGCAGGCGTACTTGATACGCTGCTCTGGAATTCTGAGCAGATGACGCTTTTCATCGATCTTGGAACGAACGGTGAGCTGGTCCTTGGTAACAGCGATTATATGCTGACCTGCGCCTGCTCTGCCGGTCCCGCATTTGAAGGCGGAGACATAAGCTGCGGAATGCGCGCTACTACCGGCGCTATCGACAGTGTACATATAGATGAGGAGACACTGGAACCCGAGTATTCACTTATCTCAGGTGACAGACCTCTTGGACTCTGCGGAAGCGGACTGATCGACATCATCAGCGAACTGTTCCGCACCGGAGCAGTGAATTCAAAGGGAAAGTTTGTCAGAGAATCCAGAAGGATCCGTTATGACGAGTACGGCGGCAATTACATAGTTGCTTTTGCATCTGAGAGCGGTACGGAGAAGGATATCGAACTGACAGAAGGAGATCTCGACAACTTTATCCGTGCGAAAGCAGCTATCTTCTCGGCTATCAGAACGATGCTGGGAACACTTGCAATGAGCGTCGACGATATCGACAGAGTCATTATTGCTGGAGGTATAGGCAGCGGTATCGACATTGAGAATGCTATCAGCATAGGAATGCTGCCGATGATCCCGTTGGAAAAGTATTCATACATCGGAAACTCTTCTCTCACTGGCGCATGCGCGATGCTTCTCTCGGACGAAGCGGTAGAGAAAGTCTTTGAAATAGGCAGAAATATGACATATATAGAGCTTTCAACAGAGCCCGGATATATGGATGAATTCCTGGCAGCCTGCTTCCTGCCGCATACAGACCAGAGACTGTTCGAGAAGAACTGACCGGGAGAACATATAGACGGAGATAAACAGATCGTGGAAGTTTATAATAATAAAACCGAAAACCCGCTGAAGTATTACAGGAGCAAGACGGAAGAGTTTGATCCCTATGATCTTTCAAGAAAAAGCGGTGTTGCGTTCGACGGAAAACTATTTCATCTTACAATAATGAACAGACCGGTAAGTCTTCAGTGGCCGGAGCTTATATGCCATTATGAAGATGACGGAACGGAAACAGCCAGTGCCTTCATTATCCTGATGTCCAGGCTTGTAATGTACGGAGTGCTGTCGGAAGGCAGCGGTAAGATGCTCTCATATATGGAGATCCCGTGGGGAGCACATTACTATAAAGCATTCAAAGGAAGATGTCTGGACCGTCTTGCAGGCACATACGGCCACAACGCGAAAAAACTTGCAGAGGACGGAAGATCATTCGGGGCACGTGAGGTATCCGGAGGAGACTGCACGATAGAGTTTGAATACATACCCGGCCTTACTGTAAGAGCTACAGTATGGGAAGGAGACGAGGAATTCCCGGCAAATTCACAGATACTTTTCTCTGACAGCTTCCTGCTGGCTTTCGGTGCAGAGGAGATCGCCGTCGTTGGCGACACGTTCATGAATGCACTCAAGGGAAGAAGATAGACTTCTGACTCCATACAGAAGAAACTGCATTCTGCAGTGTTCTGATATCCTTATCAGGAAGAGATTTAAGCTATGGTCCAAAGCATCAATTTTCCGATCAGCACATACAGCATAGAACCGTACGGCAGCTGGGACAGACTTGCCGGACAGCTCCGCGGTTTGGGACTTGACGGTATCGAAGGGATCCTGGATCCTGATGACATGGATCCCTCTTTTCCGCATTCTCTGCTGGCAGGCTATCATATGATCTTCTATCCGGACTGGCTGGATTTCTACCGGCAGAACACCTCTGAACTCATCAGGAAATTCGGCAGTATGGAAATGGTCGGGAGATTCTACCGCGGGACCAGCCCCGAAGACCTCATGCAACAGTTCCGCAATGATCTGGCTTATGCAGTTTCTCTGGGAACTCCGTATGTGGTGTTCCATGTCTCCGATGTTTCTCTGGAGGAGACATACACTTACAGATGGCTTCATACGGATAAGGAAGTGCTTGACGGCGCTGTAGAGTTCATCAATGAGCTTCTCAGAGGTGTGGAACCGACATTTGATTTTCTGGTCGAGAACCAGTGGTGGCCTGGGTTCACGTTTACCGAACCTGAGAAGACTGAATATCTTCTCTCAGGGATCGAATACCCCAGAGTCGGGATAATGCTGGATACAGGTCATCTGATGAATAATAACCGCAGGATACGCACACAGAAGCAGGGAGCAGATTATATCCTGGATATGATACATTCCCATGGCGAACTCTCAAAACACATCCTTGGAATGCATTTTCATCAGAGCGTCAGCGGATCATATGTACGGAAAAGCACCGGGAAAGTTCCGGATGATTTCCCGGAAGATTATTATGAAGCGTTTGCCGTACAGTACTCCCACATACTGATGATAGACCGCCACCGTCCATGGACTTATCCGGGATGTGTCAGGATTATTGACGAAGTCTGTCCGAAATATCTGACTCATGAACTGAGCTCCGGCCCCGGAAGAACGCAGCTGACAGCGGTCAGAAGACAGCTTGATACGATCAGGAAGGGAAGAACTGGAGTTATAAAATAGATCGATTCATTCAGAAAAAGAATTTAAACAAACACCGAACACAGGAGAATTACGATGGAAGTAAGAACTATTATCGAACCCCAGACAACGATCCCTGTATATGATGAATGTGATGTGCTTGTGGTGGGCGGAGGTGCAGCCGGACACAGTGCTGCTGTAGCTGCTGCACGCGCAGGATGCAAGAACGTCATTCTTATGGAAAGATACGGTTACTGCGGCGGAGACGTGACCGGCGGTTATGTTCTTCTTATCCCGAATCTTTCATTCCATGACAAGGTATTCGTCAGAGGACTGCAGGAAGAATGGTTTACCCGTCTTTCAAAGATCCCCGGAGCTGTCGCCGGACCCGCACCGGAGCTCGCCGGCAGCAAAGACCCTCTGCTTATGAAATACTACAGGGGAGTAGGCGGCGCTACCCGTGATATGGTATGTCATGGTTTCATGGTAGAGCCCAATCAGATGAAGATAGAGATGGACGTCATGCTGGACGAACATAAGGATTCCATCAGAGTCCTCTATCACAGCTGGGGCACCAAACCGATAATGGAAGGCAATGTCTGCAAGGGCGTCATCTTCGAGAGCAAGGAAGGACGTCAGGCAGTTCTGGCTAAGGTGGTCATTGACGCTACTGGTGACGCTGACCTCTGCCGCCAGTCCGGAGCACCCACATCATCCGCGATAGACGACGAATGCCGCTGCTCTTCCACGGCTCTGGTCTATAGAATCGGAGGCTTCAGCAAACGCGCTTTCAGTGACTGGCTGATGCAGCATCCCGAAGAGGGAAGGATCCTGAACAATGCGGTAGCTGAGATCCACGGTTTCCGTGCCGGAATGATAGACGGACCGACAGATGATGTCAGCTGGATGAACAACTGGCAGCCCAAACATGACTGCTCCAAGATCGCAGATCAGACTGATACGGAGATGAAGACCCGTCTTGCAATACGAAAAGTCATCGAGTATTACAGGACTGCATGTCCGGAGATATTCCGCAACGCTTTCCTGTACGATATCGCGCCTCAGCTCGGAACCAGAGGATCCCACCGCATAGTCGGAGAGCATATAATCTCTTCCAACGACTGGGCATTCCCGAAAGAGTATGACGACACCATCGCATGGCACTGCACTGTCGATACACTCAACGATAACGCTCCGATAGAGATCCCTTACCGCGCCATACTGCCGCAGAAAGTGGAGAATATACTTGCTCCCGGCAGGCATATCTCAGCGGATCCGATCGCTATCGACAACGTGAACCTGATCCCGCAGTGCGTGGGAACAGGTCAGGCTGCAGGCGTTGCAGCTGCTGTGATCGCTGCGGACGGAAGCACGACGCATACTGTCAATGTCAGCAAGGTTCAGGATATACTGGCTGGCGAACAGGATGTTCCGCTGCCCAGAAACCCACACACGGACCCCAGTTATATGGAGTGCCTCGTTACTCATCAGTACGGACTCTATACTGAAGCAGCTCAGAGAGCCCGCGCGGCAAAGGACGCAGCCAGCGTCTACAGGCACTGGACACTGTCAGGCGGCGGCGGAGACGCCAATGCGCCTAAGGACCATACAGACAACAGCTGAGTGATCCTCGAGATCTGTAAAGCATAAGAGTTAAAAAGGACTGTAATCTTTTCTCCCGGTACGGGAGACAGATCACAGTCCTTTCTTTATCCAATTAGTTATTCAGGTATAAACGCCGAAATCAGTTCTTTCAGACGGTCAGCAACATGACACAGAAGGAACATCATTGTCTCATAGTGCATGAAACACAGTATGTTCCTGTCACAGAGAAAACTAAGCTGAGGACCGAATTCATCATCCGAATCCCAGAAACTGACCGCAACAGAAAGATCGCGGAACACAGGCAGAAGATAACAGACATCGCCCTTGCCGTACATGACGCCTCCAAGTTTTTCGCATGCAGCAGCGAGTTCCCTGCAGCGGTGTTCGAAGCTTTTAGCTGTCGGAGCGAAGAAACTGGTCTCGTTGGAAAGATGCATAGGAGAAAGTGAGCTGACCGATACCATCTCTCCTGATGCACACTGACGCCGCCGGGTGAGTATATCGAAAAGAGTCATGCTGACGTTATGATCAGCTTCTTTCAGTATACCGTCCTTCTCCTGCAGCACGGAGCCGCTTTTTCCGTCAACATAATACTGCCGTGCGAGCAGCGTCAGGACTGCACCGCTGTCAGTTGGAGTGAGCTCCCATTCTCTGCATATGTCAGACAGATCATATGATGCGAACTTCTCCTGCATCATATGCTTTGTGATCTCATAGTTGGAAACACGTTTATCCATTATCAGCTTCCGTGTATCGCAGATCTCAGAATTCAGCCGAAGAGCTCAGAAGCTTTTGCCGCAAATCTCTTTCCATAGATGCGAAAATTGTCGCGGTATTTCTCCATGCCGTTGTGTTCTTCCACGTTGCTGTTGACCCCGATAGGTCCTATATGGATCACAGGGTGCCCGAAAGATCCGCCTCCGGAATAGCATAGCATTCCGAATACCAGTTCATCAGTAAGGATGGACTGAATGACGAGTTCTGCGCCTCCGTGTGTGTACTGTTCAGTTGCGAAAGCGCCGCCGAGCTTGCCGGCCATGCCCAGTTTTCCTGCGTCAGTGAACAGCCAGCTGCGCATATCGGGCGTCATGGTGGCTGCATAGGAGGGACAGCCGATCACGACTCCTGCGGATTCCTTCACAAAATCAGAGTCTACTTCACTGATGCTGAAACACATAGCCTGAACTCCGCTGACCTCGTTCATGCCCTCTGCGATCCATTCAGCGGCTTTCTGAGTGTTACCGGTCTTGGAGTGATATATTACTGAAAGTTTCATGTTTGACCTCCTTACAAATAATGTAGTTTGTATTTTTAGTATAACACCGAGCAAGAAGACAGCAGAAAGACTTATAATATATGCAGTGAACTGATACTGATTCGGGACCTGATATTTCGCAAAACATTCTGCAGGAGAGAGTGATGGGAAAGACAGTCAGAATTGAAGGAAGAGACATCCCGGTCGTAAGAGAGACCGACGTGATCGTAGTAGGAGGCGGATTGGCAGGCGTTGCAGCAGCAGTTGCAGTTGCAAGACACGGAGCCAAGGTCACGCTTATTGAAAAGAGCATTGTTCTCGGAGGATTAGCTACGCTCGGACACGTATGCGTGTATCTTCCGATAGATGACGGCAGAGGACACAAGATCTATGGCGGACTGGCGGAAGAACTGATGCGGGTATGTGTCAGGTATTCACAGGATTCCATTCCGGAGCAATGGAAGGACGGTCCGGACACAGCTCCGGAAGACAGTCCAAGATACATGTCCAATTTCTTTATTCCGCCTGCGGTGCTGGCTCTTGATGAACTGGTACAGCAGGAAGGGATCGACGTAGTTTTTGACACGGTGTTCAGTGAACCGATCATGGACGGGAACACCGTAAAAGGGATAGTAGTCGAGAATAAATCCGGAAGGACCGCATATATGGCTAAGACATTCGTCGACGCCACCGGAGATGCCGATCTGGTGTACCGTGCCGGTGCAGAAACAGAGACTTTAAAGACTATCGTATCCCACTGGTTCCATGAACTGGATTTCGATGCCATGAAGAAGGGCATCGAAGAGGGAGACATGCTGAAGGCAGTGCCCCTCAGATGGCTGGGGCTGGTGCCCAGCGGAGGAGCAGGAGATGAGAATATGGAACTCACCTGCGACGGGACGACATCTGAAGGCGTCAATGAGTATATCCGCATATCCAGAGGCCTTGCACTTGACTGGCTGAAGAAGCATCAGCGCCCGGATTACGCAATGCTGACTCTTCCTTTCATGCCGCAATTCCGTATGACCAGAAGACTTATCGGAAAGGATGAACTGAAGTATGACGGAGAATACCATATCGACAGCTCCATCGGATGCGTCATAGCTTCTCTTGATGAGCCGGCAACAGTTTATGAGTTCCCGTATGAAGGACTCATTACCGATCTGCTGTCAAATGTCCTCGCGGCCGGAAGAATGGTCTCTGCGTCAGGAAGAGGATGGGCGATCATGAGATTCATTCCTGCCTGTGTTCTGACAGGACAGGCGGCAGGTACTGCCGCTGCAATGGCTGCTGCGAACGGCTGTACTCTTCAGGAACTGGATGTGAGAGAACTGCAGAAACAGCTGGAGAAGGACGGAGTAAAACTCCACAGACCCGCGGGAACAGAAGGCAATGTCCCTGAGAGAAGAAGGAGAGCTCCTTCTGAAGAGAAGGCGGAAGGTCCGCAGATCAACAGATTCTTTGTCCGTACCGACGGAGCGGATGTAAGTTCAGGACACTGAGAAAACATATGAAAATCGCCGTGCAGATTTCTGCACGGCGATGCTGTTTTCAGAGATATTTTTAAGAAGATCTCTCAGAAGAAATCTGAAAAAGCTGGTCGGTTCACTGCGGCAAACGGATCCCGAAATATTTCTGCAGGTAGGATGGGATCTCTTCATCAGACAGAGTCTTCTCGAATGTCTCGCTGTTCCTGACTTCCTTGAATAGGTGACCGGAAAGAGATACATGTCCGTCATCCTGAAGCATGCTCACGACATAATCTTTTCCAAAATGTCCTCCTCCGGCAGCGAGAGTGTTAGGCTCATCGAAGTCTTCGATCTGCAGAGGCTCGGTAAGAAACCGGAAAAGATAGGATTCAGTCCCCTGATCATTCATATCGATAAATGAATAACCGTCTCTTTCGGCATAGCGGTAACTGCGGCTGCCCGAGATCTGCCAGCCGGCATCTTCATCCATCAGTATCGGTGTTACAGGACACGGGCCGCCAAATCCAACGTCAGTGTAGAATCTGCTGCCGTCGAGCTCCACTATCACACCTCTGTGGACGATGCGGTGCTCCATCTGCGGATCTCTGCGCAATATGCAGACGCCTACCGTGAAGCAGTCAAACCCTAGACCGGCAAGCAGTTCTCTGAAGAGGCCGTTCAGTTCATAACAGTACCCGCCTCTTCTCTGGACGACGATCTTCTCATACAGGTCCTGTACGTCAAGAGAAGGCACCTGATGGTAAAGAAAAGGCGTCAGACTCTCAAACGGAACATGAGTCAGATGAGCGTGCATCAGCTCTGCCAGGTAGGCGGGACTCGGATCATTTCTTTCATCTATTCCGATACGTTCAAGATACATATCGATCTGTTCATTTGTAAGTGCTGCAGGTTCCATCAGATGCTTCCTTTCGGAGAACACAAGTACTGATTAGTTAAGCCGGCTGACATATGGATCAGCCGGGCTGCGGATCATAGAGATATCTCCCGGACTTTCACTGCAATGAGAGATGCGGTTTTCAGGATATTATACGTAAGGTCTGTCCGGTACACGCCAGCGGGCAGCGTTGGGGTTTGGATTGGGATCGAATTCCGGCTCGCCCTGTCCGATGGTGCCGTCTCCGAAGACCATGGTGAATTTATCATCCTTTGAATACGGACGCCACTCGGGGAGGCCTTCTCCGTTCGGATCTCCGTTCTTCATGAAGTTTGTCCAGTATGTGACCATTGTGTCGGAAAGCTTGTAATCGTATTCCTCGAAAGGACGCCAGCATCTGGAAAGAGTGCCGTGGATGTACCACAGATCACTGGAGTGCCAGGAACCGGAATCGTCACCGGGAAGAGGACGTGAGAAGAAATAGAGATATCCGGGCTTTCTTCCAAGTTCTTCATTCTTGAGAAGGAACGAGCTCATTCCTTTGTTGATTGCCGGAGGCATCCAGGGAATAGGTGCACCGCCTGCCATATCATCCTTTGTGGATCCCATTAGGAACTGGACATCATTGTACAGACCTTTTTCGACACAGACATCATAGCTGTCAGTCAATGCATATCCGTCAACATAGGGCCCGAAGGCAAGCCTTGCACGTGTGTCTTTCGCGAACTGAGGTTTGAAAGAGATATAGTACTCCATCAGTTTCTCAGCCGGCAGATCACGCATCTCAAGCGGAGAAGAGTACCCGCAGTGCTCAACAAACTGCCTTCCGACTTCATATGACAGATCTTTTTCCATGAAACCGCCGAGACCGCTGTGAACGACTGCCTTGTGCATCGCGCCTTTCATAAGAGGCGAGCAGAAGAGAGCGATAGTTGAACCGGCTCCTGCAGACTGTCCGAACACCATGATGTTCTCCGGATCGCCGCCGAATGCAGCGATGTTGTCATGCACCCATCTTACTGCGGCGATCTGATCCAGAAGACCGTAGTTGCCTGACCTTCCGGCTTCCTTATCCAGTTCTGGATGTGTCAGATATCCGAAAACATGCAGACGGTAGTTGATCGACACATATATGACGTCTTTTCCGGCAAATGCCTCTCCGTCGAATTCTCTTTCATGAGCGAATCCGGACATGAAACCGCCGCCATAGATCCATACAGCTACAGGCAGTTTCTCATCTGCAGATTTTGCAGGAGTCCAGATATTCAGATAAAGGCAGTCTTCGCTGCATTCAAACGGTTCGTTGCCCCATTCGACATCGTAGAATGAACCTTCTGCATGCATTGCCTGCCAGGGTGCGGGCGTGAACGTTTCAGCCTTTCTTACGCCTTCCCATGGCTCTACCGGCTGAGGCGCTTTCCAGCGCAGCTCACCTACAGGCGGGGCAGCGAAGGGTACTCCCTTGAAGACGGTTATGTCTTTTCCGGGGATCTCTACACCGGATATCATTCCGGCCTTAGTATTAGCTAATGTGATGGCCATTCCAGATTTCCTCCCTTGAAGATCTCATCTTCTTTTTTTATCTTTTCTTATCTTATCATGCATGCTTCAGATCACTCAATGAGAAGTGCACAGATCGTCTTCAGTTCCTTAAGATAAGGGGCGATGCTTCTAAATTCACATATGTCGTGCAAGGCGGTATAATGAATCATCAGCAATAGAAGAATAGGAGGGGGTCCAATGATCAAAAAAGCTCAGACTAAATTCGGCGTCGTCCGGGGAATCGAACTTTCGGGCAAGTACGCCGGCATCACTACATTCAGATCCGTACCATACGCAGCACCTCCTATAGGTGATCTGCGTTTCAGACCTCCGGTCGATCCTGAACCTTGGATCGGTGAGCTGGATGCTTCTCTCGGAGCTCCGCGTCCGATGCAGGAGACAGGAGAAGGCCTTACAAGAGAACCCTGGGTAAGCGACTTCTATTATGTCGGCACACCTCCGATGAGTGAGGACTGTCTGTATCTGTCCATCACCACAGGGGCAGCTGATGATACTGAGAGACGCCCTGTCTATATGTGGTTCCATGGAGGCGGACTGTCAGGCGGATACTACACAGAGATAGAATTCGATCCGTCAGAACTCGCACGCAAAGGCATCGTAGTCGTAAGTGTTGCTCAGAGACTCAATGTTTTCGGTTATCTTGCACTGCCGCAGCTTTCAGAAGAACAGGGAGGGATCAGCGGCAACTACGGACTCATGGATGAGATCAAAGCGCTTGAATGGGTGAGAGAGAATATCACCAATTTCGGCGGAGATCCTGACAATATCACTGTCGGGGGACAGTCCGGAGGCACGCAGAAATCGACAGCGCTTGCATTGTCCCCGAAGACGCAGGGAATGATCAAACGCTGCATCAATCAGTCGGGGCTGGGCTGGGTCCGCGGCGACTGCTGGACGATGGAGCAGGCATACAATAACAACAGGCTGTATCTTCAGAATCTTGGACTGGATCCGGACATCACACCTGATGAACTGCGCAAGATACCTGCGTTTAAGTTCTTCAAGCTTCAGAATGAGCCGCAGTTCCTGTTTGCACCGGGAGGAGTTCCGGGTTCCATGGTCTGTGACGGTGTCTATGTCGCCAATGTTTCCAATGTACAGAATATGGATGAGTACGGCACACATGTGGACTATCTGATCGGAGTAAACATCGGAGAGTGTACAGTGCGCAACCAGTTTGCTATAGGACCTACTAAGAAATTTGAGACCGCAGAAGAATTCTACGATGTAATGAAGGAGAAACTGGGCGATCTCTATGACAAGTATGATTTCGAAAATCTCTTCCCGGTTACCGATGAGAACGCGGACTTCATGAGCCGTGTACTTGCAAGCCAGAACTGCGGTATCGGACTGGGACTTACTATGGCTGACCGCTATTTCGGCGCGTACCGGGCACAGACAGCTCCCGATACCCGCAACTGGTCCTACAATTTCGGGAGATTCCCTCCCTGCCGTCCGGAAGACCGCGGAACTGTGCGTGACACCGATCTGCAGCTGGCATGGCATTCTGCAGAACTGTGGTATACTTTTGCGTCACTGAGAGAAGGCATCCCTGCATCCCGTCCGTGGGAACCCATCGACTTTGAACTGGCAGAACAGGTAAGTTCCTACTGGGCCAACTTTATCGCGACCGGAGATCCTAACGGAACAGACTCATACGGCAATCAGCTTCCGTACTGGCCTGAGAGCCGGGAGAATTACGGCTGGATGGAGATCAGCGCCGAGGGACCGAAAGGCCACGACGGATTGACTAAGCTGGATGAGATGGGACTGGAGTATCTGAAACGTTCCGGGCGTTATCCCGAGATCAAGGAATAAGGATGATCAAAACACAGATGCCGGTCATGGCCGGCATCTGTGTCCTTATATCATCACGGTTTGAGTAAAATGACTGTCAATACTGAGAACAAAAGGAACGGTATAGGATACTGCGAGTGTCACGGTCATCTGATGATGGACGGCACGGATTTTTCCGCTGCGAGAGAACATCACAGAAGAGGAGTGGATGTTGATCTCCTGCGATCAGCCCTGAGTGATCTGAGTGCTGCCGGAGTAAGATATTTCCGTGACGGCGGCGACAGATTCGGCGTTTCCTTGTTAGGCAGAGATATTGCATCCGAATATGGTATTGAAGTCGTCACTCCTGTTTTCGCGATCCACAGGGAAGGTCGTTACGGATCTATAGTCGGTAAGAGCTTCGATGACATGAGATCCTTCCGTCTGCGCATATCTGAACTGCGTGAAGCAGGAGGGGATTTTGTTAAGATAATGCTGTCCGGGATAATAACGTTTAGAGAATGGGGCCAGCTCTCCTGTGAAGGATTGGATCCCGCTGAGATCATAGAAATGGTGCATATCGCCCACAGCGAAGGTTATAAAGTCATGGCTCATGTGAACGGTGCTGAGACCGTGCGGGCAGCGGCGCTTGCCGGAGTAGACAGTGTGGAGCACGGGTATTTTGCTGATGAAGCAGCCCTGGATATCATGGCGGATAAACACATATTATGGGTCCCTACATTATCTGCAGTTGAAGCGTTCATTGGACGCGAAGGTATCAATCGGATGGTAGCGGAAAAGACACTTAAGGAACAGCTCGATTCTCTTTCGAAAGCAAGGGAATGCGGCATACCGGTGGCGTCAGGTTCTGATTCAGGCGCGGTAGGTGTTCCTCATGGAAGCGGAACGCTCCGCGAATATGAACTGCTGAGAAGAGCAGGCTTCACAACAGAGGAGATCGCTTCCTCTAATGAAGAACTGAGACATACCTTTTCAGCCTGCAGCAGATGATAATCCGGTAGGAATACTGACAAGTGCACTGCTCTGTGTGCGGTAGTCAATGTGCACGAAGATCATGTACGATTTTCTCTCTTTTACTTGAAGACTTTTTCATACATTAATAAAATATGTGATTTTGAAGTGGTTTTTTAGTAAAGGCGCTTCTCTTTTTCTTTACTTATAATTAGTAAAAATATATATTATTCTTATAGTGTAAGTACTTGTTTCACTACATATGTAATAAATAATGCAGAAAGAGGTTTGGAAAATGCAATTCAATATTAAGGAGATTGAGAACGCCAAAGTCACATACCCGGACATGGCTCAGCACATCCGCGGAGGAATTGAGTTTGATTCTCCCATCACTCCCAGAGAGAATCTGAGACTGGCTTATGAGAGAAAACAGATGTGGATGCCTGCCACAGCAGACAAGAACTGGTTCTGCCCTGAGATCATCCCGGACAACGTTGCCAGAGCTTTCGTCATTCAGGGACCCAAATATGACGGCCCTGTAGGCGGAGATGACATGTTCGGAATTTACTGGGAGTATGTTCCGTCTGCCCGCGGTTCTATCGTAAGACCAGGCAATCCCACTCTCACTGACATAACCAAATGGAGAGAAGTGATCAAGTTCCCCGATGTGGACAGCTGGGACTGGGAAGGCAGTGCAAAAGCCAATAAGGAATTCCTAGTGAACAACCCCAGATATGTCAATGTTTGTATCTTTACCGGGTGGTTCGAAAGGCTGATCTCCTTCATGGACTTCGGACCCGCAGCATATGCTCTCATGAACCGCAAGACTAAAGATTATGTTAAAGAGCTTATGGATGCTCTGTCCGATCTCTGGATCGATATAGTCGACCATTGTGCCAAGTATTACGGACATGACTTCGAAGGCTTCTGCTTCCACGATGACTGGGGTGCACAGGACGGCCCGTTCTTCAATGAGAGAATAGTAAGAGAGATGCTCGTCCCCTACATGCGCAAAGTCACAGATCATATCCACGAGCTCGGTTACAACTGCGACCTCCATTCCTGCGGCAAAGTCGAGAGACTCATCCCCTGCATGATCGAAGCCGGATGGGATGCCTGGGACGGCATGGTCATCAATGACTACTCTACGATCTATGCTGAATACGGCGATCAGCTCATTATGCAGGTTCCTGTATTCAATCTGACTGCAGACGCAGATCCTGAGACTCAGAAGGAGAGCGCCGACAAGTATGCTGAAGAGTTTGCCATTAAGGACAAGCCAGCTTGCTGCGCCGGAGCCGGAATGGGAGTGATGGTATTCGATTTCCAGAAAGAGCTTTATAAGCAGTCGAGGATCAAATTCTCCTGATAAGATAAGAGGAGAGAGCGCTTCTTAAAGAATTCTGGCTGTGCGATGCCGGCTGGGCAGACAGCAAAACAGACACCGTTAACAGAGAAAAACGTTAAGAATTCCGAAATGCCACGCTTCAGGGCGTGGCATTCTTTTTGCATGAAACGGCATCGAACATCATGGAAAGAGGATTATTTTCAGGAATATATCAGGTTAATATGCCTTATCTGTTCCATCTGTGATAGACTTTATCGTATGTGCCTTACTGATCTCTGAACTGCAGAAGGCCGGATGGCACTATAATTCATATCATGAAGGATTTTACATGATAGCTCTTAAACTGGACAACATATCGAAGTACTATGCGTCTCAGACTGCCGTCGTAATGGGCCTGTCGAATGTCTCGCTGTCCTTTTCGACAGGGGAGTTCGTTGCAATAACAGGTGAGAACGGAAGCGGAAAATCCACCCTTGCAAATGTTATTGGCGGAATGATCCCTTATGAAAGCGGCGAACTGTATGTCATGGGGCAGCCGACTTCGCATTACAACGCTGCAGACTGGGAGCGCTATCGCAGAGACCTTATCGGTTTCATTTCTCAGGATTACGGGATACTTCCTGGGAATACAGTGTTCGAGAATGTTGAGAGCGCGCTGATCCTTTCCGGTTGCGAGAAAGACCTGGCAAAGGAGAAGACTGCAGAAATACTTCAAAAGGTCGAGCTTGAGGACTTCGCCGGAAGACGTGCTGCCAGACTCTCTAGCGGTCAGAAACAGCGTCTTGCCATAGCAAGGGCTCTTGCGAAGCCGTCTAAGATACTGATCGCAGACGAACCGACAGGCAATCTGGACAGAGAGAACAGCGACAAGGTAATAAAACTTTTGCATGAAGCCTCTGATGACAGGCTCGTCATCATCATAACTCATGAATTCAGTGAGGTTCAGGACTATATAAACAGACACGTAGTGCTCTCAGACGGTAAGGTCGTTCAGGATACCGTCGTCAGAGAGAAGTCAGCAGAAGCGTCATCTGGTGCAGCAGGAACTTCACGTGAAACTCTGCGCAAAGAGAGAGCTCCGGAAAAAGGACTCTCTGCATACATCGCGAAACTGACAGCCAGAGCCAGACCTGTCTTCTTTTTTCTGACTGCTCTCATACTCCTGTTTACCTGTATCTCTTCTTTCATATTCATTGGTAATTTCATCGTTGCGACAGATGACGTCCCTACAAGGATCTATGATGACAGCGCTTTTATAAACGGTGATCCGACAAGACTGGTGCTTTCAAAAGACGGTTGGCGGGCTTTCACCGACGATGAGATCGAGAATATCGGAAGCCAGAAATATGTGCGGCGCCTGGAAAAATACGGCTATATCTCGGACGTAAATTATTATTACCGGGAAGATGTGGACTACCGCCAGTTCTCCAGCGCCGATTTCGGCCCCGATTACGATCCGGTCGAGAATTCGGATGCCTATGAATATACCGTAAAGACGGAACTTCTGGATAATGAACCGCAGTACATGAGAAGCGTTCTTCAGGCAGGAGATGTCAGACAGGGAAGAATGGCTGAAGGTTTCTATGAAGTGCTTTCTTCAGATCCGGATGTCAAGGCAGGCACCAGGATCAGGGTGTTTATAAAAGACAGCATGCACTGGGGCATCTCTCAGTTCATCGGTCTGACCTTCGACGTCGTAGGCGAGACCTCCGGAGACAGAGGTCTGTATTTTTCGGAAAGCTTCTGCAAAATGTTCAACAGTTCCGTACTGGCACGCATCTATACAAGGACCGGACGTTATCTCGCCGGAGGAGATCTTGGCAAATATCCGGTCGCACCTTTTGACAGAGAACGTTTCAGCGACTATATGATACCGGTATACCCGGAAAAGGAACTGCCTGGGATCCCGGGTCAGCATGGAATCGATGACGGAAAAGAGACCGAAACGGAACCGGTCATTCCGGATGAACTTGCTGAGAACGAGTTCATTATTCCGCCTGATCCAAGCGGAAAGGGAATAGAATACGGCCAGTCATTCACGATGAGCGTAGGCTCTTGGTATATGGACAGCGATGACGTATACAAAGAAGAGAATACCGGATCTGCAGACTATACCCTTGTATGTGCAGGCCAGCACAGAAACGATCACCCTAGATTCATCCTTCTGAATCCTGAAACATTTGAAAAGATGACAGAAAAGATGCCGTCGAATCAGATCTCGGTATTCATAAGCGATTATGCCTATACACAGCGTGCGATCGAGGAATTCGTCTCCATGGGCTACGTCACGCTTTCTCCTTTCACACAGGGAGCTACAACTAAGGATGAGACCCTTGAAGCGGAGCGTATCAGCCTGCTGTGGATTTCGCTTGCGGCCTCAGTCATGACTCTGGTTCTTCAGCTTATACTGCTCAACGTCACTTTCTCATCACTCAGGGATCACTACCGTCTGCTCTCAAATATGGGACTCAGAGCGAACACAGCGTACTCTTCTCTCGCGATCCTTTTCCTTGTTCTGACATTGTCAGCTGAAGCGGTCGGAGCAGCCGTCATCCTGCTGCTCAACAGGTATGGATATGTAAGAGTCGTGAATATCTTCAAGTACTTGGAGGCACCTAAGCTTATCCTGATCTTTGCTATACACTTCATATTCTGCGTTATCGCTTACTTTTCAGCTGCCCGTACGATCAGAAAACAGGTATTCTCCATAAACGGGTTTTATGAGGACATAGACGGCGAGCTTATGGAGGAGGTGATGGGCGAATGATCTCAGTTAAAGACCTGAAGAAAACATACAGCGCCGGAACAGGCAGCGCAGAAGAGGTCCTGCACGGCGTCAGTTTCGATCTGCCTGAGACCGGTTTCGTCTGCATCCTCGGCCGTTCAGGCAGCGGAAAAACCAGCCTGCTGAACGCCATAGGCGGGCTTGATGTCTTTGACAGTGGCTCGGTTGAGATAGACGGAACAGAGGTCAGCAGCAGCGACTACAGTCAGATGGAAAAACTGAGGAACATAAACTTCGGCTACGTGTTCCAGAACTACTATCTGCTGCCTGAGCATTCTGCTGCATATAACGTTTATCTGGGGCTTCATTCTCTGGATCTTGACGAAAAGGAAAAGCTCAGGAGAGTAGGAGATGCACTCAAAAAGGTCAATATGATCCGCTTCAGAAAGCGCCTTGTGGGAGAACTCTCAGGAGGACAGCAGCAGCGTATCGCTATAGCAAGAGCCATAGCAAAATCTCCCAAGGTCATCTTCGCAGATGAGCCTACCGGAAATCTGGATGAGGAGAGCACACTGAACATCTGCTCTGTACTGAAGAGTATTTCTAAAACGAGTCTTGTAGTGATGGTCACACATGAAGACCGTCTGGCAGATTTCTTTGCGGACAGGATCATAAGGATAGAAGACGGCAGGATCTCCGGTGACAGCACAGACTGGAAACGGGGAGAGCTGGTCTCAGCTGATAAAAGTTCCATATACGCAGGAGATTATCGGGAAGGTACGCTCAATACTGATAGCCTGAACATAAGAGTCCTCACAGCGGACGGTACCGATCCTGCAGAAATAACACTCATAGTAGAGGAGGGCAGGATCCTCATAAAGACTGACGACAAAAGACTCGTCATGTATTCAAAGCCTTCAGATCCGCCGTTTATTAAAGAAGGAAAACGGCCCAGGATAGATCTCTCTAAATTTGAAACAGCTTCATTTTCAGAGCAAGAGTCCGAGCGTCCTCCTCATAAGGAAGGCCGGAGAGCAGGACTCGGAATAAAGATGCTTATCGCTGAGATGCAGACTACTGCGTCTAAGAAGAGACTGAGAAATCTTGCTTCTTCGCTCTTTATCATTCTGCTCTCGCTGATGATGCTTCTTTCTGTCTCGGATATGAATGCTGCGGCAAAAGTCGATCCGACTCAGTTCATCACAGCGGATTCGCATATGCTGGAGCTTAAGTTCGATAAGGGAAAGAACTATAATGACAGGACTTCATGGTCAGTCAGCAAGTATATCCCCGATTTCATTAAAATGCTGGAAAAAACAGGAATGGATTTTGATCTGGTCCCTGATACCAACCTGAGGTTCATGTTCAACTGCAGCATACTTCCGCAATATCAGTCGCTGGAGATGAGCCTTGGTGACTATAGCATGGTCGATATAAGCAGACTGGATCCGTCTACGATCATCTATGGGCGCATGCCTGTGCGCAGCGACGAGATAGTTGTTGACAGATGGGTGATCAAGAACAGTACTGACCGCGACGGTATAGTTCAGAACTTCATTCCCGACAGTGAATATATGATCGGTAGACATATCTACATGAAGAATAAGAATGATTTCTATCCGACTATCGTAGGTATATGCGACAGCGGTGAGCCGAACATATACATGTCTCAGGCAGGTATGCTCTCAGTCGGAGTGCACGGAGTGGAAACTATCCCTTATTCTGAATTCGTCTCAATAACAGGACGCACTGATCTGGAACCTATCGCTCCGGGAGAGTGTGTGCTCATCAGAGAGAATGCGAGCAAATACTATCTGGAGAAACTCGGAAGGGAATCTTCGCTTACAAATGAGATGAAGTTCTATTTCAGAGAGGCAGTCAGAGTGCCTGAGATAAGGGAATACGGGATAACCGTTCCGCTGATCATATCTGACGACGAGGTAGAACCTCTTCTAAGATATGCGATAGAGACGACGACTCACTTCGATATCTGGTGTGCAGACAAGGAGAAAGCAAAGGAAGCGATTCAGGAATCACTTCCGGCTGAACTGAAAGATATTCTTCTGATAGATGTCAAGGATATCTATCAGACGGAGTACTCGGCTTTCATGGAGCATCGCAGTGTCCGTATGCAGACTAGATTCATAATAACCGCTGCGATAGGCCTTCTTTGCCTTGTGATGCTGTATGTCATACAACGTTTCAGGGTAGGGGATCGGATGGGAATGATAGCTGTATACAGGATGCTCGGGATACCGGGGTACGACGTAATGGGCATATTCATTCTGGAGAACATCATGCTCACTTTGAAATATGCTGCGCCGACGGTCTTCATAGGATGGGCTGCTGTCGCTTTACTGAATCTTCTGGGTATGGGCGGACTGTTCATGAGCATTCCGCTGTGGATCCCGTTTGTCACGCTTGCTGCCATCATTGCAGCACAGGTAGTACTGGCGGTCCTCTCAGTTATCCGTCTTATCGGAATGCCTCCGGCAAAGCTTGCAGCCAGGTATGATTATTGATTATTAGGATAGTTATTAAAATCGAATAAACAGAAAGAGATACCCTGCACAAATGCTCATGTACGGTAAAGAAGCAAGCAACCGAAAACAAGAGATAGACCGCCAGCACTACACTATTCCGAACCAAAGACCAAAAGATAAGCATTGTGGGAAAATCTAAACTTTTGGATTTTCCTACAATGCCAACTACGGCGGAATCCCTCCCACTCCTTATATCTTTCTGTATACATTGA
>JAFRAJ010000052.1 GCA_017405465.1 Oscillospiraceae bacterium
CAGAAGAGCAGACTGATCCTCATCCGGGAATATCCGCAGTTTGGCAGTACGGGTCAGAAGCAAAAGAAAACACCTCCTTTTGAGAGTATCTTACAGATACATTCTAACACTGTCAATAATCCTAAATTAGGACAATGGGAGGCGTATTAAAAACCAGTTATCAAAATGTCTCAGACACAGGAAATATACAAAAAACAAGAAAGGAGTCAGGCGCTCCTCCCACGACTGAAGTCACGGGTCTCCGCGCCTGGTTAAGAATGATAAACAGAAGAAGAAAGGAACGATGATATGGTATTACTGATCAACGCATGCGCCAGAGCGGAGTCCAGGACACTGCCGCTGGCGGAAAAGGCAGCAAGGAAGATCTCTGATGATATAGTGAGGCTGGACCTTTATGAACAGGGACTGGTACCTGTTGACAGAGAGACGCTGGAGAAGAGAGAAGCTTACATCGCACAGAAGGAATTCTCGGATCCCATGTTCGATCTTGCTAAACAGTTCAGAGACGCGGAGAATATCGTAGTCGCCGCACCGTTCTGGGATCTCTCAGTGCCTGCGGTGCTCAAGTGCTATATCGAACATCTGTGCGTCAGGGAGCTCACCTTCATATATACGGAAGAAGGAGAGGCGAAAGGGCTCTGCAAGGCCAGGAGGATGGTCTATGTGACCACAGCGGGAGGAGCTATCCCGGAGAACGATCACGGATACAGCTATGTGAGAGACGTATTCACCGGCTTCTTCGGAATAGAAAAGACGATGTGCATCAAGGCTGAGAACCTGGACATCGTCGGCGCCGACGTCGAAGGGATCCTCAAAGCAGCGGAAACTGAGATAGAGGAAAAGGTATGATCATCCGCGGCATATGGTTCCAGCTTAAGGACGGGCGTATGGCGCTGCTGCGCAGCCCAAAAGATGAGGACATCCCCGGAATGCTGGAATACCTGAAGGTCTCCGCCGGTGAGACGGAGTTCCTGATCAGATATCCGGAGGAGTGCGGCATGTACACTCCGGAAGCCGAGAGGGCGTTCTTTAACAGGATAAACAATGCTGAGAACGGCGCGATGCTGGTCTGTCTGGTGGACGGAAAGGTCGCAGGCAACTGTGACATCCAGTGGAGCCGTATGAAGAAGCTCAGACACCGCGCCACCGTCTCCATAGCTCTGATGAAGGAGTTCTGGGGACTCGGGATAGGCACTAAGATGATGCAGGAACTGATCCGGATAGCGGAAGCTGATGACCAGATACTGCAGATCGAACTGGACTTCATCGAGGGAAACAGCCGCGCGAGGGCTCTCTATGAGAAGATGGGTTTCCGAATCACCGGCATGAAGCCTGACGGCATAAGACTCAAGAACGGAACGCTGCTCAATGAGTACAGCATGGTCCGTAAGATAGAAAGATGACTCAATTAATGCCCGGGGCGGGCATACAGACAGCATGGAAAACGGGAAAGACGAAAAAAGACATGTATGGATGCTCGTTTCATCCATGCTAATATTCGGGACGATTGGTCTCATCAGGAGATACATCCCTCTCGATTCAGCGTTCATCTCCTTTGTGAGAGGAATTACGGGAGGTCTGTTCATACTTCCCTTCGCCCTTGCCAGAAGGAATAAGGGCGAAAAAAGGAGCAGGAGGGATCTGATTCTTCTGATAACATCAGGCATCCTTATAGGATTCAACTGGGTGCTGCTGTTTGAGGCGTACAACTATACTACCGTCGCTGTGGCGACGCTGTGCTATTATATGCAGCCGACGATAGTGACGCTTCTTTCCCCGCTGGTACTCAGAGAGAGGCTGACCTGGAAGAAGGTCATATGCACGCTGACAGCCGTCGCCGGCATGGTGCTGGTATCAGGAGTCGCTGATGCGGGAGGATCAGAAGCGGGAGATATCCGCGGAATACTGTGCGGACTCGGAGCAGCAGTGCTTTACGCGTCTGACATACTTATCAACAAATCTGTAAAAGAGGATGAGGTATACGGCAGGACAGCGATAGAACTGTTCTCCGCAGGTGCGGTACTGATCCCTTATCTGCTTATGACCGGAGGGTTCAGGACGGAAGGGGCAGGTACTGCAGCAGTGATCCTTCTCATCGTCTCGGGAATAATACATACCGGCGTCGCGTATCTGCTGTATTTCAGCAGCCTGAACGGACTCAGCGCTCAGACTGCCGCAATACTGAGCTATATAGACCCCGTATCCGCGCTGATCTTTTCTGCATTATTCCTTAAGGAACCGCTGAGTACGGCAGGCGTAATCGGAGCGGTTCTGATCATAGGATCCGCACTGATAAGCGAGATCGATCTGAACAAAAGAAAAGACTGATCATAAATTAATAAGAAAAGAGATTTTCAGGTATGGATATAGAGATCCTTCTGGCTCTTCAGAACTTCAGAGTATCTATCAATGACGCCCTGACGCCTTTTATGGAGATGATCTCGCTGTTCGCGGTGACTTATCTGGTCATCGCTCCTGCTGTGATCTACTGGTGCGTAGACAAAAAAGCAGGTCTGTACAGCCTTGCTTCCTACTACTCATGTATCGCAGTCAACGCTGTGGTGAAGCTCACTGTCTGTGCATACAGACCATGGATCAGGGATGAGAGGATACTACCTGCGGGAGATGCCATCAGGACCGCAACGGGATACTCCTTCCCCAGCGGGCACAGCTCCACTGCGTCGCCCATATACGGATCCATGGCAGTTAAAGCGTGGAAGAAGCTCAGATGGATCTCGGTCCTCTGTCTCATCTGCGTGCTGCTGACAGGATTCTCCAGACTGTATCTCGGAGTGCACACGCCTCAGGACGTTCTGGTGGGACTCAGTCTCGGAGCCATTGCGGTATTCTGCATGGACAGGCTCTTCCGGTATCTTGGAAAGCACCCCGATAAGGAGAACATGTTCCTGATAGGAGGCATCGTCTTCGGAGTGGCGTCGATCCTTTACATCACACTGAAACCGTATCCGATGGATTATGTGGACGGCAAGCTTCTGGTGGATCCCGTGCGCATGATGAAGGACGGGTACGGAGACATCGGAGCGATGATAGCTTTCTGCATTGGAAGACTCATAGAGAAGACATGGGTGAATTATGAACCGTCAGCGACTAAAGAAGAGCTCGCCGCATCGGCGGCGGGGGCGGTCATACTCTTCTTTCTGATCGCGAACATAGGGGATCCCCTCAAGAGTCTGCTGGGGATCCGGTGGGGTCAGCTGGCGGCAAGCAGCATAGAAGCGCTGTTCATAACTGCCGCCTGGCCTGCAGTCCTCAAAAAGGTGAAGGCAGGGCAGAAGGAAGAAAAGGCACAGACCGCATGACTGATATGACGGACCGTTAAGTCCGGAGGTATAAGGGAAAAATGAATTACGGAACTTCTGTGATAGCCGCGATATCCACTCCTGCGGGAAAAGGCGGGATAGGGATAGTCAGGATGTCAGGCGACGGAGCGCTGGCTGTAGCCGGCAGGGTATTCCGCGCCAAGAACGGTAAAGATCCTTCTACCATGAAGGGTTATACGGCGGCTTTCGGTACGGTGCACAAGACATCCGGAGAGCTAATCGACCAGTGCATACTGCTGTGCTTCCGTGCTCCTAAGAGCTATACCGGAGAGGACGTGGCCGAGATACAGTGCCACGGAGGAGAGGCGGTCATACAGGAAGTCCTGAGAGCTGTACTGGACAGCGGTGCGGAACCTGCGGACAGGGGCGAGTTCACCAGAAGGGCCTTCCTCAACGGAAGGATCAGCCTCACGGAAGCCGAGGCAGTGATGGCCATAGTAAACGCCGCTTCTGCGCAGGGAGAAAGAGCCGCGGCATCGCAGGCGGAAGGCTCGCTCGCAAGAAGGACGGTGGAGTTCCGTGACAGGATACTCGCTGTCCAGACACAGATCGCGGCCGAGATCGATTTCCCGGAAGAAGACGTTGACGAGGCCGACAGAGGAGAGCTCACAAGGGAAGTCAGAAAGCTGTCGGAAGACGTCTCAGGGCTCATAAGAGGATATGACGCGGGACAGAAGATGCTCAGGGGGATACCTGCGGCGATAGTGGGAAGTCCCAACGTGGGAAAGAGCACGATACTCAACCTGGTCTCGGGATACGAGAAAGCGATCGTGTCCCCGGAGGCAGGAACGACAAGGGATATCATCGAGGAGCAGGTCAGTCTCGGAGGGATCACCCTTATGCTGGCCGATACGGCGGGAATAAGGGAACAGGCTTCAGGAGACGTGGAGCGCATAGGCATAGACAGAGCCAGGGAAAGACTGCTCAGATCGTCCCTGATCCTGGCGGTGTTCGATGTGTCCAGACCTCTTGAGGAGGACGATCTGGCTCTGATAGAGGAGCTGAGAGGAAAACCTGTGCTGGCGGTCATAAACAAGAACGACCTGCCTGCCGTGGCTGACACAGGAAAGATAAAGGAGGCGTTCCCGTCCTTCGTGGAGATATCCGCGGTGGATCCGGGCTCGCTGGAGAAACTGGAGGCCGCCGTGGCCGAGATGGCGGGAGTAGCTTCGTTCGACGCCGACCAGCCGCTGCTGGCCAATGAAAGGCAGAGGAGCTGCGCCGTGAGAGCCAATGACGCTCTCAGGGAAGCGGCGGATTCACTGGAGAAGGGATACACTCTGGACGTTTGCTACGCGCTGCTGGATGAGGCGCTGTCAGTGCTCTACGAGCTCAGCGGTGAGAATGCTTCAGAGGAAGTCATAGACGCGGTATTCCGCGATTTCTGTGTTGGAAAATGATTTCATTTAGGAACGGGATATAAAGATGTTCGAGTACAAGAGTTATGATGTAGCGGTCATAGGAGCCGGACATGCCGGAATAGAGGCTGCGCTGGCAGCGGCAAGACTTGGATGCCGCACGGCAGTCTTTACACTGACGCTGGACGCCATAGGAAACATGCCCTGCAATCCTTCCATAGGAGGGACCGGCAAGGGGCATTTGGTCATGGAGCTTGATGCCCTGGGAGGAGAGATGGGAAAGGCGGCTGACGCCACCATGCTGCAGAGCCGCATGCTCAACCTTGCGAAGGGGCCTGCAGTGCATTCGCTGCGGGTGCAGAGCGACAGAAGGGCATACCACCGCTATATGAAATCAGCTCTGGAGGCAGAGCCGAATCTGGACATATTCCAGGATGAAGTCATAGGCATAGATGTGGAGAACGGCGCGGTCACAGCCGTAAGGACGTCTCTCGGAGGCGTATTCCCCTGCAGGACCGCAGTGATCTGCACGGGAACCTATCTCGGAGGAAAGATCTTTGTCGGCGACGCAGTAAGAAGGAGCGGCCCGGACGGAGTGGTGCCCGCGGACAGACTGACTCAGTGCCTCGTGGACCTCGGACTTCCGATAAGAAGATTCAAGACCGGAACGCCTGCCAGAGTGCACAGCAGGAGCATAGACTACTCTGTTCTGGAGAGACAGGACGGAGACAGCGAGATCGTTCCTTTCTGCTTCGATAATGACAAGCCTCTTGAAAACACGAGGTGCTGCTGGATCGCATACACGAACGAGGAGACTCATGAGGTCATAAGAAGGAATCTGGGAAGAAGCCCTCTGTACGGAGGAGCCATCGTAGGCATCGGACCGAGATACTGCCCGTCCATCGAGGACAAGGTGGTAAGATTCCCCGACAAGAAGAGGCATCAGCTGTTCATAGAGCCCTGCGGAGCCAACACGGAAGAGATGTACCTGCAGGGGATGAGCTCATCCCTTCCTCTTGATGTGCAGTATGAGATGTACCGCACCATCAAAGGACTGGAGCATGTCGAGATAATGAGACCGGCATATGCCATCGAGTATGACTGCTGCGACCCCACCGAGCTTTACGCGACTCTCCAGAGCAAGAGGATAAAGGGACTTTTCGGAGCAGGTCAGTTCAACGGAACTTCAGGATACGAGGAAGCAGCTGTCCAGGGATTCGTAGCCGGAGTCAACGCCGCGCATCTGGTCCTGGGCAGGGAGCCCTTCGTGCTGACACGCAAGGAAGCGTATATAGGAACTCTGATAGACGACCTGGTGACAAAGGGAGTCAATGACCCGTACAGGATGATGACATCGCGCTGCGAGTACCGTCTGATCCTCAGGCAGGACAATGCAGACGAGAGGATGTGCCCGAAAGGCCACGAGCTCGGCCTGCTGAGCGACAGCAAATATGAGTTGTTCCTGAAGAACCATGAGGAACTTGAGAAAGAGCTGGAACTGATAAAGCATACGACCCTTCACGCAACGGATGAAGTCAACAGCATGCTGGAGTCCCGCGGAGAGACTCCTTTGTCGGGAGGCGTCAGCGCAGAATCAGTGCTCAAGAGACCAAACATCAGGTATACCGATATCCTGCCCTTCCTGCATGCTGACGGGAATTATCCCTCGGCCAAAGTTCAGCAGAAGGCCGAGATAGAGATCAAGTATGAAGGCTATCTCAAGAGGCAGGCTGCGCTGGCGGACAAACTGAGCCGCGAAGACCAGCTCGCGCTGGACGAAGATATCGATTATAAGCAGATCACCGGCCTCAGACTGGAGGCCGCTGATAAGCTGAACAGGATAAAGCCTTCTTCATTCGGACAGGCTGCAAGGATCAGCGGAGTCAACCCCGCAGATCTGCAGGTGCTCTCCGTATGGCTTGCAAAGCGCAGGAGAGAGTCGGCAAAGGAGAAGACTGATGATCAATAAGAGCAGAGTCGCCGGATGGGCACAGGAGCATGGGCTCCAGCTGACAGAAAAGATGCTGGAAGATCTCGACAGGTACGCGGAAGAAGTCGCCAGAACGAATGAGATGTTCAACCTGACGGCACTTACCGGGCCTGAAGACATGGAGATCAAAAACATCATAGACAGCATGAGCGCGGTAAGCCTGATCCCGCAGGGAGCTTCCGTTGCGGATGTAGGCACAGGCGCGGGGTTCCCGGGAATGGTCATAAGGATATTGAGACCCGACGTGAAAGTCACTCTCATCGAAGCCACCAATAAGAAACTGGATTTCGTACTGCGGACTGCCGCGGAGATGGGATACAGCGTAGAAGGACATCACATGCGCAGCGAAGATGCTGCCAGAGGAGACCTCAGGGGAACTTTTGATGTGGTGACTGCCAGAGCCGTCGCCGCTCTGCCTGCCTTGCTGGAGTACACCCTTCCTCTTCTTAAGAAGGGCGGGATCCTTCTGGCCATGAAAGGGCCTTCAGCCGGTGAAGAGATAGAGGCGTCGTCCAATGCACTGAAAGAGCTTAACGGGAAAGTCGAAGAAGCTCACAGGATCACCCTTCCCGGAGGGGAACAGAGAGATATCGTGGAAGTAAGACTTATAAAAGAATGCCCCGCGAAATATCCCAGAGCGTCAAAGAATATAAGAAAACAGCCGCTGTGAAAACGGCCGAAAAAAGGGCAGCTGCCGCATAAGCGGCAGCTTTTTTGTACTGTATAATAAAAAAAGGAGTATATTCGACTCAGCCGCCTCTGTATTGGGGATAACAGATCACTGAGCAGAGGCTGCAGACAGGATCGACAGAGCGAGGAACTGAAAATGATGATCATATATTTCATTCTGATGGCGGCAGGCATCGTGCTGTTTGCCAAAGAGCACGGAAGAGACAAAGACGACAAGACTTCAGCATCGTTCGGGAACGCGGCGATGGGAACAGCAGCTCTGGCAGGAGTGATACTGGGATTGCAGATGGCGAGACTTCCCGGGAGTTCCAGCGGCAACAAATATATGCAGGGAACTTTCTTCCTGATCATGGGTGTCGGGATCAGTTTGGCGATATGCAACTGGGCAGGCATGCTGATCGCCAGACTGAGAGGAAAAGGGCAGAACGGACCCGAGACCGCAAACACTGTTCAGACCCCTGTAAAAAAAGGAACTGACAATAAAGGACTTCGCATCCTGCAGCTTATAGGCTCCGTCTACCTTCTGATAGGAGCGGGAGCTTTCCTCATGGCGCTGCCTTCCGGTATCAAGAACGTCACTTCGAAGAACGGGAACGTTCTTCTGTTTACAGTCCTGATACTGGCTTTTGCAGCGGCGTTTGCTTTTGCAGGCCTCAGAGGGATCAGAAGTTACCGGAACTGGAAGGCAGTACATCAGGAAAACGACGGACTTGACGGGGCAGGAATACCCGCTGCCGGAAACACTGCGGTGAAGGATAAAGTGGAACAGGCTCTCTACAGTGAACTGGGGGCGAAGAACATCTATTACATCCGCCATGCAGAGGCAGCAGGCAACAGTGCTGCGCAGCGTTACGCGCAGCTGGCTGACCAGTACGCCCATGAAGAGACCCTGCTTGCCGAGAATCCCAGAAAAGAAGAGCTGGAGACACAGCTCCTCGCAGGCGGAGCGGAGGCGCAGGAAGCTATTACGGAGTACCTGATCCTCTGCGGATCCGGAAGGAAAGAGTACGGATGGTGGAACGGAGCTGCGGGACTCACCCGCATGATCCGGAAGATCGGCGGCAGCAACGCGGTGTCATGTCTGAGAAGACTCAGAGATCTTTCCACGAATATCTGGGAATACCATACGCAGGTAAAAGAGACTGCAGAGAAAGAGATGCTGGAGATAGAAAAGGAGAGCGAAGGTTACGGAGCGGACGGCAGGATCCCGGCGGAATACGCTCATGCGGAACTATTGTCCCTGCAGGATGTTCTTTCTCCTGAACAGCGCCTCGAAAAGTTCTTTGCGATGAAGGACAGCGTTGATGGCTGGTCTGACGCTGACAAGGCATTCTATTATTTCATCGGAGGAGGAGCGGCGAGGGTCCTGTATCCGGATAACAGGTCCAGTCTGGCATTCTATGCGGCGCAGGTGTTCTGCGATCCGAACCCCGGCAGCGTGGGATGGCAGTATCTACGTGAAGCGGAGGGAAGTACACTTCCTGCAGCCCCGACACCGGAAAGTGTGGGACAGATGCGGGAGAAATATCCTCTGCCCGAGAGCATGGAAGAAACAAAGAATTACGCTGCTGCAGCGCAGGAATAGGAAGAAGGGAAAGCTTAAGGGCAGTACGGGGATCGTCCCGGGGTCTCGCTGTCTTGCGGCGTCACGCGACTTATGGTAGGCTTGAATCAGCTGCTACTCAGCAAGATCGATAAAGAGCCCTGCCGGTTATTTAAGTGTGAAAGTATCTTTCCGATATCTTTTGTCTGACTGATCTAACCGGTTTTTGTATTTCACATCAATGTAAGACGAACACAGCTTTATATGTTTGTCAGATATCTGAAGAGAGGGTAATGCATATGGTCGACAGTACTAATTTCAACGTTACCAAAGACAATCTCACCATGCGAATCGGGCAGGCTGAGATGTACCTAAAGGAGTTTGAGAACGAAGTCAAGAGAGCGCAGGGCGGCACCGGCAACTTCCGGTCCAAGGAAGACGCGCTGTCACGCATCATGATCCTGAATGAGTTTGCGCCGGATGACCCGAGGATCCAGGATCTGTTTGCCCGCGCAAAAGCCTGCATAATAGGCTCAACAGGCAACTCCACAGAGATAACCCACGATATGATCGTGTATCTCGAGAACGAAGAGAACATCAGGAAGCTCTATGCTGAGAAGAGCGAGAAAGGCTGGAACGCACTTCTTGCCAAGTATCAGGACAAGCTTCTCGACAAAGTCTACCCCGCTCCTGATCCGAGAGAGACCAGTCTCGAAGATCTCTATGACCGCTATGTGGTCCTGACCGACGTCAGATATCCGGCCAACCAGTTCATGGGCATCACCGGAGAATTCATCAATGTCGGCAAGCGTTCTTCCGGCATGTACTTTGTCAGGATCGACACCCGCAAATGGCTCGGGCCCTACGAGGCTGTCAAGCGCTACAGAAGACTGGTAGACAGCACCATGATGGAGGTCGACGAGTGGACCGTTCTGGCAAGGATAGTCGACACGGCAATGGAGATACCGGAAGCCGGAGAAAACAAGGTCGGCAGCGCCGTTTTTGCCGTAGTAGTCGAACCGGTGGCGCTTTATGTGCCCGGACATGTTCTCGGCATCTATGACGGAGAACTGGAGAACAGCGGATACTTTGAGGGCGAAGATGAAGTAGCAGCCATCAAGGAGAGCTGGTACACAGAGAAGGAAGTCCCGGAAGATGTCACTCCCGAAAGGCTCGTGGAGATCTTCCGTCAGGCTATCAAGGAAAAGAACTACGATCTGTATGTGGACTGCATACAGGAGGAGAGGAGACAGAATCCCACTCAGGAATCTCTGCTGCTCTATTACTGGGATCTGCATCAGGAGAGATTCCACGGGGAATATGTACACGCGGAAGTGGTACCGGAAGCTACCAAGATCACAGTCGTCAAAGGATATAATGATGACAGCGGCCTTGAATCCTACTTCCTCACCCAGGAAGATCAGGAAAAGATCGCTGCGAAATTCGGAGAGAAGGTCGAATATGCTTCCGTCCAGACCGTTTCCTTTGACAAGAACGGCAAACAGCTGGGCAGCCCGGTAAGAAGAAACCTCATCAGGACCAACGGCGGCAGATGGTATGTCCGCGACTATGAGATCAGGTTCTGATACCCTGACAACGGATTGGAGATATCGATATGACTGAATACAATGAATATGATTTCACAGGGGAAGATGCCGGCATATATGACTTCTCATGGGAAAACGTAACTGAAAGCCTCGCAGCAGGGGAACTCGCAAATCTCAACAATATGATGTTCAATGTGGCCAATCTTGTGGAACACATGTGCTACAACAGTGACTATTCCAACACCTCAGTGGCTTTCGCTGATCTGAGAGACAAAGAGATAGGCCGGAACAGCTGGATCCAGGAATACTACTACGCCAACCAGGGTACCTTCGAGAAATGCATGAGGGGCGATAAGCCTTCCTGGTATCACGAACTGTCATTGGATAAACAGAAGACGTTCGATCTTGCCCTGTCCTATCAGAAGGATGCGTCGCAGCTGGTAAAGCCGCTGGATCAGATGATGCTGCTGATGTTCAAGGTGCCTCTTCTGGATGCGTACAGAGTAGTGCGTCTTACAATGACACTGGATGACATGGGATTTGACGATGAGTACTGGGAAAAGATAAATACAGACCTGATCGCAGTGTCCGACATGCTGAATAAGACAGACAGCGCTTTGGAGATGAGCTGCAAACAGTACTATAAGGAAAACCACGGCAAGGTCTCAAACAATGACCTGCTGGACGGATACCGCATCGCAAGGAGAAAGGACTATATCACGTCTTTCAAGGCTTTCTGCGCCAGAGCCCAGGACAGCTTCCGTGTCAACGAAGCCGGACATTTCAGTGTGGATCTGAACGCTGTGCTGCTGGTGAGGACGCTCGATCAGTACACCAGCAAGGTGGCGGAAGCCCTTAAGGAGAACATACAGAGCACCCTGGAGAACTGTCTCGATGAATGCAGCAAACTGGATGCCGTTCTCAAGAGCAGGGATGAAAAACTTGAAACGGATCTGTTCCGCACCACGATCACTGCTCTGGACACCCTGAACACCGCGATCAAGGATTATTGTGACCTGGCCCTTACCGTCTACAAGAGATATAAGGACGGAGACAATGATGCTCCGTTTGTCTTCATGAAGAAGCCCTCTGCAAACTCCAGCATCAGACCGAAGTACGGTTTTGAGCCTGTGACCAACGATCCGCTCGATAACGGTTCGAGATATGAGAAAATGTATGTTTCAGCGGCCAATGCCCTGACACAGCACTGCCTGGAATTCTCTCAGTACACAGGGAACCTGTAAGGAAGAATGATGAGATACGGATACCGCCGGATAAGTGGTGTGCTTCCCGTCAAGCGGACAGTAAAATAACATAAAGTTTTTGATTAGAGCGATCAGCAATGATCGCTCTTTCTTTATGCAGCCATTTTCAGTTCATGAACCTCCATCGGTGTCATGATCCCGAGATTGCGCTGTACGCGCTCGTTGTTGTAATAGAAGATATAATTCTCAATCATCCGGATCAGTTCTTCTCTGGAATGGAAGGTGTTTCCGTAGTACCATTCACGTTTCATGATCCCCCAGAAACCTTCCATAGGTCCGTTGTCGATACAGTGAGCGACTCTGGACATGCTCTGTGTCATTCCCTGATCGATGAGTTTCCTGTGGAATACATTGTTTGTGTACTGGAATCCACGGTCACTGTGAAATATAGGTCTTGCGTCAGGGTTGTTTTCTATTGCGATATCAAGGGTATCGAATACGAGTTTGTTGTCATTGGAGTCTCTTATCACGTAAGACACGATCCTTCTGTCACATAGATCCAGAATAGCGCTGAGATAGACCTTATGGATCTCAGGGCCTTTATACCATCTGAATTCAGTGACGTCGGTAAGCCATTTCTCATTCGGATTATCTGCATGAAACTTGCGGTCCAGCACATTTTCCGCTGTCACCTGTGGATCTTTATCGCTCTGAGTACAGCCTTTTCTGCTGTATTTTATCGTTGAGCGGATATTGGTTTTCCTGCATATTCTCAGCATCCTCTTATCAGAGATATTGATACCATGATCATGTTTCAGTTTGTCTCTTATCCTTCTGTATCCCATGTCCGGATGTTTCTCATGAATAACAGCTGCC
>JAFRAJ010000053.1 GCA_017405465.1 Oscillospiraceae bacterium
AATCAATACTTTTCTCGAAATCCACTGTACTATATTATGCGCTATGGTTAATGGTGCAAAATGGAGCAGCAGAAAACATGTCATTAACAGTCATTAAACGATACTGCATACCAGTATTAGAGTATTGATAAGAAATTAGCGCTCCTCCCACGACTCAAGTCATCACGGGGGTCCGCGCTAGTTTTTCCTGAATAACGTAACACTAATAACGGTGCCCTCTTCCCCACACAGGGAAAGAGGGCATTTTCTGTATGTTTGCTTCTCACAGAAGGCCGATATCATACCGTTCGACAGTCAGTCCTGACTCATCGCCGTGAACGGATCCGGCAAAGACACCTCCGCTGCGGAGAATGACACGTCTGCTTCGCTCATTGGTACTGATACATACCACTCTCACCTGCCCGAGCCCTGCTTTTCGGGCTTCTTCCAGAACAAGTCTAAGCTGCTCGGTACCGTATCCTTTTCCTCTTTCGGAAGGCCGGACGGAATATCCGATATTGGAAGCGAACTCGGCATCGTCGTCATCATATTCCAGGCGGTGTTTAAGGCTGCAAAAGCCGATCAGCCTGCCGTCGCTCTTTCTGACTGACATATACCACGAGATCCTGCCTTCCTGCTGCTGACAGAAATCGAGCCAGTCATTGACATTCTGGAATTCCTCGAGATGGTCCATTCCGGGTATCCTTCCGGGAACATATGTCACTCTCTCACGGTCTTCTGAAAACTCGTTTCTGTACTCGAGGATCTGCCCCGCATATTCATACGCAGGGCAGATAAGTCTTATGTTTTCACCCGGCGAACTCATGCGTTCGCCTTCTTGCTGGTGATCTGATAGACCAGGAGGTTATCAGTCACATATCCTTCCGGGAACTGGACATCACCGAGATGGATCGGTTCGAATCCGTTGGCCTTAAACGCTTCATAGTCGAACTGGTCGATCTCATCATATGCCAGCTGATGGTATTCGGTGGAGAGAGGCTGATCCTCCCATCCGTCACCGAGTTTGGTGTTGAGCCACGCGTCCACAGCTTCTATACCGTCTGCAGGCGACATCCAGAATCCGCCCATGGACAGGACGTTGGTATTGTTGGCCTGCGACGCTCTCTTGGCGGAACGCACGCTCTCCACTACAGCAGCCTGGACTCCGGGGCATTTCCCCGCAGCGATATGAATGCCCATTCCGGTGCCGCAGAAAACAAGTCCTCTCTCATATTCCTTCTCCGAGATCTTGGCTCCTACCTTGAAACCTACGCGGTGGAACATCTCCGGATTCGGAGCATAGGGGTCTGTCACTCCCACGTCCTCAACTTTCCATCCCAGATCCACCAGATGCTTTTTGACGGCCTCCTTGAGGGAGAATCCGGCCATGTCTGATCCCATGACTATGTACTTATCAGCGATCGTTTTCATTTCTTTGATCCTTTCAATTTCAAAACAGTGTTTACTGCCAATAACAATTTACGTGTTCGGCGTCCAGTATTTCCTGATGTCGTCGTCCACTTTGCCAAGAGAAAGTATCATGCCTGCCAGCTCCTGCGTCGTGACACCGGGTCCGAATCTTCCGTCAAAGATCTTGAATCCTCTGTCCTCTGTAAGGTAGTGATAGAGATCTCTGTAGAAGATACCCATCTCCATATAGGTAAGCCCGCCGAGGTTGTTGACGTTTACTACCAGCTCGTCGCCTTTCTCAAACCCCATATCATCGATGATGGTGTCCGCCATGTGTCTTGCAAGTTCCTTTGATGTCGGCATCTTCATGGTGACTCCGCTGGATTCTCCGTGCTGGCCTATTCCGAGCTCGATCTCGTCATCCTTCATGGGCATTATGACTTCACCAGTTATCGGGTTTATCGCGCTTCTGATGCCTACGGCGTAGGATCCGTTGTTGTCTCTCGCCTTGTCTGCAAGACGGACGACCTCGTCCAGATCACAGCCTTCTTCTGCCGCGATCCCGACTATCCTGCCGAGGCTTCCCATAAGGCCGCGTCTCTCGGAGATCCGCTCCCTTGGAGCAGAAGCGACGTCGCTCCAGTCGATGTGCATCCTGACATTGACTCCCTGAGCCTCCAGCATCTGGAATGCCATCCTGGAATTCAGGATATCTCCCGCGTGGCTGCTGGTGTTTATCAGGATCGGGCTACCGTCATCCACGTATTTAATGCCGTCATATAACTGTTTCCAGGCAGGAGCCGCGAAAAACTCTCCGGCTACCATGAGGTCGTTGCCGTAGCGGCCTACCATCGTGAAAAGGACCGGCTCATGTCCGCTTCCGCCGCCTCCCACGATCTTTACCTTGCCTTTTTCCTTGCGGAATTCCGGCTTACGGACTATGAACTTCGTACCGGGAACCACTTCCGACTGGCGGTCATTGTCGCTCAGGAAGAAGCCTTCCATTGCCTCCTGAACTACGTTCTCAGGGTCATTGCAAATCTTCTTTATCATCATATCGTTCTCTTTCTTTCTGCGATACAGCAGCCGGGCTGCCCACCGCCGTGACAGATCAAAGCACAGAACACTGCGCTTTACCTGTATTTTTTTGCTCTTTCTATTAATATGATAACAGACAGAAGCGGCTATTTTGCAATCATAATATCGACGAAAAACGGCAATAAAAATCAGCCTTCTGACAGTACCGTCAGAAGGCCTTTTCTATTGACATTTTATGGAAGATCATTTTCTCAGGAAGCTGCTGTCGCGCTCCTCCATCTTCTCCTCAGTGAATCTCTCCGCACGGGTGTGCAGATCGTACTTTTCCCTTAGCGCGGCGATCCCGCCCATAAGTTCGGACGCATGATGATCGTCAAGTGCCTTCTGATCCCTCCACCTGTCTATGAGCAGCACAGTCTCCGGATCGTCCATTGGAAAGAAATATTCATATCTCTCGTTACCCTCCCTTGAGCGTATCCTGTCCACCATGCCGCTGGAAGTCATCTCCTGGGCGAATCTTCTGGCGCTGCCGTTATTTCCCGTGTAATACAGATTGATGATAATGCTCATTGCTCATCCCTGCTTTCCGTTTCTATGGCAAAAGAAACTATATCTTCCATCTCTTCGAAACCGTTCTTAAGGTAGAACCCGTAAGCCGGGACCGTCCTGTCAGTCTGAAGGAAGATATGTGTGATCCCGTTGCACGAAAGATACTTCCTTATTTCTTTCAGGAACGCGCTTCCGACTCCGCGGTTCTGATACTTCTTCGTGACAAAGAACTCGTCCACACAGTACTCGGTGCCGGTATACCAGTGCTTGATGCGGCCCATGGCAGCTGCGGTCAGTTCATCGCCGTCCATATAACCGAGCGTCAGCGAATTCGACTGCATCGTAAGATCAGCGATATATGCTTTAAGCTGATCCGTATCGCTCCAGTCGTCGAACCACGGTTCCGCGGTGAATACTTCTGTGAACTTTATCGTCAACATCTCCGTGTCTGATCCCGTCAGAACCTTAAGTTCCATCATTATCTCCTTATGAACAGCGGCATTCCGTACTCATCCGCCCCGTTTTCTGTAAAGCCCAGCGATCTCCAGAAACGCACGGAATCTTCTTTTTCGCTGTTCAGTTCATAGTACCGGGCCCCATTGGACCGAGTATACCTCTCCAGTGCTTCGAAACATCTGTGTCCCGTTCCGTTTCCGCGGTGCTGAGGAAACACCCAGAAGTCCAGAATGAAGCATTTTCCGTCCTCGCTTTTATATATGCAGTAAGACGCTGCGCCTATCCTCGTTCCTTCTTCCTCGAACCAGACCAGATGATGCCGGTCTTCATTCCTTTTCATCTGTTCCCTGATGACGCTGCGGTACTCCTCCTCGGAAGAAAAGTACTCAAGATCCTCCGGATCAGTCACGATCCCGTCGTCCTTAAGATATTTTATATGCTCGCAGAAATATTCATCAGCCATTTCTGCAGGTATCTCTCTGATCTCCATGAGATCCTCCGCTGGTCTCAGATAAGCCTGTATGCCGCCTTTCTGAAGACATTATTTCCTATCGTGAACTTCTTTGGATCGACTTTGTGTGCGATCTCGCCGATCGTAATGAAATCTTCTGAGACTCTGACCAGATATTGTTTCCCGCTCTTCTCAGCAAGATAGTAGCCGTCATGATTGACAGCATAGTCGGCAAGCTGGCTTACTCCCCAGGACGTCACCAGATCCAGCAGGAATTCCCAGCCGCTCAGTTTCTTTCTTCTGATGAGCGGATAAAGCGCGTCAGCGTCTCGGTATCTTGCGAAGGCCGCCGCGTCCTTCCTGCCCCTGCACTTTCCCGTTTTAACATAGGAATCCAGATCGACAGGTTCCCTGGTCTCGTTGAAGCAGATCCTGTCGTCATCGGCAAGCAGCTGATCTATGCTGACCGAAAGCGTCTTTGAGATCGCCTTGAGGTTACCCACATCGGGCATGCCGGTGTCGGATTCCCATTTGGCTACGGCTGATCTGGATACGCTCAGCCTTTCAGCGAGCTGCTCCTGAGACAGCCCGGCTTCTTTTCTCGCGTCTTTTAGTTTTTCTCCGAATGTCATTATTAAGACCTCCTTCCGCTTTCTGCGGTTTTTTCAGGTCTCATATTATGATCCGCTCTTGCTGAGGACAATAGAGCACCCGTGACAGTACAGTCACTATCCGTGACACTGCCCTTATTGTTTTAGATATTCCTTAAGGAGCTCGATGTCCCTGAAGTCCTTCTCTCTGCCAAGTTCTTCCTTCTGACGGATTATACCTTCCGGAGTCAGTACACGGAAACCGTCGTATTCAGTCACCCAGTCTCCCATCCAGTCTTCCGAGAGTTCTATTGTCTCTCCGTATTTGAACCAGCGCCTTCCGTCATCCATGCGCCGGTAGAGCCAGCCTTCTTCTTCCAGGCGGTCCGCCATCTCTTTAGTGCATCCCAGATCGATATCAGCTGTCTCCTGCCTTATACCGTAAAGCAGCATCGCTCCGCCGGCTACCAGCCAGTAATCTTTCCTGTCAAACGGAAATCTCTCAAGGCGCTCCAGCATCTCTGCTCTGTTCATGGTCCTCTCCTCAGATCCTCCTAAACTCCGATCTCTCTGTAGATCTTTTCAATGAACGGAGTCTTGTATTCTATGTACCTGTCTATGTCTTCAGGATAGAGCGCTGCTCCTTCTTCCTTGATCCTGCTGTATTCTGCAGCCGCTTCCGGATGAGATCGCAGATAATCCCTGAAGGCAATGTGCCTTCTAAGTTCAGGCGAATCCTCAGTGCAGACATACAAATGATGCTTCTGCAGGTGATCCTTGCCGTCATATCTGAACGCTTTCCGTCCGGTGATGCCGAGATCACCCTCATGCTGATATCCGATCCTGCCAAGTGCGGCAATGACATCGCTCAGCACAGAACTGTCGCTGATAACGACATCGATATCGATGACAGGTTTTGCGGAAAGTCCCCGCACAGAAGTGTTGCCCACATGTTCTATGCTCTCAGCCAGTTCTCCGAGGGCTGACTTGATCTCATCTTTTATCTTAAGAAAATCCCGCTCCCACTGATCGCTGTAGGGAAGGACTGTCACATATGACGTTCTCATCTCGTCCTCTATTATCTGTTCTGATCCTGAAATATTGACGCTTTCCGCTCCAGTATACTGGGCTCTGATTGCCATTCTTCGCGGAGGATCCTCATCATGATAAAGTCACTGTATTCTCCGTCATAGTAGTAACCCTGTTCCTGTATTCCCTCCTGCCTGAATCCCACCTTCTTATAGAACTCCAGAGCGTCAGTATTGAGTCCTACCACTCCTATAGACACACGGTTCATCCCATACTCATTGAAAGCCATGTCCAGCATGAGTCTTATCGCTTCTGTGCCGTAGCCTTTATTCTGCTTTTCCGGATCCGGGATTATTATCGTGAGATCCGTACAATGCCACGCAGGGAACATTCTGAGCAATCCTGTTTCACCGATTACTGAGCCGTCTATGTCAGTTATCGTGAACCACACAGAATCATCAGATCTGTGATATTCAGTGATGTATCTAAGTTCTGCCTCTTTATCGGTAGGTTCTGTGAATCCGCATTGAAACATTATCAAAGGCTGATTGAACCAGTACGCAAAAAACTCTGCGTCCTCTTCTCTCTGTTGACGCAGTATGATTTTTTCTCCTCTGATCTCTTTATGTTCCATGTTTTCCCTCTATTGCTACCATAATTGACTCATGACTTTCCAGTTTTGTTCGGATTGGATGCCGTATCCCGTTTCAAACAGGATAAATATAAAACTCTTTCTAACTGCACTGCAAACATTCCGTCTCAGTATGTCTTGGAACTCCCGTATCCGTGTCCGATATGCCTTTTCCGTTCAAGAAGATATGTCAATAAGGGATCTTCATTTTCCGCAGATCAGGAAATATATTAGTTCTGCTTTCGAACTGACAGCAAGGATGCCACGTAAACCGAAAGTACCCTTTATCTTTATACGTTACATCCACTTTTTCCTTTTGAAAAATAACAGGCATCCGACTGCAACAGCAACACTTACCACAATCACAATAGGATATCCAAGGGGCGATGCCAATTCAGGCATATACCTGAAGTTCATGCCGTACCATCCGGCAATAAGCGTCAGCGGCATAAAAATCGTCGTTACAACTGTGAGCAGTGTCATGATCCTGTTTTGCCGTACTTCCAGCTGTGCATGATAAAGATCCCTCACCTGCAAAGTGTGGTCGCGAATTGAAGCCGCAGAATCATGACGTCGGATCAAGAGATTCATAAACAAGTGAATGTATCGCAGATTCTCCTCTTCGAAAAAACCGTTTTCATTCTCTTCCAGTTCTTGTGTCATATCAATAATCTGTTCATAGTGTACCAACAGCTTACGGATCGCATTGTAGATCTCATTAATACGTCCGATCTTTTCCGTTTCCTGAGAATTCAGTATTTCATCTTCTATCCGGTTTAGTTCGTCCTCATAGTGTTCCATAACCGATAAGTCGTTATCCACTATTTGTTCCAGAAAATCATAGAGAAAGCGCTCTAAACTTGGCTTCCGCCAGTGCTTCGTTTGTCTGATGGCTTCGATCATCTGCTCCGCCCTGCCGCTGTCATCAATGAATACTATGCCTTTTTCGTCCAAAGCAAAGGCAAAACAATACTCCTTTGTCCCGATATTCGCCCGGTCAGGAAGTTGAAACGTTCCGGTAAGCGACTCATAGTTGACCTCTGCTTTCGTGTTGTGAATATTCCCTGTATCAATTTCCAGCTCGATACCAATGTCAAAACGGTCCCTCTCTTGCACCCATTCCGATGTTGTGAGAACGACTACATACTGTCTCCCTTTTATCTCAAACAGGTCATTACCTGTACAGCGCTGCAGTGAATCAGCCAGAAAATAGTAGCTCATTCAATCTATCCCTTCATTCTGCATTAAGTTATTTACCCATAATAATAGTCCTGTTTGTCTGAAAGGAAAACAGACCATGATTCACTTTCGTACAGCAGAAACTGTTTGTCTTCTTCAGACAGGTTGCACCAAACACAGTGTTCCAATTAGCTCACCCACACATTTCCGTTTTTCATATTTTCAAAATATCTAATCTTGAAAGAAATCAACAAATAAAAAGAAAGGGAAATATAAGCATGCAAAGATCCGGATCACAGATCGTATTCCCTGGACTTGACGATGATAAGTTTATCGCTGAATATCTCTCGGCAAATACGCAATTCCAATGCTTGTCTGTGCTGCAGGTGATCCATTAAGTCTTCGTATTTATCCAGAGAACGTTTCTTTGCATATGGTGAACTAAGGAAGAAGTCCATCAGCATATTGAACCAGATCTCGTTTCCGTCTTTGTCCACCCGTTCTTTCCGTATAGTACTCAGATTTTTCTCGATGTCAGGCGACTCAATGTAGAAGATCTCATATTCTTTGCCCTCAAGGGCTGTCCGCACTTCTCTGTAAAAATCCAGGATGGCGTCATCTGACATTTCTCTGAAAAGGATCATATCTTCCACTGCATTCTGAAACAGAGAGCATTCAAAGATATTCCCGTCTCCGTCCCAGTTTCGATACCTTGTCAGTACGATATCCTTGTATTCCTCAAATGGCGTCCTTCCATTGTAGATCTCATAGCTTTCCATCTGCTTGTAGAAATCACGATCTTCACTCTTGACCTGTGTATAACAGACGATCCGGCAGCTTCCTTCTTTATGAGACTTGCGGAAGATCTGATCCTGCAGAGCATTCCATTGTTTCAGGATCTCCGAATACTGAGCCTCGCTCATACGCGCACACCAGGCTAATTCTACCGGAGAATAATCCCCTTCCATAACTGCCGTACAGCCGGGGTGCTTTTCCGCCAGTTTACGAACCAGCGTGCTCTTTCCGCTTCCCTGCAAGCCCTCAACGAAATAATTCATACTCTCCCGCTCCGCTAATTCCCACCTTTAAGATCTTTTGTGTTATTCAGCCAGTAAGAGACACAGATGAGAAGTCCTTCTCAGATCAGCTGCCAGTTCTGCTCCATCAAATCAATGATACGGCAGCGACTATATCACCCTTTTCATAATCGAAGAACCTAAATGTATCTTTGTCATCAATTCCCGAGGACCTATGTTTAAATGTCGAACCTGCAGCCTTTAACTGTCACTCTTTCCTGAGCACATCCAGAGTATGATGAGACGCCCCGATCAGATCCTGACGTTCACAGATAGCGAAGTGATAATCCATCCATTTGGCAAATGTCTCATCATCCATGGCATCTATGGATTCACGCATGTAGTTCGTTGCCCCATCCGTAGCAGCAAGCTTGATCCTTTTGACGGGCACAGATGCATCAATTTCTGAGATATCTTCCGTTCTTACCAGTTCGAAGATCTCTTTGGGCTCACTGATACAATGCCAGTCTGGTGTAAGCATATTGAGTTCCATCACTTCGTGCAGATGGTTCGATCCAAATACATATTGAATAACAGTCGGTTCATTCATACAGTATGCCACGAGGATGTGGCCGCCCGATTTTGTAACACGCACTGCCTCCGAGAGCGCCTGTAACTTCTCTTCTTTCGTGTATAGATGATACATCGGGCCAAGCAGCATGGTCAGATCGAAAGAATCATCAGAAAACCCGGACAGATCCAGAGCGTTCCCCTGGATCGCTCTGATAGGTTCTGTACCGTCCAGTTTGGATCTCAGTATCTCCAGATTGTGTTCGATCAGCTCGACAGCAGCAACATGTAGCCCTTGCTTTGCCAATGTTACACTGTATCGTCCTGTGCCGGCCCCAACTTCAAGGATGCTTGGATCTGAAATACCTTCCAGACATTCTTTTATGTATCTCATCGTGGTCAGGTACTCCACCTGTCCATGGCGAGAAAGAAGGCGTCCTTCTTCGTCATACTGATTGTAGTATTCTTCCAGATAATCCATTGCTTCTTCTCCAAGGATCGGTGCATGTCCGATCAGATCTTATTCAGGGTATTTTCCGTCTTCCTGTGTCCGGCTACGAAGCGGACAGCAGTAGATCAAAAAGTCTTCTTTTTCTTCCCGAAGCACTGCACCGGGCAGGTGATTTATAAGCGCGATGCTGTATTCGTTTCCTCTTTTCACATCGAAGAGAACCTTTTTCAGCCCCAGCGATCCAAGATAGTCCATTACACTCAGGATAGAATCGATCGCGATGTGTTTTCTTCTGTACTGATGTGCCACCCAGTAGTAAAGAAAGATCTCGTCTTTGCTTTGATCGTAATCATATAAACCCACTCTTCCGCACGGTTCACCGTTATAGTAGATCACGAAGGCCTCGTCATACGGCGGAGCCTTTTCCTCGACATATTCATGCTCATATTCGAGTTTGTAATCCTCCTCAATGGAGAACCACTGGCTGATCTCCTTCAGATCCTCTTTGAGCAGCGGGAAAAGCAGGTCGGCGTTTTCATGATCGATGGTCCTCAGCTGAACATTACTGTTAACGGACAATTTCATTCTCTCTTCAATTCCTTCTTCAATTCTTTCTGCCGTTTTTTGTATTGAGAACAGACTGCGCACCCTGAACCATGATGTTCTATTTCAGATATTCTTGTAAAGCCCGTAACAGCCGTGTCCCTCCGGAACGTCTTTGAGGACATCTCTCTTATTTGTTATTCCGCTAAAAGTGGAAGACGTGAGCCGTCCGTGCCACCAGGCATGTACAAGCCCACTGATTCATTCGTGAGTTGTTGACTCTTGCATGCATATACATGCACTGCACGGTTCCCTATCCGACATCTACGATCAGTATCCGTTCTTCATCGAAAGGGATCCTTTTCACTATCCTTCCGTCATGCATAAAGAAAGAACCGCCATGGTTAACAGGACAAGAATCTATAGGATTGACCATCAGTGTATCGCTCGCAGCCAAGGTTGCCTGTGTTGCATACTCATTCAGAGCTCCGCTGTTCCATTCTTCTACAGAGTAATTGACATACACCGGCCAGATGAGCAGATGATCCGTTCTGAACCTCTCAGGGAAATCCCAGAGATCGCCGCAAAGAGCGATCTTCATATCCACTCCTTGAAGCCGGAAGGAACCCGTATCAGTGCCTTCACAGTAATGATCATCTGTTCTGGTGTACTCTTTCCAGCCTTTCGATATGCGCCTGTAGTTATGGATGATCGCTCCGTCTGACAAGACTATGCATGACGAGTACAACTTATCCTGATCTTTCTCTATATAGCCGACGATCAGAGATGTCCCATACTGTGCTGTCCATCTGCATAGTTGGCTGATCGTCTCAGAGGAACGTTCAATCGCTGTTTTTTTGTCAGGTTCGTAGTTCCAGCACAGTGAATCGAAACCCTGCAGAAAAGCTTCTCCGAAACACAGAAGGTCGACTTTTCCTTCTGTTTCCCGCAGTGCTCGTTCTATCTGATCCATATTGAAAGATATGTTTTGGTTTTCACATCGGAATGATACTAAACCGATTCGCATACTGACATCCTCCATGGCAAGCACAAGTGTCCTGGATTTTCATGTTCACAGGAATCAAGCCAAGAACGCAAACATCGCTTCAGAGGTAAAACTGTAGTCGGCATCGCAGACATATCCTCTCAGCCACAGTTTTCCGTCAACTATGCGAAGATACAGTCCTTTAGGGAAGTCATCTCTTCGCTCAAGCAGTTCCGAAAATACAGTGACCGCCTGGTCAGGAGCCTGATGAGTTCCGTTGAGAACAGAATTGCTGCTCTGAGCCTGCTCTTTCCATGCTATACGGAGAAACAGTCCCGTATTGGCAGGGCACACTTTAAGATCCGTTCCTGAAATGTGCTCACGTATCATATCCAATGTAGCTCCATCTTCAAGGCCTATCTCCCTGAGTGACGCTATCACTATACTGCATCTTTCCGCTTTATCAGTGGAGAACCCTGAATGAGAGAAATACTCCCCAGCATAACGGTTCGTAAAGATACTGTTCTCCTTAAGTCTCTTTTCCAGTTCTTCCTTGGGAAACGTTTCAGGCGCCAGTTCGATCCTGATCATCTGTAATTCTCCGTATCCATGTTCCCTGCGATTACGATGACGCCGGCACAGTGTGACTTTTTCTCGAAGTTCAGTCCGGGAAACACTTTTCTCATCTCGTCAACCAGGAAATAATATTCTTCGTCATCCCATTCGTCTCCCGCTTTGACGCGGCACTCATCCATGGCTTTCCCGTCCGGAAAAGCAACATCTCCGATCAGTATCATACCGTCTTCTTTAAGGAGCGACAGCAGCTCCGAGATTAGCAGTGTCTTCTGTTCATCTGTGAGATGATGCAGCGAATAGGTCGCAACGATGAAATCATATCTGTTATCCAGCAGAGGCGCTGCGATCTCATGCGAAAAATCGCCTTCGAAGAGATGCGCATCAGGCATCTTTCCGGAAGCGATATCTATCATTTTTGGGGAAAAATCCTGTCCCCAGATCTCAAATCCCTGTTCATACAGTTTTGCTGTCAGGGTACCTGTGCCGAATCCTATGTCCAGCACCGAAGCGCCCGGTCTCGTCATGACCAGGCTGTATATCCCGGCAAGTACGTCTTTGTAGCCCGCGAACGGATAGCTGCCGTCCTCATCGGACACTCCTACAGAGTTGTCATAACCATCCGCCCATAGGTCGAAGCCTTTGCTGTCAAGCATTTTGATAAATAGCCCCTTACCCCATCCTCGCCATACGGCTCATATCCGGTAATAACGATACGCTGTGAATGATGCGTGTATACGCGATCTGAGCATAACGATCCTTGGGGATTCGAACCCCGTGCCCGCTCAAAGGCACCCTCCATGTGCAGCTTAGGCAGCTGCCGCCTGATATGCGCATCCGTATGGCTACCAGCTTTTCTGATCTATTTCTCGATCAGTTTTGTTTTCCAGTTCGTCTCCTGCAGGAGATTGTCCAGTTCTCTTATCTCCTTGGCCATGCTGTCAGCCTCTCTCTGAAGGTCTGATGCCTTGAGAAGAGCTTTTACCCTAATCTCAGTGCCTCTGGCCCTGCTGGTGTTCTGACCGGCCGTATATACAAGATCTCTGTATGCGGACAGTTTCAGAGTCAGCGCGTCTTTTTTCGCGATGAGCTCAGTGAGAGTCCTTCCGTCGGCCCTGGTGCGGCAGTTAGTCAGGTTGATGGCAGCCATGAGCTGTTCCAGACGTACGGTAGCCCCTTCGAGTTCTTTAAGCAGTTCAGCAGGATCCTCTGCGGGATCCTCACCCTCCTGGACCAGCACGACGTTCGTGAGTCTTCTTCTGAGCTCTTCGATCTTTTTGTTGAGATCCGCTCTTTCCTGCAGAGCTTCAGCAAGCTTCATGTGTTTTTAGCCTCCGATTATAAATATATGTTTTTGTTGAAAGTGATCAGTCTTTCTTACCGCTGAGTTCGGCACCCATCCTGAATGCTGCCTCGAGGTCGAGCGGGAACTGTTCTTCGCGGTGAGCTTTCTTGTTCTCCTCGCTGAACCTGCCCATAGCGTATTTGCTGTAGTCGCTCACCTGCACTGTGTCGCAGGCGGCGTATGTGCGCACCTCTCCGTTGAGCATCCTCGCGATCATGCCTTCTGTGCCCTTGTAGTTCTGGCTCATGCCGTTCTCATAGAACTCCTTGGGGGCGTTCATGGTATAGATGATGCCTGTATCCACCTTCCCCTTGAAGTATGGTTCGCCGCCGTCATACGACAGCACGCAGAAGAGCAGTCTTTCCAGGAATGCACGGTATCCCGCAGTAGGCTCTCCGAAATAGATCGGAGATCCGATGATCAACGCGTCAGCATCCAGTACACGGCTGATCACAGGAGCGAGATCATCGTTCCAGTAGCACCTGCAGCGCTCCGCATCTTTGCGTTTACATGCAAGGCAGGATCTGCATCCGGTGAAGCTGAGATCATAGAGGTCGATGTATTCTGTTTCTGCCCCGACGAACTCAGCGCCTCTCTGAGCTTCCTTTAGCATCTGCGCTGTATTCCAGTTCTTACGGGGACTGGCGTTTATAATGATAGTCTTCATGGTATTGCTCCTTATTTGCAGGTCACTGTCTCACTGAGTTCTTTTCTTTTTGCATGGTTCGGCAGAGGGCCTGCGCCTTCTGCAGCATAACCGAGATCCATGATCATCAGGATCTCCTCATTCTCCGGAAGTTCAAGGCTTTCGGCCAGTTTGTCCGGGTCAAAATTGTTGATCCAGCAGCTGTCCACTCCATCATTGGCTGCCGCAAGGATCATGTGTGTGGCGACTATCGTCGCGTCCTCTATCCCGGAATCTCTTTTCCCTCCGGGATAAGTGAAAACATTGTTCTTATCGAATGCCACGACCAGCACGGTAGGCGCGCCGTAGCGGCACGGCGTTGCCGCATCGATCACAGCCAGAGCCTCTTCCGACTGCAGGACGTATACATGCTGCTCCTGCAGGTTCCTTGCTGTCGGCGCAAGACGTCCCGCCTCCAGGATGGCAGTCAGCTTTTCGCTCTCCACCTGCTTTCCGGAATACTTCTTACAGGAGTATCTGTTTCTTACTACTTCCCTGAATTCCATTTTCTCTCTCCTTAACAATATATGAGTGAATCAATAGATAATTGGTCCAGCTTGCGGTCTTGCATTATTCTGTCACCATTTGAGTAAGGTCTCCTTCTTCTATCTATACCGTTACCGCATCAGGCAGATGCATATCTGTCCCGGTCTGCTATTTGATAACACGATATTGAAAAAGACTCACTTTTCGTCCCAGCATGTGGGACTGATAATGAGCCGTTACAAATTACATCCTGCTATTTAATGATAGCACGATTCACATCTGTTTTCCCCTTTGCGCTTCAGTGTGCAAAGATCAAAAAACTTGTTCAAAATATCGGCAAAAACAAAAACAATGATGTAGAATAATTCTATGTGACACAGGAGGATTATTCAGATGCTGTTAAGAGATCTTAGAGAACAGGACGGCTGGATCTACTCATCATGGGAGCTCACTTATCCCACGGGATGGGAAGGGATCCTCAAAGCCGCCGAGACGATATATGAATACTATACAGGCTGCGAAGTCCTTGCGGACGGCAGTCTCGCTCCCCTGCGCACCCCGAAGGACATCGCTTCCATCCCGGAAGTCGGGAATCTCACAGTGCGCGGAGTATCCACCATACTTGACGTTCCGGTGATGATCACATTCTACAACCAGACGCGCGCCGTGGAGGTCCTCGTAGGGGCTGTATCCGATGAATTCAAGGATACCGATTACAGGAAATTCAATATTTCAATGTGCCAGTATATGGACAGCATAGAACTGGCCATGACCCGCTGACGCGTGACTCTAAAACAATCCGATGATCAGGAGGATATAAATGTACTGCGCCAACTGCGGAGCCAAACTTGATGAAGGTTCCAAATTCTGTCATAACTGCGGAGCACCTGTCCAGGCGGCACAGCCTGTGACACAGCAGCCGGCACCTGCGGCAGCAGCGCCTCAGCAGCCTGTTCAGGCTTCCGTTTCTACCGAAGAGATACCTGTGATCCAGGCCGAGTTCATCCCCGAACCTTCAGCACCGGCACAGCAGCCTGCTCAGCCGGTCCCCTACACGGCGCCCGTTTATCAGGCACCTCCTCAGCCCGCTGCCGATAACCCAGGCAGTATCTCAGGAGAGATCCCGTCATATCCGTCTCCTGCTCCCTCGAAAGCAAACGGCGGGAAGAAAGCCGGAAGAGCCATAATCGCCGTGATAGCGATACTGGCCGTCCTGGCAGGCGGGTATTTCGTTCTGTTCGGAAAAGGCAAAGGTGTGCTCCCTGTAGGCGATCCCGCGGAAAAAGGCAAAGAAGCCTATGAAGCCGGAGACTACGAGACTGCGGTAGAGTACCTGGAAAAAGCCTATGAGAAGGATCCCTCTAATCCGGAAGTGGGTGAAATGCTGTACACCTCCTATCAGACGCTGATGCTTGAACGTTACAACGAGAGAGATTACGAAGCCACCGAAAAGTATCTGATCAAAATGGATGGACTGTATGGCGGATCCGATGATCTGTTCCATATTCTGTACACCGAATGGCTCAACCGTATCATGTACGGCACAGAAGTGGCCGACCCTTATGAGATCCTCAGCAGGTCAGACATATATCTGACTGACGAGGAGCGCGATTTCTACTCCTCCTTCTTCTCCGTTCCGGCTGATCTGGAGGAACTCGCAGTGCGGATCGCAGATTTCTATGACAAAGCATACCACCCCGGAGCATGTCTGCTCACGAACTACTACGAAAGCATCATAGATAACGCTATGAAAGACAGCGGTTCTTCCTCCTGCCTCTTTTCTGTAGAAGGGCACAAATATGACACAGTAATATTCCGTCCGAAGAATTCCGAAAGCGGTTACAAGGTATATTACGGCACCATCGACAGCACTGGCCAGCGGAACGGCACCGGAATCTTATACTGTTATGTGAAGAATTCCGGGGACCCGTACCTTTACTATTATCTCTGCAACTGGGCTGATGACCTTCCGAACGGTCAGTTCGCAGAGTTGGTCCGCAAAGGCGACGGATTCAGTATCACGAACACTTACACGGGAACTCTCGTCGACGGTCATTACGACGGCTACATAAAAGAAGTCTTTGACGACGGCGTCGAATACCAGTCCCAGTACGACAAAGGCTTGATAATCCCCATCCGCATCGATGACCAGGGACGTACCGTAATCGGTGTAGCCACTGACGGTTCCGACAAATACCTTTACAGCACAGCGTCTGATGACACTATTCTTTACGGAGTCGACGAATACTGAAACACTTATATCTTGAAGGGCAGGGTGCGCAAGGCATCCTGCTTTTTTCAAAGTATATATACGCTGTATTAGTTGATACGTTTGTTGTATACTTTTTCCATTAGAAAAAAAGAAGGAGGGCAGCATATATGTACTGCGTTAAATGCGGCGCGAAACAGCCTGAAGGCGCTGTGTTCTGCAGCAGCTGCGGAGGCACGGTCTTTTCTGATACCCTCCCGCCGTCATTAAATACTGCCGCTCCGGAAAGACCGGTAAGAAACACCGCCATACCTCTGAAGGGCACCAGATCTGCGCAGGAGCCTGTGCGTAAGGAACCTTCTGTCCGAACTGACAGGAGCATCCCTCTCACGCGTCCTGCTGTTTCTGCTCAGGAACAGACTGATAAGGAACCGGAGAAAAAGGCCGCTCCTGTATCTCAGCGCGCTATAGCTAAACCGGCTCAGACACACAGAGACAATGCTGAGCCGAGGCCTTTCTTCTATCAGCCGTCTGAAGTCAAGGCTGTTTCCTCTGAAGCACGTCCCGAAAACACTATCGCAGCTGATGAGACCAAAACGCTCGGGATCTCTCATACAGAGGCTGTACAGCCAGACATTCCCGCCGTTCCTGAAGAGATCATTTCCCAAGAAGCCACAGCGGTGACGGAAGTCTCACCTGAAGTATCTGCTGCCGTAAAAGAACCAGACGTCATCCGGACTGAAGAAGCACCGGCGATGCCGGAAGAGACAGTTACATGTCTCGTTGAAGAACCTGCGTTCACCGGGCCAGCCGGAACGGAAGAAGAACCTTCTGAGGCGCCTGAGTCTTCAGAGCCTCAGCAAACTGAAAAGGCGGCAGACATTGTTCCGGAAACGGACACAGCGGAAGAGGAGCCGGAAAAGGTTATTTCAGGTCCTGCAGAGGAACCGTTATCCTCGGCTGAAGTCGGCACTGCAGAAGAAGCTCCGGAAGGACCGGATAAAGTCTCCGATGTATCTGCAGCAAAGACAGACTCCTCTACAAAAGGGACTCCGGGCAAAAAGGGATATCTCGCAGCAGCCGCTGCAGTCATCATACTTCTTGCGGGCCTTTGGTATGCGTTCAGGATCTGGCCGCAGAAACAGTTCGAGAAATTCTACTATGCGGGCAGCCAGGCGCTTGAGCAGTTCGACTATGAAAAAGCTGCTGAAAACCTGGCTCTTGCCTATAAGATAAAACAGGATGATCCGTCCCTAAATGAGATGCTCTACATGGCATATCAGGGAGTCTATGACCAGAAGCTGCAGGACGGTGATCTTGAATCAGCCATAGCTGCAGGGTCCGGCATGGTGGGGCTCATTCCCGAGAATGACGAAGACATAAAGAAGTCTCTGGGGAGGCTCTATATCTCCTATGTCCGCACACTTCTTCTTGACGGAAGAACGGAGAAGGCTTCCAAGGCTGCCACAGCAGCCGAACAGTACATCAACGAAGAGGACCTCGGATCGCTGAAAGCTCTTCAGGAGAGCTTCTCGAAACTCAGCACCTTCGCTGAAAAGGTGGCGGAGATGGCCGACGGCGGACAGCACAGAGACATATGCACTATGATAGACGAGATCAAGCCTGACATCATCGCCTGCTCAGATACCTCTACAGGAAGGCAGCCTGTCGTCCGTGTCAAGGACCATTCTCATCAGTATGTGGTATTCTACAGGCATTCCAGCGGACAGTACTACGTGTTCTACGGAGATCTCACCGACGAAGGAAAGAGGACCGGCACCGGCAGCATCTACTATGACGGACGCAGCACCTCCAAGGATATGCTCTATTACTACACTTCCGGCTGGGAGAACGATAAGCCCAACGGAGAGTTCTCCGAGCACGAATTCACCGGAAGCAGATACGGCACAGAGACCATGTATGAAGGCATGCTGAAAGACGGCTTCTTTGACGGAAGGATCGCGATAACCTGGGGCAGCTCCGGAGTCTATTACGGTGAATACGCTTCCGGCAAAGTCAAGGTGCTGGAGATCGATGAGGAGACCGGCAGATATATAATCGCCTACAATGAAGCTCACGATGATTATCTCAGTTTCCCGAACGATCCGTCCTCCAGCAGATTCGGAGTAGACTTCTATTAGACCGCGGTAATAATCAGCTGATCAGCCCTCATCTGTTCTGACACGGAAAGATGAGGGCTGTTTATAAAACAGGCTCTGTTAAAGAGAGGCAAAGAACATGTATACCGAAGAAGATATAAAAGGGATCGTCGAAAAGCAGCGTGCATTCTTCCGCAGCGGAGCTACCCTCCCGCTCGATTTCAGGATAAGGCAGCTCAAGGCGCTCCGCCGGGCTGTGATCAGCAGCGAGAAGGAGATCGAAGCAGCTCTACGCGAGGATCTGGGCAGGACAGAACTTGAGGCGTATTTCTGTGATATCGGCCCCGTGATTATGGAGATCAACGAGACTCTGCGCGGTCTCAGGAGATGGGCAAGGCCGGAGACCCATTTCTCGGGTCTCACATGTTTCCCGAGTCTGTTTACAAAAGTATATAAGATGCCCTACGGCGTGACGCTGATAATCTCGCCTTTCAACTTTCCCTTCATGCTGTCATTCGGCGTTCTTCTGGCCGCGATCGCAGCGGGAAACACTGCCGTGATAAAAGCCAGCAGCAAATCCGTGCACAGCACAGCCCTCATCAGGAAGATCGTGAGCGAGACCTTCCCTGAGGAATATGTGACGGTGATAGACGGAGGCCATGATGTCGCCGACATGTGCCTCGATCAGAGATTCGACAAGATATTCTATACAGGTTCTCCCAATGTCGCGAAGCACGTCATGGCAAAGGCTGCCGTGAACCTCACCCCTGTAGCTCTTGAGCTCGGAGGCGAGAACGGCAACTGGTGCATAGTGAGAAAGGACGCGGATATAAGGGACGCCGCCAGAAAGGTCGCTTTCTTCAAGCTGCTCAACAGCGGTCAGATCTGCATAGACATAAATCAGGTGGCCGTCGCCCGGGAGATCGCGAACGATTTCCTTGAAGAACTGAAAAGAGCTTTCCGCTCCCAGATCGGAGAGAAAGCTCTTGAGAACGAGGAATACGCACACCTTATAGATGCAGCGGCTTATGACAAGTGTGAAAGAACCGCGCAGGCTTACGCAGACAGGACCGTTTTCGGAGGCAGAGGCGACCGCAGCACTTTGAGATTTGAACCCACAGTAATATATCCCGTGGATAAAGACGAGGAGATCGTGAATCGGGAGCTCTTCTCCCCCCTTCTTCCGGTCGTTCCTTTCGATGACAGCGATGTCGACACACTCCTGAGCTCTATAGAGGAGCGCGAGCACCCTCTGGCGTTCTATGTATTCACCAGGGACAAGAAGTGGGCTAAAGAAATAATGCAGCGCATGCAATACGGCGGAGGCTGTATAAACGAAGTGTGCCTGCACATGATGGTCAAGGGAGTGCCCTTCGGAGGAACAGGCCATTCAGGCATGGGAGTATATCACGGAAAGTGGGGCTTTGATGAATTCAGCCACCCACAGACAGTTCTTACGGGAAGCACGAGATTCAACCTGCCTCTGAGAGAGCACCCGTATACCGGAGCCGCCGGAGAAAAGAAGATGTCTCTCGTCAGACTGTTCGAACGCTGATCTGCAAGCCAAAAAAAACGCAAAGTAAGAGCGCCGCGGGATTCCCGCGGCGCTCTCTTCATTCAGTTTTCTCCAGAAGTATCTTCAGGTCAGATTACTGCCTTGTGGGATACATATCGTCATCATAGACGTTCTCGAGTGTTACATAGAATGTGGGGGTCTCGACGAAGTCAGAGGGCGGATCCTGTCCGAGAGCGATCTTCTTGAACATGAGATCTACTCCGTTGTAGGCCCACTGCCACTGCTTCTGAACTTCGGTGCAGGTCGCAAAGCCGTCTTTGACAGCGTTGATGACCTGTGCTGTATCGTCGGAAAGGACGCCAGCGTGAGCCTTGTTCTTGTCAGCATCGTTCCAGCCGTTCTCTTCGAAAACAGCGGATACCATGGAGCCGCCTGCGTGTGTGCAGAGCGCGCTGTTCCATGTGGGGTTAGCAAGCATCATGGCCTCAACTGTTGCCTGGCCGGAGCTGATGTCAACAGGAGACTGATAGTCGAGCAGTTCAGCACCGTTGGATGCGTTCTCTGCCACGACGTCGGTGATGCCCTTAAGGCGCTGAATCATTCCGAGCTGTGCAACAGCACCGTGGAAGATGATGATCTTGGCGCCGCCGTTATCCTTCTGCCAATCGCAAGCGAACTCAGCAAGCTTACGGCCGAATCTCTCGTTGTGTGTTCCAACGAAAGCTGCGCGCTTGCTGTCGGGGCAGTCGGTATCCATCGTAAGAACGAAGACACCTGCATCTGCTGCTGCGTTCAGTGTGGGGGTAAGGCCTTCTGCGTCGGATGCTGCGACGGTCATTCCGTCGTATCCGAGGGAGATGAGGTTCTCAACGACCTGGATCTGAGCTGTAACACCAGCTTCAGACGGGCCGGTCAGCTCGAGGTCGATCGTCCAGTCAGGATACTCGGTCTTGAGTTCTTCAACTCTCTTTGTGCCGCCGATACCGCACATATCCCAGAAGTCTCCGAGACCTGTGTAGACGACTGCGAGCTTCATGGACTTCTTGCCTTCCTCTTCCTTCTTGCCGCCGCAGGCGACGAGGGAAAGAGCAAGAACCAAGATGAGCATGATTGAAAGAAGTTTCTTCATTGGTTCCTCCTAATAAAATGATTTGTCCGTGGTGCCAATGTCGTGCGGACAAAATAATGCTTCAATATAATATATATCATGCGCTGAATTCTTCAACGATTATTACAGATTTATAACCATTCTAGGCACTTTCAGCGATTAAACAAGATATTTTCCGTCATTTTGACGATTCGCTTATTGTAATAATATCCATATTCACGGAATTATTTAGTTGCTTTTCACAAGAAAATGCCGTGCATTGATGCACGGCATCTGATGTACGGTTTGTATCAGCTCTCCATATCGATCACTTTTCTGAACTGTGTCTCATAGAGCTGCCTGTAGAGTCCTCCTTTTTCCAGCAGTTCTTCATGGCCTCCCTGTTCAACTATCCTGCCCCCATCGACCACCAGTATCTTGTCTGCAGCAAGTATAGTGGAGAGTCTGTGTGCTATCGCGATGCTGGTACGCCCCTGCATCAAAGCATCCAGAGCCTGCTGTATGGCAGCTTCGGATATAGAATCCAGCGCGGAAGTAGCTTCGTCCAGAATAAGAATCTGGGGATCCTTGAGGACTACTCTCGCCAGCGATAGCCTCTGTTTCTCTCCGCCGGACAGTTTGAGACCGCCGGTACCGACCACAGAATCAAAGCCCAAGGGCTGCGCCTGGATGAAATCATAGATGTTCGCCACCTTGCAGGCATAAATGAGTTCCTCTTCCGTAGCATCTTCCTTTGCTCTAAGGAGGTTCTCCCTTATAGTGCCTCCGTAGAGATAAGCCTCCTGCGTCACCATTCCCACCGCATCGCGCAGATATGACAGCTTCATCAGACGCACGTCAGTCTTTCCTATGGCTACGCTGCCTTTATCCACATCATACAGTCTCGGTATCAGGTTCACTATCGTGCTCTTTCCGCTTCCGGAAGGCCCGACTATGGCGTACATCTTGTTTCCTTCTATCTCGAAGCTCAGGTCCTTAAGAACAGGTTCCTCCGCACCCGGATACGTGAATGTGACATGGCGGAACGTAATGCCTTCTCCCCTGAGATTAGGAGCCTTCGGGTTCTTTGGATCGGTGATAGTCTGTTCCCTGTCAAGATAGTCGAATATCCTTGTGAACAGTGCGAGACTTCTCGTGAACTCGACTCCCATGTTGAGAAGACTCGACACCGGCCTGTAAAGTCTGTTCACCAGTGCTACGGTGACCGTTATATCGCCGACAGTAAGTCCGGGATCCAGCTGTGAGATCATCATCCAGCCTCCGGCGAAGTAGATGAGCAAAGGTGCGATCTGCGTGAACATTCCCATCAAGATACTGAACCACTGCCCGCTGCGCTGACGTTTGAGTGAGAGCTCAGTCATATCCTCATTGGCTTTCGCAAATATCTGGTACTCCTCTTCCTCTCTGGTAAAGAGTTTCATCAGCAGAGAGCCTGACGGAGACAGAGTCTCATTGATGATCTGGTTCATCTCGTCCTGCTTGGCTTGTGTGTCGCTTGCTATCTTCCACATGTTCCCGCCCGCGCTTCTGGACGGTATTATGAGGAGCGGGATCACCGCTATTCCGACAAGCGCCAGCTTCCAGCTCATGGAGAACAGCGCTACCAGACTGGTGACGAGAGTCGCTATATTGGATATGGAGCTCGTCAGCGTAGAAGTGATCACAGTTGAAACGCCGCTGATATCGGTATTCATACGGGTTGTGATATCACCCTGTTTTTCTGTCGTGAAGAATGAGTGAGGCATGTACTGCAGATGCCGGTACATCTCGTTGCGCATGTCTCTGACGATCCTTGCCGAGATCCAGGAGTTGATGTAGTTTTCCAGGACTCCGATGAGATGTGAAGCCGTCAGCGACACGAAGGAAAGTATAATGAGTTCGATGAGCAGCTTCAGGTCCTTTCCTGTGAGCGCCTCATCAACTATCTTTCCGGTTATCATGGACGGCAGCAGCCCGATCGCTGCAGACAGGATTATCGTTATGAAGACGAATATGAACTGTATCGTATATGGTTTGAGGTAGGAGAATATCCTGAAGACCAGTTCTTTGGTCACTTTAGGTTTGTTCTGTTTCTCCTCTTCTGTCAGAAACCCTCTCGGACCTCTCGGGGGCATTCCATCCACTTCCTTTCTTTTTTCTATTTATTATAAATTCAATATTATTGCTCTCGCCATAAAAACAAATCTCCGCACCCGCCTTTTCGCAGTATCCGTCTGTTGAACGAGCATCTTTGTCATGCTACTATATTAATAGTACAAAAAATATTAAGGGTGAATGGCAGTGAAGATATTCAACAAGGACGATCCAAAGAGTCCTCTTATTTTTTATGTCTATTATTTCGTAGTTTATTTCGGAATAGCAATCCAGGGCAGTTTTCTGACGCTGTATCTGACTGAGTCCGGTGTTCCTGTGAAGACCATCGGTCTCATCAACGGTGTTATTCAGATACTGTCCCTTTTTGTTCTGCCTGTTCTGGGCAGGATAGCGGACAGGGCCCCGACCAAAAACAGAGTCCTCTGCATCGAGCTTTCCATCTCGATACTCACTCTGTTCCTTATGAGCAAGGCACGCGATCTGATCATGATCATCGCATTCCGCATAGCATACGCGATGTTCTTTACCCCGATCTCCAGCGTTTATGAAGCCATCACGATGGAGTACTGCAGGAAGAACGGCTGGGAGTTCGGTCCCATAAGGATGAGCGGCACGATCGGATACTCCATCATGTCCTTTGCGTCAGGTTTCGGACTCAAGGGCAATATCTCAGCAATATTCCCCATGCTTATCGTCAGCTATTCCATGACGCTCTTCCTGGCGCTCCTGCTTCCGAGATCGACCAGAGTCGAACGCGTGGTAGTCTCCCCGAATGAAGCCAAGGAATCAGACGCGAACCGAGTGCTGTCGGTACTTAAGGACAGACAGGTCAGGAACGTAATGATCATGTTCTTCATCTACTCGCTGTCCAGTTCCGTCAACAATACATACTTCGGAAACTACACGAAGGAGCTCGGCGGTGACTACGCTATAATCGGCATAGCTCATGCCGTGCTGGGACTTTCGGAACTTCCCTTCCATCTCGGGCCGGGAAAAAGGTGGCTCAAACGCATCGGAGTGGAGAAATCCATGCTGGTCGTGCTCTCTGTCGGCGTCTTCCGCTGGGCTGTCTGCGCTCTCACGAAAGACCCGTGGGTACTCACCGCGACGATGGCTCTCAACGGCATCCAGCTGGTGCCTGTCATCATAGGCCTTGCAGAGTTCCTCTATGATCATGCTCCTGCGGATCTCAAGGTCACAGCACAGACGACCCTCAGACACTCCGTACAGGTAATTGCAGTCCTGGTGAACGACTTCGCCGGAAGCGGACTGTTCCATCTGTTCGAACTTCTGGGCAAACACCCGATTAGAGGGCTGTATGTATGTCTTATCCCGCTTAACATTCTTGGTATCATAATGGGACTCACTTCGATCAGGAAAGGAAACAGTTCAGAACAGGAGGCATCAAATGCTTGAGAAATTCAGGACTTTCAGAGACAACCCGAAAAGTCCCTGGCGGTTCTACATCTTCTATATAATCGTATTCTGCGGCGGCGCAGTGAACGGAAGTTTCATGGGGCTTTATCTCACCGAGATAGGCGTTCCGGTAAAGACTCTGGGAGTCATCAACGGAGTGACTCAGATAGTATCTCTGTTCACTCTGCCTATAATGGGAAGGATCGCCGACAGAGCAAAATCAAAGAACCTTGTAATGAATATCGGATACATATTCACCATCACGGTCTTCTGCATATTCATGGTGATAAGGAACGCAGTTCTTGTTGTTCTTATCCGTTTCCTCTACAGCATCATAGCAACACCTCTAGGAAGCGTATATGACACCATAGCGATGGAACAGGCCAAGCTGCGCGGCTGGGATTATCAGCCCATGCGCTGGATGGGGACTCTCGGTTACTCGGTGATGTCCTATGTCTCCGGTTTCCTTCTCAACGGTGACATCGCCACCATCTTCCCGATAATGATCGTATGCTATATCGCGACCTTCATGTCCGGCCTGACACTGCCGGTATCTCCCAACACAATGAGGGTGGTCGCTTCCCCCAACGAGCCCAAGAGCAATGAGAGCGTTTACAGCATCCTGAAGGACCGCCAGGTACGCAACGTCCTGATCATGTTCTTCATCTACTCTCTTGCCGGCACCACAAACAACACATATTTCGGCAACTATTCACAGTCGCTGGGCGGCACGCTCACCATGATCGGCATAGCGCACGCGATACTCGGTTTCTCCGAATTTCCGTTCCATCTGGGTCCTGGAAAGAGATGGCTAGAACGCATCGGTCTTGAACGCTCCATGGTCATGGTGCTCCTTGTCGGGACATTCCGCTGGACGGTCTGCGCGCTTACCAATAACGCCACCGTTCTCATGTGGACGATGGTCCTAAACGGCGCAATGCTGGTGCCCATAATCATCGGAATGTCCAAGTTCCTGTTTGAGCATGCTCCGGAAGGACTCAAGGTATCGGCTCAGACATCGCTGAGATCCACTGTATCGGTCATAGCAATGCTTCTGGCAGACTTCGGAGGCAGCGCGATCTTCCACTTCATCGAGAAGAGCGGTCTCAACCCATACAAGGGAATGTACGCACTGATGGTCCCGCTGAGCTTTGCAGGCGCAATGATAGGTCTGTTCTCTCTCAGGAAGAGAGAAGCTGAAGCCAAGGAAGAAGTCAGCGAACAAGCTTAAGCATCACGGAATCTGCATTACGGATCTGGTCTTTACCGGATCCGTTTCTTTTTTCGTACTTCTCAGTACTTTAGTCTGATAGTATAATGACTGCAATACACGGGATGTCCCGCGAGACCGTAAGAAAGGTGTGACATTAACATGCAGCTGATAGAATCAGTCAACAGTTTTCTCAACAACATAGTGTGGGGTTGGCCTACAATGATCCTCCTTGTCGGAACAGGCATATATCTTTCCGTCAGGATGGGCATGCCTCAGGTCACCAGATTCCGCACCATGATGGACACATGCCTCACCAGCCGGGGAGAAAGGTCCTCCAAAGGTTCCGTAAATCCCCTGCAGGCCTTGGCGACTGCGCTGGCTGCCACTGTCGGCACCGGCAACATCGTCGGATGTTCCGGCGCTATAATATCCGGCGGTCCCGGAGCAGTTTTCTGGCTCTGGATCAGCGGCATCTTCGGGATGTGCACGAAATTCAGCGAAGTCACCCTCGCTGTGAAGTATCGCAGAAAGAATGACGCCGGCGAGAACGTCGGCGGGCCAATGTACTATATAACCGACGGCCTCGGAAAGAACTGGAAATGGCTGGCCGTCATATTTGCCATAGCAGGCACTGTAGCTTCCTTTGGAATAGGATGTCTCAGTCAGATCAGCTCAATGACCACGGCGATCAATACCGCCATCACGGCATTCGTACCCGGCGCCGCTGATCATACAGATACCATCTCACTGGTGATCGGGATCACTGCAGCCATAGTTCTCGGGCTCGTGATCATAGGAGGTATCAGACGTATCGCGCTTGCCGCTCAGACTCTGATCCCGGTAATGAGCATCATATATGTAGTCTGCTCAGTCATAGTGATCCTGGCTCATATCACTTCCCTGCCCGCAGTTCTGGCTTCCATATTCAAAGGTGCATTCTCACCCAAGGCAGTCATCGGCGGAGCAGTGGGCATCACACTCAAGAATGCTGTAAGCAGTGGTCTCGGACGCGGTCTCTTCTCCAATGAAGCCGGACAGGGATCTGCTCCCATCGCGCATGCAGGCACCAGCACGGAAGAGCCTGTGAAGCAGGGCCTCTTCGGGATGTTCGAGGTATTCTTTGACACGATAGTGATCTGCACTCTGACATGCCTTGCAGTGCTCATGAGCGGTGTCGGGATCGAATACGTCACCGGAGACAAGAACGTCCTGCCGATCGATGCTTTTGCTACAGTATTCGGCGACAAGTTCGGAAGTCTTTCCGTCGCGCTATCTCTGCTTCTGTTCGCGTTCACCACCATGATCACATGGTCACTTTACGGTGTCAGATGTCTTGAGTTCCTTACTGGAAGCAGCCGATTCTCCGGAATATACAAGGTCATCTTCATTGCAGCCGTAGTCTACGGCGCAACCGTTCCGCTCGGACTGGCTTACCGGATCTCAGATACTCTCAACGGTATAATGACGATCCCTAACCTTGTGGCAGTTCTCGGACTCTCAGGCACTGTAACGCAACTTGCTAAAGAGTATTTCAGCAACAAAAAATAGCTACACAACAAGAGGAAAACTGAAATGATCGATGTAAAGGAAAAGATCCTCCTCGGAGGAGTAAAACAGAAGATCCACTATGTCACGGAAGATCCGAAAAAGCCGGTCCTTCTGTTCCTGCACGGAGGCCCCGGCGTGTGCAACCGCCATGACATTATGATGAAGCACAGAGATCTCCTCGACACCTTCACTATCGTGACATGGGATCAGAGAGGCACCGGCGGATCATATTACGGCGTACCTGAAGATACTCTCACCATAGAGAGGATCACAGATGACGCCGCTGAACTGGTCGATTGGCTCTGCCGCAGATTCAGCAAGGACAAGATCTTCGTGATAGGCGGAAGCTGGGGCAGCGAACTGGGCGTATGGCTCATCAAGAGATATCCTGAAAAGATAGCAGCTCTGTTCGGATTCGGCCAGGTCGTGGATATTGCCCGCAACGAGGAGATCAGCTATGACTACACCCTGAGATCAGCGAAAGAAGCCGGTGACGAAGACGCTGTAAAAAAGCTGGAAGAGGTCGGTCCTCCTGTAAAAGGACAGTACAAAGGCAGCTTCAGCGGCATGATGGTGCAGCGCCGACTGATGATGAAGTACGGCGGCTACTCCAAGCAGTCGGGAAAAGACAACTATTTCAATGCCATGGTCGTACCTATGCTCAAGTCCGGAGAATACTCTGTTTCGGATATACTGGGTCTCATACTGGGATACAGCAAAGTCCTGAAGAAGATGTGGCCTGAACTCGGAGCCACATGCTTTCCCGAGACATGCACCAGTTTTGATACAAGATTCTACATATTCGACGGAAGGCTTGATATGAACACGCCATCAGAACTCGTTCAGGCGTGGTATGACACAATTGAGGCGTCTGACAAGGATCTAATATGGTTTGAGAATTCAGGACACAATCCCATGGGTGACGAACCTGAGAAGTTCAAGAAGCTTCTTAGAGAAAAAGCCTTAAAAGTCGTATCGGAAGAGAACTGTGTCATCTAACAATCTGCACTTACATCCAAAGACGCTCCGCGTCGCTTTGCAGCGATGCGGAGCGTTTAATCATTCTTAGTCAGATCACACTCTCTGATCTTCAGAATATTTGTAGAACCCTTCTCCTGCTGTCCTTCCCAGCTTGCCCTCGTCGATGTATTTCTTGAGCATTGCGGATATTCCCTTGAAATTGTAGGGCATCATCATCTTTCTGAGCAGCGGGCTGAGCAGTCCGGGGACTTTCTGATACTGCTGGATAATATTGTACGCTGTGGTAAGACCTACCACGTCGATGATCTCGAAAGGTCCTCTCGGAGCGCCGGTACCAAGCTTCCAGGCCTTGTCCACACTGTCAGGATCAGACACCCCGTTGGCTACGAGATCCATCCCGCAGAGCAGGAACGGAACGAGAAGCGAGTTGAGCAGGTATCCGGATTTCTCCTTATTGACTGCTACGGGGATCATGCCGATCTGAGATGCAAATTCAAAAACTTCTGCGAAATACTTGGGATCAGTTTCATCCTGGGCCATTACCTCTGCGAGGTTCTGCTTCCAGATATGGTTGGCAAAGTGCAGTGACAGGTACTTGGACGGACGGCCGGTATACTTTGCAAACGTGGAGGGAAGCAGTGTAGATGAGTTGGTTGCAATGACTGTCTTTTCGGGAAGCAGAGGAGCCATCTTGACGTAAAACTCCTTCTTCTCATTCTCCAGCTCCGCCATCGACTCTATCACGAGATCGGCATCCTCTACTGCTTTTGCAAGATCGAGTTCAAGCTTGATCCCCGAATATGCCTTCTCAACTTTCTCAAGGCATGCTTCCTTGTCGAACGTTTCCGGATCAGCGAGTCCTCTTGCCCAGACATCGGGGGACTTTCCTTCCGGCGTAGCCATCTGTTCGATAGTTTCGCGGTAAGTGTCTCTCAGTTCATCAAGTTTGGGCTGCGTGCGTCCGATGCTGCCTTCGCTTCTGAGCCAGATCGTCACATCGAATCCGGAGTAGGCTGCCTGGAAAGCTATCTGGCTTCCGAGGACTCCGCCTCCTGCTACTGTTACTTTGCGGTACATTTTGATTCTCCTTATGGTGTTATGCCTGCCGTCCTTCTGGACGGCAGTGTTTATATTGTATTCAAGAGTATACTACCCTGTTCAGCATACTAAAGCAATATGAATCTTATCCTGATGATTCCCAAAGAAAAAAGACTCCGAGAAGAGCTGTGGGCTGCTCACGAAGTCTTTTTACTGAATTTTATCTCCTCAGAAAGCGGATCTCAGAAGCATTATCTCGCCCTGTCTTCCTCCTGCCAGGATCACTGTTCCGACAGCATAGCTGTCGCTCTCATCTGCACGGAAGTTTCCTATCACTATAGTGAGGCCGTTCCCGTTGTTGAAGCTGATCTCGTCATCGTAGATAGTACCGGTCATCGTCCCGTATCCTACCTCGTCCGGTGAGAGCTCCCATGCCTCATACCCGTCGTGGCCCATGGTCGGATACAGATCGAGCGTAGTGGTGTACTGTCCTATATTTATAACGCATGTCCCGATCTCATAATAGGTGAGATCCTCATTCTCAAAGGAAAGTCCGTATTTCCAGGTGCCCTGGGCCTGGTACGGAGCCAGAGTCACGAGTCCGGAAGGCATTCCGTTAATCCTGTATTCATTTACGACGTTGAAATCGCTGAAGGACACGCTGCCCACATCCTGCGGAGGAGTTGCAGGAGGAGTTGCGCTGTTCCCCTGACTGCCGCTGTTTCCAGAATTGCCGCTGTTTCCTGAATTACCACTGCTGCTTCCGTTATTCCCGTTATTTCCGGGATTCGTATTGCCGCTGTTTCCGGGATCAGTACTGCTGCCCGGATCGCTGCTGTTTCCGGGGTTACTGCTGTTCCCCGGATTACCGCTGTTTCCGGGATTTCCGCTGTTTCCGGGAAACACAGGAAATCCTCCCTGCTCTTTCCCGCTGAATTCTGTCCCGAATTTCTCGTCGATGAACTCCAGTACCTTGACCTTGACCAAGGGATATACGAAATACCCTATGGCGACGATCAGAGCAAGAGCTATCAGCTTTCTCAGGAATCTGTTAGACTTTTTCGGCGCCTGCTGAGTCTGCTGGACAGGCTGTACAGGGACCGTAGGCGGAGGCGTATAAGTCGGCTGTGGAGTGTATACCTGCTGCACCGGAGGCTGTACAGGCTGCCTGGAAGCTGCCGCCTTCTGATCTACTCTGGCACCGCATTTTGGGCAGAAGACCGCTTCATCCGGTATCTGCGCTCCGCATTTCATACAATACATTTCTGATTCTCCTTTTCCTGCTGCGTTAGTTGAATAATTTGGTGATGATGTCCTGTGTGAGGTTCGTGGCGACAGTCTTCCCGGTCTTGATAGTCTTAAGTGTCTGTGCCGATGCCGTCCTTGTATTCGTCTTGCATATATTGAACACCTTCTCGGAAGTCTTTCCCGAAGTGAAGTGCTCGAGATATCTGTTGACCTGCGAAGCGCTCTGCTTTGTCGTATTCCTGTACATTGAATCGAACTTGCCTTCCACTACGTTCTGCAGTTTCGTCCTGACTGCTCCGCCAATACCGGACTCGATCACGCCTTCTGAGATATCCTTGCGGTCATATGCGTTCTGCATGGCCTTTTTATACATGTCTCCGCCGACGTTTGCGTAGTATCTGTAGCTTTTGGGGGCAAAAGCCTGGACGTTGTCCACCACAGCTTCGCTTATTCCAAGCCTCATCGCCTCGTCCATGTCTCTGCCGTAGACTCTAGCTTCACTGTACCTGTATCCAATATTTCTGGCGCCGATGTAGGCCGCCTTGATGCCTTTTCCTGCGCCTCCCGTGAACTCGGCAAGAATATCCACTCCATAGTCACATATCTTTGACAGGGCAGTGAGTCCCCACTCTATAGCCGCATAAGTATTTCCCTGCCTGGAGGCTATCCTGCCTTCTATGTCTGCCAGATCGATCCTGTTCTGGATGATCTCTTTGAGTTTCTCCGGATCGGTCTCCCAGGTACCGTAATGCTTATAGTGTTCCTGAAGGCGTCTGGATTCCTCCTCCATGCGGGCGATCTCCCTGTCGGATTCCTCCTTCATCTTACGCAGTTCCCTGTCGAACGCCGTGTCTCCCCTGCGTATCTTCTCGTTCTCCCTGTCCTGCCACTCGCGGTCGCTCTGACGCTGCTTATACCATTCGTCCAGTCTGCTTTCGTCCAGGACGGATCTGCCGTCCTGGCTCACCCACTGGCCGGATTCCTCATCCCAATTGTACAGCGTCTGAGCTTTGGTCATCGGGTCTGTGATGATCCTGTACGGTACCTCTGCATCCCCGCCGTATTTAGGCGCTGTACTGCCGCTCGCTGGCGGAGCAGGTTTAGGAGGGACTGTCTTCTTAGCAGCCTGCTCAGCGATCTTCTTAGGATCGTAATCCTTGCTGTGGAAGAGCACCAGCTTGTACTCTCCTTTTGCGACCAGCAGAAGGTTCAGCAGTGTAGTGACGAAGGTCCCTGCCAGTTTTGCCATGCGCACTTCTTCCGGCGTCATGCTGTGAGTCCTTGCCTGATATATCGTCACTATCAGCTGCGGGACCGCGATGCAGAATATGACGAACCAGAATATCAGCACTTCCTGTTTCGGTTTTTTATTGTTCACAGGACATCACCTCCTTACCGGGCTGCCGCATTTCATGCAGAATGCAGCACCTTCCGGAAGTTTCGCTCCGCAGTACATGCAGTATGCCGGAGCGTCGTCCGCCTTATTCTCTTCTTCTCTTTCCGGCTCGGTAAAGAACTCCTGCATCTTCCTTTCGAGATCGTCGCCGGTATACTTTTCGATAACCGGAGGACTCTGAACAGGAGTATACATGAGGATGACTTCCTCGTTTGTCTCATCCAGCAGCCCTATTGCTCCGTCGTCCAGGACCATCCACCACTGGTCATCAGGAAGCGGGCTCAGCCCGTCTGTAAATGCCGCAGCTTCCATCAGCTCGCTGTAGAGACAGAGGCTTCCGTCCTCAAGATTGGTCCAGACGCTGCAGTGATCGGAAGCATCGTCCATAGCCTGTATGAATGTCTTGTATCCTTCCATCATATGCCTCCTACTCGTCGTCTTCCGAACCGTTCCCGCTGAGTACCGCATAGGCGATCGCAGCTGTAAGGGATATGGCTCCGGCGACCTCCTCAGACATACCGGCTCCCATTACGAGCCCGACCATGCCCAGGCACATTATCAGAATAAACATGATACCTTTTTTCAATTGACGCGCCTCCTTCCAGGAGCATACCGGGAGAAAACCAAAAGAGCTCTTCAGTTCTTTGCTTTACCTACAATACTACACTATTTATCCGGATCTGCATATATCAGCTGTTCTCACCCCGGTCTGTCGTCACGTTGCCGCAACCGCTGCATATCCCTGTATGGACGCTTACAGTACTTCCGCATTTTTCACATGACCAGCGTTCAGTCTCTATCTTCAGGAACTTTTCCATTCCCAGCTCCCGTATCAGACGGAGATTCTCCAGAGGAGATTCTATTCTCGGATACTTCGACGTGTATCTGATCTCCTTTTCCATAACATCTTCGCATGGAAAATCCGGGCATTCGTCACAGTATCTGTAACCGTTCTCTGTTCTCCTGCTGCAGCGAATGATCCCGCACAGACTTGCACAGAACTCCGGTTTATTTCGTCAGGTCCGTTGCATCCCGGGCAGGGATCTTTCTCTCTGAGAGCCAGCGAACATAAGCTGCAGTTAAGTCCGCATGGAGCTATCATTTCCGCTTTGAACATGGAAGCCTCCTTTTATCTGTTCATTCACCCGTGAATGTACATCCTGCTCATATGATCTTCCCCGTCTCCCTGGACCATACAGAAGAAGTGCCATCCGTATCTCTCATAGAATCCTTCATGATCAGTCAGAAGATACACGGGACTTATCCCTTTGAATCTCAGATCCTCGACTGCCATGTCAAGCAGTCTTCCAGCTATGCTTCTTCCGCGGAACTCCTCTTCCGTATAGACAGCGCATATATTTGGAGTAAGGTCAGGACGGTCGTGGAAATCATTCTCTATCACACCCAGACCTGCTACTATCTTTCCTCCGTTAAGACACAGGAACCATCCCAGCTGAGTATTTCCAGCAAGGTAATTATCCATACATTCAAGATACGCTTCTTCCGGAACGTTCCATTTTCCGTGGAACCAACCGGCAGCTTCTTTCTCCAGCTCAGGGCGGTCTTTGAGATCTACAAGTTCGCAGTCCAGTATGTCAGGTTTCACTCCGGCGAGCACACGCTCTGCCGCACGCAGCATCCTGTCTCTCTCAAACGGCTTCGGGACGAACTCAGATGCACCGTTCCTTAAACATCCGATCACAGTGCTTCCTCTTGTGTCTGAAGAGCACATGATTATCCTGGCATCAGGATGAGCCTTGATTATCATAGCAAGGGCTTCAGGTCCTTCCATCACAGGCATCTGAATATCCAGTGTCATTAGATCCGGCCTGAGGCTGTCATACATGTCGACTCCCTCCTGCCCATTTGCGGCTTCTCCCGCTATCTCATAACCTGCGCTCTCAAATATCTCCCTGAGGACATCTCTGTTTATCTTGAAATCATCACACAGCAGGACTCTTTTCTTATCCATACCCGTAACTCCTCTCTTTTCCTGTTTTGATTATACCATCAGGCTCTGATGTATTATGCGTGGCTTCTCTCATTGCCTACACAGTTTCCCTCAAATATAATATTCTCAGGAGGAGAAAGACATGATCTACAGTGATTTTAACGGCATCAAACTGTCAAGACTTGGTTTCGGATGCATGAGATTCGCAATGGATCCGGCTACCGGAAAGATCGATCAGGCCAAGGTCAACGAGATGTTCGACCTTGCCATAGCAAACGGCGTAAACTATTTCGACACCGCATATCCTTATCTTGGAGGAAATTCCGAGATATCTGTTGCTGAAGCTCTGAAAAAATACCCCAGAGACAGCTACTATCTGGCAGACAAATTCCCCGGACACTCCCTGCCCGGTCCTGTGGATAACGTAGCGCTCTTCAACGTGTCTCTCAGGAAATGCGAGACCGACTATTTCGATTTTTACCTGCTTCACAACATCAATGAGTGGTCCGTCAAGATCTATGAGAGCGAAGAATACCACATCATTCCCGATATCCTTAAACTCAAGGAAGAAGGAAAGATCAGGCATCTCGGTTTCTCGTTCCACGGCGGTCCTGAACTTCTCGAGTATTTCCTGAACAAATATGAAGGAATGTTCGAGTTCGTACAGATCCAGTGCAACTATCTTGACTGGACGCTGCAGAACGCCAAGAGAAAATACGAGATCATCACGGAACACGGTCTTGGCGTGTGGGTGATGGAGCCTTGCAGAGGCGGCAAGCTTGCCGTTCTCTCAGAGGAGAACTCAGCGAAGCTTAAAGCTTTCCGCCCGGACGCTTCAGACGCTTCCTTTGCTTTCCGTTATCTGCAGGGTCTGGATAACATCAAAATGATCCTGTCCGGAATGAACGAAGTCTTCCAGGTAGAGGACAACCTCGCCACCTTCAAGGAGTATGCCCCTCTTACAGAGGCTGAGCTTGCCGCTCTCAATGAGATCGCCGAGAGCCTGAAGCAGAGCGTCCCCTGCACCAAGTGCCGCTACTGCTGCGCAGGATGCCCGATGGGTCTGGATATCCCGTACCTCATCGAGTGCTATAACGATCTCAAATACGCAGCAACAGCTACTGCGACAGTCCGTATAGACGGGCTTGATGAAGACAAGAGACCAGCCGCGTGTATCGGATGCGGTCAGTGTTCTCACGCCTGTCCGCAGGGCATTGATGTTCCTGCAGTTCTGGCTGAGCTGGCGGAGCTGTATGCGAACGGGCCCAAGTGGTCAGTTGAAGCGAAGCCGAGACATGAAGCTATACTCAAAGACCTCGGAAACAAATAGGACTCATCCTTAATAAGTGCGATCCCGGACAGAGTACACTGTCCGGGATGTTTTATGGTCTTTATTCTTCTGAGATTTCTTCTGTTTCTGCTGCAGGATCCCCGGCTGCCTCTTCCGGCAGAGTCTCAGTCTCTTCAGGGACTTCGGAAGGCGCTTCGTCCGTTGTTTCTTCCGTTTCTTCCGCGCCGGTCCCTTCCGACTCTTCCTCGCTGTCTCCTCCGAAGAGCACATCCATGTTCTCCGGGGCCGGAGCGTTCTCTTCCGGGATCTCTACAGGAGCAGGTCCTGTTTCTCCAGGAGCCGCATCACCTTCCGGTACATCCTGAGGCGTTCCCTCTTCCTCCGGATCTCCCGGCGCCGCCCGCCCGCGGTCCTCAACCGGTGTATCCGGATCGGTCGGCGGCTCCTCTTCCTTCTTCTTTTTCTTCTTTCTCAGGAGGATGATGATCAGGAATATCAGAAGCAGCAGGATCAGCAGCCCTATTATCAGCCATTTTATCAGGTTGCTGTAATCGGGTTTCGTTCCCTGATATCCGCATACCGTGCACAGCAGATCCTCATTGAACTGATGCTCTTCCTTCCCGATATCTGTACCGCATTTGCATTTTATCCAGTGGTGGGTCTTGTTGTGATGCATCACTCCGCCAACATGGTTGTCAGGATCTATCGGTATCTTATATTCATTGGCTGAGACTTTAGTCGTACAGGTGTCATCGGTATAACAGAGTCCACAGGATTCGCATCCGTAATGCATCTTCCAGCCTTCCGTGATGCATGTCGCTGTCTTCTCGAAATAGCGCAGATGATGTCCTGTGGGCGGAGTCGTATTGGTGACTTCGATCCCGCATACTCCGCATTTCGCCTTGTACTCTCCGGGGCTCTCGCAGCTGGCAGGGACCGTCACCTCCGCAGCGATCAAATGATGACTGTGGGCGGGACCGTCTGCTCCGCATTTAACGCATTTATTCCAGTGTTTCTCGGTATTTGAATGATATTCAGTTCCCCACTCGTGATGGGCGTCCCTCATGGCTCCGCATACATTGCAGCTGGCATCGCAGTCATTGTCATAGGTGTGTCCGGTCTTTGGGATGGATACATTGGAGATCTCGTTGCCGTTGCTGTCGAACATCTTTCCGCAGCCGAGACACATCTTATGAGCCTTGACCCCGTCAGTTACGCAGTCTGCAGGATATCCCGGGATATCCATGTATCCGAAGACGATCAGCGGTACGCTCCAGACCTGCTGTCTGTATGCTCCGTCAGTTCCGGGAGCAACATATTCGCCGTTCAGTTCATAGCCGTAGATCTTTACAAGATACGCGGCACCGGCGTCGTTCTCACTGAACGTCCAGTTCGTAGAAGGACCGTAAGTGTGTGAGCCGATGCCCCAGCCTACCTGGTACATCGATGCATCTACACCCGACCCAAAGACTACCTCAGCCGACCCGTGAGGACAGAACGTGCCCTTCAGGGTGACATCGAACGCACTGTTCGGGTCTGCACCGCACTCGCACCTCCCATGCAGTTCAGTAAGATACTTATGCTCTTCCTTGCGGACATAACCGCACTTCTTGCATGATCTGGTGTGGTATACGGTATCCACGTACTTCGGACTGGAAAAATCATGATTCGGAGTCTTCAGATCAACTTTTTCAGCCTTGGCAATTCCGCAGTCCTTGCACTGAAGATATCTGACCTCAGTCGTGCATGTTTTAAAGGTATGCTTTACTTCAAAATTGTGATCGTATTCTGCCAGTTTCACCCCGCACAGTTCGCACAGATCGTAGTGCTTGTTGGCGTCCCTGTGATCGTCATCTTTGAGGATCCCGGTAGGAACGTGCGCTCCTGTGGATTCATTCTTCTCAGTCCACTTTTGTCCGCATACCGAACACATATAGTCTGTCGTTCCGTTATCCTGACAGTTTCCGGTAGAAGCGGTTATGAAGGGAACGCAGTCTTCCAGCCCCCACCAGGTACCGCACTCGCATTCGCGCCAGTGGCAGCGTCCGAGAGGATCCTTCCCTTCGCTCTTGATCCTTGACGGATCCGGACTTCCCAACCATATGCCGTGCTTAAAGTTATAGGTATGCAGATGATTCTCTGCCCAGGTGACCTTGAAGCTCTTGCTGTAGCAGTAAAAGGCATCGTCACCTTCCAGTCCGTTGTAGAAGATCAGTCTGAATTCCCTGACGCAGTTCTTCTTGGGCACATCGTTTCTTGTTCCGTAGATCCTGCCCGTACCGCTCGAAGGCGCAGTACGGGGACTTCTCTCCCATTCATCATACGCTGCGTTATACGGCACTGCCGGATTTTCCGGCCATGTCTCCCCCTTGCGCAGTTCGAAAGCCAGAACGGAACCTTTGTCCCAGCTGACTTTCTTTCCGTCTGACTGGACCACTACAAGTTTATAACTGTACTTGACATCTTTTCCGTTCTCCGCCCATACAGAAGCCGGAGATATCTCAAAATAGGCCGTCTTTCCGGAAGCCTCGCGCTGAAGTGCCTTTTCATAACCGCACACCTTGCAGGAACAGCTCTCGATACCCTTATTGTTCCCCCAGCCGCCTTCCTGCGACTTCCAGTTGTAGTCCGGCACATGCTTTTCACGGCCTTCCTCATAGGTGCATCCGGGATATACGCAGATATACCAGTGCTCTTTATTATCGAACTTCTGCACAAGGATGTGATTCCCTGCATCATGCTTGGCTTCGAATTCTTCCTTCTGTTTGGGATTCGCCACACATTCTTTGCCGTCTCCCATCTGGTAGGAGTTGTCTGTGCAGCACTCGGAGCAGAGGCCGCAGAACTCACACTTGTCGTATCCGTAAGCTTCCATGCAGCGCCCGCACTGACTGCAGATCCATTCATTGCTCTCGCAGCAGTCTATGCAGTGCTCTCCGCCGTCAGCGCAGCGGTCAACGTTCTCATAGCACTCACCGCACTCCTGACAGTGATAATCACCGTCCTGGCAGTCTTCGCAGCGTCCGCAGTATTCGCAGAGCTCCCTGCCGAGCGCTTCCGTGCACGCACCGCAGTTCTCGCACAGCCATTCGTTCTCCTCACAGCACTGCGCGCAGTGCTCTCCTCCGTCCTTGCAGGGCTCGGTCTCGATGATGCACTCTTCGCAGAGCTCGCAGTGATACCCTTGACTGAGTGCACACTCGATGCAAAGCTCGCAGGTCTCACACCAGTCCAGATCGTTGCAGAGCAGGCATCTCATACATTCGGGGCAGTGGTTGTCCTCGTAGCACTGGTAGCAGTGCCCGCCGCATTCACCCATGTCCTCCATATCATTGCCGTCGAGATCCCTGATGACGCGGTCCTCACATTCAGGACAGACAGCTTCCGGGTCAGCGCCGAAGCAGTCTCTGCAGAGCCCTCCCCACTCGTCGATGACCATATCCCCGCAGCAGTCAGCGCATCTCCAGCACTCCATGCACATGGAGACCGATTCATCTGCGAAGCATACTTCAAAGCAGCCCTTGCAGTGGATGGTGTCGTCCAGCGCGATCGCGCATTCCAAACATATCTCACAGATGTCACAATAGCCGACTGTACTGTAGCAGTTCTCACACCTGTAACAGTGCTGGCAGTACTCGCCGTCATCGATCCACTCGTTGCATTCAGGACAGACATGGCCCGCATGGACATGCAGACCGGCAGCCTGCTGAAGCATCATGATCAGGATCAGGAACACTGCGAACAGTCTTTTCACAAAGCTTTTTTTCAATGTATTTCCCCCAAACAAAAAAACGGCGTTGCCGCCGCCGGGCCGTGATACGGAAGAGTCGTAGAACCGGACGTATAGTCAGCAGGCGGCAGTGCGTATAACGGATATTTATTTACTTCTTCTCTTATAATATACATCTTATATCCAGTGTCATCAACCGGACAGCCTCTTCAGAAGACACTTTCAGCAATAGTGTTTAATTCTTAAGCTCCAATTCAGCATTTTGCATCACGACCGGATGCGATAATTGGATATCGGATGCATATTAATCATAGTCGTCAGGGTCGAGTCCGAAATACAGGACTTCGTTATATCTCATATTCGCCTCCTGGGCGGACTTTTTTCTTTTCCATGCGTCGATCTCAGAGCGTATGGCGAGTACCTCATCCGCGATGATCTCTGCGCTTTCAGGTCTTGTGTACCTGAGGTATGCAGACATTCTGTCTATGGCTTTCGGGCTTCCCAATATCCTTGCGATATCGCGTCCGAATTCTTCCGGATATCCCAGACCGATGATCTCTCTTACAAGATCATTGCATGCTCTCTGCCATTCTCTCTGCGCCTGGGTCATATAGTCCTCCTGAAAGCTCTCTGCTGCCTTGCCGCTTTTTTCCGTCTGATGTGAGGTTCGAAGCTGCATTTAACTGTTGAAAGCCAGTATATTGATGATAATAATTTATGTGTGAAACTGATTTTCCATGTCTCCAAATGATCAGATAATACACTCAGAATCAGGAGTTATTTAATGAAGAAGATACTGAAAGCACTGATCACCGCTGCTGCCGTTCTGTTCCTGATCTTTATCACAGTCTTCATACTGGCAAAGAAAAAGATCATCTTCCTGAACGAGTGGTTCGTAAACGAAAAGAACAGTACGATCGGCGTCGACATCTCCTCCTATCAGGCAGATGTGGATATGGAGAAGCTCAGAGAGCAGGGTATACGATTCGTCTTCATCAAGGCTACGGAAGGCAGCTCTTCTCAGGACGAGATGTTCCCGGCAAACTGGGAAAATGCAAAAAACGCAGGACTGCCTGCCGGTGCATATCACTTCTTCTCCTATGACAGTCCCGGAAGCACACAGGCCGAGAACTTCATCAATACTGTCGGAGACGATCTCAAAGGGCGCCTCCTGCCGGTGGTCGACGTGGAATACTACGGCGACAAGGAGGAGAATCCTCCCGCAAAAGAAGATATTATACGGGAGCTGACTGTTTTCCTGAATGCTCTGGAAGCAAAGTACGGAGCAAGACCTATGATCTATACCAGATCAGATATCTATTACAGATATCTGGAAGGTTTCTCAAAAGAATACAGGATGTGGATCTCCAGCCTGTATACACCCCTCGGCTGGAACTATAAAGAAGACTGGTATATATGGCAGTATCTCAACAGAGGCGTTCTGGAAGGATACACTGGCGGAGAACAGTATGTAGATCTGAATATCCTCAATAAGGAAAAGGATCTCGACGATCTGATCATCAAATGACCGTATTGTAATCTATCCATTCACCATTCACGTAAGTCTCGTATTTCCCCCACTCGGGTTTTCCGGTGTTCCTTCCTTTGACCCTTAGAGTGATGAATGCATCGTGCTGGCAGCCGGGAAGCGGGTCCTCCATAGTGATCCATCCGTTACCGTCGATCAGACTGTCCCACTCCTCATGCAGTTCCTCTGCATTTTCATACAGGATATCGGAAGAGGAGATCACTGCGTCAGGGCTGCCGTACCCGAAGAGATAGACGCCCTCTTCTGCTTCGAAGAGCATTATCTTATAAATTAACTTATCATCTCTTTTTAAAGGTTCGTTCAGGTAAGCGTACATTCTCATATCCCATCACCTCATGTATCTGTGACTCGGGCCGTGAACAACAGGATCATTTCCGCGGGAACGACCACTCCGGTCCTTCCTCCATCCCCCACAGTGAGAAAACCTTATTGTAGAAAGGCGGACGCGGGAAATCGAATTCCATCTCCTCCGGTAGATCGGGATCCTGAGCATGTCTGAATCCCGGGGAAGATATTCCCGCCACAAGATCGTCCAGTTTTTCCGCCGGAACTCCCATGATGATCTCGTTTTTCCCTGTAAGAGCGCGTTCCTGCTCACCCGGATCCGGGATCGCGACGGTATAGTCTTTCTCTATGAATGATGTCACCAGCGTGTGGATGCAGGAATCTATCGGGTCCATCTTCACTTCCAGCATCTTGCCGTTGCGCGGCTTTACCGCAGACAGCAGTGAACGCATCTGGAAGTTGTCATCGCAGTTGATCAGCAGTACATCCGCTTCGAATCCTGCTTTGTCAGCAGGGGCAATCAGCAGGCCTTTGTATTTGCCCAGCGGCAGTCTCGGAAACTCCGCGAAAAACCGCTCCGCTTTCTCCGGATCCGGTATGCCCATCAGAGGTTTGATGATCTCGTATGCCTCAGTTCCCGGAGAACAGTCTGCGTATCCCAGCGCGACGACAGGTGCCCAGCACCATTCAGAGTTCTTGTCCGTGTAGACAGTCAGTCCGTTTCTCTTTACCAGAGCAAATGCCTGACACAGAGAAAGATGTCCGAAGTTCTCCTTTGCCATGAGCGCATCCTGCGGCACCTCATCAGGATCTTCTATGAATTTCACTGCCTGGATGTTCAGCGTCAGATGCAGCGCATCCCTTATGAGCGCTGCCGCCTCATTAGTTCTGTTCATCGGTTCTTTTCCTCTCTGCTTTCAATAGCTCTCGTCGACTCTGTTCAGGAATTCGGCAAATTCTTCTATAGTCGTCAACTACTCATGAATAAATTCACGAGCTTGTACCTGCCCGGTGGTATACGGCTGTAAGCCTCCCACTTTTGTCCTGAGACTCAGGATTGTTTCTGTCGTTTTTTGACAGACTGGCGGTACATCGTGGGGTGATTGACTGCACCCCGCCTGCAGGAGCATGC
>JAFRAJ010000007.1 GCA_017405465.1 Oscillospiraceae bacterium
ACAGCAAGGACGGCAACACCTGGACTACAGATCTGAGCAGTCTGACGGCTACAGCAGTAGCAGACAGCTGCACGATCAAGGTAAGGGCGAGCAACCCGAACTACAAGAACATAGCTGAATCCAGCGCAACGCTGACGATCGAGAAGAGAGAAGTAACTCTAACCTCCGCAGACGGTGAAAAAGAATACGACGGCAACGCACTGACAAAGAATGCACAGACAGACGTAACAGTAAGCGGCGACGGATTCGTAGCAGGAGAAGGCGCCACATACGATATCACCGGCACACAGACACTGGTCGGCAGCAGCAAGAACACATTCACATACGAGCTGAATGAGGGAACAAGCGCTGACAACTACGAGATCACAAAAGAAGAAGGGACCCTGACAGTAAAAGACAGGACCAAGAAGTATGAGATCGAAGTAGAAGCTAACAGCAACAGCGGAAAGTATGACGGAACAGAGAAGACAGCAGAAGGATTCAAGACGCTGACGTTCGAAGTAGACGGACATACATACACTGTAGAAGGACTGAGTGCAGCAGTTACAAAGACCGATGCAGGAAATTACGACAACAAGATCAGCGGAACCGCAGTCGTAAAGGATGCAGACGGAAATGATGTGACAGCCCAGTTCACAGTCAGACAGAAAGACGGAAAGCTGGAGATCAGCAAGAGATCAGTAACGCTGACCTCTGAGACTGACAGCAAAGTCTATGACGGCAAGCCGCTGACCAACAGCAATGTAACAGTAAGCGGTGAGGGATTCGTGGAAGGCGAAGGCGCAACATATGATGTGACCGGAACCATCACAGATCCAGGCAACACAAAGAACACGTTCACATACACACTGAACGAAGGCACAAAAGCCGGAAACTATGAGATCACTCAGGCAGAAGGCACACTGACAGTAAAGAAGAGCGAGAATGAGATCGTGATCACAGCTGACAGTGACAGCAAGACCTATGACGGAACACCTCTGACAAAGAGCACATACACATACACAGAAGGCGTGCTGGCAGAAGGCGATGTGCTGACGGCAGTAGTAGAAGGAACGATCACAGATGTCGGAACGGCAGCCAACGTAGTTAAGAGCTACAAGGTAATGCGCGGAGCGACAGATGTAACAGCGAACTACACATTCGGCGAGAGCGTAGACGGAGAACTGGAAGTCACAAAGAGGACAGTGACCCTGACCTCAGCAGATGACGAGAAGGTATTTGACGGAAAAGCTCTTACGAATAACGAGGTCACAGAAGGCGGCGACGGATTCGTAAAGGGAGAAGGCGCCACATATGAAGTGACCGGAACACAGACAGAAGTAGGAAGCAGCAAGAACACATTCACATACAAGTTGAATGATGGTACAAAGGCTGACAACTACGAGATCACAACAGTCGAAGGTACTCTGAAGGTCACTCCTGTAACAGAAACAATTACGGTTACTATTACGGGACATAGTGATACAGCGAAGTATGATGGCACAGAAAAGACAGTTTCAGGATATGATGTAAGCATCAGTAATCCTCTGTATGCAGAAGCAGACTTCGAGTTTAACGGAGATGCAATAGTAAAAGGCACAGATGCTGACACATATGAGATGGGGCTGAAGCCTGAAGACTTCACGAATAATAGCGCTAACTTCACAAATGTTGTGTTCGTGATAATAGACGGCTCACTTGAGATCAGCAAGAGAGAAGTAACACTGACTTCTGAGGGCGGTGAGAAACCTTACGACGGCACAGCGCTTACAAAACCTGAAGTAAAGGTGAGCGGTGACGGATTCGTAGGAGGTGAAGTGACAGATATCAAGGCGACCGGAAGTGTAACGACGGTCGATGAAGGCGAAGTCACGAATACCATCACATACACAGAAGGTGCGAAGTTCAAGGCTGACAACTACACGATCACGAAGAATGAAGGCAAACTGAAGATCACAGCGAGCGAAGGCAAGCTCGTGATCACATCCTCGACAAAGAGCTGGAAATACGACGGCGAACTGCATACAGATGATGTGTACACAGTCGTGTATGATGGTAAGGCAGCAGAGAGAGTCGTAAACAGAAGAATGAGGCTGATGGCTAAAGCCAGACCTACTCCTGAACCGCAAGTGTTCCTGCTCAGTACTGGTGACACAGTAACGATTACTTCTACAGCAGAAGGAGTCGTAGACTACAGTGACAGCTACAATGAGAACAATACGTACGACTACGTGATCACAAACGCTGAAAACTATAGTGATGTAACAGCCAATGTCGGTACACTGAGTATTGACAAGAGGGAAGTCACACTGACTTCAGAGAGTGCTTCAAAGGTCTACGATGGAACTGCTCTGACAAACGACAAGGTGACGGTAGGCGGAGACGGATTTGCACAAGGCGAAGAAGTCACATTTACGGTCACCGGAAGCCAGACACTTGTAGGAGAAAGCAAGAATACCTTCACATATACGTTAGGTGAAGGTATGAAAGCAGACAACTATAACATCAAGGTCACTGAAGGTACGCTGACAGTCACAGACGGAACGACGCCTCCTGACGAGCCTGTACCGGATGATCTGGTGGTCACAAAGACTGTGGAAGACAAGACCTATGCTCTCGACGAAGAAGTGACATTCACGATCACAGTCACGAACATCTATGAAGAAGCCAAGACGATCGTTCTGACAGAGATCGATGGAGTGATGCTTGAGCAGAGCAGATTTGAGGATGTAGAAGGCGGTGAGACTATAACGACTACTGCCACATACAAGATCAAAGAAGAAGATATCCTCAAGGGAAGCTTTGAAAACATCGTGACAGCAGAAGTCGGCAACCTAAAGAAGGAAGCTAAAGCTGTTGTCGAGACAGAAGAAGCTAACCCGCACCTGAAGGTCGATAAGGTAACAACATCCACACCTGAGGACGGAAAGGTGTACAAGCTCGGTGAGAAGATCACCTATGAGATTACAGTCACGAATGACGGCAACCTGACGATCACAGATATCGAAGTCAAAGATGAACTGACCGGAGAGAATTGGTCGATAGAGACTCTTGCTCCGGAAGAGAGCAGGACATTCAAGACAGAACATGTCGTGACCGAACAGGACATCATCAAAGGAAGTGTTCTCAACACAGCAACTGCAAAAGGCAAAGGTCCGGATGACGAACATGATCCTGATCCTGATCCCGGTACGAGCGAAGATCCGACAGATCCTAAGAGATCTCATCTGACTGTCGTTAAGGAGACCACATCTGAACCCAAGAACGGTAAGGCATATGACCTCGGTGAGAAGATCACCTACAGGATCACAGTGACCAATGACGGAAACGTCACGATCTCTGACATTACCGTAACGGATGAGCTGACCGGAGACAAATGGACCATAGAGTCTCTTGTTCCTGGTGCCAGCGAAGAGTTTGAGGCTTCCTACACAGTCACAGCAGCAGATCAGAAGGCATGCAGTGTAGTCAATGAAGCGACAGCGACAGGTAAAGATCCGGAAGGAAAAGAACCTGATGTAGTACCTGGAGTTGACGAAGAGCCTACAACAGAGCCTGGTTCTGATGTACCTCAGACTGGTACTGCAAAGGAAACTGTCATCCTGACGTCTATGTCTGCAGGATCAATGCTCCTGGCGATCTGGCTCATGCTGATCCGTAAAAAGCGCAAAGAGGAAGAATAAATTCTTCCGGAAAGGGATCTATATTTTCAACATTATTTAGTTAATGTTTGGTTGAAGAATACGATCTTAACTAAGCTTTTCAACAGAAAGGCTGACAAAAGACCCCGCTGAGATTCAAACCTCAGCGGGGCCTCGCTTTTCAGTAATAATGTTTATATATTACCGGGTAGATCTACTGTTTCTTTTTTGTCAGGTCTTTCCGGAACCAGTAAGAGGTTTTCCGGTATCCCAGATGCTCGTAGAATCCGTGAGCGTCAGTTCTTCGGATACCTGACGCCAGACCGATATAGGGAGCTCCCTTTTCGATCGCAAACCTCTCGACTTCCTCAAGGAGCATCCTGCCGATTCCCCAGTTTTGGTATTCAGGGAGGACACCCAGCCCGTTCATCTTTATGTATCCTCCGGGATGACCGATAGCAATGGTGTGGACAGCAGTTATCAGCCCTGCAACAACCCCGTCGACTTCAGCTATAAAGGTACAGTAGCGGTCGTCTTCAGCCATTGCAGAGTATGTTTCACAAAGAGTTTCAAATGTGACGGGAACATCCAGCACCTCGTTCCAGATGACCATGACGCTTTCATAGTCGGATTCACTTATCCTTCTTATTATTACAGACATCTTGTTCTCCATTGATGATTCACCTAGACTTAGGTGATGAATGCGGTGGTTATGCTGTTTGCTGAAAATGATTTTACAGAAAGAGGAGGTTTATAAATCATAGATAAATGTATCTGATTTTGATACTTCTGTAAATCTGTGTATGACGGGGATATTCTCTATGCGGATTTCTAGTGTCATAAAATATTAAGAAAGACAACTACAGGAAAGGAACATTAAGTAATGAGCACGAATAAGGATCTGTTGAAGTTTATCAGAAACAGCGCGACTGCTTTCCAGGCAGTAGAAACTGTTAAGGAAATGCTGAACGATAAAGGGTTTACCGAACTCAGAGAGGAAGACAGCTGGAAGATCGAGAAGAAGGGAAAATACTATACTACCAGAAATGATTCTTCTCTGATCGCTTTTGAGATACCTTCCAGAGAAGCAGATGCATTCATGATGGCTGCTGCGCACGGAGACAATCCGAACTTCAAGATAAAAGAGAATGCAGAGCTTAAAGGAGATACATATATAAGACTGTCCACAGAAGGATACGGCGGAGGTATTTATTCAACCTGGTTAGACAGGCCTCTTTCCGTCGCAGGAAGGCTGATCGTAAAGGATGGAAGAGGGTTCAGAACACAGTTGATCGACATGAAGGATCCTGTAGTCATGATCCCGAATCTTTGTGTGCATCTTAACAGGGATATCAACTCCGGACACAATTTCAATCCCGCAGTTGATATGGTCCCTCTTTTCCGGGATGCGAAAGGTGAGGGAGTATCTTTCCGCAAACTAGTAGCCGACAAAGCAGGAGTAGAAGAGAAAGATATCCTTTCTACAGATCTGTTCATCTACAATCCGCAGGAAGGGATAGAATGGAGCGATTATATCTCATCTCCGAGGCTTGATGACCTTCAGAGCGTATTTGCTCTCCTGAAAGGATTCCTCGCAGCGAAGACTAAAAAAGCTGTTGCAGTATACTGTCTGTTTGACAATGAAGAAGTGGGCAGCGGAACGAAACAAGGTGCTGCATCGACATTCTTGTCCGATGTGCTCGAACGCATCTCAGATGCTCTAGGCAAGAACAGAGAAGACAGAAGAAGGATGTTGGCACACAGCTTCATGGTCTCCTGTGACAACGGACATGCTATCCATCCTAATCACCCTGAGATGGCCGATCCCAACCACAACCCAAAGATGAATCAGGGCATAGTCCTCAAATACAACGCTTCCCAGCGCTATACTACAGACGCTGTGTCTGCCGCTGTGTTCAAGCTCATCTGTGAGGAGGCAAAGGTCCCATGCCAGATGTACGCCAACAGAGCTGATCAGAGGGGCGGCGGCACGCTCGGCAATATATCTACGACACAGGTATCTGTGAATACAGTGGATATCGGCTTAGCCCAGCTTGCGATGCACTCGAGCTACGAGACAGCAGGGGCTAAAGATACAGATTATCTTATAAAGGCGATGACGGTGTATTACGGCAAATCCATCAAAGTTACAGAAAACGGTTACGAGATAAACTGATCTGTAACTAAAGTGCGGTTGACACAGATAACTAATTGCTATAGACTTTTCTTTGCAACCGATATGATAAGGCAAAGAAGGAAACAAGTAGTCTGATCAGAGTCTTTTCAGAGAGCATCCGGCAGGTGAAAGGATGTAAAGACGGATCATGATGAATACATTCCGGAGCTGCTTCCTGAAATGATCAGTAGGGACAGACGGGTCCGCCCGGTACAGCGGAGACATCTGCGGGATGTCATGAGGGCTGAGCTGTGAGGCTCATGCCGAATTGAGGTGGTACCACGGTCTTTATCGTCCTCTGTCAAAAAGACAGAGGACGTTTTTTATTTTGGAGGATTGAAACAAATGCAGATCTATGAGGAACTTAAGGCAAGGGGACTGATCGCTCAGGTCACGAACGAGGAAGAGATCAGAAAGATGGTCAACGAAGGAAAGGCCACTTTCTATATCGGCTTCGACTGCACTGCGGACAGTCTGACTGCAGGCCACTTTATGGCCCTCTCCCTCATGAAGAGATTACAGATGGCAGGAAACCATCCTATCGCCCTTATCGGCGGCGGAACGACGATGATAGGTGACCCTTCCGGACGTACAGACATGAGGAAGATGTTGACTCTGGAAGACATCAATCACAACGCCGAGTGCTTCAAGAAGCAGATGGAGAGATTCATCGAGTTCGGAGAAGGCAAGGCCATGATGATCAACAACGCTGACTGGCTCCTGTCCCTCAACTACGTTGAGCTTCTCAGGGAAGTCGGCGCATGCTTCTCCGTCAACAATATGCTGAGGGCGGAATGCTATAAGCAGAGGATGGAGAAAGGACTCAGCTTCCTTGAATTCAACTACATGATCATGCAGAGCTATGACTTCTATTATCTGTTCCAGCACTACGGCTGCAACATGCAGTTCGGAGGAGACGATCAGTGGAGCAACATGCTTGGTGGCACTGAGCTTATTAGGAAGAAACTCGGCAAGGATGCCCATGCCATGACCATCACGCTTCTCACTGACTCCCAGGGCAACAAGATGGGAAAGACAGCAGGGAATGCTGTATGGCTCGATCCGAACAAGACCAGTCCCTTCGAGTTCTATCAGTACTGGAGAAACGTGGGTGACGCTGATGTCATGAAGTGCATCCGTATGCTCACCTTTATCCCGCTGGATCAGATCGATGAGATGGATAAATGGGATGATTCCAGGATAAACGAGAAGAAGGAGATCCTGGCATTCGAACTGACCAAACTTGTCCACGGTGAGGAAGAAGCAAACAAGGCAATGGCAGCTGCCAGAGCACTGTTCTCCGGAGAAGGAGACGACGCCAATATGCCCACTACTGCAGTGGAAGCCGGCGAGGAGGGAATCGGCATAATCGACCTCATGATCGCATGCGGACTTGCAGCGAGCCGCGGGGAAGCCAGAAGACTCATCCAGCAGGGAGGAGTATCCGTAGACGGAGAAAAGGTCTCATCGCAGGATCTGATTGTCACTGCTGCTCAGCTGACTGAAGGGGTCAAGATAAGGAAAGGCAAGAAGATCTTCCACAAAGCTGTGCTTAAATAAGAAGGTTCCGGTTCAGAGGTTTACAGATGGCTTTAAATAAGAAAGTAGCTGCTGCTGTAGGCACAAGCGTAGCAGTATCTGCACTGTCCTTCATGATGTCCGACTATATCATGAGGATGGCGATGGACAGGAAGATGCCCAAGACGAACTTCACCAGGAGAGGAGAAGATCCGTACGCTGTATTTGATGAATACGCGGAAAGACTTAAGAACACGCCTCATGAGACAGTGGAGATAGAGTCTCATGACGGCCTGAAGCTTGTCGGTCACTGGTTCGAGAATGAAGATCCGAAAAGGATCATACTCGCAGCACATGGCTGGAGATCCCACTGGTACCGTGATTTCGCATACTCTTTCCAGTTCCTGAGAGAACAGGGCTGCAGCATACTGTATATAGAACAGAGAGCTCAGGGAGCGAGTGAAGGCAAATACATGGGTTTCGGGCTTACGGAAAGATACGATATCCTGGACTGGCTTGCCTGGATAAAAGAGAGATGCGGTACGGATCTGCCGGTGTATCTTGCCGGTATATCCATGGGAGCCACCACAGTGCTGATGGCTTCCGGGCTTGGACTTCCGCCTGAGGTAAAAGGGATAATAGCAGACAGCGGTTTCACCTCACCTGCTGAGATATGGAAACATGTCGCGAAAAAGAACATGCATCTTCCATTTCTTCTGACAGATCTCTATTCGAGAATTCTCTGCAGGCTGAAACTGGGAGTTGCATCCAATTCTTATTCCACGGTCGACGCTCTAAAGACGAATACCTCTATCCCCGTACTGTTCGTGCATGGACAGGATGACAGCTTCGTCCCGGTAGAGATGACAAAAGAGAATTATGCAGCGTGTGCTGCTCCAAAGGACATCCTGATCGTACCCGGAGCTATCCACGGAATGGGATACTATGTGGAAAAGGAGAAGTACGAGGAGAAGGAGAAAGAATTCTTCAGAAAATACGACAAATAAAGAACGTATGACCGTCCGGTGGGACGGTCATACGTTTATAAAGAAAGATATTCAGTTCAGAAAAGACTGCATACCAGATCGGTATACTCGCGCGGGTCATCGATCGGAAGATCGGCAATGAGTTTAGCCTGGGCAAGAAGGATCTTTGCAAGCTTTGCTGCCTTCTCCTTATCTTCCGAGAAAGCTTTCTGCAGGGCAGAAAATGCGTCATGACTGCCGTTGATCTCCAGCACCTTCTTTGCTTTGATATCCTGGAACTGATTCCCGGGAAGTGATTTGAGGTATCTCTCAGCCTCCAGAGTAATATCACCGTCTGTCGTGATGCAGACCGGATAGCTTCTCAGTTTATGAGAGAGTCTTACATCCTCTACCTGTCCGGCAAGAGTCTCTTTGACGAAATCGAGAAGATCTTTATTCTCTTCTGTTTTCTTCTCTGTATCAGCTTTTTCCTCTTCTGATTCGAGACCGAGATCGTCTGAACTGATATTGCAGAATTCCTTGTCCTGGAATTTACCGAGCACGCTCACCACGAAGGTATCGGCTTCGTCTGTCATATAGATAAGGGAATAACCGGCATCCTTGACCTGTTCTGCCTGAGGCAGGGATTCCGCTCTTGCGGCGGATTCCGCAGCTGCATAGTAGATCTTTGACTGGCCTTCCGGCATGTCTTTTACATACTCTTCCAGACTGACGAGCCCGTCTTTTCCGGAGCAGCGGTATACGAGAAGGTCCTGCAGAGAATCCTTATGCATTCCGTAATCGCTGACGATACCGTATTTGATCAGTGCTCCGAACTGTTCCCAGAATTTGGTGTAGGCATCTCTGTCATCAGTCAGCATGGATGACAGTTTCGTCTTTATCCTCTTTTCCAGATTGTTTGCGATGACCTTGAGCTGACGGTCATGCTGGAGCATCTCTCTTGAGATATTAAGGCTCAGATCGGGAGAGTCCACCACTCCCCTCACAAAGCGGAAGTAATCCGGAAGCAGATCCGGACAGCGTTCCATGATCATGACTCCGCTGCTGTAGAGCTGAAGTCCCGGCTGGTAATCCCTGGTATAGAGATCGTACGGTGCCTTACCGGGTATAAACAGCATTGCTTTAAAGGAGACCGTTCCTTCCGCATCTACCCTTATCACTGCGAGAGGATCTTCCTGATCGTGGAAATGATCCTTGTAGAACTGTATGCATTCTTCATCCGTGACATCGGATTTAGACCTCTGCCAGATAGGTATCATGGAGTTGACTGTCTCTTCGGATGTTACTGTCACATACTTGGTCTTGGGCTTGCCGTCCTCGTCTGTCTCTCCGGTCTCCTGCTGTTCGTAACGCTCTACATCCATCTTAATGGGCCAGCGTACATAGTCGGAGTACTTCTTGACCAGATCCTGCAGACGCCAGCTGTCGAGATACTCACTGTAGTGTTCGTCCTCAGTGTCTTCCTTGATGTGCATGATCACATCAGTTCCGGGAGTATCCTTCTCAAAATCTTCTACAGTATATCCGTCTACGCCGGAAGATTCCCACTTCGCGCCGGTATCCTCACCGTAACGGTGAGAAAGGACAGTGACTTTGTCTGCGACCATGAATGCACTGTAGAAGCCGACGCCGAACTGACCGATGATATCGATGTCCGGTATGTCTTCTCCCTGAGTCTCCGGCATGTCCTTCTTGAACTGGAAGGATCCGCTTCTGGCTATGACACCGAGGTTGCTGTCCATCTCCGCCTTGTTCATTCCGATCCCGTTATCAGAGACCGTGATGGTCCTGGCGTCCTTGTCCACTGTGACCCTTATCCTGAAATCACTGCGGTCCATACCTACATTATCGTCTGTAAGTGCCAGATAGCACAGCTTATCGATGGCATCTGACGCGTTTGAGATGATCTCTCTGAGGAATATCTCCTTGTGTGTATAAATGGAGTTGATCATAAGCTCCATGAGGCGTTTGCTTTCCGCCTTGAACTGTTTCTTTGCCATATCAGCCTCCTGATTATATCTTTACGCAATTCCTGCGGTATAGTTCCTCCCTGTCCTGATAGGGGAGTGCGGCAGCAGTCAGATTCCTGGCTGCTGCCTTTGACTATTATACCACAGCAGATAGCACTTTCAACCACAGAGTGCTAATTTCTAGAGTTCAGGAGAAGGTTCCCAAATCGACCGCTCCAGTCCCCTTTGTTCCTGATGCCGGTCATTTTCCCGGTTCCTTCGCTCTCTTTCCTGCTGCATCGCCTTTTCTTCTGCCTCTCGTTCCATCTCCAGGATTATGCGTATCATCTCCTGTGTCTCAAGAGCAGAAGAGGCGGCTTTGATCTCATAGATCGCTTCCTTGAGCTTAGCCTTAACTTCAGACAGCTCATACTGTGCCAGTGAGCGCTCTTCCTCTGTGATGGTCTTATATTTGACCTTCTGGTTAAGATAGCCCCGGCGTTTCTCAAGTGCGGCGCGCAGACTTTTCAGTTCGGAGATCAGAGCTTCTATCTCCTCCTTTGAATCTATGCCGTATTTTTTGAGGAGCTCGAGTTCAGCATTTCTCTTATCAAAATACCCGTATTCTGTCCTCACCATGAATTCGAGGGGATAAGGCATAGTACTGTCTTCCATGAATTCTTCCTCTTTTTTAAGGAGGAACATCAGCATCTCATATGAACCGATCAGACCCGGATCGGACATGTCTCTTTCCGGATTCTGCTTAAGGTACTCCTGCAGAGGAAGGAATCGCCTGTTGAATTCGATCAGATTTCCTCTGTGAATGTCGGCGTTTTCCATTAAAATGCCTTCCAGACGGTTTTCCGGTAATCCCAGCTTAGACAGTTTGTAGTTGAGCTTATGTTCTCCGATCCATCTTTCCGGAGAAACGGTCATCTCCGACCGGTTCAGATCATATCCCATCAGCTTCAGGTTTCTTTCGAACTCATTTATACTGCGTGAGTTTTCTGCACATGTGTTGACGTCATTTATGACAACATCACGCACCGCATATCTTCCTTTTGAATGCTGGAAATGTGTCCTGTTGTAGAATTCCGGTCCCGAATAATCAATATATGGGAGATCATGCTCAAGGAATACCTGTCTGGTGACTTCTTCCAGTTTGTGCTGCAGCCGGAATCTGTCCTGAAGTATCTCTCCGTCGATGAATGACACGGTGTTCAGTACGGTATGGGCATGCAGGTGATCTGTGTTCTCGTGGATACAGATGACAGCCTGATGTCTGTCTTCCCACATCCGTCTTATCACATTGGTCACGATCTCCAGAGCTTCCTGGGGAGTGACTTCTGTGCCTGTGAAGTTGATGACTATATCCAGCGACGGATTGAGCGGGTGTTTTTCAAAGTGACGCTGCACTGCTTCCATCTCATCAAGGCAGTATGCCCTTGAGCAGTTTACAGCGGCGATCAGCTTTTCGTGGGTGCCCGTGGGCTCCTCTGTGAAAGAGATCGATACATCGTCTCCGACGACATAGTGAAGCATCTCCTTAAGTGGAGTTCTGCTGGAATAAATAACATTTGCGGGCATATTCAGCCTCCTTTCTGCTGCGCAGCAGCGTAAAGCGCGGGGAGAAATCTGAGGGTCATCTCGATATCTACATATCTCTTCCCTCCTGCGATGATGGTGACGGTGTGATCGGCTGTCAGCTTTTCTGCCTCTTCTTTTTCCATTCTGCGGCCGGTACTGCGCGGAACCTGAAGCAGTTCCGCTACCAGAGCCGGTTCGGCGTAATGCTTTTTGCCAACAGTCACGACACCGTCGATTCCTTCTCCCTGATCGATGACAGCGCCAAGTGTTTCAGCAAGAAGAAAGATCTCCGGATCCGGATTCGGAGCAGGTATAACGTTCATGCAGCGCTGTCTTACGTATTCGCTGAAGTTCATACCTGCTTCCTCTGCAAATCTCCGGAGTATCTCGTACTGCTCTACCGGGAAATTGATGGCTACCTGTTTGAACGCTGTCTTCTTTTTCTTGTACTTCTTCTTTCCCTTCTCGTTCTTCTTAAGATCAGTTTCTATAGTAGTTACCTCCTTATGAATGAATTAATGTATAAAGCGGATAATATACGGGCGGGTTCATGATCCCGGCGGTGGTTACAGGCACTGACCAGCGGTCAAAATCAGGACAAGACATGCTGAGAGCCTCACCGGAAAAAATATCCCCCCATAATCTATAGCGCCCGTTTTTTGCCCGTTTTTACCCCCCTCATCCGATAGTTAATGGATTGTTTACAAACACAGTTATTTTTTGTACCGCTATATACAATTTGGCATGGAAAATAGTGATTTACAGAAATAAATTAGCACTCTCTATTGACGAGTGCTAATTTTGGTGATATTATAGTGGCGTACCAATGAACAGGAGGTAATGCATATGAATGCTGAAAAATATACAGAAAAGACGATCGATGTCATAAGACTCGCACAGACGCTTTCCAAGGACAGAGGAAGTCAGCAGATAGAACAGGAACATCTGCTGCTCGCTCTTCTGACGCAGGACGGAGGGCTGATCCCGCAGCTTCTTGCAAAGATGGGTCAGAACGTGGAGGAACTGATCAGCAGCACTGAAGCGCTCTGCGACAGGCTGCCCAGGGTCTCCGGTGCGGTGACGAATATGACATCCATCTATGCTGCAAGGATAGTGGATGAGGTATTCACTGATGCTGAGAAGCGTGCAGCCAGAATGAATGACGACTACGTGTCGGTCGAGCATGTGATGCTCTCATTTATCGAGAAGTGTGATGGTGAATGCGCCAGGCTCCTAAAGATGAACAACATCACATCTGACGGGTTCCTGAGAGTTCTTGCGGAAGTAAGGGGAGGAACACGTGTGACCAGCGATAATCCGGAGGAGACATATGATGCTCTGGGTAAATACGGACAGGACCTCGTCTCTCTTGCGGAACAGCAGAAACTGGATCCGGTAATTGGGAGAGACAGTGAGATCAGGGACGTGATCCGTATCCTTACGAGAAAGACAAAGAACAACCCTGTGCTAATCGGTGAGCCGGGTGTCGGCAAGACGGCTATAGCGGAAGGGCTTGCACAGCGTATCGTAAGAGGAGATGTCCCCACATCCCTTAAGGACCGCAGGATATTCTCCCTAGATATGGGTGCCCTTATCGCAGGAGCCAAGTTCAGAGGCGAATTCGAAGAGAGACTCAAGGCCGTACTGGCAGAGATAAAGCGCAGCGAAGGAAAGATCATACTCTTCATCGATGAGCTGCACACTATAGTCGGAGCAGGCAAGACCGAAGGCAGCATGGATGCCGGAAACCTTCTCAAACCGATGCTGGCAAGGGGAGAACTTCACTGTATAGGCGCTACTACTCTTGATGAGTACCGTAAATATGTAGAAAAAGACGCCGCTCTTGAGAGAAGATTTCAGCCTGTAATGGTGAATGAGCCGACTGTTGAGGATGCAGTATCCATACTGAGAGGCATAAAAGAGAGATACGAGGTCTTCCATGGCGTCAAGATCACGGACAGTGCGCTCATCGCGGCAGCAGTGCTCTCCGACAGATATATCTCCGACAGGTTCCTCCCGGACAAGGCGATAGACCTTGTGGATGAGGCCTGTGCAATGATCAGGACCGAGATGGACTCCATGCCTGCAGAGATGGATGAGACATCCAGAAAGATCATGCAGCTGGAGATCGAAGAGGCAGCTTTGAAAAAAGAAACTGACAAACTGTCAGCATCACACCTCGAAGAGATACAGAAGGAGCTCTCACAGCTGAGGGATACCTTCAATGAGATGAAGGCCAGATGGCAGAACGAGAAACAGAGCATCGAATCCGTTCAGGATCTGCGCGGACAGATTGAACAGGTGAATGCAGAGATCGAGAAGGCTCAGAGAGAATACGATCTTAACAAAGCCGCCGAACTCAAATACGGAAAGCTTCCCGAACTGCAGAAGCAGCTGGAAGAAGAGGAGCAGAAGGCTGAGAAGGCTACAGGCAGAGCGGACAAGCTCCTGAGAGACAGGGTGACAGACGAGGAGATCGCAGATGTGGTGTCCCGCTGGACAGGCGTTCCGGTATCGAAACTGCTGGAAGGCGAGAGGGAGAAGTTGCTGAGGCTTCCTGACATCCTCCATGAAAGAGTCATAGGCCAGGACGAAGCAGTCAATAGAGTATCGGAAGCGATACTCAGATCCAGAGCCGGTATCAGGGATGAGAACAGACCGATAGGTTCGTTCCTGTTCCTTGGACCCACCGGAGTGGGAAAGACCGAGCTTGCCAAAGCAGTTGCGGAAGCGCTGTTCGACGATGAGAAGAACATGATCAGGATCGATATGAGCGAGTACATGGAGAAGTTCTCAGTATCCAGACTGATCGGAGCACCTCCAGGATACGTCGGATACGATGAAGGCGGTCAGCTCACAGAAGCAGTAAGGCGCAGGCCCTACAGCGTGGTCCTCTTCGATGAGATAGAGAAAGCCCATCCTGATGTCTTCAACGTGCTGCTTCAGGTACTTGATGACGGAAGGATAACCGACAGTCAGGGAAGGACAGTGGATTTCAAGAATACTATCCTGATAATGACTTCAAACCTCGGAAGCGATATCCTGCTGGACGGCATCAGGAACGGAGAGATAGAAGAAGGCGCCAGAAAAAAGGTCGACGAACTGCTCAGGCGCAGCTTCCGTCCGGAATTCCTGAACAGGATCGATGAGACGGTATGTTATAAGCCTCTGACTGAGGAAGAGATCGGAAAGATAGCAGAACTGCAGCTCAAGAACCTCAGAAAGAATCTTGACAGCAAGCAGCTGAAGCTTGAGATCACCGATACGGCAAAAGATCTGATCGTTAAAGAGGGATATGATCCGGTGTACGGAGCGAGACCTCTCAAGAGATTCATCCAGTCCAGAGTCGAGACTGCCATCGCGAAGTGCATCCTCAGGGACGATCCTGCCCCGGGAGATACCGTGAAAGTCGATGTGGCAGACGGCACAATAACTGCCTCCATCGCAGCATAAAAGAATAAACAGAAAAAGCCTCCTGTTTCCGCTGAATGAGATCAGCAGAAACAGGAGGCTGATACTATAAAAACTAAGCACCGGCTGAATCAGCCGGTGCAGTCTGTTTTCAGATGTATGATGCGTATGATATACGCTCAGCAATACCGCTGTCGCGTTTCTGGAAATACTCCATCACGCTGTGTCTGGTCACGATCCCGATAAACGAGTTCCTGCCGTCTACCACGGGCACGAAGTTGTGCTCCATGATACGGTCCATCAGCTCTTCCAGGGAAGCGGTGACTGAAACAGGGGGATAACTTTTCCTGTCCATGATATCCCTGATAAATCCGCCGTCTATCGACCTTACCGGTACATTGCCGTATTCATCGGAATCTTCCGGTATCAGGTACCATAGGAAGTCAGATACCCCTACTACTCCAGCATAAGTGTTGTCTCTCGCGGTCACAGGCATGAAGCTGTATCCTGATGACCGCATTATCTCCAGTCCCCTGCGCAAGGTGTTGTCCTCATAAAGAGATATGACATCCTGACGAGGGGTCAAAAAGTATGCAATATTCAATTCAAGCCTCTTATACCTGTGATTTATAAGTGTAGGAACTGTTCGACATCGAGTACGAAAATCGTAGCTCCGCCTACAGTCACCTCATATCCGCTCTGATAGCGGTAAGACATTCCGGCTTCTGCCAGACCGAGATTGTCCTGCATCTTGATAGTGCGCTCGCGGCAGGTCTGTTTGATGATCGTGAGGACCTTGTCCATGTCCTTCTCATCTATACCTATGAGAAGCGTTGTGCTTCCGTTGCGGAGAAGGCCGCCGGTGGAGGCCAGTTTAGTCATTGAAAAATGGTTTCTTACGATCTCATCGGTCAGCGCCGGAACATCATCGTTCTGTACGATAGTTATTAGAAGTTTCATAGTGATTATCTCCTTTGCATGTACATTCTATCACAGAAGTGAGAGGAATCAACATTAATTAATTGTTAACATTGACTATAAAGAGGCTGAATTGAAGGCTATACTGTAGTATTTTTGTAACGTGTATCGGGATGATAGTGCTCAAATATGATCACATCTTCCTCTTTTTCCAGTCTGGCCTGATCTTCTTCGGTATCTACTGTCCACATTACAGAGAAGGCGCCGAGTTTTTTGACCAGATTCAGTGCTTTTGTCCGTTTACGGTGATTGAAGGCGATGAACTGCGGTCTGCAGTAGAAGTTGATCATCATGTGGGCGATAAGAGTGAGAAGAGTCCTGAGCTTCTCAGCATTCTTTTCCGGAACACCTCCTACCAGAAGGCCGCGTACTGTTCCGGGGATATTCTTCCATGCCCAGCGTACGACTATCGGATTGAAACTTTCAAGACACCAGAGCCCTTTATAGGAAGAAAGCTCTTCGGCTGCCGCCTCCGACAATTCGGTATACCACTCTGCGTTCAGTTCCTCGGCTTTTATCTCTACGATCAGGGGATTCTGTCCTGCCACGGTATCGAGGACTTCGCGGAATGTCGGGATGCGCTCATCTGTTCCGAACAGTCTCAGCTCTTTTGCTTCTTCCAGAGTGAGCTCCCATACAGGTTTGTCTACACCGCAGGCTCTCTTGTAATCATTGTCATGGAATACAATGAGCTGCTTGTCCTTGGTGAACTGTACATCAAGTTCACAGCCGTATCCGTTCTCCATCGCTGCACGGAAGGCAGCCAGAGAGTTCTCCGGTACGCCTTTTTCATTGTCATAAAGTCCCCGGTGAGCGAAATTCCTGTGCATGAACGGGGCTCTGTCTTCTTCTGAAGACTGACCGGGAAATATGAGGAAAAGATAGACTGCAGCGAGTACGGCAATGATTATCAACAGAAGCATGATCGGTTCTCCTTAAGGAAAGTCGGGAAATCAGCGGCATATCTGATCTCCCGCAGTTTTAATTAGTATAGAACAAAGAATCAAAATAGAAAATTCCCAAGTGATGAGAGTTTGGTATCATGAAAAGAAATTTCATAAAATTGACATATAAGAAAAACGGAGGAAAACGGAGAAAAACGGAGATACAGCGAGGTAGTGCACAGCATTTTTGAAATTCGGGAAAATGATATTGACACCCTAAAACGGCATATGTATAATTCATCATGCACGCAAAAAAGGCGTGGGGTATTTTTAATACTGAATAGTTATTAGTCATAAAGATATTAGGAGGCACAAATGTCCACTACCCTGCAGAAACCTCAGGAGGTCGAGCGCCGCTGGTACATCATCGATGCAGCCGGCAAGCCGGTAGGACGCACAGCGACCAAGGTCGCGAACCTGCTCCGCGGCAAGAACAAACCGACCTTCACCCCCAACGTTGACTGCGGCGATCATGTGATCGTGATCAACTGCAGCAAGGCCGTATTCACCGGCAAGAAGCTTGACGAAAAGAAGTATTATCATCACAGTGAGTACCTCAGCGGACTCAGAGTCAAGACAGCCCGCGAGATGATGGAAAATGCACCCGAAAAGGTCATGTATCTCGCCGTCAAGGGAATGCTCCCTGACAACACCCTCGGCCGCAAGGCTCTTACAAGGCTCAGAGCATATGCCGGCGCAGAACACAAGAACGCCGCGCAGAAGCCGGAAGTCTATGAAGGCTGAGAAAGGAGAATAACATGTACGAAACCAGACCCTTCTTTGCCGGAACAGGCAGAAGAAAAACATCTGTAGCCCGTGTACGTCTTTATAACGGAAACGGTAACATCACCGTCAACGGACGCGATATCAGTGACTATTTCGGTCTTGATACTCTTAAATACATCGTGAATCAGCCCCTCGAGCTGACAAACACCACCGGCAAGTTTGATGTTGTCATCAACGTTCAGGGCGGCGGCATCGCCGGCCAGGCCGGAGCTATCCGTCACGGTATCTCCCGCGCTCTTCTCCTCTATGATGAGAATCTGCGCGCTGACCTCAAGAAAGCGGGCTTCCTGACCCGCGACCCGAGAATGAAAGAGCGTAAGAAGTACGGTCTCAAAGCAGCCCGCCGCGCTCCGCAGTTCTCCAAGAGATAAGGGGAGGAAGAAGATATGGCAAACATCAAATCCCAGAAGAAGCGCATCATCACGAGCCGCAAGGCAAATGCCGCGAACCGCTCCAACCGTGCTGCTCTCAAGACCAACATCAAGAAGGCGAACGCAGCTGTTGCAGCTTCTGCCGATGCAGCCGAGAGAGAAGAAGTCGTCGCGAAGACTTTCTCCGAGATCGACAAGGCTGTCCGCAAGGGCGTTCTCAAGCGCAATACAGCCAATCACCGCAAGGCCGCTATCGCAAAGCTCGCTTCAAAAAAAGAAGACTGAATCTATCAGAGGCTGCACGGAAAGTGCAGCCTCTTTTGTATACAGGCAGGTAATTATGTTTCAGGGATTTTACGAACAGACCGTAGATTTCCTTTGGGGGATACGGATGAACAATGAGCGTTCCTGGTACGCTCTTCATAAGGGGGAGTGTGCACAGTACCTTACAAGACCGATGAATGAGCTTGCAAGGGAAGTGCATGATATGTTTTCGGAGAAGCATCCGTATCTTGACCTCAACGTGCACATGAGCAGGATCTACAGGGATGCGAGAAGAAACTACGGGAAAGGCCCATACAAGGACTATCTTTGGTTCACTCTGTATGATGCGAAGTTTGAGCACTGGTCGAGCGTGCCGTCCTTCTGGTTTGAGATCGGAGCAGATTACTGGACGTACGGTGTCGGATGCTGGGATGACAGAACTGCGTTCATGAGAAAGATGAGAGCAAGGATCAAAGCAGCGCCGGAAAAGGTCAGGGAACTCAACAGGATACTTGAAGGTCAGAATGAATTTATCCTTACAGGGGAGTTTTACAAGAAGCAGTATGCAGACTGTCCTTATCCTGATCTGGAAGGATGGTACAGAAGAAAAGGCATATCGATCTCGCATGAAGAGTCTGTAGGTCCGGCTATCCTCGGAAGCCAGTTCGGTGACAGGATCAAGGAAGGAATGCTCTTCCTGACACCGTTCTATGAGTTCATCTGTGATGTCAGAAATGATCCTGATCCTGATGCCCCTGAAGAATATGAAAACAACTAATAGTAAATAAAACGCAAACAAATACGAATAGTATTATATTGAACGTAAGAAAAACCGGCATCACCGCTGAATCCTCAGCTGATGATACCGGTTTTGTCATTTTAAGTGTCAGTCCAGTATCACGAGTCTTCCTTCTACATGGGCGTCTAGTCCCTGATGGGTCGCCATGTACTCTTCTACGATGTTGTTTACTGATGTGGCTACAACTCTCGGTTTCCTGTTCTGTTTTACCTCTTCCAGAGGGACGCCGAGGAACTCGTCGAAGTTCTGATAGTGATAGTTCTGTACACAGATCTTGAGTCTCATGTCATCAGTGATGTCTTTTCCGTTGAACTTGAACTCCTCCAGAGAGTGAGTGCTCTTGCGGTAGACTATCCTAACGCCCTTTGAGTACTGATAGAACTCGGTCTCGCCAAGCCATGCGTCATCTCTGAGGACATGCATGATGATCCGCCTGAACTGTTCTCCGGTGACTTCGAACATCCAGCACACATCATCGAAAGGAGTGTTCTCCATCATATCCTGATATTCCACCAGAGGCCCGAGTTCCTTCTTGCGGATGGCTCCTGATCCGAACATCATGATGTCAAAGCTGGATTCGTCCTGCATCATATCAGCATAAAGGTTTCCGAGTTCTGTCTCCTGTTCTCTTGAAGGGTGGGTGAGTGTGCGGGCGAGCCTGGTGACTACTCTCTTGTATTTGGCATCTGTCACGGACTGATATCTGCCGATCATCTCAGCCATTACGGGATCAGCTGTGCAGTTGTCACTGTTTATCGGAACGCACTGCCACTTGTAATCTTTGATCTGCTGTTCTTCCTTGTCAAAATCGATATCGAAGCGTCCGATGATATCGGTGCCTGTACCGGCCTGTACTATCGGGACTCCGTTTATGACCTCAGGCTCATCCATAAATGTGTGGGAGTGACCTCCGATGATGAAATCCACGCCCCATTCCGGATTGAGGAGCTCAGCCAGTCTGCGGTCCTGCTCGATACCTATATGAGACACGACGATAGTCATGTCGGTATCTGTAGTGCGGTAGTTGTCGCATATGATACCGATCTCTTTGGCGGCTTCCTCGATATCGACGAACGTGCCGATGACCTTCTCCTTACGGGCTGTTGCGAGTACTTCCTGAGTCAGGATCCCGATAAAGAGGATCTTCATGCCTCCAACCTTGATGTTTATGTAGGGCTGAAACAGTCTCGTATTATTGAGGGTAACGAAAAGGTCGGCGTTGATGATGGGGAATTTTGCACACTTCTCAAGGAAGAGAAGGTGAGCCAGTCCGTAGTCGACTTCATGGTTCCCGATCGTTGCAACATCCGGCTGCAGCAGATTTACGAGGTCTATTGTCGAAAGACCCATATATTCAGAGTCGATGATGGAGCCGCGGAACATGTCTCCGGCAATGACGTAGAGCACATTGTCCTCTTCTTTCCTGACGTTGTTTATGTAGTCAGAGAGCATGGCGAGTCCGCCGGTCCTCTTCCCGTCGACCATCTGGGGAAGAAAGTCTCCGTGCATGTCATTTGAATGGAGTATCGTGAGTTTTCTGACGTCTGACATATGATACGTACCTCCGTTATTTGAGTTTGTATCCTATGATGTAACCGTCCACGAACGTTTTGACAAAAGCTGACGGCAATACTCCCAGACCTGTATTGCTGTTCATCGTGTAGTTGTACATGTAACACATGCCGTTGCGTGTATGGACAGCTATAGTGTGGATACCGTGAGTGACTTTGGCATCATTCCAGTAGGAAAGGATATATATACCGGGATCACACATCTGATCGAGTGTGACGATACTGTAATTGACTCCGTAGGAGCCGACAACTTTTCCTATGTCATAAGGATTGACTCCGAAAGCGCCGTATGTTACGAAAGGAGCTCTTGTGAGACAGCCCTGCTCCTCGTACCGCTTTGCACATCCTGCCACGGATACTACCTTGCCCAGCAAGAGAAGAGCATTGTAGGTGGCTATGACTTCGCAGCCTGAATCCTTCATGACAGCGTCGCCGAGTCTCAGCATGCCGACACCGGATCCCTTGTCGGTATGCTGGTCATTGACTGTGAGGGATCTGATGTTGTGTTCGTTGTTGAAGGCATAGTTGCGCTCTGCATAAGCTGCGTTCTTTGCTCTGCGCGGGAAGATCCGGCGCAGGGTCCTCTCAGCCCTTAAAAGGAAGTTGCCCGTCCTTATCCAAAAACTGTAAGCTGCCATTTGTAATTTCCTTCAAATCAGTGGATGAAATACTGACATAATATCGTATTATATATTATGAATTATTTTTGCGCGAAACGGAATACCCGCATTCGAAAACCGGAGAGCGGCAGGGATCACAGAAAATGATACAGGACATATCACCAAAAACACTCGACAATCTGTACCGTCCGGAAGCAGTCCCGGAACCGGACAGTGCTGTTATATGTCTTCACGACGGAAAGATCCTTATGAGGGAGACAGAAGGGAATGAGATCATGTTTCCGTCTTTCGGCGACTTTCCGTACAGGGATAGAGAATTCATTTATCTTTTCCGCATAGATGAAGAGATGTACTTTTTCTGTGACTGTTCTGAGAAACTCACTCTGGAAGGTTTCAGCTATCAGGAACCGAACATATTCCGCAGTGCGGCTCCGGCAGACAAAGCGTATGCTCTCGTAACAGCGAGACATATCTGCTCATGGTATACGAAAGAAAAGTTCTGCGGTGAATGCGGAGCATCTATGGTCCATGACACAAAAGAGCGGATGATGAGATGCCCTGTGTGCGGAAACACTGTTTACCCTGTGGTCAGTCCCGCTGTCATCACTGGCGTCGTAAACGGAGACAGGCTTCTGGTAACGAAATATGCAGGAAGACCGGGAGCCAGACGTGCTGCTCTCATAGCAGGCTTCAATGAAGTCGGAGAGACCATTGAACAGACCGTTAAGAGAGAAGTCATGGAAGAAGCAGGGCTGAATGTCACCGATATCAGGTATTACAAGAGCCAGCCATGGGGAATATCGGGAAGTCTGCTGTTCGGTTTCTGGTGCAGGGTGGACGGAAGCGATGAGGTAAGCCTTAATGACGGAGAACTGGCGGAGGCTGTCTGGATGACCAGACAGGAGATACTTGACAGTTATCCTGAAGGAAATATAAGTCTCACAAGTGAGATGACGTTATTATTTGCAGGAGGTTTCGATCCGTATGGAGAAACAGAACGGGAAGAAAGCTGATCTCAGAAAGATCTGGCTGATCTTCATCAACACTCTCATGATCAGCAGTACGGCAAACTCAGGTTATGCCATGATAGGCGTCATGGAGAGAGTATTCGTCAAGAAACATGAGATGCTGTCCAAAGAGGAACTGTCAGACTGCACAGCGATGGCAGCCAGTTCGCCCGGACCTATAGGCATCAACGCATCCTGTCTTATAGGGTACAGGGTCGCAGGATTCTGGGGATCGCTGGCGGCGATCCTGGGAGTCGTCATACCGCCGGTGTTCTTCATGGTGCTGGTGACAATGTTCTATGGGGCAATAGTCAGCAACGGATATGTCGCAACGTTCATGAAGGGAATGCAGGCGGGAGCTGTCGCGCTCGTGCTCAATTTCGCTATAGGACTCTTCACTGATATCCTTAAGAAAAAACAGGTATTCCTTTGGGTGCTCGTAGCGGCAGCTCTGATATATATCTGGTGTCTGGATCTTTCAGTGTTCTGGCTCGCATTGCTGATCGCAGCTGCAGCTCTCATTAAGAATGCTATCATGGTAAGAAAAGGAGGAGAGAAGTCATGATGCTGCTTAAGGTAATGTTCTCATTCATCAAAGTATGTATGCTCTCCTTTGGCGGAGGATATTCTGCGATACCGCTTGTTGCGAATGAGATAGTAGATGTTCAGAAGTGGATGACATACGCTGAGTATGCTGATCTGCTCGCACTGGATGAGCTCACTCCCGGACCGATAATGATCAACTGCGCGACTTTCGTCGGAATGAAGGTCGCGGGACTGCCCGGAGCCTTTGCGGCAACACTGGGATGCTGCATCCCGCCGGCAATATTCTGTTTTATCCTCGATCTTGTATACAGAAAATACAGGGAAGTACCAGCAGTAGCTGTGATACTGCAGGCTATGAAATGTATGTCACTGGCTCTGGTGACTACAACAGTAATACAGCTCGGGATCAATATACTGTTCCCTGCAGGAACTGTCGCGCTGGCATCTCTGGATATATTCTCCCTGGTGCTGTTCGTACTGGCATTCATCTTTGTGAGGAAGGATATCGTCAACCCGATACTAGTTCTTCTCGGATGCGGAGTGCTGAGACTTGCCGGGAATCTGCTGTTCGGTTTCTAGAACGATACTGAAAAGACAAAGCACATAAAAATATGGAGCGCCGCGGCGCTCCATATTTTTATGTGAAATGGAATAGTATTATTCCTCTTCGTCTGTCTTTCCGGCAGGACTGAATCCGGGGAGGTTTCCTCTGTATTCTTCAAGGAGCCTTCTGCCTTCACCATGATAATCGACTACGAGCTCACTCTCGGCCTTGAACACCATGGTGTTCCTTTCCTTCTGGGTATAGGGCTTCCACTCAGGCATTGAACGGCCGGTCGGATGCCATCCGTCATAAGCAAATGCCGCCCATGCAGAACCGCAGGTATCGGAGCAGGCATATGCTGCTGCTTTGTTGGCTGCGGTGTACATGTAAGGAGCCAGCTCAGCGTTATCAAAGAAGAAAGGTACGTCTGTGCCGTGGATAGCTTTCTGGACAGGATCCGGGCTCTCAAATGCAAAGACGGCATTGTAGAACGGCGCAGCTCCGTTGCCTTCCTTGGCTTTGGATACACGGTCTACGAACATGCCCTGCATCTGGTCATTAAGCATGGCGATGAAGATATCAGCGCCTGTGGATCCTTTGTCGAGCATCTCAGTGTAGGTCTTGATGATCTTATCTATCTGCTCAGGTGTATATCCTGCTTTGGCAAGTTCACCGGGAAGTGTCTCATCGGTGATCTCGAAGATCTCCGGATTGAACAGGGCGATAAGAGCCATATCCTGCTTTGTGTAGCAGATGATCAGCGGGATGTCCTTGCAGTATTCAGAACCTTCCGCTCCGTCAAATGGATCATAGGCGATGACTTTGCCGTCGAAGACTACGGGGAAGTTTAGGTAAGGACCATCGCCTCTGGTAGCGTTGATCTCGCGCATGGCTTTGATCAGATCTTCAGGAGGGATCTTTTCCAGTTCGTCGATGTTATCCTTTGTGATATGCAGATGCTCAAGGAATGCATCGGTGTCTTTCTGGCCGATCTTGGGATCAGTGCACTGGAAGCCGCCGCTCTGGATGATAGCTTTGTGGAAAAGACCTTTAGCAGAGGGCATACCGAGGAGCTGGGCGACCTTTCCGCCGCCGCCGGATTCGCCGAAGATTGTCACGTTGCCGGGGTCTCCGCCGAACCAGTCTATGTTGTCATGGACCCACTGCAGAGCAGCTACCATATCGAGGTTTCCGATGTTGACGGAATTGGCATATTTCTCGATTCCAAGATGTGTCAGATCCATATATCCAAAGAGATTGAGCCTGTGGGATACGCTGACCATGACGACATTATTTTTCTTGGCCATGTTGAAGCCGTCCTGATGAGGGCATTCAGGTGTGCCTGCGACGTTTCCGCCGCCGTGCAGCCATACCATGACAGGAAGCTTCTGTCCCTTGGTAAGGGCGGGAGTCCAGATATTAAGGGAGAGGCAGTCCTCGGACTGGGGGCCTTTGCCCATCTCCATATTACCGGTCACGATCTCCTGGTTGATGAGGTTATATTTTGAATTGGCGATCTCCGGGACCTCGATCCTGGGAGTGTCAGTCTGCCAGCATTTATAGGTATATTCTTTTGCGTCCACGATGACGGGGCTGACATCCGGCTCCACCGGGGGCTGGAAGCGGAGTTCACCGACGGGGGCTTTGGCATATCTCACGCCGAGAAAACGGTATACACCGTCAAAATAATCGCCGCGGATCTTGCCGTACTTGGTAAGTGCAAGAACGTCTCTCATTGTTTTCTCCTTTGTATGATTGTCCCGCAGGACATATTAATGAATACAGGCAGATCATTTTCCAATCTGCTTTTTGTAATTATCCTATAGTTCTCCGATGTTTTTCAACATGATTGTTGTCTGATAGAATGACGTGAAAACATGATGCTGAATTGAACAAGCGCTGAAGGCATGCTTCAGCTCTTTGTTATCGGTTATATGACCAGCATCATATCCCATGACTGATGTAATCACTGTCTGCTTCCCACAGTTCAGGCAGGAAGTGGTGATGATCCTCAGGGTCGGGCTCGTAAGACCTGAATGAAGTATTGCTCCAGACGAATCTGTAAAAATCTGTATCCTCTATCTTAAGACTCATGGAATACCTGTTTTTTACCTGGTTTATGAAGTAATTCAGGTAGTTCTCCTTGAACTGCTCCGTAGCATCCTCATGCTCTGACCATTTGGATGAGCCGTCGGTATTGTTATACATCACCATTGATGTGATGAAGTTTCTGTTGTAGAGGGCAGCACAGTGAGGCGTAGTGGAGAATATGTCCTTGCCTGCGATCATCCTGGAATCGTATCTGAGACCCAGAAGATTGAGAACAGTGGGGAGGATATCCACATTGCAGCATGGCGTATCGACCTCGATCGGCTCATCGAGACCTCCTGCCCACATGATGCAGGTGCTCTTGTACAGTTCAAAGTCAGTATCGACATGATGCCCGGCAAGACTGTCCCGGTCCTCATCATAGACATAGTATGGATAGTGATCTCCAGTAAGCACTATCAGTGTGTTCTCAAGTTTTCCTGCCTCCTCCAGCCTCTGCATCAGATAGTTCATAGCTTTTTCAAGCTCATAGTTGCAGGCGATATATCCTCTTCCGATATAGCTGAGATACCTGTCTCCCAGCAGATTCCGGACTGTGTATATGTTCCTGTTATACATGACGTTCTGGGTCGTATAGGGACCGTGTCCGCTGAAAGTCATGTAATATGCGCAGAACCTGTCATCATTTATATAATCGTCGATAGACTGCTGCATCATCTCAAGATCGGAAGAAGGCCAGGAACTGGTAAAGTGCATGCCGTCGCCCATGAATTTACATTCGAAACCGAGGTTAGGGAGAGTCTCGTTCCTTATATAGTAGGAACCCAGATAATTGTGATAGCCTCTCGCCTGGATCTTACACTGATCGCTGAAGATGTTTCCGAGACCGTATGGCATATAGTGTGTTGCCGTCTTGGCGAAACTGCCTACAGAAGTACCGAATTTAGCATCCCTGGAAACATCCGGCCAGAGCCCGGTCAGGAATGCATATTCTCCGTTTATCGTGGTGTTTCTGAAACTGTTGTAGTAATTGTTGAGGACGATCCCTTCGTGGGCGAGTCTGTAAAGTGTCGGTGTTGCGTTTTCATCCAGCGCAAGATTTGAAAATGATTCTGCGCAGATATAGATAAGGTTGTAATCCTTTAGAAGACCTGAATACTCGTTCTTTCTCGTGCCTTCTACAGTCTGAAGATACTCGCAAAGCTCTCTGGTCGCATCATCCGGTGCGATCCCGGCAAGTGATGCAAAATCGATGTCTTCCAGTATGTTGGGTGACGTATCGATGGTCGTCACAGGTTCTTCCCTGAGCTCGATTGGTTCTGGTTGTTCTGTAATGATGTTTTCTCTGCCCCCCGCGGAGAAGAACATGTTTATAGTCTCAACGATGGTATTCGTTATGACTCCTATCTTGGAAGAGGCAGTGTCTGTATCTATAAGGCTGCTGTGATATGCTCCGTAAGGTGTATGGTCTGCAGTTCCGCCTGCAGGAAGTATCGCAACTGATGAAAACCAGAAAACAGGAACGAGAATGAATGCGGCAAGGTGGAGCCGCCAGGCATACTGCAGTTCTCTGCGCAGCAGGAATTGAACAATAACAAGAATGATGACCGGAAGAGCGCTAAGCAGGATCACACCGACTGAGCTTTTTACAGTATCCATCAGGGCCCAGCCGAAGTTTCCGACTGCATCTCCTGCCATACCAACCATGGATACAGAGAACATGGAACCGAAGATACGGAAATAGATTAGCTGAGCCAGATAGAAAGCCCATACTGCAGCCAGAACGAGTGAACGGCATATTCTCGCGGACAGGCTTTCCTTCAGCCATCCTGTCAGGAAAGTGAAGAACATCGCTTCTGCAGGCAGGAATATGATATTCCAGAGAGTGAACCCGTTCAATGTCCCGTGTATCTGACGGTACAGGAAAAGCTCCCAGAACAGCATAGAAAAGAAAAAACACAGGAAAATAACGCACATCCTTCTTATACCGGGTATTCTCCCGGAAGGGGAGGTGCGTTTCATGTCTTTTTCGATGTCCCCGTTCTCGGCAGGGACTTTAGCGGCGTATATAACTGCCTGTTTCTTTTTTGCTGCTGCTCTTCTGTTCTTGGAAGAGGCGGCTTTTCTCTTCCTGGAGGAAGAGCGCTTGCTCTTGGACATTTATCGAGGTCGACCTGAATTCCTGTTGAGATGAGGAGTTATTCAGCTTATAAAAAGCCGGTGCCGTCTGAAACGACACCAGCTATTATATCAAATACTTCCGGCGGAAATGTGTTACGGAATAATGAAATGTTCTTTGTCAGACGGGATCAGTCCTGTACGACCTTGGCATAGACTCTGCCTGTCTCTTCGACGTTCTTGAGGAAGAAACAGACTTCATGCACTGTCTCCTCCACGAACTGTGAATAAGGTCCGCTGTGTCCGAACTGGGAGTAGAGAATCGTTTTGCCGTGAGGGATGCACTGTGCAGTCCTCAGCATGAGATCAGGCCTGCTGATCGGGTCTTCCAGACAGCCGATCATAAGTGTGGGGGTCTGTATCGTACGAAGCGCCGCCTGTACGTTCTCTTCTGTCTCATAGTTGATCATCGGACGTCTGTAATCGAGAGCCAGCTCCTCAGGAGCCTGTTTGGCCCTGCGCTCCCTGTCATATTCAGCATTGATGGCTTTGCGGCGCTCTATCGCTTCATCATCAGTTACAGGATCGATAGGAGGCATTTTGATGCCCTGAGCAGCGCGGCTCTTATAGGACCAGCTTCCTTCGTCTATGTTATGAGGACCGCCGACCATAGCGACCAGAGCAGTCAGCCTTTCAGGATACTTCAGGGCGACATGCCATCCTGTACCTGCACCGTGTGAGCATCCCATATAAACGAATTTGTCTATTCCCATCTTGTCGGCAAAATGAACCACGTCATCAGCGAATTTCTCAAACCAGTAGTTGCCGTAGTCAACAAAAAGGTGAGTCGATTCGCCGATCCCTCTGTTGGTAAGTAGGAAAACGTGATAGCCGTTATCAGCCATTCCTCTGGTGGAGCAGATGGGAGGGAAATCCATCATATAACTGATTATGTATTTGTCACCGGAACCGAGTTCTTCGTAAGCGATCTCGATACCTTCTTCCACTTCGATTTTCTTTGTCATGGCAATAACTCCTTTCTGTTTATGGAACTATTATATCTTAATGAAAAAGCGGAGAGACATCTCCGCTTTAGTATCATTCTGTTTTCTGTGCTTCTTTTGCTGACTTCAGAACGGAAGGAGCGATGAGAAGCACTGCTACAAGAGTAAGGGGGGCGCAGCACAGGAAAGCGAGACGGACTCCGTCAAGCCCCATACTGTTGAACAGTCCTACCAGAGCACCGCCTCCGAAGCTCGCGATGAGGTTTCCGGCAGTTGAGAATGGTGTTCTGAGCGCAGTCTGTACTGATGACTTGAGGTTATCAGGAGCTTTTTCGTTGAGGAATTCCACGACCTGCGTCGCATTCGGCACCAGCATCACTCCGTTGAACAGCATCGTGAGAGTAAGGACAAGCGGGGAATGGCAGGATCCGACGATAAGCCAGCGTATCGCTCCGAGGCAGAGAACGAAGAGCTGGGATTTTTCGACGCCGAGCTTAAGGAAGAACCTTCTTCCCGGTCCGAAATAAAACGGGAATTCGGAGACGGCAAGGATCATATTCCCAATGCCAACCCAAGCATAGTCTCCGCCGAGCTGAGTCATGTAGATCCCGAAATATGTGTGACTGAATGAGTTGCACAGCATATAGAAGAGATACATTATGAGCACTCTCAGAACGGACTTGTCTTTGAGCAGTGCATAGACCTCTCTGATGTCGTATTTCTCAGCAGCACTGTCTTTGTTCCTTTCAGTTTTTCCGACCTCAGGGAGGAAGAAAGCGGTGATGAGAGTGAGGATCATCGTCCCGATCAGTATCGGGAACAGCATCTCCTTGTTCTTGTTGAGCCAGAAACCTGAAATAAGCGCCATGACAGCATAACCGATCGTACCGCTCATTCGAATGGGACTGTAAGCGTAACCGTATCTTCTTGAGCATTCTATTGCCATGGATTCATAGACGCCCATCATCGGCTGATATGTGATGGTGAAAAGGATCTGGAAGAGGATGACCATCATTATGCTGGTCACTTTGGAGAAAACAAAAAGCAGTACGATGGAAACGCACAGGATCGTGATCAGTACTCTGTTCTTGGATCTGGCGTTATCTGCAATGGCACCGTAAAGCTGAGCTATAAGAAGACACAGCACCTGGATGACACCGCTGATGATCCCGATATAGTTAGAAGGAACGCCTTTCTCTGTAAGGTACATCGAAACGAAACTTCCCTGAACGACACCGAACAGGAAAATATTGAAATAAAACAGATAGAAGATATATGGCTTGCTGAAAAAACTGCTGTTCTTAATTGACATTATTGATACCTTCCGAAATACAGTGAATAAAGAAAGAACCCGGCGTCATGCCGGGTTCCATAGTCTGCTTAACTGATCCTGGATCAGAGCTGAGGACCTGCAGATACAAGTGCCTTTCCGGCTTCATTGTACTCGTATTTTACGAAGTTCTTGATGAATCTGCGGGCGAGGTCATCGGCTTTCTCATCCCATACGGAAGGATCTGCATATGTATCGCGGGGATCCAGAATTGTGGGATCAACGCCGGGGAGCTCTGTAGGAACTTCAAGGTTGAATACAGGGATCATCTTGGTGGGGGCTTTGAGCACGTCACCGGTCAGGATCGCGTCGATGATACCGCGGGTATCCTTGATGGAGATGCGCTTGCCGCTTCCGTTCCAGCCAGTGTTCACAAGGTATGCCTTGGCGCCGGACTTCTGCATCTTCTTTACAAGCTCCTCACCGTACTTGGTGGGATGGAGCTCCAGGAAGGCCTGACCGAAGCATGCGGAGAATGTCGGGGTGGGCTCTGTGATGCCGCGCTCTGTTCCGGCGAGCTTGGCGGTGAATCCGGACAGGAAGTAGTACTGAGTCTGTTCCGGAGTGAGTATGGAAACAGGAGGAAGTACGCCGAATGCGTCTGCAGACAGGAAGATGACGTTCTCTGCATCAGGACCTGCGGACACAGGGCGTACGATCTTCTCGATGTGATCGATGGGGTAGGAAACACGGGTGTTCTCTGTAACGCTCTTGTCAGCGAAGTCGCATACACCGTTGGAATCGACTGTTACGTTCTCAAGAAGGGCGTCGCGGCGGATCGCGTTGTAGATGTCAGGCTCGGAATCCTTATCGAGGTTGATGACCTTTGCATAGCAGCCGCCTTCGAAGTTGAAGACACCGTTATCGTCCCAGCCGTGCTCGTCATCGCCGATGAGGAGACGCTTGGGGTCAGTGGAAAGAGTGGTTTTGCCTGTTCCGGAAAGTCCGAAGAAGAGGGCAGTGTTCTTGCCTTCCATATCGGTGTTGGCGGAGCAGTGCATGGAAGCGATGCCTTTGAGCGGGAGGTAGTAGTTCATCATGGAGAACATACCCTTCTTCATCTCGCCGCCATACCAGGTGTTCAGGATGACCTGCTCACGGCTTGTGATATTGAAGACAACCGCTGTCTCGGAGTTGAGTCCGAGTTCCTTGTAATTCTCTACCTTAGCCTTGGATGCTGTGTATACGATGAAGTCAGGCTCGAAGTTCTCAAGTTCCTCGGCTGAGGGCTTGATGAACATGTTCTCGACGAAGTGAGCCTGCCAAGCAACTTCCATCATGAAGCGGACTGCCATTCTGGTATCCTTGTTGGCTCCGCAGAATGCGTCGACGACGAACAGTCTCTTATTGGAGAGCTCTTCCTGAGCGATCTTCTTGACTGCTTCCCATGTCTCCTGGGATGCCGGATGGTTGTCGTTGGGATATTCGGGTGTGGTCCACCACACTGTGTCTTTGGAGTTCTCATCCATAACGATGAATTTGTCGTTAGGCGAACGGCCGGTGTAGATGCCGGTCATTACGTTGACGGCGTCAAGCTCTGTAAGCTGGCCTTTTTCATAGCCGGTCAGCTCAGGCTTCATTTCTTCTTCGAAGAGCACTTCGTAAGAAGGGTTGTGCAGAATCTCGGTCACACCGTGGATCCCGTACTTGGTGAGGTCAAGTTGTGCCATATTGTATATGCTCCTTCTGTAATAATGGACGATTCTGATACGCTTTTATCCAGGGCAAACTGCGCTGTTCTGGTGACAGATCCGGCAAGAAAGCCCCTTCTCGCGCATAATAATAGTACCGCCTGCAATGGGTAATGTCAAACGCAACAGCGTGTTTGGAAAAGGACATTGAAAAAAGGAGAACTGATACAAAAAAACACGTCCGGATGACCGGACGTGCTATGTGTGAAATTGTCTTTGGGATCAGAGGATGCTGCCGTCTTTCTTTACTGCAAAGGCTTTGTAGATGAGTATCGCTGCAGCGTAGATGATAAGCAGTATGGCTATCCACATCATGAAGTTCAGAGGAAGCTGGGACAGTGAGAATACCGAAGCCAGTCTCGTGAACGTGATGATAAGTGTTGCGGCAGTTACCAGGAATGTGGAGAGTATCAGTTCCTTTGATGAGAAACTGGTCACGAACGGTATCTTGTTCGTCCTCATCATATGGATGATCAGTGTCTGGGAGATGATACCGAAAGCAAACCATCCAGTCTGGAACAGGAGAGCTTTCTCCATGTTGCTGAATCCCATTATGAACCACAATACGAGGAAGCACATGATGTCGAGCAGCGAAGAGATGGAACCGAAAACGAACATGTAGTTCTTGATCCCGTTGGTGTCCCAGCTCTTGGGCTTCTCTATCAGCTCCGGATCCACGTTATCGAAAGGCATGCCCAACTGTGCAAAGTCGTTCATTATGTTCTGGATAAGGATGTGGATAGGAAGCATGGGCAGGAAGGGGAGGAACACGGAAGCGATTATCACGGAGATGATGTTTCCGAAGTTACCGCTCGTTGCCATCTTGATGTACTTGAGAACGTTCGTGAAGGTCTTTCTTCCGTTGGTGACACCTGTCTCCAGAACGTTGAGATCCTTCTCCAGCAGGATGATGCCCGCAGTTTCCTTCGCTATATCAACAGCAGTGTCGACCGAGATGCCGACGTCTGCCTGTTTGAGGGCTGCGGAGTCGTTGATGCCGTCACCCATATACCCGACGGTCTTGCCCATCTCCTGATAGAGACGGACAACACGCTGCTTCTGCAGCGGAGAGAGCTTTGCATATAGGTGGCAGTTCGCCATGCGCTCTTTGAGCTTCTCGTCATTGAAGGATTCAACTTCGCGGCCGGTGAGCATGTCGCCCACTTCTATGCCGACACGGCTGCATACATGCAGAGCCACTCCTTCGCTGTCACCGGTGAGTACGACTGTCTCGATGCCGTGACGTTTGAGAGCAGCGATGGCTTCCGTGGCGCTCTCCTTAGGCGGATCGAGGAATCCGACGAATCCGAGAAGGACCATATCGGCTTCGTCTCCCACACCGAAAGTGTAGATGTCGTGCACGTTGTTCTTCTGGGCGACCGCGAGGACTCTGAGTCCGCCGCGGTTGTTTTCCTCATAGACTTTATATGCGCTCTGGCGCCTTTCTTCCGTGAGCTCTACAACTTCGTCACCGAGATCGATGAATGAGCAGCAGGCCATGACTTCGTCGACGGCGCCTTTAGTGATAAGCTGTCTCTTTCCTTCATCGTCCCTGAGCACTACGCTCATGCGTCTTCTCGTGAAGTCGAAGGGGATCTCATCTTCTCTTGTATACTTCTCCTTGAAGATGTTCATCTTCTCTTTTTCGGCGCGGTTGATGATGGCTATATCGATCAGGTTCTTAAGACCTGTCTGGAAGTAGCTGTTGAGGAACGCGTGCTTGAGGATCCTGGAATCTTCCTCTCCGTTGACGTTCATGTACTTCTCCAGCACGATCTCGTCTTCGGTGAGTGTACCGGTCTTGTCGGTGCAGAGAATGTCCATCTGTCCGAATGTCTGTATCGCACTGAGCCGCTTAACGATAGTCTTCTGTTTGGACATCTCTACAGCGCCTTTCGCCATCGTGGTGGTCACGATGACCGGAAGCATCTCAGGCGTGATGCCGACGGCGATGGTGATGGCGAAAATGATGGAATCCCATATATCATCCTTGGTGAACAGGTTGATCGCGAGGATGATGGGAAGCATCACGAGCATGAACCTGATCAGCAGGCGGCTGATCTCGTCTATGCCTTTTTCAAAAGAATTCTTTTCGTTTACTGCGACGAGAGATTTGGCCATATTGCCGAAATAGGTGTCGTCGCCGGTGCTGAGCACAATAGCCATGGCGGAACCGGACACTATATTGGTGCCGCGGAACCCGATATTGGGCAGTTCCGTCACAGGTTCGATGCCCTTTGCAGTAGTGAATTTCTCCACAGGGTTCGATTCACCTGTAAGCGAGGCCTGATCAACGAATGTGTCTTTGGTCTCGAAGAAACGCACGTCTGCGGGCACCATGTCTCCGGAAGAGAGCTTCAGAAGGTCGCCCGGGACCAGTTCTTCCACTTCGACAGTCTGCTGGACCCCGTCTCGTATGACTTCGATCTTGTTTGTGACAAGATTGCGGAGCTTCTTTGCAGCAGAATCGGATCTTGCTGACTGTACAAAAGAGATGATCGCGGATATGATCACGGTGCTCATGATCAGTATGAAGGTCGCATAATCCTTCTTTGCGGGAAGTGCTACGTCTGTTATGAAGGATATGACCGCTACTACCAGAAGCACTATGTTGAACGGATTGATGATCGCGTCCCTCAGCTGTTTCCAGAGGGTGTTCTCATCACCGAGGTCGATGCGGTTCTCACCGTATTCATCGAGCAGATCCTCGATGTTTACTATACTGAGTCCCTCATCGGATGAGTTGTATTTGAGATACAGTTCCTCAATGGGAAGCAGGCTCCCTACTCTGAGGTTGGCTTCCACGAGTTTCTGTTTCTCAGCAATGATGTCGAATTTCTTTTTCTGTTTTTTCTTGTCTTTGTTATTGCTGTTGTTTGCTGCCAATTTCTTACTCCTCCTAGAATTCCGCTTATTTTGAGTTTCTGCGGATCAGGGGAGGGCAAAAGAAAAAGCCTGAAAGACTCTGCATTGGGCCTTCAGGCGTTATCAGCAATGACGGACAGGTACAGCTATGTACCGGAATCGTGAAAAACCGGAATAACTGCACTTGATATATCATGCTTCAAACTACTTCGCCCAACGCCTTGATCGTTGTTTTCCAAGTTTTTCACCTCCGTATTTTAGTGTCAATATTATAACACCGTGTTTTTGCGGTGGGAACATAGAAGAATGAAAAATCACGGTCTTAACAAAACAGGAGAGAGGGAATACACTAAAGAAGGAGCAGTTGCACTGCTGAAAATGACGATAAGATCCGGAGTAAAAGACAGTGTTCAGGATATTTGTGATAAATCCCGGTTCCACATCCACCAAGATCGCTCTTTTTGAAGACAGAGATAATGTCTGGGAGCGGAAGATATTCCACGAAGCAGAGGACCTCAGCAGGTTCCCGTCAGTGAATGATCAGCTTCAGTACAGATACGAACTGATATGCAGCACCCTGAAGGAAGACGGTATCGATCTTACAGGGATAAATGCTATTGCGGCAAGGGGAGGCAGCTGCTGCACGGTGGAGAGCGGAGTGTATCTTGTGAACGACAGGATGATCGAGGATACGAGGCTCGCTAAAGGAGGGACCGAACATGCCTCGATGCTGGGGGTGCAGTTAGCTGATAAGTTCCGCAGTATTTACGGCGGAGCCGTGTATACCATGGACCCGATCGTTGTGGATGAATACAGTGATCTTGCAAGGATGACAGGAATAAAGGGGCTTTACAGGTCAGTGTCTTCCCACGCATTGAATCAGAAAGGTGTAGCTATGGAGTATGCCCGAAGCATCGGGAAAAGCTACGAAGATCTGGATCTTATAGTCGCACATATAGACGGAGGCATTACGGTCGGAGCTCATGAGAGAGGAAGGATGACCGACTGCAACAGCGGTGCAGGCGGTGACGGACCATACACACCAAGCCGTATCGGAAGCATAGGTATCGCAGATTTCATTCACTACTCAAAAGGCCGCGACAGCGATGAACTGGAGCATCTCTGCAATACAGGAGGAGGTTTTTCCAGTCTGCTGGGAACGAACGATGCTGACAAAGTGTGGAATATGGTACAGAATGGAAATCAGGCAGCATACAGGGCCTGGTACGGAATGATATATCAGATCTGCAAACAGATCGGTGCCATGGCGTCTGTCCTGTGCGGCAATGTCGACGCGATCCTTCTGACCGGAGGACTTGTCAGGTTCAGGAGCATAACAGGAGAAATAGAGAGAAGATGCGGATGGATCGCCCCTGTACATGTCTTTCCCGGAGAAGTGGAGATGCAGGCACTGGCACACGGAGCTCTGAGGGTACTGACAGGTCGGCAGAAGGCAAAACAGTACACCGGAGAACCGGTCTTTTCCGGATATCCGGAAGACTGACACTACCAAATACTGTAACTTTGTGGAATAATTGATTTGATCAAAGAGATATGGAGATAAAAATGCACGAACTTAATCCCTGCAAGAACTGCCATGAAGACGTAGCGTATCTGGAGACAGAAGGAGACTGGTGTGTATATGTGATTTGCGGACACTGCGGAACACATACTGCTTTTCAGCGCTATTCCAATGAAGAGGAAAAGAAGGAAGCTGAGAAAAAAGTCGTCGAACTGTGGAATATGGGCAAAGTCGTTATCGAAGCCCGTGTAGAGTAGGAATATCTTAAGCGCAATAAAAGAAGGATGCAGGCATCATGGTGATGTCTGCATCTGTTTTATTACTGATAAATTGTCATTCCGGCAGGGTGTAGATCCTGAGGCCGTCATACTTTTTGATGAGTTTTAGCATGCTGTTAAAAGGTTTCCAGTCTTTGCCCTGATCCTCCTCAGAAAGACTGTGATAGTGCTCCAGGATGTTCTTTCTGGTCAATTCGCCGTTCATCATGAGTTTGTGCATCCTTGTCTGCTCCCTGAGGATTCTTCTGAACTGTCTCTCACTCATACCGGAAGGAAGGATACTATCCACAGGGATGGTCTCATAGTCGGTCCCGTATGTCCATCCCATATCGCGGTGTTCTCTGATCCAGCGCTCATGCTCCATGGGAGCAAAGATCTCAGTCTGCTCCTGTGTAAAAGCGTTTATCATATCATAGTCAACAGGTCTGTCCGTAAAGAACGAGTGGATCGCATTGAGATATCTGGAAAAGCTCTTGGCCTGATTTATTGTGGACACCTGATATTCGAGAGAGATATTCTCAAAATCCTGCTCCATCTGATCTGTGGTCACGTTATTCTCTTCACCGTTATAGGAATATCTGTTGTGCAGAGATACCGCAAAGTCATACAGGTGCAGGAAGTTGCTCGTTGAGAGATAGGTGTGCTTGCTGCTGCGGTCAACAGCTTCCATATCAGTAGTCACGAAGAGGGGCAGCTGACTGAGATCGACGATCTTTCCTATATCTGAAACGAATTTGTCTGAGACAGCCATGTCGCTGTAGTCTTTGAGCCTTGGAGCTTTTCCCTGTTTTCCGTCATTCAGCCATTTGTTGTAGAGATCCTCAAAAGCGAGGATCTTTTCTTTTTCTTCGATATCGAAGATATATAGCGCGCTGACAGACTCATTGCTGAAATCGAATCTTGCTGCCATTGGATGGAGCTCTGTTCTGGAGTTCCTGCCGTATGCCGTGCGGTCCCAGCACTGAAGTTCATCACAGAACATGAGAAGGTAGGCGAGGGGATTCCATTCCATACGGAATTGCGGTTTTTTGGCAGAGGGATCCTTATAGAAAGCGATATTGAATTTATAGAGACTGTTATGAAGGATGATCGCCAGAATGGCATCCATGTGATCTTTTTCTATAGATTCTGCTCCAAGGGAAGAGACCAGTTCGCTGAAAAGCCTTGTAGCGCTGAACCATGCATGGTCCATATAGTATCCGAATTTCTCCGGATCGGACGGCTTCTCGATCAGGACCTCAAGCATACCGGCTTCATCGAAGCCGTAAATGGTACCGAGCTGTTTTGTCAGGCAGAAAGAGAACAGCTCGTTGGTGTTCGCAAAGTCTCTGCCGAAAAGGTTTTTGAAATGTTCTCTGCTCTGAGGACTCAGAGAAGTGATCGCACTGCATCCGTCATATGTAAGGAATATTGTATCCGTGCCTCTTTCGAAATTGCCTGCGACTTCAAAATAGGACATGACCTGCTCGAATGGAAGTTCAAAAGGATATCCGATGTCATGGAAAAGGGAAGTGAGTCCCCAGAATTTGAGGAATCGGCATGCGGCCTCATTATCCGTCATGTCCGGATCATAGAATTCTCTGAATGCGCTGCGGAACTTCTCATTTGTCTCATAGACAGCGAGACCGAGAGAGAAGACATATACAGAGTGGGAATAGTGATCCCTGTGTTTCAGCAGCACTGAGCTTCCGTTGGATTCGAATTCGGACAGGAGCTCGATCATCTTTTTGGATCTGCCGTATCTGCCGAAGAACATCTCCATGAAGGAGTAATACACAGTGTAAGCGTCTTCTGCAGTACCGGAATCGATGAATGCTCCAAGCTCCTTTTCCAGACACAGCCGGTTCGTGTCCATCTGCATGTCGTAGGGTATCTGGTTCGGAGAGATTCCCTCTCCCAGCCAAACGCCTTCTTCTGCCTCCCTGGCAGTGACTGCGCTGTCGAACAGCAGCTCTTCACAGCGATCATGAATAAAGCGCAGGGCAGCAGCTTTGAGACCGTAAAAACCTGATTCATCTGACTTCAGTTCGGGCTGGAACGGACCTACATCCTTTCCGAACCTTTCCTTGTTCAGAAGCCGCATCTTTTCAAAAGACGTATATGCCATATCTGATAGATCCTTTCAGGAAATCGGTTTGTTAGTTCAGTTTGTTTATCAGTTCTTGCGGAAAAGGCCTTTGATATCGGCCCACCGCAGCTTACGGATTGCTATGTCTGCAAGTATAAGTACAAGACACAGGGAGGCCAGAAGTCCGAGCGGCTCGCGGTATACCGTAGTATCTTCCGCCTGGAATGATGCAGCCTGATCTGTGCTGTCAGTCACTGTTCCTCCGGTCATGGATGTGACAGTGTCCAGTACACTTCTACCGTCAGGCGAGAATGAGTCATATTCATCGGAGTAGTCCACAGAGAAGAATGAGTTGAGGTAGTCTACGACATTTCCGTCAGGGTCTTTGAGCGCAAAGGTAACGTCGTATGCTCCTTCTCTGTTCGTGATGAAGGAACATTTGAAGGTGTTTCGCTGGGCAGCATTCATGGCGACTGTACTGCTTCCATGGATATTGGAGACCTGCATCTCGGCTGTTACAGGGACTTCGGATCCTGCGGTGCTGAGGACTACAGAGATATTCTTGCCTCTGTGTGTGATAGCGGCGTTCATTGCAGAACCGTGGTTCTCGGGGGAGAGCGTGGTGGATATCATCCTGTTGATCACAGTCTTGGCTGTTTCCGATGAGTACCAGTTCAGGCACCACCTGTCAGTGAGGTCGGATGCGAATACTGCAGCTTTTCCTTTACCGCAGTCGTTTACAGCATATATCGGCATCCCGTCGGCCGTAGTGATCCACGCAGTATGCTCCTGTTTCATGACAGTGGGCATATAACCTGTTACGGGTGGAAGATCCGCTTCTGTCAGACCTTCTGTGAGGACATTGTCTTGGGTGATCCTGAGGTCCGTCACTCCGAGGTGCACTGCGCTCAATGCCTGCTGTTCAGCTTCACCGAGGATTATCTCAGGAAGATCGTCAGCTGTAGTAGCATATGAGAAATGTCCGCAGCCGTCCTGAGCGAGAGCAGCAAGTATTGTGGAGGGGAATCCCATTCCGATCGTTGAAACGGTTATGCCTTCCGATGCCATCTTCTTGGCTACAGCACTGTATGCGGTATCGCCGGGACCGCCATCGGAAAGAAGGACCGCCATCCTGACAGCAGCATCGCAGTTGACGAGCTCGGAATATGCCATCATAAGAGGCCTGGCAAATATGGTCTGGTTCATGGTGGTCGCGGTGCTGATGTTCTCCATGACCTGCTGTTTATAGACAGCAGTGGCGCGGGAGAGCGGGGCATTCATCACAGCAAACTGGTTGAAAGTGACAAGCCCGCAGTAGTCCTTGTCCGAAAGGGCTTCGATACACTTCGTTGCACCTTCCTTTGCCATGACTATGTAGTTGCCTGCCATACTGAGGGAGGTGTCCAGAAGTATCATCAGAGCTATGGAGTCGCCTTTGCTCTCTTCCAATACAGTAAAATCTACGGGAAGTATCTTCTCGATCTCCGTACCAACCATATTGCCGTACATGAAGGTATCGCCTCCGCCGCATACGAGAAGTGAGCGGCCCTGCAGTTCAACATAGTCTCTTATGGTATGGTCGTATCCTTCCGGGAGATCCTCCATATCTATGTTGAGGAGGATCATAGCGTCATAATTGCAGAGCTCTACCATGGTGCGCGGGGCATTCCTCGCAGTGACTGCAGTCAGAGTGTACTCTTCTGACAAAGCGCTTTTTAGCGGGTCCGCATCGGATTCCTTATTTGTAATGGCCAGAAGGGATATGGAACTTGTAGCATTGACACAGCAGTATCCCACGTCATTGCGGTTGATGCTGTTGTTCTGCTCATTGGCAGATACGGTGACGTTAAATGTATGTTTCCCGGATTCCTCGATTGGAAGAGTGAACTCCACTGTGTTTTCTCCCTCGCGGAGAATGACAGCTTTGTTCTGTATCTCATAAGCACTTCGGTTGAGTCGTATTACAGCGTATGAATCACATGTACTGGTGATCGTCGCGACTATTGGTATCTCGTCGCCGACGTTGGCACCGGAGGGACATTTCACTGAATCGACCTGTATATCGTTACCTTCGAGGACCGTATCAAAATGGATCGCATCGACACGTATACCGCGGTTGGAAAGAGCCTGCGCAGCTGCGTCTGCGTGTCCGTCAGTCTCTCTTCCGTCGGAAAGGACAATGATCCTCTTGGCTCTTTCTGCGGGGAAAAGGGATGCAGCGTATTCAAGAGCCTGTTCAAGGTTCGTGACGCTTGCACCGACGGGCAGATCCCCGCTGTATACTCTGTCCTCCGGAATGACCAGCTCGGAAGTGTCAAATGAGCTTCTGTCACTGCTGACGTCCAGCAGTGTTACCTGCTTTTCCGCGAACTTGATAACGCCGAGCAAGGAGGAACTGTCTATTTTGTCAACGATCTCCTGAGCTTTTTCCAGAACGGCATCATTATGAGAGATGATACTGTCAGACTGGTCAATCACAAGGATGACAGCCTGTTTTGATGACGAGAACGAGTACTGAAGTCCCGAGATAGCAAGTACAAGTAAAAGTGATACTATGCTTCGCAGAAGAGCCGGCAGGTTCTTCTTCAGTGTCCGTCTTTTTCTCGGTATTCGAAACAGCGGGATCAGTATCACCGCCAGAGCCGGTATGAAAAGCAGCAGACGGAGGGGATACTGGAAACTAAGATCAAAGTTCTTCACGGCAAGAGATCCCCCATTCTGCAAGTATGAATAAAAGAACAGCTGCTGCGATCCAGACAGCAAGATGAGTGCCTGCTTTAGGCACCTGCTCTTCCGTACCGGACCAGATATTGCCGGATGACCTGTCTATGGAATATCCTTCCAGTTCCTGCTTAAGGCTTTCGGAAGCGGGTATATGTACGAAGAAATCCTTGTATATCGTTTTTTCATCGGATTTCTCGGTTATGCGGTAAACACCGGTCTCATTAGGAACGAATACAGTCTGCGACTGCTCCATGGCAAGACTCTGCTGACTTCCATCCGGCTTTGTGACGAAAGCATAGTCCTCGTACGGAACCAGGCTGACTGTCAGTTCCTGACCAACGTATGCGTCGTTCTCTTCAACGATCCAGGGAAGAGAATGGCGCACGAGATTTCTGAGCATGACTGTAAGATCGCTCTGCAGAGGAAGGTTGGTGTCATGTACATCGAAGGATATAACAGTAGAGACAGAGCCATCCTGGGCTCTGCGAGTGACACCTACTGTTTCTTCACCGCAGCGGTAGATATCATCCCAAAGCGAACTTCCTCTGAGCACCGAATACTTGCTCACGTATGTGTTATCGAGGAGCATGTCCCTGTAGAGAGGGGCTGTTGACGCGCCGGCTGCTTTCAGCTTTTCAGGAGTCTCGGAATAACCGGTCACGGTAACGCCTTCCGGCAGATTCTGATTTCCGAATATCAGGATGGATCCTGACGGATATTCTTCGGGATAGAAACCATCGAATATATACATGTGGAAGCCGGAAAGGTTGGGATCAAGATAGCTATCGACTCTCAATGCTACATGAGGAATAGAGTCAAGTGCACTTCTGAGGAATCTCGGGTTGCGGCTGATCAGTCTCACTTTCCAGTAGTATTCCTGCTCTACACAGACGGAGAAGGAGTTGTCCTCACGCAGCCCATCCTCCACGTCCAGGAAGATCCTGGCGTTGGAGAAATGCCTGAAACGGTTCGCATCCATCTTGAAAGTGACTTCAGTGACTGCGTCATCCTGACATTCTGCAAGCTGAACATCAAGTACCTGACCGTCGATCTCCAGACCGACAGGAAGGACGGCATCCATGCCGGTGCTCACTACAGTACCGTAATAATACAGAAGTTCATTCTTCTCTTCGTAGGTAAGCGACAGCACAGCCGCGTTCCATGTATCATCACCGACATAGACTACATCGATATTGTGCATATCCCGGCATTCGGCATCAGTGAACAGAACTACCTGAGTGTCTGGATATCTGTCAGCTGTTTCCTGAGCCAGAGCCAGAGCCGCATCAATATCACAGCTTCCCATAGAACAAACGGTGTTGTCTAAAAGGATGTCGACATCGCTTATGGAAGAGGAATCCTGAATAAGATAGTAGGCCTCATCCGAAGCACTGATAATGCTCAGGGTGTGGCCGTTATTGATCTTCTTTGTGAGTTTTCTGATGCCTTCAAGTGCCCTGTCGAAGCGGGTCTCTCCCTTGCCGTTCTGCATCAGCATGCTGGCTGATGAATCCAGAACAGCAATGTATTTAATGCTGTTTCCGCTGTAGAAGACCGGTCTTGCCACTATTAGTGCAGTTCCGGCAACAGCAAGGAGTTGAAAGAGGAAGACAAGAAACTTCTTGAGCTTCTGCATAGGCAGGACCTGTTTCATGAACTTGTCAGCCAGCTTCCAGATATAAGTGCTCGCTACAGGATGGTCCTCATGCTTTGATTTCACCAGATGAATGATGATCAGCACGGGGATCCCAAGCAGCAGCAAGAGACCTTTTGGATTTTCGAAACTCATAGTATGATTCCCGATTCCGTTGATTTCATAAACAGCATCCGTTCGATTGGTTCATCGGTACAGACGGTGACGAAAGGTATACCTCTGGTCTCGCAGAAACGTTTGAGTTCATTCTGGTGGTATTCCATTGCAAGGCCGTAGGCTTTGAGTGTATCTCTGGTTATCTCCATCCGTTTATTGCGGGAGTCCTCTGTACCTGAAGCTTCGCTGTCCATAAGCCAGACTTTGCCCAGGATCATCGGCTGCAGTTCTTCAGGAGAAAGGACCTGCATGAGGCAGACTTCTCTCTTCTGGAATCTCAGATATTCGGCTCCGCTCTTCCAGTCGCTTTCGGTGAGGAAGTCGGAGATTATCACGGACATCCCGTCTCCGTTGCCTACGTTCTCTTCGCTGGAGAGCGCGGCTCCGAGCTCTGAACTTCCATAGAACTCCGTATTGTTCAGTCTGTCAACTGCGGCGTAAAAGCGTTCCTTACCGACGATCGCGCCTTGTGTCACATCCTCACACCTGTCTCCATGCATCTCAATGATGCTGACGCGATCCATGGACTGGACCGCAAGAAAACCGAGCGCGGCTGCAAGCTTAAGCGCAGTCTCGCCCTTATGAGGATCGCCCCAGTCCATGGATGCAGAACAGTCCACATAGATCCTGTGATGCAGTTGTCTTTCATCCACGAAGAGCTTTATAAACAATTTCTCGAAGCGCGCGTAGAGATTCCAGTCTATGCGTCTGAGGTCATCTCCGGGAACATAGTCCTGGTAATCCGCGAACTCCGCGGAACTTCCGTGTTTGACTGTGCGCCTGTTTCCGCCGAACAGACCGTTGAGGGATGAGTGAACGTTGAGATCCCTGGTCTCGAGCATGGCGATGAAGGCGTCGTCTATGATCTTCCTCATAAAAAACTATCTCTCCCTCAGAAAGGATCAGCCAAAGAGTCTCTTCCTCTTTTTCTTTGGCATTGCGACGTCCTTGGGATCGGAGGATACTTTTCTTCCGTTAACTTCTTCAAGGAGCATATAGATAAGAGTATCGGCGTCGATCTTCTCAGTGACAGCGAGGAAACTGGGCTTAACACGGTGCCTGAGCACCGGATATGCCAGTGTATCTATATCCTCAAATGAGACATTGAATCTGCCGTCCATGAGCGCGCGGGCTTTAGCAGAAGTGATCAGGTTCTGCGCAGCTCTGGGGCTGGCTCCGAAACGAACATACTGTCTTGTGAACTCTGGAGCGTCATCCCTCTCAGGATGCGATGCCTCAACGAGTCTTACCGTATAATCAAGTATCTCTGAGGAGATCGGGATCTCTTTGGCGACAGCTCTCATCTCCAGCAGAGTCTTGGCGTTGAGCACGGCATTGGCAGTCTCATCCATAGTCACCTGTGTAAGAGTGACGATCTTTGCTAGTTCTTCAGGAGTAGGGAAGGTGACGAGCAGTTTGAACATGAAACGGTCCATCTGGGCTTCAGGAAGGGGATATGTTCCGTCCTGTTCTATCGGGTTCTGAGTTGCCAGAACGAAGAAGGGCTCTTCCAGACGGTAGGTGTTTCCTCCTGCAGTGACGGTATGCTCCTGCATCGCTTCAAGAAGTGCTGATTGTGTTTTTGGGGTCGCGCGGTTGATCTCATCGGCAAGGATGATGCTGGAGAATATCGGACCGCGCTGGAAGACCAGCCTGTTCTGTCCGTTCTCGTCCTGTTCGATGATATTGGTGCCGGTGACGTCCGCAGGCATCAGGTCTGGTGTGAACTGTATACGGGAGAAAGGCAGATCGAAAGCCCTTCCAAGGGAACGAACCAGCCTTGTCTTTCCGACACCGGGGACTCCTTCCAGAAGCACGTTGCCTCCGGACACCATGGCTATGACGGTATCTTCGACCACGTCTTCCTGTCCGATCATGTCCTTGCTTATTTCAGCAAGGAGCTGTCTGCTCTTCTCTCCGAAGATCTCGACATCATGCGCTTGAACCATTGCTTATATACTCCTCATTTCTGTTTATCACTTCTGTTTCGGGAAAGGATCAGTTGTTGAGCCAGTAGAAATACTTATCCAGCATGGGTTGAAGTTCTTCCGGAATGATTCCGTTGTGAAGCTGCTCCTTGTATTTCTCGTAATATGCCTCATATACCTCTCCGAAAGTAACATATCCCAATTCCGGGTCGTACATCGGCTCATCCATTCCCTTGAAGACATCGCGCTGACCGCCGCCTCCTATAAATGCATCACGTTCTCTGAGGTCGACGCCGATATCTACCTCTTCGATATCGGTATCAGTACTTACGACTCCTTCATTAGGATCCTCAGGACGTTCATACCCGAGCAGTGCGTCCTGGATCGACTGAAGCGTCTGAGACAGTGAACTGAATTTGTCTTCTACATCCATCTGGATCATGATCTGGGACGTGACAGCCTCAGCATGACGGGCTGTCATTTCTGAGATCTGTTCTTCTGTAAGGTCTTCTGCTGCAGAACCAGCCTCCGAAGAAAACTCTTTAAGAGCTGAATACAGACCGTCTTCCGGGACTATTCCGGATTGGGACAGAGCCGAATCAATGTCTGATGAAACGGACTTCATCGCGTTTATGTCTGCATTGAATGAATCTTCTATGGAGGTAAATGCGCTGTCCAACATGTCTCTGTCGCCGACCATGAAGGAGACGCCGAGGGGCCTCGTGCTCTCGAATTTCTGGAAAGCATCTGCTATCTCGATACGTGAGACGAATGTATTGATGCTTTCCTCCATAGCCTGTTTGGATCTGATGACAGATGTCGCACGCTGCAGATCGTTGGCCCCTGCCAGCATGTTCTGCTGCAGATTGTCCACTTCTGCAAGGAGAGAAGTCTCGACTGCTTCAGGATACTCGGCATTAATGATCTCTTCGCGCAGCTGATCGGACATGGCTGCGATCTTCTTTTCAAGCTCTACTCTGGCCATGAGCTTTGGGTTGATCCTGGCGAATATATCATACGGAGTCAGCAGCATGACGGTCATCATGATGAAGCACATGATGCAGGCTGCTGCTCTTTTTGGTTTTATATTGAGTTTGATCCTGGTGGGACTCATAGTTCTGAGATACCAGAGTGCATTGCGGCGCTGGACCTCAGCTACAGGAGAATCGTCATTGCGGAACTCCAGCATGGTAGAGATGCGGTCCTTTAGGCCGGTACCGTCTATCCTTCTGGCGACTCTGCTCCTCCAGGGGTAGAAGATAATAAAGAAAAGAAAAAGGAACACTGCAGAGAAACTGCATGCAAAACACAGCAGCAGGAGTTTTCTGTCAGGTTCCTGGATCCTTATGTGATAAAAGACGGAGAGGGCAAAAGTCAGTAAAGAAGATACTGCGAGGGCTGCAAGCAGCGAGCGCAGAAAGTCCTCCAACAGGAGGCGGTTCTTAAATGGTCTTAAAAGGCTGTTGATTATCATGTAAATCCCGATCCCGACGGAACGGCTCCGGGTTCCTGAAGGATCTCTCCCTGAGAAAGAACGATATCGGAATAGTTTCCAAAAAAGAAAATACTATCTCATTTTATTGATTGAATATATCCAGTATATTTTACAGAAAAATGAAGGAGTACTCAATAAATATTGAACACAATAAGCATAAAAAGTGACGGCCGTCTTTGACGTTAAGAGAATAAGAAAAACAGCAGGCAAAAGCCTGCTGTCATCATGATCAGGATATATCAGTCTTCCGGAGCCCTGTATTCAAGAAGATCTCCGGGCTGGCAGTCAAGTGCGCTGCACAGTTTCGCCAATGTAGAGACCTTGATTGCCTTCGCTTTGCCGGTCTTGAGGATAGACATGTTTGTGATCGTGATCCCTACTTCGTCTGCGAGCTGAGTCACGCTCATCTTGCGCTTGGCCAGCATGACATCGATGTTGAAGATGATGCTTCCTTCTTTTTTTTCGTCCATGTGAACCTCCTCAGATCGTAAGGTCGCTCTGTTCCTGAAGGACAGCAGCCTTGAGGACCAGATGGGACAGAGCTGCAGCGGCGATGGATACCGCGATTCCCAGGAAGATCACCATCAGTGATATCAGAAGGATGCCGGGGTGATTCATGTTGAGAAATGTCAGGATCAGGTTGCCCAGGAAGAAGTAGGCGCAGTCTCCTGCAGCGAGCCATGAGATCCACTTGAGATAATTTGCGTTGTTCATGGAGAAGGACATATCATTTCCGATATTGTCCGCTATCTTCCAGCACAGACAAAGCGCCACGAGGACAGGCACCGAAGTGAGGGAGATAAAAATGATCCAGGGGAGGTAGTATCCGGAGAACTCCGGATAATCATATGAAAAACTCTGTCCTATGGAGGGGACTACGAATGCGTATACTACGAGCCCGCATAGGCCCACTCCTATTATGATGAATTTGAGCCACTTTGACAGTTTATCCTGTTTCATGGGAAGCTCCTTTCAGTTCGTTGTGACTGAAAGTACTATAGCACGTCCCATAATGCATGTCAACAATAAATTATCGAAACACGATAAATATTATTTCGATCACGTATCAGCCGAGTCTTGCCTCGATAAGCGGCTCGTACCAAAAGACAGTACCGCTTAGAGATGCTGCAAGTGCATCGGCTTCCTGTCTGATACCTTCGAGCATCACCTTTTCTCTTTTTCGTGAACGACGTCCTTTTCCTTCATAAACGGTTACAGAAGAGTAGGCATCGTAGCTGACGGCGAAATCCGTCTCGTCCCTGTGAAGAAAGAAACTGACTGATACTTCGTAACGGATCATGCCTCTGAACTGTCAGAAGTGAGAGCGATGCGGACACCGTTGCGTTTCACGTCGGAACAAACAGCTTCTGCTTTAAAATACTGTTCATACACATTTATATCCATCTGATCTCATTTTTTACCATATGTCCGGCTTAGCATTTAAAGATTGTCCAGAACAGGAAAGAGATGTTAACATTAACATGAAGAGTATATCATCCGGACGCAGATATAGATGCGTTCAATATGAACAAGAGGCTAGTTACATAGCAGTATGGAACGTCGCCGGAAAGGACTTGAAAATATGCAGGAAAGGTATTCAGCGCTTTTCTCTCCGGTCAAGATAGGAAATGTGACCCTTAAGAACAGAGTCATACTGACAGCTATGGGAGGAACTTCGTTCCTTGGGCATGACGGCAAGTTCAATCCACATATCAGGGATTACTATATGGCCAGGGTAAAGGGCGGAGTAGGACTCATAGTGCCTGGTGTGACCGGGGTCAAGGACATGAACGGGTACTTATACGAAAAGGAGGATATATTCCTCGGGCCTGTAAAAGAGGTGATAGACGAGATCCACTCTTACGGCGCAAAGTATTTCTTCCAGCTGGGAGCAGGCTTCGGACGCGCTCAGCTCATCGGTCTAGGACCGGGTATGGATGAAGCGACACGCAACGCACTCATGGTAGCTCCTTCCGACGGTATACCGAATGTATGGATGCCTGATCTTAAGCACCGTGGGCTCACCGTTGACGAGATACATGACATCGTGGACGCTTTCGGTAAATCCGCGCTGATGTGCAAGCGTGCCGGTATAGACGGAGTGGAGATACACGCGATACATGAAGGATACCTTCTGGATCAGTTCACCATCTCTAACACCAACGGAAGGACAGATGAATACGGCGGCAGCCTTGAGAACAGGTTCCGTTTCATCACAGAGGTCATACGTGAGATAAAGAAGACCTGCGGAGAGGACTTCCCTGTCATGATACGCTACAGCGTCTCCAGCAAGATGAGAGGATTCAACAAGGGAGCTCTTCCGGGTGAGGATTATGAGGAGTTCGGACGCAGTCTGGAAGAGAGCCCTGCTGCGGCAAGACTGCTTGAAGCTGCCGGTGCCGACGCGCTTGATGCGGACAACGGCTCTTATGACTCATGGTGGTGGGCACATCCACCGGTATATATGCCGCTGCACTGCAATTTTCCGGAAGTATCCTATATCAAGAAATTCGTGAACATCCCGGTCTTCTGCGCAGGACGCATGGAAGATCCGGAGTTTGCCGATAAAGCTATCGCTGCCGGGGAGATCGACGGCATAGGGGTAGCTCGTCAGTTCCTCGCGGATCCCGAATGGCTGAACAAAGCCCGTGAGGGAAGGGAAGAGGACATAAGACCCTGTATCGCATGCCACAACGGATGCTTCGGCATAAGTCTGGTGCGCAGTCCTGTATCCCGCGGAGTCAGCATGGCTCATTGCGCCATCAACCCCACTGCCATGGAGGAGACGGAATGGGATCTCAAGCCTGCAGAAGAAAAGAAACGCATCGCGGTTATCGGCGGCGGGATCGGAGGAATGGAAGCAGCAAGGATATTGACGCTCCGGGGACATGAGGTCACACTGTTCGAGAAGACAGGAGAGCTTGGAGGCGTCTTCATAGCAGCCGCAGCTCCCGGCTTCAAGGAGAAGGACAGGATGCTGCTCGACTGGTACAGACACCAGATGGAGAAACTCGGTGTCGATATCCGTCTCAACACAGAAGCTTCTGCGGATATGTTAAGGGACTATGATGAAGTGGTTGCGGCTACAGGATCGTCGCCGAGAAAGCTTCCGCTTCCCGGTCTTGATGATGAGAATGTTCTGGAAGCCATAGAATATCTGAGAGGCTCTAAGAAGACCGGAGAAAATGTAGTGATCATCGGCGGAGGACTTACCGGAGTTGAGATCGCCTATGATCTGGTGCTAAAAGGAAAGAGACCTGTCATAGTTGAGATGCAGGATGATATCCTGCAGGTCCCGGGACTATGTGCCGCTAACTCCAATATGCTCAGGGAGATCATACGCTATTACGAGATACCTGTACTTACATCTACGGTGTTCAAAGGAGTCGGATCCGGAGACGGACTCGAAGTGTATGTCAGCACGTCAGGAGAAGACAGGACTCTGAAAGCTGACAGCTGCATTATGTCTGTCGGATATGTTCCGGTACGTACAGTGAGCGATGCCCTGGAAGCAGCAGGATACCCGGCAGAAAAGATCCATGTCATCGGAGATGCCCATGAGGTCGGAAATCTGATGAGCGTGATACGCGAAGCATATGAGCTTTGCTACGCTTTATAAGTTTGACTGCATAACAAAACGTCGGTGAGGATCTGCTGATCCTCACCGATGTCTTTATTTTTTCAGTGTTTAGAGTAAAAGCTGAGCATGCGCTGCTGGAATTCCGGCGCTGCAGTGTCATAGACTGCGTGACCGAACCCGCTGTAGGTATAAGATTCAAATAGAGGTGAATCCTTCATCACCTCACAGATCAGTTCTCCGGCTTCTTTGCCAAGGACATGATCGTCGTCTGAGACCAGCGAGAGGACGGGACATTTGATCAGACTCATCTTACCGGAAACATCGAATCCCTTCGTCCCCTCTGCGAGGATGATGAATCTCGAGAGTTCCTTTTCAGTGACAGTTCCCGCCATATCGACAAGGATATCCCTGTACTGTTCGAACACGGCTTCAGGATATACCTTCTCACCAAAGGACAGATAAAGCCCTACAGGATCCTTCCTGCGCGCGAAGTCAGCCCATTCGGCTATGGTCCCGTATTGTTCGTCGGTCACTTTACATGAGGAGGATCCCAGAATCAGAGAATGTACAAGTTCGGGATGATCCTGAGCGATCACCATCGCGATCATGCCTCCCTGGGAAGCACCGAAAAGGTCTATGTCCTTGAGCCCGAGGATCTTGAATGCTTCAGCGGTATCGCGGGCCATATCCTCAACTGTGTAAGAAAGAGGAAGATCATCTCTTCGGTCGAAGACATATACGGTGTAATCATCTCTGAAGACTTCGTATTCCTGGGCGACGGCTTCTGCGGAACCCATCACGCTCTGTACACTGAGACCGGGAAGGATGACCATCGTCTTGCTGCCGGTCCCGAACCTGAAGTAGTTCATCCTGAATTTGTAGGTGAGAACAGTGTTGAAGAGTATCTGCTGCTCTTCCGGGATCTGACTGACCATCTTATTCGTGAGGCGGTCCTCAAGTTTTTCAAGCGTCTCATCAGACATGCCCGATGAGCGCAAGTAGTCTTCAGCCGCTTTTTTAAGATCAGTGTTCATATAGTCATTTCCTCCGCAGACGTATTTAAGCATGACGTCTATATTTTTCTCTTTTATGAGATCATATTTTTCCGGGTCACTGGCTTTCGTGATCCCGTAGTAATTATCATATGTAAGCATATAGTCATCTACTATTTCCTGGTAACTGGCTCCGGCAAGAGCCTCCAGCAGCATGCATACATAACCTGTGCGGTCCTTTCCTTCCACGCAGTGGACCAGGTACGGGGGATCGTTCTCGGCTGCGACAGAGAGCCCGTTGATAAGCTTGCCGATGAAATCGTCTGTCTTGTAGGAAGCAGTCAGTCCTAACGGGATCACTTTCTCCTGCTCGTACAGAGAAAGGAAATAAGGAGAAGCAAAATCATTCTTGTTTATATGTTCAATGATATCTCCTATAAAAAGTCAAACAGATTAAGCTGTTTGCTTTGTTGAAACGTGTTCGCCGACCATTCTCAACGGATCAAACTCTGTCCTGTCGTTCAGGATAACAAACACGATTCGTGCTATTTTCCTGGTCAGCGCTATTATC
>JAFRAJ010000054.1 GCA_017405465.1 Oscillospiraceae bacterium
CGCTATGGAAGTGTATAAGTAAATCGTTGATTTCATTATAACTGTTATTATCAGGCCTGCAATGGTAGGCTTTGTTGAGGTTGCTCTTTTTTAACTTGATCTTTATAAATAACTGCTTGACAAAACATTAGCAAGATTTAGTAAGATCCCGACAAACAGGAATTTGTTAAATTGATATCCACCAGCACACACCATATTTATCAATAATGGTGGCACAACATTTACTCCATGGAAGTTCTCCGATAGGTTTGATAATTACACCCCCATCGCTCAAAACCTGAAAAGCATTATAAACAACTTCTTCTGTTCCCATTTCAAAAACGTTAAAGGTCATAGTTTCCCACTTGTATTTATGTACTATATCTATATCACAAGGATTTTTCGCTTCTGCCAATGCCAAAAAACCTTCCCCGTCTACAGATAGCTCACAGTGCTCATAAGCAGTGTTGTCTTTGTTTTTAAACTCACGAGTTATTTCTGCTCCAAAAGCTTTGCAGTATGTTTCTGCTGCTTCAAAACTATTTTTTACATATACCTGTGTATAATTCTTCATCGCAACCTCCGCAAATTCCGCTCTGTTTCTCTTGGTGAAATGTCTGACTGATTCAGTTTCTTCTTTATATGATATAGGACATATCATTGATATGTCTTACACGGTGTTTTCCGTCATCATCTAAGATCATATGGGATACCCCTCCTGAGGGGCCATGTATTTCCACCTGACAACAGGATTCAGCAGGCAGTCCTATGTACATGGCATTCCATATGCTCAGGAGATCCCCATGCGAGACTATGATTACATTCTCTTCATCACTCTCCATCACTTCATTAAAAAACGGCTGTAGACGATTCCATACATCACGTCTGCTCTCTGCGTCGGAAAACAGTCTGTCATCAATAGTCTTCTCAGGATGCTCCATGTTCTCACGAAGCCATTCCACTGATTTACCGCAGCATTTTCCGAGGTTCCTTTCTCTAAGTTCCTGCCTGAAGATCGGCTCTGTTCCCAGATGTTTTGCGATCGCTTCTGCCGTCTGTTTCGCACGCTTCAAATCTGATGAATAGATAACTGCAGTCTTGCTCTGAAATTCCTCTTTCAGCTTCTTTCCGATATTATCTGCCTGTTTTTTCCCAAATTCCGTCAGATCCCAATCTGTCCACGAGCCTACCATTCCGTTTGTGTGGTGAACAGATTGTGTATGCTGAACCGTAATAATGTGTTTCATATGTTTTTTTTGATCCTGTATCCTTTTCGGGTTTTTTAAGCAGTCTTAGACGTAGTTACGCGCATAGTATATCACGGTTATTGAACTGTATCTGACAACTCCGGATCCATCATGCTGAATAGCTCGATGCAACAGGAAACGGCATGACCAAAAGATCACGCCGTTTCCGGAAAACTGAAAACTTTCTAATGAAGTGCGGCTTATTGTCAGCCCCCTTCTCCTGTTTGTGCTCCGTTGACTGTTCAGACTTCTACATAACCGCAGATGAACTCACCCTTTATACATGCATAAAGAAGGAATCTGGATCTGTCAAAAACGATGAGTTCGTCATCTTCTATCTGAAGCAGCAGGATATCTTCCCCGATGCCGCGGGTGATGACCGGAAATTCCTCTTCTCCGATGACTATACTTCCGTCTTTGAATTCTGTCGGAAGTATCACACCAGGTGCAAAAGAGATCTCTGTTTTGAAACCGTCAGCCTCATGCACTGCAGGATAAGAGTCCGCAAGGCTCAGCATTTGTGACTCGGCATCAAGAACTTCGGCGTATCCTCCGACCCTGACAAGGAATATCCTGTCTGTACATTTCACGGCAGCGCTGTCTTCCGGCATTCTGCCGATCTCGTGAGTCTGCGTCATTCCGTAAGGCTTTTTTGTGTCGTCAGCAGTCAGCACGTTCCATAATCTGCTCTTCTTCATTGGCATCACCTTATAAACTCCGTGCTTTCTCTGGCGAGAAGCTCGGAAGCGTCATAGTACTCGCCGAAAGCACCGTAAGTGTAGTTTTCCGGAAGTCCTTCCGCGTTATATCCAAAGGACCTTCCGACATCATGCATCCGGTTAAGGTTCATCAGGAAGAACAGATCGTTTCCGGATCCTCTCTCCCTGTTTGCCATCTCCTCATTCGCTTCAAAGACATAGATACCGTCTTTGATCTTGATCATATGGCACGGTTCTTCGTAGATGGTCTCGACATTGCGCTTTGACAGTCTTTCGTACACGTCAGGCTTTTCTGTCTTGAGCTTCTCCATCCCTTCCCTGGTCTGGGTAAGACGGTAGTATCTCTCGCTCGCGTAAACGTGCACCACCTCAAGGTTCCCGTACTGCCAGTGGATAGCTTTCCCGACCATTTCATCGGTATATCCGTGCCTGAGCTCGTTGAGAGTGCCGTCTTCTCTTCTTATCGCTCCGAAAGTTATATACGGCTTGCACATCCGGGGCCAGCGCGGATTCTGTCCGACTGTACAGTAGTTCGCAGTCACCAGGCTCTGCTCCATATCCAGCACAAAAGACATTCCTGCCCTGGGTTTGGCCCCTGTGACTTCGAAATTGACGAAATAGGTATCATCGTCAGCTTTGAGGCAGTCATAAGCGTACTCGGAGGCTTCCTTTCCCTTTTCTCCGTACCTGAGCGCCTTCCGGTCACAGAATGTCAGTTCATAATCATATCCTGTGTCCATGACCAGTTCCAGCGTCCTGCCTACCAGTTCAAAACACAGAGGCGGCCTGTACTGAGACATTCCCTCGAACGTTCCCGGAGAGACAATCTCTCCGCTGTTTATCCTGTTCTTTCTCATGTCAGTCCTCCTCAGTGTATATAGTACATGCTGGGACGTTTCATCTCTTCCGTCGCATCGTACCATGTTCCGAACGCACCGAAAGTATAATTCTCGTCCTTGCCGTCAACACTCGTTCCGAAGGAACGCCCGGCGTCATGCATCTCGTTGAGGTTCATCAGGAAGAACAGGCTGTTTCCGTGCCCGACCCTCCTGCAGAGGTTCGTCTCCAGAAGGTTTACTGCATAGACTCCGTCACGGATCTTTACACAGTCCCAGTAATCCTCATAGACCGCCTGCATGGGAGGTCTGCTGTCAGCTCCGGCCATCATGTCGGGTGAATTCCTTCTGACTCTTTCAAGAGCTCTTGGCGTGAAGGCTACCCTGTACAGTCTCTCACTGTAATAGACATGTGCGATGTTGAACGTTCCGTAATTCCAGTCGATGGCTGTTCCCGCCATCTCGTCGGTGTATCCGTGACGCACGGTCGGAACCGTTCCGTCCGGACGCCTTACTGCCCCGAACACTATCTCAGTGGTTGGCATCCTGGGAAGTTTCGGGTCTCTTCCGAGGGTCGCATAACACACCGTTACCAGTCCTTCTCTCTCATCGAGGACTATCGCAACACCGTATCTTGGTTCCGGGAACGGTATATGCTCGAAGTTCACAAGATAGCACTGATCGTCCATCTTGATGCATTCGTAATCGTACCACTCTTCTTTTCCGGGGTCGCCGAACTTAAGCGAGTTTCCGGATCTGAAGACCAGGTTCTTGTCATACCCGTCATCCATGACGAGCTCGAAGCTTTTTCCCGCCAGCTCTAAACAAAGCGGCGGGCGAAAGATCGACATGCCCTCGTGTTTGCCGGGTGTCAGTTTCTTCTCGTCCGCCATCTTATCACAGCTTTTCTGTCCTGTCAGGACCCATCATGCTGCAGAATTCGACCTCTCCGTCAGTGAGTTCAAGAACTCCCAGCTCATGTCCGTTCTCCTCGTTGTACAGGTTGCGGAGGAAAGGATTCTCCTCGAACACTCTGTCCACGATCTCCTGAGGAGCGTCAACTGCTGTCGCCCTGACTCTTACCCAGTCGCTGCCTTTGAGCGCAACGAGGCAGACCTTGGGGTTCTCAACTATCTGCTTGTAAACGTTCTTGTGTTTTCCGACGGCAGTGTAAAGCTTTCCGTCGTACTCCTTGAAGACTCCGATAGGACGGACTTCAGGCTGATCGCCGTTCTCCGTACCCAGGAAGAAACATCCCGCGGATGTGATGAATTCGGTAATCTCTTTCATCTCTTGGATCCTTTCTCTTTTATTTGAATCTATCGTTTCCGGCTCAGAACCGGAAGAATTCATTCGTCTTTCTTTTCCCTCTTCTTCTCCGAGAACCTCCACAGGAAGAAGACCATAAGCGCTTCGCCGAACATGCTTATATAGAACATCAGGCTCTGGGTCTTGTCCCCGCCGGGATCCTTGCCCAGGAATATTCCGAGCATAGTGAACAGCAGCATGAATGCTCCCGCAAAGAACATGTTCCAGTCCTTATTCCTGATCATCAGGAAAACACCTGCGCCGATCATGAGGAACACCGGGAATATGTCCAGGAACTGGACTATCCCGTCCACCCATGCTGCAGTGGCTTCCGATTCTGCATATCTGGTCACGGCTCCCACTGTTCTGGCTTCCGTTACGAGCTTTATGCCAGCTACGAGCCCGATCATTATGACTACTGCCGCGGCGGCATCCACCGTTCTCTGAAGTTTCTTCCTGCTGCCGAGCGCCAGCGCTATCACCGGGAAGAGCAGAGGTATCATCGTCAGATGGAATATGTACCTGAACTGGCTGAGTATCTTGAGAAGCGGTCCCGCTTTGAGGAAGACCCCCAGAGCCAGTATCAGCGCGTCATAGAACAGACCAATACATATGATCCCGACAAGAAGGGGTATCTTATTCGATCTGTCCTTTTTGTACTGCACAAACATCCGGTAAAGAGCAAAGCATTCGCTCACCGCAATGATCCACAGTACAGGTGCCATGGTCTTTATCAGTAATGCTCTCATCTCAAGGACCTCCTTAACTGCATCAGGTTCAGGAGTTGCCCCTCACCTGTTTAAGGCCGAAAAGATCCATCATTCGCTGGATCTCTATATCCCAGATACGCCATTCATGGCCGTATCCTTCGTACTCCTTGAACTCAGCCTTGATTCCGTTCTCGATGCAGAAATCACGGAACGGGATATACATCTCCTCATAATGAGGATCTGCTGTTCCGATCGAGCAGTAGATCGGAGGCAGCTTGTCCTTGTTCCTAACAAGCGCAGCCCTTATGTTATCAGGGCCTGCCTTTGCCTCTTCAAGTCCTCCGTTAGCCCTGCTGAGCTGCGTAACGATGTTCTTTGTGAGGAATCCCCTGTCAGACTCGTCCAGATCCGGGATGCCTACCGAGAGGATGCCGGCCCCTCCGAACAGTTCCGGATGATTGGCAACATACTTCGCCACACCTACTCCGCCCATGGACTGACCTACTATGAAGTTGTCCTTGGGATCTGAGGAAGCCGGGAACCAGTTGTGGATCAGAGGCATCAGTTCCTCTGTAAGGTAATCATACATGTTGAACTGGATCATCGCCTGCTTCCAGTTCGCGTAGAAGCTGTTGCCGGCGTCCGGGAACACCACGATGATGTCTCTTTCTCTGGCATAGAGCTCAATGTTGGTAAGTCTCACCCAGTCAGAGCTGTCATCGGAGCCTCCGTGAAGGACCCAGAGCACCGGGAACTTCTTCCCGCTGCTGTAGAACTCCTTGGGGTCAGAGAATCTCGGGCCCGTCCTCGGCAGGTCGGGCAGCAGCACATGTACGGTCGTGCTCTTGAGAAGATATGCGCTTCTGAAATCAAGTGTTACGTGTGCCATGATCTTTCTCCTATAGCTGTTAGTTATTATCTTATTGATAATGCTCAGTCTGAATCTCCGCCTCCGGTCGCAGGGATAGGCTCTGTAATGACATCTCCGCAGCGCGAACAGGTGCCCTGTCTTTCGCCGTCCTCATCTTCCGTCGGTTCCGTAACAGTCTCCCACTGATAGTCATGTCCGAGAGCAGATACTTCCGTCCTCTCCTGTATGACCTCGCCGCATACGCTGCACTTCTTTTCTTCCGTCCAGCCTGGCTCAGTGCATGTTGCCGGCACCGCTTCCTGCGTCACCTCAGCGGTGTGATCCTTCTTCTGGATCTCCCTGTCAGTCTCATATCCGCAGAGCACACAGATCCCGTGCTCGGATCCCGCGGCACTGCAGGTAGCCTCTGTTACAGTCTCCCATCTGATGTCGTGAGCTTCAGGATCCTTTTCCGTCTTCTCGGTCTCCTCATGCCCGCACTCGGAGCATGTATGCTTCCTTGAGCCCTCTGCTGAGCATGTCGCGGCAGTGACTACGGTCCATTCGCCGTAGGTGTGTGTCTCGCAGGGTCTGAACTCCTTGAAATAGAATACGTATCCGTCGTCATTGTTCCCGGACCATGTTATGCGGATGCTGGATCTCTTCTCTATGGCTCCGAAGTTGACGAAATCAACGAGCTTCCCGGCCCATTCCTCCTGATCCTGCGCAGTCTGACCCGACGGTATGGAGAAGGAATAATCATAGACCTTGCCTTCCGGATCGTCATATCCCTGTGCCATAGTGTAGCCCAGACTGTTCAGTCTCAGAGCAACGTCCGTGGTAAGAGAATCGCAGTCCAGTTTCTGAGCGGGCTTCACGACATAAGTGCCGCTGGTGCCTCCCGGACGGCGGTCCTGTGTCTCATATGCATGGGTCCTGTAGTATGTCAGCAGCTCTCTGAGTCCGTCAGACTCGAGATGGATGCCGTCGAAATATATGATGTCCGCTCTTGCATATCCTGTCTCCTTGTCCTTGAGGACATCGTCGGTGACGTTGAGGAACGGGATGCCCATATCCTTGCACATTGCCCTGAGACCCTCATTGAAGGAATTGACATCATCCATGGTGAGTGTCCCGTAGGACGTACTGATGTCCTTTCCGAGAGGCGGCACAGACATGACTATGATATCTGCGTACTCGTATTTTCCCTGTATAGTCTCTATGACGCTGCGGTACTCTCCGGTGAACCATTCCGCAGAAGAAGATAGGTTGTTCGTCCCGAAATTCAGCAGGATCCTTCTGGGCTTTATCTCACCAACCGCATCCACGGCAGTGACAGGTGACGAACTGTTGGCCAGATACACGTCTTTGTCAGTAAGAGCTTCATGGATTCCCTTGCCGGTCAGCCCTATGACCTGGGACTGCTGCAGCACCTGCTGGGTCACGAACCTCTGGAAATTGCTGTCTCCGATGAAGAGAGTCTCAGCGACATATTTCTCTCCGGCGTCATCGGTCTGCCTGAGAGTCGCTCCGTCCCAGTCCTCGGTGGGGACCGGATCTACCTGAGCAGTATTCTCCTGTTCTTCTCTGGAAGGTCTGTCGCTCTTCTTCGGGATCAGATCTATGCCCGCATACTTGTTGAGCATATAGAACGCGGAGAAGATCACCGTCAGCGCTATGAGCGTAAGTGAAGACAGCACGAGGAAGCGCTGAAACGGTGTGTAATCCGGCAGCAGCTGTCTTTCCTTCTTCGTTTTTTCCTTTTCCGGTTTCTCTACAGATATCCGTGTTTTATTCTCTCTCAATATCCTGTTCCTCCTCTCACTCTGCGCAGCAGCTGTCGATGAAGTCCATCACTTCTTCCGTGTACTTCTCTCTGTCCGCAAAGAATGAGCAGTTATGTTTGACATCATCGTTGATGATCAGTTTCTTCTTGCCCGGGTGCAGGCTGTAGAGCTTCCTTGAGTCATTGCAGTCGACTATACTGTCGTCTGTTCCGTGTATGAACAGCACCGGCACCTTCGCCCTGCTCACAGGTCCGCAGGCATCTGTCTTCCTGATCCTCTCTCCCTGGAGGATCCTGTATGTCAGCGAGCATACGCCGTTGACGGCGCCTTTGAATATGAGGCCCGGGAAATCATGTTTCAGGGCCATCATTATCGCTTCATCCGCCCTGCAGTATCCGCAGTCGTCTATCACGCAGACCACCTGTTTCGGCAGAGCCCTGTCCGTAGTCCTCAGCACGGTATTCCCTCCCATGGAGGCACCGTAGACTATTATCTTCTTCTCAGGGAACCTGTCGGCTATGTATCTCATCCATTCGACGGCGTCAGACGCTTCGAGTCTTCCCATCGTGATGGTGTCGCCGTCGCTCTTTCCATGGCCTCGCTGATCTATCGCGAGCACGTCATAACCGTTGTCATGGAACATCTTGGAGATGAATCCTTCCTCTCCGGCGCAGCAGAGGTGTCCGTGCACCACCAGCGCTATACGGTCGGCATTTCCGCCTTCCGCCGGAAGATATCCTCCCCTGAGCCTCAGCCCGTCGAAAGTCATGATCTCGACTTTTTCAGTGTCCCTGGTGTTCCACCAGATATTGTAATTGTAGGCGCCGTGCCTGTATGCAGATGAGCTCTCCCCTGGAACGATATAGTCCTTTTCCTCATCCGGATCGTAGTTCCTGTCCGGATGTTTGGAAGAACGCTTCATCGCGTTGACATATACAGTCACTCCGGTCCCCACGACGTACGCCGCGAAAAGCCCGGAAGCAGCCAGAAGTCCTTTATAGAAGCCCTTCAAAGGAAGATCCTCCGTCAACGTTTTCTGTTCTAATATTATATACCATATAAAGGAGAGGGTCATGACCTGTAGCAGGTTTTACACATATATGCTACAATCGTGTTTGTCACGGATCTTGTCCGTGATTTTATTCCCGGAAGAAATGGAGGTCCGGCAAGGTGCAGTATACCTCTCCGCTTGAAGATATACTCAGGACGAACGACAGATGCAGCTGCGGAAGAGCTCATTCCTGCTCTCTGCAGTCATTTTATGTGCTTCCGGACTCATCTGAGGATTTCCTTCCTGAACTGCTCGGAAGATTCGGCGCCAGACGCCTTCACTTCATCTCTTCCTCCTCCGCCATGGAAGCTCTGGGTGAGAGGGTACATTCCAGGATGTCCTCACTGGGATACCCCGTATCCTCCTCTGTCTTCCCTCCGGAGTCCGGTTTCGTTTGCGACCACGTCTCCGCAGGAGACCTTCTGATACATGTTCCCTACGGGACAGATGTCATCGTAGCAGTAGGGGAAAAGACGGTCTGCGATCTCGCAAAATTCGTCTGCTCAAAGCAGCATCTTCCTCTCATCTTCCTGCCCGTTTCAGCCTCTTCTGACACATTCTCCATGCCGGAGGCGGAGTTCACCGAGAACGACCGCCGTATACGGCTTCCTGTGCCTGCACCGACAGTCATCGTAGCGGACATCTCTGTCCTGAGCGCGGCACCGACCTCTTCATCAGGCGCCGGAGTTGCGTCCCTTCTCGCTGATATCGTCTCCCTCTCCGACTGGGATCTCTGCTCCTCCGTCACCGGAAGCAGCAGATGCAGCGAGCTTTCCGGACTTCTCTCAGACAGATGCCGTGATATCCTAAGGCGCATTGAGAACGGCATCTCTCCGAAAGACAGCACTCTCATGTCCGACCTGATAACCTGCCTGGTCCTGGCCGGCGTCATATCAGACCTCACGGGGACACTTCTGCCCGTCCGCGGTTCGGAATCATGCATCGCCCGTACAGCTGAGCTGAAGCTCGTCTCGGAAGACATCACCGATATCAGCTTCGAGACTCTGCGCGGCATAGCGTCGCTGTACTGCGTCAGGATGTATGAATACCTAAGGAAGAACCGTCCCGATACGGAAACTGCGAGACAGGATTTCTACGGGATAGACAGAGTCTATTTCAACAGCGAGCTCTTCCGCGTATTCGGGGAGAAGGAAGGTCACCGGATCCTGTCATCCTTCGGCGGAGAGAACTACTACCAGACAGAAGGAAGGATGCGCAGGCTGAACCTTCTCAGCCGGATATACGATGAAGTCATGCCTCCGTTATGGAGCTCTCTTCCGTCCTCTTCCCGTATGACATCCCTGCTCAGGACTCTCAGTGTCCCTACTTCCTTCTATGATATAGGGTTCACCCGGGAGGAGATCCTGGATATCCTGATCTGGGGCAAAGAGCTCTCCGGCAGCTATGACATCACGAAGCTCCTGGCTGACTTCCTTGTTCTTGAAAAAGCAGCATATACGATGGTTTGACCCATCACCGGAGACACCAAGGCGGACACCGAAGCGTCCGCCTTTTTTGTTATCTTTTATTCTGTTTCCGACAGCCTGTCCCTGTTCTCAAGTATCCATTTCGCTGCGATGAGCGGTGTCCTGTATACCCCGTCATTTACTGCGCTGTCGAAGCCGGACGCGTCGTACGGCACATTGGTTGCAAGCTCCAGAGTGAAACCAGGCTTATGGAACGTATTGCAGGCATAGTTCTCGAGGAATCCACCGAATTCTTCGACATCTATCTCTCCCGCATCTTCATATCCGGTGACCTTGTACAGTTCCTCTATAAGAGGCTCCAGCAGGTCCTGCCTGCGGAACTCTCCGTTGTCTTTCCAGAAGATCACTTCACCGTGGATGTGGAAGTCTATATGAAGAGCATAATCCGTGTTCTCAAAAAACGCCATCACCGCCTGTGTCTCAGGCTCGCTTGCCGGATACGGTCCCGGATAGTATTTCGACGCCGGCTTGTCCTCGGAGGCATACTCCGGATTCCAGTTATACGGAAAGTTCCTGTTTATATCCACTCCGTTGGCATTGCATTTCCACTCATCGTAACCGCCGTCCGCCAGCGTCATACTCTTTATCTTGTCCGGATCCTTTGCAGCGTCAGGGCCGTGCAGTGCTATGTTGACTCCGTCTGGATTCACCATCGGTATGATGAGGAAAGTCACTTTGTCCAGGATGTCCCTGTAAGAGACGTCTCCGGCGCGTTCATCCTCGAAGTATCCCACCGCGTATCTGTCGATCACATACATGAGATAGTCGGATGTGAAGTACTCACAGGCGTGGGTGGATCCTGTCATGATGATCTCGGTATCCCCTCTTCCCAGGCGGACGCCCATTATATCCCTGCCTTCTGCGCTCTTCCCTATGGAGAAGGAACTGATCAGATCAGGATGCATCTCCTCCAGTTTCTTTATATATCCGGCGATTATATCGCTGTCGGTGTTCCTGTAGGGATCCACTACATATGAGACAGTGTTCTTTGGAGGATCAGGCTGCACCGGGCCCTCCGGTCCGTCCTTTTCCCGCACCACGGATATTATCTTTCCGCAGAGTGCAGATATTCCCCATATCAGCAGCGCGAACAGGATCAGAGCGGCGATCCTTCTCGCAATGTATACAGATTTTCTTACTTTCCTTTTCTTTATGCAGGACCGCCTCCTCTCCATTTATTATCCGGGGATCTCTATTCCTCTTCGTAAGGATATATCGTCCGTATGGTTCCGTCAGCGTTGTAATGCAGCTGGGTGAATTTGACGTTCCTTCTGTGGTTTATTCCGTTTGAGATCTCGCAGTCGTGATAGAAGAGATACCACTTCCCCTCATACTCCATGATGGAGTGATGCGTGGTCCATCCGAGAACGGGTTCCAGTATCCTTCCTCTGTACGTGAACGGACCTTCCGGTCTGTCCGAAGCGGCATAGCAGATATAATGCGTCGTCCCCGTGGAGTAGGACAGATAATATGTTCCGTCATACTTGTGCATCCAGGGTCCTTCGAAGTACCTTCTCTCTTCATCTTCTGCTTTGAGGGGCTGTCCCTCCTCATCGAGGATCGTGATCATCCTGGGCTTTTCCCTGAACGACTTCATGTCATCGGCCATCTCGGCAAAGAACGGTCCCAATGCGGGCTCATCACCTTCCGGCTGATGCGGATGAGGCTCATAGGAGCCTGTCTGCCATCTTTCGAGCTGTCCGCCCCAGAGTCCTCCGGCGTACATGTAATATCTTCCGTCATCGTCACGGAACACTGCAGGATCGATGCTCATGCTGCCCTCTATCCAGCTATCTTCCGCCTTGAAAGGTCCTATGGGGCTGTCGCTAACTGCCGCTCCTATATGGAACACCCCTTCCCTGTCCTTGGCAGGAAAGTAAAGATAATACTTTCCGTCTTTGCACTCACAGTCGGGAGCCCACATCTGTTTAGCGACCCAGGGAACATCCTTCATGTGAAGGGCTTCCCCATTGTCGATGCACTCCGCTTCCGGGCTGTCCATCGAAAGGACATGATAGTCCTCCATCAGATACTCTCCGCCCTCGTCGTCATCCGGTCCGTCGTGCGGGATGTCATGCGAAGGATAGATGTATATCTTACCGCCGAACACATGTGCCGACGGGTCAGCTGTGAAGATGTGTCTTACAAGAGGTCTTCTCTCTTCCATGTCTTATTCCTTTCCTTTCTGAACAGCGCTTCTAAGCATATCGTTTATCCTCATCGACATCTTCTGCAGACGCGGGATATCGGCTTTGATCTTCTTCCTGTCGTAGGTCACCAGACCGTTCAGTTCGTTCTCTACGTCGCTCAGCTGTGTATATATGCAGCCGCACAGTCCCTTACTGACGGCGTGCAGCACCATCTTGATATACATCCTCTCCATCCTGCCAGTGAGCTCCAGCGGATCCCTGCATCTTCCGTATCCCCAGACCGGACCTTTCTTCCGGTCAGGGTCCATATCCAGGATGAAGCCTCCGCACTCGCTGAGCAGCATCGGTCTCTTTCCCGGCTCAAGTTTCTTCTCTCTGAAGTACACATGTTCGCTGTCAAAGTCGCTCTTCTGCTGGGCGAACCAGCCGGACGTGGAATCTATGAGCCTTCCCGGATCCCTTTCCTTGAGGATGTCGTACATTCTGTCAGATTCGAACTGTCCCCAGCCCTCGTTGAATATGGTATATACCGCGATGCACGGGTGTTTGTCCAGATGATCGGCAGTCCTGACCATGTGGTCAATGAAGAACTTCTCCCTCTTCCCGTAATCGCGGATGCTGTCGCTTATCTTCTTTACCCCTGCAGTCGGCAGGACCGTATCTCTGAAGAACCTGTACTCCCCGCTGTTCACCATGTCCTGGATCACTATCATCCCCAGTCTGTCGCAGGCGCTGTAGAAATACTCAGGTTCCACTTTGATATGCTTTCGCAGAGTATTGAAACCCATCTGCTTCATCAGGCAGATGTCTTTGTCATAGTCTCTGAGGTTGCCGGGCAGGAATATGCCGTCAGGATAGTAGCCCTGATCCAGCACTCCGTTCAGGAATACCGGTTCGCCGTTGAGGCAGAGCCTGTTAGTTCCGTTGATCTCATTTATGGAGAACTCGCGGAACGCGAAATATGTCCTGACAGTATCTCCTGAATACGATTCGAACGTGACATCATAAAGAGCCGGATCGTCCGGAGTCCAGAGCCTCAGGTCCTCCCGCGGTATCGTCAGTTTGTCGAAGGCGTGCACCGGCCGGGAAAGGACCGTTTTCCCCCTCAGCTGTACGGTCATATCGAAGATCCCGACGCCTGTGCCGTCTATGTCCCAGCTCACCTCTCCCGTCCGGATATCCGTCTTGAATGATATGCTGCTGACATGTTCTTCCGGGACGGTCTCGTACCAGACGGTCTGCCAGATACCGCTGACAGGCGTATACCACATTCCTCCCGGATCCTTCTTCTGCTTTCCGTAGGGATATTCGTGAGAGAGGGCATCCTCAGCTTCCACCCTTATGACGTTCCTTCCTTCATAAAGATAATCGGTTATGTCGAAGGTGAAGGGGAGATATCCTCCTTCATGGGAACCTGCGTCGAATCCGTTCACGTAGACACGGCAGATCTGGTCCACCGCGCCGAAGTGAAGGAGCACCCGCTCTCCGTTCACAGGGAGCTCCGGGGTGAAACCTCTCTCATATATCAGTTTTTCCGGGATCTCTCCTTCCCATCCCGACAGCCGGGACTGAGGGGGATACGGAACTCTTATCTCTTTTCCGTTGAGCTTCCACATGCCGTCAAGGCTGTGCCACTCATCCCTTCTGAGCGTAGGTCTTGGGTAAATACTCTCCAATCTCTCTCCTCCTATGCGGCCGGTACCGGCACTGCGGGCCTTCCGGTAAACACCGGAATCACATCGTAAACGACAACTTCCTTTAACAGCGCGGCGAGATCTCTGGTATAGAAATGCGGCAGCAGTATGATCAGTCCATGGCTTCCCTTACAGCTGACATCACCGAATCCGGTCTTCTCTGCAATGTAGGACGCTCTGCAAAGATGATAGTCAGCTGATACGATCACTATCTTAAGGTCCGCGGGATCCTCTCCCCTCTGCCTCAGCAGATCCGCAGAGAATTCCAGATTCTCCGCTGTGCTGGTGCTCCTGTCCTCTAATATGATACGGTCCTGCGATATCCCTTTGCGGACAAGGTAATCCCTTGCCCCTTCTGCTTCCGAGACAGGCTCGTTGCCTCCCCTGCCACCTGTCGCGATGAGCATGCTCCCGGGGTTTTCCGTGAGATAATCGTACGCCGCTTCTATCCTTGCCCTGAAATCCACCGACGGTCCGCTCGCTCTCATCTGTGTCCCCAGAAGTATCACATAGTCCGCGCCGGCTTCCGGTCCCCTCACCGCGAAGGATGCGATGTATCCTTCTGCCAGCAGAAACACTGCAGCCAGCACCGCTGCCGTCACAGAAACAGTCTTCCTGAACTTTCTTCCCTTTTCCCTGTCTCCTGGCCATATGACAGCTATTGCCATTAGCAGTACTCCGAGAGCCAGATAGAACCAGTTGAACAGAGCACGTGTGCCTATGACGGACAGCACTGTACATCCGTACAGCGCACAAAGCAGGCCGAGGCTTCCGAACAGAACCTTTCCCTTCATAGGCATCTCCTTTCAGCGTTCACTCGTCCAAGTATACTATAATTATGTTAACAGTTTCTCAACTTAAGCCGATCCCGGAGGACAGAGCATGTATTATCCAGGCACACAGACTATAGAAACGACCAGACTTATTCTTAGGCGCTTCCGCGAGGAAGACGCTCCTGCCGTGTACAGGAACTGGACCTCTGACCCTGAAGTGACGAAATATCTGACCTGGCCTGTTCACGCAGATGAGAAGGTGACCGGAAACATCCTCTCCTACTGGATCGGTTCTTACAGGCTTCCCTCATATTTCAACTGGGCGGTGGTCCTGAAGGAGACCGGCGAGCCCATCGGAAACATAAGCGTCACGAGGACCGACAGCAGAACTTCTTCTGCAGAAGTAGGATACTGTCTCGGACGAAGCTGGTGGCATAAAGGGATAATGTCGGAAGCCCTTTCCGCTGTCATCTCATTCCTGTTCCGTGAGACCGGGGCAGTAAGGATAAGCGCATGGCACGACATCGAGAACTCCCGTTCCGGGGAGGTCATGAAACGCTGCGGGATGTCATATGAGGGGACATTGCGTCAGGCTGCGATGAACAACCGCGGGCAGGTCGACATGTGCATGTACAGCATCCTGCGGGAAGAGTGGGAAAGATCCCTGCAGTGAACAGCTGTTTTATATAACGGACGATCCGCCTGAATGCTGTTCAGGCGGATCTTGATCGTTCTGATGATATTATTCTTCCTCTTCCTCATCATCTTTTCTCCTCTTGATAAGGAGGATGATGAAGAACAGTATGAAGCCGAGGCCGCATGCTCCGGCCACCGCCGGAACTATCCAGTTGTTCCTTTCCGGAAGCACCTGTTCCGGTTTCGGTTTATCTTCATTCCCTCCGTCTCCGGGAACATCGGGAGCAGGAGGCGCGGGAGGCGTCACAGGCGTATCGTCGGGTGTTTCGCTGCTTCCGTCCTGTTTTTCTTCATCCGGCAGCGGTTCTTCCGGCGCCGGTCCCGCAGGCTGAACAGCCGGCACATATCCTGTGTCTTCTGAGGGAGGAGTCACCGGATCATTATTGATCTTGTCTGCTCCTGAGACATCCTGCAGATATATGGTATCCAGTCCCTTGAAGACATAAGCACGCGTGGAGGGAAGCTTCAGCAGTTCTTCGAACCCTGCAAGATCGATATCTGCAGGCACGAGTTCCTGTTCCTCATCATTAAGAACATACGCCTTGATATGAGTATGTCCCTGCTGTACATACAGCCCGACCTGGGATGTCGTGCTGTGTATGGTCTGTCCGGCAGGCACGAAGGTAGGATACTTGTAGATCATCTCTCCGGTGTCTTCGTCGAAGAGGTATATCATGGTCATCCTGCCGGCGAACCCCGCGGCAGTTACAGTATAGCCCAAAGACTCGTTGCCGTAGCGCAGCTGCTGCCGGTAATTGACGAACAGTTCGCCCGGGCTCAGTGTAGCGGTGTATGTGTCAGCTATGATATCTTCTCTGCACGAGACGGCCACCTCATAGTCAATTGGAGCGTTCGGCGCATCCTCAGGCACAGGAACAGAGATGGTGAATTTCTTTGTTTCGCCGCTTCTGACGAAGACATCGCTCTCTGTGAGCACTCTGCCGTTGAGATAGACAGTGACTCCGTCTACGTCATACATACCGTTATTCTCTATCGTGACTTCAGCCGGAGTATCGGAACCTTTGCGGGCTCCGGTCACGTCGGTGAAGGTGACATCATTTATCTTCACCCTCTTGTTCGCGCGCCTTGCCTTGACGTAGAGATCTGTGTGAGTGTCTATGAACCGTGGGTCGTCCTGTCCGAGAAGCAGACCCGAACCGAGTCCCTCAAACTTTCCTCTCAGGGGAGCCGCCAGGAGCATCTCCGCATCTCCTTTGACATGGCTCATATCCAGATCTTCATTGAGGCGGTAGTTCTGGACGCTGTAGAAGATGATGGGCTCCTTCTTATCGGTGAACGCAAGGCCGATCCCGTTTACGAGGGCGTTCTCAGCTATATCCGTAAGATCCAGTCTTGCCCATGTGGCGCCTCCTGTCGGAGAATAGACCGCGAAGGCATTCTCGCTGGAATCTTTTGAATATGTGCCTATGACAGCAAGCCCTCCGTCAAGGTATCTGCCGTATATCTCGTAATTGGGTCCAGGTACGGGAGTGTCTCCGGCGGTCATGGATTCGACGCTCCAGGCTTCGTTGATCATTCTGTAGACCCTGCTGTTCTCATACCAGGTAAGTATGTTCTGGTTCTTGAACGATTTGATGTATCTGGCAGAAGCTATCATCCTGCCGTCAGTGCCTTTTCTTTCGAACACTTTTGTCCATACGCCGTCAGTCTTCTGCCACAGTTCCAGATAGTAGTTCTTTCCGCTGGGGTTCTCAGCGGAATCGGTGTTGTAGCACACTGCTATGGTATGGCTCTTGTGGAAATATGCGCAGGCGACGTCGGTCACCTGTCCGGTGACGGAGAACGCTCTCTCATTTACCCATTCACCGTCTGCCATCTGTGCGACATAGATGCCGTGGCTGGCAAAAGTATCAGTGCCTATCGGATCGGACGCCTCATTAGTATAGTAGGTGACAAGCGGCTCACCGTCCCAGTCCTCCCACACCCTGGCTCCTACAGCAAAATTCTCTGATGAATCGTCATCTGCAAAATCCGTTATCCTGGAGATGTTCTTCCACGCTCCGTCTCTCTCGAATTCCGTGAAAAAGATGTCAGTGTCCTTGGCGATCTCACGGAACGAAGCATCTGATTCGACTTCCTTCATGGAATTCTGCCATACAAGATACGTCCTGTCGGAAAGTTCGCTGTGGAAGACGCTGGGGTTATAGTCAGCCGTGCCGTCATCGGCGCTGTCGTCCACGACCCAGACCGGGTCAGACAGGAAGCTCGTCGCTTCACGGTAGTAGAAGTTCATGAGACGCGACCGGTTTCCGTTGCTTCTTGACGGATCGCTTCCCAGGAACACTACGTTCATCTGCGGGAAGTTTCCGGTCTGAGTCTTCACTGTCTTAAGTTTATTGTCAGGATAGATATCCTCTGCGATTATGTGGTCAAAGTCGGGATCCGTCTCGTAGCCGGCGAGAGTTCCCGACGGCGTCATTCCGGTATACCAGGTACCTGTGCCCTCCGGTTCATCTGCAGGGACCTTGATATCGGCATATCCGCTGCTGAAAAGTCCCTTCCCGATGTTGTTCATCTCGCTCATGTTGAGCAGCGCAGTCTCTCCCGGTGACGAGACTTTATCCTTATCCTCTACGAACTCCTTGCTGCCGGAGACTATCGCAAAGGAGAACAAGGCCTTTCCGAAAGCCTTCACTTTGAATCCGCACTCCCCCGCAAGTTTCAGGCTGCGGACGACGGGATCAGGATAGAACTGGTCCTTGAGAGTGATGGATCCCGCCCCGTACAGACCTACGGAAGCGATGGATGACAGGCCGATCCCTCCGTACAGTTCAAGCGCTGTGGTGAACTGTACGGAAAACGCGTCCACTACGAAATCGTCATACTTGCTGTTTTTTTCGTTGTATCTGAACTCAAATTCCAGGACGCCTGCCACTCCGACTGAAACGGTCACGTCAAAAGTGAGTATGGCGTACTGTCCTGACACATAGAAACCTGATCCGATATAGATGCTCAGCTCTCCTGTCAGCGGTTCATTGGTATATATATTCCCCTGGACCCAGCCGCTGAAATTGACGACGAGCCCCAGGTCTCCTCCGGTGATGGCTTTTCTGTTCTCCTTGTTGCCCCAGAAAGCATCAGACAGCTCTTTTTTATCGGTCTTCTGTTTGAGCGTTCCGTTCCTTGCATCCTTCCAGAAGTTTACGTTGGATGAGTTGATCCCCATGCCTATGATGACTCTGCCGTCTGTGAAAGCCTTGCAGCTGATAGGTATGATGTAGGGATACATCTCGAACTTCATTCCAGGAAGCAGCTCATCCATAGGTACAGTCAGGCTGTCCTTGTATTCGGAGCTGATCTCAGAGACGACCATGGTCTCAGCCCTGCCCTGATTCACCCTTATCACCAGCAGCTTTGTCTGGAGCAGTTCGCTTCCTCTGTATACAGAAAGGTATACAGGAATGTCTTTTACCAGTTTTTCGAGATCAATAAGAAATGTCGGAGAATCAGAGCCTCCGATCTCGTACCTCTTTTTCTCTGAGGCATTGTACTGGAAGACTTTGTAGATCAGTCCGGATTCAGGCTGGGCGAGCTTTACATCCAGAGTGATGCTGTCCATGACTGCGGCCTCCACTTCCATGACCTGATAGAGCACGTCGATATCCTTTGTGTCTCCGAGGGACGCGTAGACATGATCGATACCGAATTCAACACTGCTGTTGGCCATGATACTGCCTGCCGGCATCAGGACTGCTATGATCACTGCCAGCATAAACACCGCAACGGTCTTTCTGATTAGTTTTTCCATGATCGCACCTGCAAGGAAAGCTTGAAGTCGGAGGCTGCATCTCACTGCTCAGGAGATCCTGTTCCGCAAAAGCAACTATTATATAAATTTATCGTATATTATACGGATTTTTCCTGCCTCTGTCAGTATCTCCGGCCCTCTTCTGCTCCCGCTCATTCAGAAGATCTCCGCACAAAAAATACCGCCGGATCTTTGATATGCTCCCCATAAGGGAGACAGTGAAATAATAAAAATTTCATTGTCGACCTTATGGGGGTATTTTTATGAGGAAACCGAAGTATGAAGCAGAGTTAAAGATAAAGATCGTAGAAGATTGTTTGAGCGGCCGAGATAATCCTAACCATGTGATGAACACACAAGGGATAGCCGAAAAAACTGTAAGGAGATGGATCGCCAGGTATAAAGCAGAAGGCCCAACGGCATTCCTTACTCCGGAAAAGAACAGAAGATACAGTTCAGAACTTAAGAAACAAGTAGTGGAAGAATACTTGTCCGGGAAAAGCAGTATTTTGGAACTGATGAGCAAATACGCAATTCGAGATGAACAACAAATACGAGACTGGATAAAGATCTATAATAACCGTGGAGACTTCAAAGAGATTGTGAAAGGAGGAAGTTACACGGTGAAAGCACGAAACACGACGCAGGAAGAACGGCTGGCTATTGTAAGAGATTGTATTGAGAACGGTCTGAGCTACAGTGAAGCGGCATCGAAATATCAGGTCAGCTACCAGCAGGTACGCAGCTGGGTGCTGCGATTCAAAGAGATGGGAGAACC
>JAFRAJ010000055.1 GCA_017405465.1 Oscillospiraceae bacterium
ACCTGCATGCGCCAGGAGAAGCACCTGCACCTTATCCACGTTATATAACCTGAATGCGGTACTTGCGGGCTGAGTCCCGGCAGGTCACTGAGTTCAGGCCGAATGGTGGAAAGGCAGTCCGATGCCCCTAAAGGGCAACTGTCAGAATTGGCAGCAGTAGGAAGCACGCGAATTCATTCGTGTGAGGCTTCACGGATATCAAAGCGTCTTTTCTCATCATCTTTGTCTTCTCAGGATTACAGGTCGTTTTTAGTCATTCTATCATCGCTTAATGCTGCGCTCAATTACAGCATGCTCAAAGAAAGGGAGGCAGCTCCATACGAAGCTCCTCCCTACGCTTTATATGATCATTCCCGAAAACGGTAGCATCTCTCACAGATCCCGAAAGGATAACCGGCGGGCAAAGGCCTGCCGCATCTGCTGCACTTGCGCTGCAGTTCTCCTTTCTCCTTCATCAGTTCCTTTATCAGTTCACATATTTTTTCCTTTTCTTCCACAGACCTGTCAGTCTGTCCTGTATACGATACCAGCTGATGATATATGTCATAAGCACGGTACTGCAGCTCACAGCCTTCCAGATCATCACAGTCAAACTGTGGTTCAGGGATCACACGGCCTCCGATTATAGACTCCGCGCATCTTTTCCAGTACCCGACGAGCTCGCCGTTCTTTATGTCCACAGAACAGGTTATAAGGCCGTATATCAGTCTGATACTGTCCTTTGGGTATTCTCTTCCGAGAGTCTTGTACAGGAACTCCGCCTCCTCCATGTTCTCTCTTCTGAAGGCGCGGTTTCCCGGTCTGGTCCTCCAGCCTTCCAGCAGTCCCTTCAGGGTATATCCGGAAGACAGTGTCTCCTGCGGGAAAGGTATATACAGTCTTCTGATCTGGTAGCTTGGAGTCTCCAGGGCTGCCTTTACTCTTCCCGGATCGTCCATCGTGAGAACATATCCCTCGTCGTAGATCCCGTACCTGCCTGCTCTTCCCGCTATCTGCTTTATCTCCGAGAAAGTCAGTTTTCTCCTCTGTGTACCGTCGAACTTGGTAACTGTCGAGAAGATGATCCTTTTTATCGGAAGGGATATGCCCATCCCTATGGCATCGGTGGCTACTACCACCTGTGATTCTCCTTCCGTGAATCTTCTGACCTCCTCGCGTCTGGAACGCGGAGGGAGTGCTCCGTAGATCACGCTGGTCTTCATTCCCCTGCGCTCGAGTCCCGCAGCTATATCGAGGACGTTCCTTCTCGTGAAGGCTATCACACAGTCGCCTCTTTCGATCTCATCCATACCGGTACACTCTCCGCTGAAGATCAGCGGCGCAAGGCGCTGGTGCCTGACGGTCTCGTATTCCTGCTCCATGTCCCTGATCATTTCCGTCACGATATTCTCAGCCTCCGGAGCCATGCAGATGTGGACCTCCGGTGCATTTACGAGACATATGGCTTTCGTCCAGTTTGCGCCTCTGTACGGGTCAGCGATCATCTGTGCCTCATCGATGACAGCTATGTCATACTGCATACTGAAGTCACACAGCTCTATCGTGGAAGATACGAAGGCAGCTCCTTCTGTCCTTTCCTCCTCTTCTCCGGTCACGAGATCACAGGGACATCCCAGATCGTTCAGCTTTTCAAACATCTCAAGAGCGAGAAGCCTCAGCGGGGCCAGATACGTTCCGCTCGAACACTGCGCCATGCGCATTATCGAATCGTATGTCTTTCCGCTGTTCGTTTCTCCGACGTGGAGATAAAAGCGTCTTTTGATCTGCTTTCCCTTCTCGATATAATCATCCAGCGAGTACGAGCCGAGAAAGTCCTGCAGCTCATTCAGGTGTTCCGCCTGTCTGAGTCTTTTCTCTCTCTTGCCTCTCCTTATCTCCTTCTTAGCTCTCTGTGTTGAGAGTATCATCTGAACTGTATGCCTCTTCCAGGCCTTCTGCCTGGTACCGTCTTTCCTGTATACCGGCACGTCATAATCAGGAACAGGAAAGAGCTTTTCTATCGCTTCGGTATCGAGCCCGTACGTATTCCTCAGTTTTCCTTCTGTGACATAATCGCCATTCTTCTGTTTCATCTTCTTGTTTTTTATGTACTGCAGAAACGCAGGATCTCCTTTTTCTTTCTTACTCCTATCTGCCCCTGCAGATAAGCCCATCCTGACTGAGGATGGGCTGTTCTTATGTCGTGGTGCTGCATCTTCTGATATCAGTCAAAACCAAAAGCTGTCAGATATACCATAGTTAAGAAACACGCCAGCCCGAACCAGAAAGCCAGGCTCGCAGGAGGAACAAAGATCACTCTGAGAACTTCTCTGATCCCCTCCTTAGTTATCCTGAAGCCGCTTCTTTCCCTGTATCTCTTCAGTTTTCCGTTCTCTTTTTTCTCATAGACCAGAGGTCTGTCGTACAGTTCCACGATCCCGAACTTGAGAAGATAGATCGGGACAGTCGGAACCGCTATGCAGAACCAGACTGCAGAGCCTCCCAGAGTCAGTTTCTCAAAGTCGAATCCGTTTATAAGCAATGCCAGTATTACCGGCAGGAAGAGTGCAGTCAGTGTGAGGCTCACCATCTTCAGGATCCTTCCGGGAGTTGCGAATCTCAGCACAACAGGTTTCCATGCGTCTTTGATTTTCCGGAAGAATACCGGCTCCTCCACCTTCCTCTCAAGGATGCTGTCATCCAGCACCAGGAGTCCGTGTTCCCTGCGGAAAGTCTTTCCCTCCGATGTGAATACCTTCCTGCCGGACACGACGGAGAATTTATTTCTTGTGGTATCGCTGTACAGACAGAGCGTGACTATGATGAAGATTATTGCCGTGAGTCCGGTAATGAACAGTGCAGAACTGCTGTCTGCCCCGAACAGTCTCATGGAAAAGAACAGCACAGCGGAAAATGCCAGTGTGGCAAGAATAGCTTTGAACCACCAGGGCAGGAAATAATAGTGAGAGTCCCTTAGAGCTCTGACGCTGACTTTTCCTGTCTGGCCGTTCACTGCCGCCATCATCCCGTCTTTCGAGACATAGTAGACAGGCAGCAGTGCGGGAAGTCTTACCGCTGAGCTGAGATCAGCATCAGTCTCCAGTTCTCTGGTCTGCATCACCTTCGCGAGGGAAGGAGCGTAAGTCTGAGCGGTCTCGCTCTCCGCACGCTTTTCCATCTCTGAGTCAGTGATGTCCGATATCTTCACTCTGTGCCCCGCTATAAAGGCGGGATCGAATTCCTGAAGCTGTCCGATGTCGAACGGCTCCATACCGTCCAGCAGAAGGTTGTCCAGCTGCTCAGATCTGTTGACGAATTCATCGCTGACGAACCCTTCGCAGTCATACCGGCTGCCCCTGTCTATTCTGGCGACTCTCATATGCACCGGTCCGCGGATCATCTCATACGGGAGATAGAATCCCTTAAGTTCCGGAATGAGCTCTTCCAGTTTTCCGGCTTCCCTCCTGTTCCGGTTCTCTGCACACCACTGCGACAGCAGTTCCTTTGCTTCGCTCTCAGTCACCCGGAAAGGCACCACACACTCCGGAAGTCTTTCATCATGAAGATACTTTTTCCTTACAAGAGCGCTCCCGCAGAACGCGCAGGTAGCCATAGCCTCATTCTCTTCAAAAACGAGGTTCGCTCCGCAGCTGGGGCAGGAAGCCTGCATAAGGTCATATGACTTAAGAGAATCGTTTATCTTCTTCTGTTGCATCTCTCGGAAACCGTGTTTCTGCTGCAGCGCCTCATCTATGCTGACCTGTCCTCCGCAGTATCTGCACAGATACTGCTGCCTCACTATATCGAATTGTGCGGGTCCGCCGCATACCGGGCAGCGGATATCCGTGATCCTGTTATCCACCGTATCCTCACCTCTGTACTATTCCTGAATATAGTATAAGCGAAACATGCCCTGCTGTTCGAGAGACCCTCAGACTCCAGACAAAAAGAAAAAAGAGCCTTGCGGCTCTTTTCCTTTATTATAAGACTCAGTCTTCCTTCTTGGCTGCCTTGATGGCTGCGATGGCGTCTTTGCGGGAAAGATCTATTCCTTTTTCGCTGATCTTAATGACCTTGACAGGGATGATATCTCCGATGCTGACGACGTCCTCGGTCTTCTCGACTCTGTGATCATCCAGCTTGCTGATATGTACCAGTCCTTCTTTTCCGGGAGCGATCTCGACCTTCGCACCGATAGGCAGGATCCTCGTGACTTTTCCGTAGTACATGGAACCGATCTCCGGATCTGTTACGATAGTCTGGATTATGCTGAGAGCTCTTCTGACTCCTTCGCTGTTTTTGCCGGATACATAGACATGTCCGTCTTCTTCCACATCGATGGTGACTTCGCACTCCGCGCAGATCTTCTTGATGACCGCGCCGCCCTTTCCGATGACATCGGCGATCTTGTCGACGTCGATGACCATGCCCTCCAGCTTGGGAGCATAGGGTGAGAGCTCCTTGCGGGGTTCCGGAATGGCCTTGAGCATGATCTCATCAAGGATGTAGAAACGTGCCTTTTCGCACTTCTCAAGGGCTTCCTTGATTATGTCATATGTAAGACCGTCGATCTTGAGGTCCATCTGGATGGATGTGATGCCCTTCTTTGTTCCGGCGACCTTGAAGTCCATATCGCCGAAGAAGTCTTCTACTCCCTGGATGTCTACCATGGTCATCCAGCGGTCTTCCTCAGTGATGAGTCCGCAGGAGATACCGGCAACAGGTGCCTTGATCGGCACGCCGGCGTCCATGAGAGCGAGGGTGCTTCCGCATACGGATCCCTGTGAAGTGGAGCCGTTGGAGGAAAGGACTTCAGAGACCAGTCTTATCGCATAGGGGAACTCTTCCTTTGAGGGGATGACGGGCAGCAGGGATCTCTCTGCAAGCGCGCCGTGTCCGATCTCTCTGCGGCCGGGTCCGCGGCTGGGACGGGTCTCTCCGACGGAATAACTGGGCATATTGTAGTGATGCATATAGCGCTTCTCTGTCTGGTCATCGATGCCGTCAAGAAGCTGCGCCATATCGAGCATTCCAAGTGTGCAGGTGGTGAGAACCTGTGTCTGTCCTCTGGTGAACAGTCCGCTTCCGTGTACTCTGGGAAGTACTCCCACTTCGGAAGCCAGCGGGCGTATATCATTGATACCGCGGCCGTCTACGCGCTTTCCATCATCCAGCAGCCATCTGCGGACCACGTATTTCTGGAGCTTGTAGAGAGCGTCGTCGATGATAGCTGTATTGTCTTCGTACTGCTCGTCGAATGCTGCGTGAACTTCGTCATAGATAGGAAGCAGTGCCGCGTCACGTACCAGCTTGTCATCGGTATCCATCGCTGCGCGGACCTTCTCGACAGCCATATCCTTTACTGCCTCAAAGAGGTCATGAGGAACGTCCTTGCTCTCGAAGGGGATCTTTTCCTTGCCGATCTCGCTAACGATGCTGTTGATGAATCTAACGATCTCCTTGTTGACCTTGTCGCCTTCTACTATGGCATTGAACATGGTCTCATTGTCCACTTCGTTGGCGCCTGCCTCGATCATGACGACCTTCTCGGCGCTGCTGACGACTGTGAGCTGCAGATCGTTGTGCTCGTTCTGTTCATGTGTGGGGTTGATGACGATCTCTCCGTCCACGAGACCTACTGAAACACCTGCGACAGGTCCGTTCCACGGTACATCGGAGATCGCGATCGCGATGGATGATCCGATGAGTCCGGTGATCTCGGGTGAGCAGTCGGGATCGACTGACATGACTGTCATCACGACTGCCACGTCATTGCGCATATCCTTGGGGAACAGGGGACGCAGCGGGCGGTCTACTACTCTGGATGCCAGAGTGGCCTTCTCACTGGCGCGTCCTTCTCTTCTCAGGAAGCTTCCGGGGATCTTTCCCACGGAATAGAGTTTTTCCTCAAAGTCCACTGAAAGGGGGAAATAATCGATGCCCTCTCTGGGCTTGGGGCTCATGGTGACTGTGCAGAGGACTCTTGTGTCCCCGTAGCTGCACATCACGGCTGCGTTAGCGAGGAGAGCGAGTTTGCCGGATTCCACACGGAATTTGCGGCCTGCTATCTCTGTCTCGAAAACACGGTAATTCTCGAACATGTGTTGCTACCTCCGTAGTTTGTTGTCCCGTACGGTTTCGCAACGACTCCGGCGCTCTTTCGAAAAAAAGCGCTCGAGTCACTGCAAAACCCGTACAAGAATTGTTGTTTAATTTTGTAAAGGCAGACACGTATGGCCGCGTCTGCCTTTTTCGTACCTTCTTATTTACGAAGACCGAGCTTCGCAACTATTGCACGGTAACGCTCGACGTCTTTCTTCTGCAGGTAAGCGAGAAGTCTGCGGCGGCGTCCTACCATCTTGAGCAGTCCCAGATAGCTGTGCTTATCCTGCGGATGCTGCTTGAGGTGCTCGTTAAGATGGTTGATGCGGTTGGTCAGGAGTGCGACCTGGACCTCGGGAGAACCGGTATCGGCCTCTGTCAGGCGGGCGGACTCGATGACTTCCTTTTTGTCCTTAAGCATGATTATTCTCCTTTCTCATTCATTCGCCGTGACTCAGGGACAGGTATCAGGAGAACCCGTTCGGGGATCCGCCAGTCTCCGGGTCAAGGTATACGCCTTTTTTCAGCGCGAAGGGTATTATAACACAGCAAAAATGCTGTGTGCAACATAAAATTCAGACACTTTACGCGGTTCAGGCGCTGTTTCTGAGCACTCCGTGCAGCACGTACTTGGCGTTGTCGAATGCGCTGGAACAGGTAGAGAGCGTCAGTATCCTGTCAGATGATGACGGTGTGAATCCCGCTGAAAAATCTGACTTTGAGATCTGAGAAGCTATCCAGTCTTCAAATTCCTCGTCTGTCCTGAACCTGAGGTCCCATCCGTCTCCGCTGTTGGAAGTCGTATATCCTGCAAAGAACTCGACGACATAGTTGCCGGAAGGAGTATACAGAAGACCGTATGTGTGGCCGTCGTAATAGCTCTGGTTCTTATAGTTGTTGATATTGGTGAACATAGTGCCGTTGCCCATCTGATGGCCGTAAAGGATGCTGTGCTTGGAGGAAAAGTTCGATGAGTTCCTGTAATCGAGGAATATCCCTCCGCCGGCGTTGTACTCCTTATTGAACATATGCCTCAGATAGTATGAGTTATCGCCGCTCTGGGCGATCGGATAGTTGATCTTGGTATTAGGGATCTGTATCCATCCTACGACATCGCTGTTTATCTCTCCAAGTGCAGCGAAATCTGCTCCGATGTTCTGAAGCTGACGGTACAGATCTGCCTTTACCTCTTCCTGATCATCCATGGAGATGGTCTCTGTCTGCTGATTCGCATCATCTCCGGAAGAAGGCAGCTGTCCAGGGACATATACGTCAACATACTGTTCCAGTTCGCCGTAGGCAGACTTCCCGTGATCGAACGACTGCTGCTTGGTGAGCAGCTGAGACAGTGAAAAGACTCCTACCATTAAGATGAGCATGATGAGGTACGGCGGATGAAACGGGTTCCTGTCCCCTCTGCCGCTTTTTTCATGCGTCTCTTCTGCTGAAAGCTCTTCTGGAATCTCTGTTTCCGGAAACTCCTCTTTCGCCTCCTCCGTGAGGATGGTCTGATCCTCTTTCAGGATATCGTCCTGCGCACTCGCTGTATTCTTTTTTGTCCAGGGAAATTTCATTCTTTTTTCAGCGTTCCTCTCAGCCCGGTATCGTCTGAAATATCCGTTATCCGATGATAAGGGTCTTTGCGAGTTCTATGTTCTGGTTGACTTTCTCCACAAGCTCCTCTACTGAGTCGAACTTCTGTTCCGGTCTTACGAACTTGAGGAGCGTGACGTTTATATCAAACCCGTATATATCCTGATCCAGATCTATCATGTAGGTCTCAACGACCGCCTGTTCATCCTCTGTGAGGGTAGGTCTTGTCCCGATATTGGTGATCCCGCGGAAGACCATACCGTCTATGAATGTATCTGAGATATATACGCCTTTCTGCGGGAGTACGCACTCTTCCGGAAACAGGACGTTTGCAGTCGGGAATCCCAGGTCCCTCGCCACGTGGTTTCCGTGAATGACAGTTCCTTCCACCCCGTAATTATATCCGAGCATCCTGTTTACTGCCTGGATGTTTCCCTTTTCGAGCTCGGCCTTGATCCTTGTGGTAGATATCCTGTCCCCGTCCATCATCACAGGATCTACAGTGACCACCTGGATGCCGTAAGGTCCGCAGTACTTAGCCAGTTCCTTGACGCCGCACTCTCTGTTCTTTCCGAACCTGAAATCCTTTCCGCACACTACTACGGCTGCATTGAGACACTTTCCGGTCAGTATGTTCTCAACGAACTCCTTTCCGGTCATATCGCATATATCCTCGAAAGCAGGAGACACATAATACTCTATGCCAAGGGATGCGATCTGCTTCTTTTTGGTTCTCAGCGGGATAAGATCCTTCTTTCCCTTACCGGAAGCCCTCCTGGCGCCCATCTCAAAGGTGAACACTGCAGGAAACAGCTCCATCTCTTTTGCATATCTCACCGCTGTGTCAAGTATCAGCCTGTGGCCGAGATGAACTGCGTCGAAATAGCCTATCGCCACTGCCGTTTTTAAGTTCAGCGGCTCAAGTTTTACAGTTTCTGTCAAATAAGATTACCTCTCTGCTAGGTACGGGACTGCCATAGTTTTCTGAGTTTCCTGTCAGCCGTGATCTCTCCGATCCCCGCTGTTCCGGCGGTCCCGGTGACGATAACTCTTGTACCCGATCCTATATCTTCTCCGGCGTCTCTGACATCAAAGTCCACGCCGTTCATGAACATCTTTTCCAGCCGGTCATTTACAAACACCCGGGGATAATCTGCAAATATCTTCTCAACAGGGATCAGAAGCGATCCGGCGTCTCCGTTTGCCGCCGCTTCTTCCAACTGCGCCGGCGTCACAGCTGACCCGATCCCGAATCCGCACGCCCTGGTCCTTCTGAGCTCTGTCAGATGGCACACCGTGCCGCAGGCCGCAGCGATATCCTCAGCTAGAGTCCTGATATATGTTCCCGCTGAACATTCCGCACGGAATACCGCTCTCCCTTCTGAAAAGGAGATGAGTTCAGCATCATATATCTCTATATCTCTGGGTATGCGCTCCACGTTCTGTCCCTTACGGGCTAGCTTGTAGAGCGGTACGCCTCCCTGTTTGACTGCGCTGTACATGGGAGGGATCTGACGGCTCTTTCCTATGAAACTTCTTATTACTGATTCCAGCTCATCTCCGGAAGGTATCCTCCCTCCCGTCTGAATGATAGCGCCGTCCGCGTCCGCAGTATCAGTGCGGATCCCGAACAGCGCTTCTGCTTCGTATTCCTTTGCTGTATCGGGAAGATACTGCAGCAGCTTAGTCGCCCTTCCCGTCATGACGGGAAGCACTCCTGTCGCCATGGGATCCAGAGTCCCGGCATGTCCGGTCTTCTCTTTCCCCAGTATGCGGCTCACTGTCCTGGCTGCCTGGAACGACGTCATACCTTTCGGTTTATCTAGAATGATTAATCCGTTCATTCTCCGAGCCGCTTGTTTATCGCGGCAACAAGAGCGACCTTGATCTCAAAAGGAGTTCCGGAACATTCGCATCCGGCGGCGCGGCGGTGTCCGCCTCCGCCGAACAGAGAGCATATCTCTGCTGCGTCCAGTGTCGCTGTCCTCAGTGAGATCTTCCAGTTGCCGTTCTCCTGCTCGCGCAGAGTTATACCGGCTTCCACTCCTTCTATCGCCTTGGGGATAGTTGCTATTCCTTCTATGTCGCTCTCTATGCATCTGGTCTCTTCCAGCATTGCTCTGGTGACCGTTATGATGCAGATCCTTCCTCCTGCAGTGAACTCCATCCCTGCAAGGACACGTCTTTCGATCTCTACTCTGGCCCTGGACTTCTGTCCGAATATCTGCTCGTTGAACTTCGCGATATCCACTCCCAGTGTGACAAGTTTGGCAGCCAGCAGATGATTCTCCGCTGTGGTGTTGCTGTAGCGGAAACATCCGGTATCAGTTGCAAGTCCGACATAGACGCAGTTTGCGATCTCAGTCGTGATATCGCATTCCATTCGGATCAGGACCTTGACTATGATCTCAGCGCAGCATGAGGCGGCAGCTTCCAGCAGCGTCTCTTTGGCAAATTCGACGCTGGTCGCATGATGGTCGATGACCATGTCCACCCTGTCCGCATAGCACTGAGTCTCCTCCGGAAGCAGCCTCGTGTTTGCCAGATCCACCGCAAGGATGAAATCAGGCTCTTCGAAACTGTCCGTCACGTAGCCCTCCGTGATCAGGGAGAAATAGGACGCGAGCTCTCCGCTCCACGTGACCCGGCAGTGTTTGCCCTTCTGCCTGAGTCCCCTGTCGATAGCCAGAGCGGATCCTATAGCGTCCCCGTCGGGATTCTTGTGGGTCAGTATCAGGATGTTGTCCGCGGCAAGCAGCCTCTGAGCTGCTTCTTCAGGACTGATCTTCCGTGTTTCCATCTGTCTTGAGACCTTTCAGTATGCTGTCGATGCGGTTGTAATAGTCCACCGAATCGTCAGGAACAAAATCCAGAGATGGGATCTTTCTTATATTCTTCATGGTATGTGCGAGTTCTGTCTTGATATACCCCTCCGCGGACTTCAGCACCTTGCATGCTTCCGCAGCTTCCTCGCCGCCTCCCACCGAAGCGATGTATACCTTTGCATATGACAGATCGCTGGTGACTCTGACTCTGACAACTTCCAGAAGAGGACTGATCCTCGGATCCTTCATTCTGGTTATTATCATAGCTATCTCGCGGCGGAAATCGGAGTTGAGCCTTTCAGTTCTGTGAGACGGCATTTTACTCCTCCCTGTACTCTTCCTTGGTGTAGGCTTCCAGGATGTCGCCTTCCTTTATATCGTTGAATCTTCCCAGAGAGATTCCGCACTCATATCCCTGCGCGACCTCTCTGACGTCGTCCTTGAACCTTCTGAGTGATGCGATGTTGTCGTCGTAGATGATGATTCCGTCGCGGACGACACGTATAATGCTGTTCCTCGTGATAGTTCCCTTGGTGACATAGCATCCGGCAATGGTACCGACGGAACTGATCTTGTATACCTGTCTGACTTCTGCAGAGCCGAGATCCACTTCGCGGATCTTCGGGGCAAGCATTCCCTTGAGAGCCTTCTCAACATCGTCTATCGCATCATAGATGATGCGGTACATGCGCATCTCAACGCCCTTCTCTTCTGCCTGTGATGTGGCAGTCGCGTCAGGTCTTACGTTGAATCCGATGATGATAGCTCCGGAAGCATCAGCAAGCATGATGTCGCTGGCATTGACTCCGCCGACGCCCATATGGATGATCCTTACGCGCACTTCGTCGTTGGACAGTTTCTCGAGGCTCTGTTTGAGCGCCTCGCACGAACCCTGCACGTCCGCTTTGATGATGATTGGCAGTTCCTTGACCTCGCCCTCCTCGATATGGCTGAACAGTGTATCCAGAGTGACCTTTGAGAAGCTCTTGAATCTCTCCTCCTGCTGTGCCGTCCTTCTCTCTTCGACGAGCTCTCTTGCAAGTTTCTCGTCCTCAACAGCGTTGAACCTGTCTCCTGCCTGCGGAACTTCCACAAGTCCCGTGATCTCAACGGGGATGGAGGGACCGGCGCTCTCGATCAGATTGCCGTTCTCATCCGACATCTGACGGACACGGCCTACCGCCGTTCCGGCTATTACTATGTCTCCGTTATGCAGCGTTCCGTTCTGGACAAGTATTGTGGCAACAGGCCCGCGGCCTTTGTCCAGTCTGGACTCGATGACGGTTCCCAGCGCGAGACGGTCGGGATTCGCCTTGAGGTCCTGCATATCCGCTACCAGGTTGATCATCTCCAGCAGTTCGTCGATGCCCTCTCCGGTCTTTGCAGAGACGTTGACGCATACTACATCTCCGCCCCATTCCTCAGGGACGAGATCGTATTCTGTCAGAGATGTCTTGACTCTTTCGGGATCCGCTTCAGGTCTGTCTATCTTGTTGAGTGCCACGATGATCGGTACGTTTGCCGCTTTTGCATGGTTGATGGCTTCAACGGTCTGCGGCATGATGCCGTCGTCAGCGGCGATGACCAGTACCGCAATATCGGTGACTGATGCGCCTCTGGCCCTTATGGCAGTGAACGCTTCGTGTCCGGGGGTATCAAGGAACGTGATATCCTTTCCGCCCTGCTTAACTCTGTAAGCACCGATATGCTGTGTGATTCCTCCGGCTTCTCCGGACTGCACGTGGCTCTTCCTGATATAGTCGAGGATGGATGTCTTGCCGTGGTCGACGTGACCCATGACGACAACGACAGGAGCACGCGGAACCAGAGTCTCCGGCGCGTCTTCTACGTTCTCTGTATCTATGTTGAGTCTCTGCTCGATCGTGACATGGACTTCTCTCTCCACCTTGGCTCCGAGCTCATCCGCAACAAGGGATGCAGTATCGAAATCGATCAGTTCTGAGATGGAGGCCATGACTCCGAGAGACATGAGCTTCTTGATGACCACAGTTGCCTGCACTTTCAGGCGGCTGGCAAGTTCTCCGACAGAGATCTCATCGGGTATGCTGACCTTGAGCTGAGCATGACGCGCTTTTTCAAGCTGGAGCCTCTGCAGTCTCTGTGCTTCAGTTTCTCTCTTCTGATACTGCTGTCTGTTCTTGTTCTGCCTGTTGGTGAACTTCTGTTTATTGCCCTGTACTCCGTTCTGGCCGCGCTTCCTGTTGTTGGTGTCAGCGCCTTTCTGGGTGGCCATATCGTCATACTTTTCATTGTATTTGCTGAGATCGACTTCAGATCCTCTCGTATCCACGACTCTGGATACGCGTTCCTGAACGACATTGGTCTTCTGATCCTGATTTCCTTTGGCTTCCGCCCTGCGCAGCTGTTTCTGAGCGGATTTTTCGATATCTCTCTTCTCTGCGGGTTTCTGTTGCTGCTTCGGCTTGTTCTGCTGCTGAGGCTGCTGCTGTTTCTGCTGCTGAGACTGCTGCTTCTGCTGCTTCTGCTGCTGAGGCTGCTGCTTCTGAACAGGTTTCTGCTCGCTCTTCTGTTCCTTCTTTACAGGCTGCTCCTTCTGTGCGGGCTTTGTCTGCTTCTGCGCCTCTTTCTGCGGAGCAGTCTCTTTCTTTTGGGGCTCCTCCTTAGGCTTGTTCTCAGGGAGAACGTCGTTCGCAAAGTACGCATCCAGGTTCGGGACCTGACGCTGCAGCGTTATTGCGTTGAAGAAGAAATCCAGCTCGTCCTCCGACAGTACTGTCGTGTGCTTCCTCGCCTGTCCTTCAAGCGGTTCCAGCACTGTGATGACATCCTTGTTCTGGAGTGCCATATCTTTAGCCAGATCTCCGAGTTTGTACTTAATGATCATTTAATCCTCCCTGTTGGATCGCTTTTCTTCTAATCAGTTTTGCAAAGTTGATATCTGTTACGGCTGCTACGCCGAATCTCCATCCGAACTTTTTCTTTACGTCGTCCTGAGTGATGTCAGTCTCAATCAGTTCGGTCCCGCAGTCTTCGCAGAAGAACCTGACCGACCTTCTGGTCCGCTCTGATACATCTGATGCCACTATCACGAGCGGCGCACCGCTCTCTGCAGCATCCTTGGACGCATCGAATCCTATCCTGAGCTTCCCCGCTCCTCTTGTCATGGAAAGTGCGGAAAGCAGTCCTTCATTCATCGATATCGCTTTCCCTTATCTCCTGCGCCAGCCGGTCATAGACCTCCTGGGTCATGCTGGCCTCAAAGACGCGCTCAAGCTGTTTGCTCTTCTGCGCCTTTCTGAGGCATTCTTCCTTCCTGCAGATGTACGCGCCTCTTCCGGGCTTCCTTCCCGTAAGATCCACAGACACCTCCCCTTCCGGAGAGCGTACCACGCGTATCAGTTCTTTCTTGGGTTTGTGTTCCCTGCATCCGGTACACATTCTGAGAGGGATCTTCTTAGGCATGTCTCTACCTTCTGTCAGTCCTCTTCACCGTAATAACCGCTCTCAGGACGGATATCTATCTTATATCCGGTGAGTTTGGCTGCAAGTCTTGCATTCTGTCCCTTGTTGCCGATAGCAAGTGAGAGCTGGTAGTCCGGGACTGTGACTCTGCAGACCTTCTCCTCGGGATCGGTGACTTCCACGCTCACCACGTTCGCCGGAGAAAGAGCTTCCGCGATGAACTTGCCGGGATCGTCGCTGTAGAGTATGACGTCGATCTTCTCTCCGCCGAGCTCTTCAACGATGTTCGCTACCCTGCTTCCGCGCGGTCCTATGCAGGCTCCGCGGGGATCCACGTTCTCGTCATGGGAGACGACAGCGATCTTCGTTCTCTGTCCGGCTTCCCTGGCGATGTTCTTTATCTCTACTGTTCCGTCGAATATCTCAGGCACTTCATTCTCAAACAGCCTCTTGACAAGGCCGGGATGTGTGCGGCTGATGAGTATCCTGGGCCCGCGGTCATTTACATCAACATCCACCACATAGACCTTTATGTGCTGTCCTTCAGTGAGGACCTCACCGGGGACCTGCTCGTTCTTGGGCAGTATCGCCTCGCTCTTTCCGATGAGCACTACAGCGTTGCCCTTGACGGGATCGACTCTGTTGACGACTGCATTGACAAGCTCGTTCTCTTTGCTCTGCAGTTCTTCATATATCTGATTGCGCTCAACGTCCTTGATTCCCTGACGGATGACGTGCTTCGCGTTGACTGCTGCGATCCTTCCGAATTTCTTTACCTTGATCGGAATATCTATGACAGAACCCACTCTGGCTCTGGAGCGGTATGTCTTGGCTTCATCCACTGTCATCTGTGTCTGGGGGTTCTCGACCTTCTCAACGACGTCCTTGCGGATGTAGATCTTGAAACCTTCCTTTTCCGGATCGATATCAACGAAGATGTTATCCTCTCCGCCGTAGTCTCTCCTGACGGCATGAACGATAGCCGCCTTTATCTTTTCAATCAGGCTCTCCTGAGAGACGCCCCTTTCTCTGGCAAGAAGATCCAGAGCTTCGAAGAATTCGCTGTTCGCACCCATTGCGGTGTTCCCTCCTAAATATCGTTGTCATCGTCGGCCTTTACATAGGCCACCGCAGACTTCAAAAATGTTCTGTTTCCGGTCTCAGTGATCACAGAGAAGGAATCGTCGCTGCTCTCAGCGAGAGTTCCTTTGTACTCTCTCACGTGGTCCTCATCCTCTCTGACGAGCCTCACGATGACCGGTTTATCCTTCCATAGTTCAAACTGTCTTGGTGAGTGTATCTTCCTGCCAAGTCCCGGAGAAGACACTTCGAACCGGTATGGCACGTTCGTGAGATCCATCGCATCCAGCAGAGGATCAACGGTCCTGGACATCTGCTCGCAGTCGGCGATCCCGATCCCTTCCGGTTTATCTATCGTGATCCTCATCACCGTATCGCGGCCTTCCTTGCCGTAGAAGACGTCCCATACCGTAAGCCCGAACTGTTCGGCTACCGGAAGGGCGGTCTCCATGACTCTTTCCGCTACGCTCTTTTTCTCTGCCATGCCTGTTAGATTCCTTTTTGCTGTTATACAAACGAAAGAGCGGGTCGCCCCACTCCTTCAGTCAAGTTTACATTCAACAGTAGCATATTATCACTCTTTTTTCTGTTTTGCAAGTGTGTTCTTATACAGTCCGTATATTACCGCGTTTTTAAGTCTTTTCGGAGATCGTAATGCTTTAGGATCCTGCACGCCTGTTGTGTGTGAGGTTCCTTGAAGATACATCGCCGATGTCCCGGAGCATGTCTCCGTATTTTCTGCGGCTAACGATCGTTTATCTGCTTGATCCTGGCATTTTTGTGTTCTGCCCGATATATGTGCCTTTCCGATTCTTGTAGTGAAAAGGCATTAAATTGTATAATTTATTATTATTTATAGTTTGATATATCTGAAACTGTCATTTAGCCGCTGATTTAAGGTCTATGCGGCGGAAGGATGTTTGGAAAAATGGCTTTGTCGTTCACAAAGAAGAAAACTGAACAATCAGCAGAGAATAAAAGTACGCCAAAAGAAAGACCGACTGTTTCTTTTGCCAAAGCGCTTGCAGTTGGTCTCATAATTCTGTTTGTCATCGGTCTGCTCCTGTTCATAGTAGAGTATCATCTGACAGAACTGACGCAGAAGAAGGACCTCCTGCAGAGAGTCGACACTATAGCCGAGACTTTTTCGAAATCATATGAACAGACTCTTGAGGTCACCGAGCTGTATGATTCGGGAATGCAGGCCAAGGCTGACAGTGTAGCATATCTTCTGGACCATGCCGACAGCAGAGTCATCAACACTTCGCTTAGAAACCTGTTCGGCGTCCAGGATATTGTCGTGGGCGTCAGGGTTCCGGAGCAGAACGGCCATGGCTACAGGTACTACCGTTCCAGGACTAAGGACGGGACTGAAGTGACTCTGATAAAAGTCTCTGACGATCTCGATGAGCTCCTCAACAACATCTACACCCAGAACAAGATCCTCAACAGGATTGTGAGCCTGCAGGACATGTTCTTTATCGTTACGTCCTCCACCGGGGATATAGTATATTACCCTGACTCCAGTTTTATCGGCAGGAACATTTCAGCTCTCGGGATCGGTCTTGACGATCTCGTACAGGGTGACGCAAAGTGGCTGAAGATAAACAAGGACAGATACTATACTTCCAGCTGCTCCAATGACTCTCTGAACATCACTATCACATGCGGCTTCACTACAAGAAGCATGACCACAAACGCCCGCATAGCCAGTTTCGTTCTTTACATAATCGTTTGCGTCGTAATGATAGTCGTCGTAGCGCACACCTATTTCAGCAAGCAGGAGATCAGACGTATCGCCCGCACCGGCGGAGATTTCATGGCCGCCGTAAAACTGGCTTCTAAAAAGCTCGGTGTCTTCGTGGCAGTCGGCCTGATAGTCATAGCTCTGGTTGCATATTACATACAGACTCTCTTCGCATTGACACTGTACTCAGTCAGCACCCAGGACACAGTTGACCAGATCGAAGTAAATATAGAAGAGGGTGAATTCAGCGCAGAGCAGCTTAAAGCTCTTTATAACAGATCATACCTGAATAAGGCACAGATCATTTCTTATATACTTTCATCCTGCCCCGATCTGCAGACGAAGGCTGAGCTCAAGAAACTGTCAAACATCTTCGGGATAGAGTACATCATGATGTTTGACCAGAACGGAGTGGAGACTCTCTCCGATTCAGGCATCAAGGGATTCGTGATCTCCGACGACCCGAGTCAGCAGTCATATGCTTTCAACGTCCTGAAATACGGTGTACCGTACTACGTACAGGAAGCCATGCCCGAAGAACTTACCGGGAAGTACCACCAGTTCATCGGTGTTGCTATGTATGATGAGGAAGGTGAGAGCGACGGATTCCTGCAGATCGCAGCGTCTACGGATAAGCTGGAGACTCTCCTGAATGAAGTCTCGCTTGAGACGATCCTGCGCACTGCCATAGCCGGTACGGTTGAGGATATCCTTGCCGCAGACAAAGACACCGGCAAACTGATCTATACCAGTATAGGACGCTATAAAGACGGGACAGTGTTCGATTTCGGAATACAGGAAGATGAATTCAGAAACCACTATTTCGGCAATATAAGAGTAGGTTCCTCTAACTACTATGCGACTTCCTTTGAGACCGGGTCCAATCTCATATTCCTGGCAGAAAACAAGGCTTCTCTGTTCTACGGCAGGATCGGGATCACGATCTTTTCGATAGCGCTGTGCACCATCGGTATCGTGATATTCATGGTGTATATGCATAACAGGCAGGTCATAGAGCCTCCGGAACATAATGATGATATGTATGTCGAAGTCAATACAGCCGGCGGCAGAAACAAGCGCACTCTCAACATTCTCTACAGGATCATGAGAGACGGCGGTGACTGGACTGTAAAGACACCGGAAGAGAAGACTTCAACAATCGTGCAGGCTGTAGTCATCATTTTCGCTGTGATCATTCTGCTGTCGATACCGTTCAAGAACATTCTGTATACAGAAGACACGATATTCGGCTTCACCCTGTCAAACAGGTGGCAGAAAGGCCTCAACGTTTTTGCCCTGACCGAAGTCATCGCACTCTCTTTCATCTACTTTGCGTTCATCAACCTGTTCAACTATCTTATCAAGGAAGCCGTCAAGATCGCTACTCCGAAGAACGAGACTCTTCTCAGACTGGCAAGCAGTTTTGTTCATTATATCGGGACGATCGCTTTCCTGTATTATGATCTTTCCCTGTTCGGCTTTGATACCAAATCTCTTCTTGCATCTGCAGGACTGCTGACTCTCGTCGTAGGTCTCGGCGCTCAGAATCTCATAACCGATATCCTTGCCGGTATATTCATCATATTCGAAAAAGAGTTCCAGGTCGGTGACATCATAGAGGTCAACGGGTACAGAGGCACTGTGCTCGAGATCGGCATCAGATCCACCAGGATCGTCAATACGTACCAGGACGTCAAATCCATCAGCAACCGCGACCTGAGCAACGTCGTAAACAAGACCAGGCGCAACTCCTATATGGACATGATGCTCGATGTTAAGTTCAATGCCGATATCGAGAAGATCGAGAGCGTCCTCAAAGCGGAACTGCCGAAGATAAAGGACATGAGCGAATACATCATTTCCGGACCCAGTTATGACGGTATAGACCGGATCGAGAACGGGATCATGAAGCTCAATATCCGCACGGAGTGCGTGGAGGAGCACCGCTTCGAGGTCAGGACTCTCCTGAACAAGGAGATCAAGCGCATATTCGATCAATACGGACTGACTCTCTGATCTCAGCAAAACTGCATAACAAAACAGGCAGCCTCGCGGCTGCCTGATTCTTTTTACGGATCCAGCTCCGTTATGCCGGGTACTTATCAGCCGAGTTCGGCGAAGTACTTGATGGTGCGGACCATCTGGCTGGTGTAGCTGTTCTCGTTGTCATACCAGGAAACAACCTGTACCTGATATGTATCGTCGTCGATCTTCGCGACCATTGTCTGTGTGGCATCGAAGAGGGAGCCGAAACGCATGCCGATCGTGTCGGAAGAAACGATAGGATCGGTGTTGTAGCCGAAGGATTCGCTCTGCTGGGCCTTCATGGCTGCGTTGATGGAGTCAACAGTGACATCCTTGCCCTTTACGACTGCTACCAGGATGGTGGTGGAGCCGGTGACTGTCGGTACACGCTGAGCGGAGCCGATGAGCTTGCCGTTCAGTTCCGGGATGACGAGGCCGATGGCCTTGGCAGCGCCGGTGGAGTTGGGAACGATGTTGGCAGCGCCAGCACGGGCACGTCTCATGTCACCCTTGCGGTGCGGGCCGTCGAGGATCATCTGATCGCCGGTGTAAGCATGAACTGTGGTCATGATTCCGGACTGGATCGGATATACATCGTTGAGGGCCTTGGTCATGGGAGCGAGGCAGTTGGTTGTGCAGGAAGCTGCGGAGATGATTGTGTCTTCCTTTGTGAGGACATTCTCGTTTACACCGTAGACGATTGTGGGAAGGTCATTGCCTGCAGGAGCAGAGATGACGACCTTCTTGGCGCCGGCGTTGATGTGAGCCTGGGACTTCTCCTTGGAGGTGTAGAAGCCAGTGCACTCAAGAACGACGTCAACATCGAGTTCGCCCCAGGGGCAATTGTTGGCATCAGCCTCTTTGTAGATCCTGATCTTCTTACCGTCGACAATGATCGAATCCTCAGTGGCTTCGACTGTGTGGGTGTTCTCGCCGAGCTTGCCGATGTACGGTCCCTGAGCGGTGTCGTACTTCAGAAGTGTTGCGAGCATTTCGGGGCTGGTCAGGTCGTTGATGGCAACGATCTCATAGCCCTCAGCACCGAACATCTGACGGAATGCCAGACGGCCGATACGTCCAAAACCGTTAATAGCAACTTTTACCATGGAAAAACCTCCGAATTATTTATATCCATTTCTGAATACATATTAAAAAAGACCGCAATTATTCTAACAAAAGCAGTTATCATATGCAAGTCGAAGTTAAGCCCGAAACACCGTCCTTCAGTATTTATTAAAATGAGTCGGCTCAAACGAGTAGGTCCTGTCGAATTGTGTAAGTGAACCTGCCGCTTCCTGCATCCTGAGATACAGTTCCGCGCACCCGAAACTGTCGCTTCCGGCCTGATGCGCATTGAGCGGGATCCCCAGTTCCTGACACAGCGTGCCCAGCTTGTGGTTCGGCATCAGCTTCCCGTAAACTGCTCTGGAGATACGCAGCGTGTCTGCGTATCTGACCGGGTGAAACTCAAGCTCATAATGATCCAGGAGTTTCTTCAGGACTCCCAGATCGAAAGTCGCATTATGGGCCAGAATAACGCTGTTCTCCATGATACCTCTGATGCGGTCCCACACTTCCGGGAAAACAGGTTCATCTTCGACATCCGAAGGTCTTATCCCGTGAACATTTATGCATCTCCAGTCAAATTCAGTCTCGGGATTCACACGGATCTCCATACTCTCCACGACCCTGTTGTTCTCGATCACGGTGAGTCCTGCTGAACAGATTCTGTCACCTCTGGAGTTGGGTGTCTCGACATCAAAAGCGACCATCCTTCTCGGGGACACCGGTCTGAGATGTTCCGGTGCCCCTGCAAGAAGTTCCTTTAGTTTTTCCTCTGTTATATAGATCACTACTCTGTTTCTTCCGTTATTTGCTTACCGCTTTCAGGTAATCCTCATCTGAGATGTGATAAAGCGGCTCTCCACTCGTTTCTTCACCCGGCACATCGATATTAAGGTGGGAAAACCATGAATCAGGAGCTGCACCGTGCCAGTGTTTAACATTGGCCGGAACATGGACCACGCTTCCCGGGATCATCTCGACCGCGTCTTTGCCTTCTTCCTGATAGAACCCTCTCCCTCCGACACAGATCAGTATCTGGCCTCCGCCTGATTTGGCGTGATGGATGTGCCAGTTGTTCCTGCAGCCCGGCTCAAATGTCACATTGGCCATAGTCAGCTGTTCAGTTGATATCTGCGCCAGATAGACATTTCCAGTGAAGAACGGATGAGGGCCCCCGGTACCTACCGGAAAAATGATAGTCTTCTGATATTCTTCCAGAGTCATCAGCGCTGTTCCTCCACATCTAAATAATCCATCTATATGATACTACCTTTTTCGTCATTTGCGTGTCATTTTGACGGTCCGTTCTTATTCTGTCTGTCATTGCTTTTTTTGTGTTCATGCATTACAATTGAAAGACGTTAATACTGAATATGGAAGCGTATCGAAGTGGTCATAACGGGCCTGACTCGAAATCAGGTGTACCTCACGGTACCGTGGGTTCGAATCCCACCGCTTCCGCCAGCAATCATAAACCTACCCCAATAACTTATACACTGAAGTATAGTTTCCGGGTAGGTTCTTTTTACAAGACATTATTGAATCTAATACTTATAAATGCAAAACAGCCCCTGATAAGTGAATCGCTTCGTTCACTTACCAGAGGCTGTTTTGCCTGTTTACGGAGTCTTTTTATTCAGTTTTTCATCTGCTCTGTTTACTGCGCTTCTGACTGCATCTGTATATCTCCTTGATGCAGTCTCCGTGACCCACTCAGCATTTCCGTCAAGCATGAGTTTCAATTGTTCAGGCAAGAATGTCCCGTTTTCAAACAGGTTTTCTTCCTGTTCCTTTGTCATTCGGTACATTCTTATCCTGCCGCAGCTTAGGTAGTTGTCTCTGGAACTGGCAGCTGTATCTTTGACCAGTGTGTTTACGTCTCCGAAATAACCGGCCATCTCTATCGGAGGATTCTCTCCGTTATTGATGATGGAAAGGGTATGCATTCCACTGTTTCTTTCTCCGGTCTCGCTTTTTGTAGCGGAATAGAAACCCTGCAGCATAAAGCTCTTATCACCGTCTTTATTAACTTGGGCATTAATATAATGCCAGTTTGTGACTTTATCCTCGTTCTTTATATCTTCGACATCGTAGTTGCGGCAGTCCGCGCTTATCCCGTCGTAATTCTGCAGGATATCAACAAATCCAACACGTACAGTATTGTTGTTTTTCTCATGGATATGAAGCCATTTGCCCTGCAGCCACATGCTGTGATTCTCTGTAATCCACCTTCCTCTTTTCCAGATACGGACGAGCCAGAGAATCACAGTGAAGATACCAGCTATGATCAGGTTCTCGAGCAAATAATCCCATATATCTTCCAAAACGTCGTTCTTGAAGAACCAGGCGAAAGTGACTTCCCTCAATTCACTTCCTTTTCCTATCACATGTCCTTTAAGAAGAACGACATACAGCAGAAGCACGAAGACCAGGATCGTCGCCGCCTGGCCATATATGCTGTCCATCACCGTATTTGCTTCTTCCTTCATCTCATTCGGAAGATCGCTCATATGGTATTTCACAGAATATCTGTTGCGAAACAGTTTAGGATTCTTTTTCCATTGTTTCGGATTAAACCCCATTCTTTTCAACCTCTCTTGCCATCATAGAAATCCCGGATGATCTCTGTCAGCTTTGCCTGAACTTCGGGATTGCCGACTATAACGGATGTAGGTTCAGCGAAACTGATATCTTTCCCATCATAATCTGTCATGCATCCGCCTGCTTCCTTGAGGATCAGATAACCGGCAGCTATGTCCCAGGGCTTCAGGACTTTCTCAAAGTATCCGTCTATTCTGCCCTGTGCGATATAGCAAACGCTGAGAGCGGAAGAACAGATTCGTCTGAGATCCACCACCTGCTTGAAGATGATCTTCCCCAGTTCAAAGTTCTCGTCTGCAAGGTGCTTTTTAGTGGAACCTGCTCCGAACTCGATAATGCTCTCGCTGAACGGCCTGCTGCTGACATGAATGCGTTCGCCGTTGTAATAAGCCCCTTCTCCTTTTACGGAAGTGAAGCATTCGTCTGTATACGGGTTATAGACCACGCCGAAAACTATCTCTCCTCCGCTGTACAGTGCCAGAGATACTGAACTCAGTCCGTATCCGTATACGAGATTCGTCGTCCCGTCTATCGGATCCAGTATCCAGCAGGGATCAGACAGGCTCCCGTCCTCTTCCTCTGAGAAGAAGCCGTATCCTTCCGTGATCTTTCCCAGTTCCTCTTTCAGGTAATTGCTTATGCCTGTGTCCACCGCAGTGACAAAATCTGCAGCGCCTTTCATCTTGATGTCTTCCTGCAGTTTCTTGTCAAAGACGATCGCTTTTGTGGACTTAACCAGTTCAATGATCCTGTCGTACATGTTTGCTCCTGTCAGTATGTTTTTTGATCGTTCTTATGCTGAAATCACGGTCCGTTCTTTTCTCTGTATCCTATGGAAGGCGTGGCCGGATATACAGCGTAATTCCAGGTCCTGCTGCCTTTCATATAATCGTCTGTTACCAGGAAGAAATCGTATCCTGATATACAGTCGTTCCATGTTATATCGAGCTGATACCAGTCTCCTTCTATATTTACCAGGTTCCAGGCATGACCGCCGCCGTTCGTGCAGACTCCGACGACAAAGTCACACTGCACCCCGAGTCTGTCAAGGATCGCCTTTGCAGCGCATGAATAGCCGTCGCAAACCGCACAGCCGTCCACCAGTGCTCCATAGGCTGTATGTGTAACAGGCGCATACGGTTCTTGTGAAGGATAGTATACGCTGGCGCACAAAAAGTCGTTGACAGCCAGCACCAGCTCATACTCGCTCAGATTCGGCTTATAGATCTGCTGGGCCGCTTCATCGCACTTCTTTTCCGTTTCAGCTCTCATCCGTCTGAGCTCATCTGTCTCAAACGAATAGTTGATTCGTACTGTATATTCTCCCGTTGCGGGATCTATCCACCAGGTCCATGCCTCCACTCCTGTTCCGGCGATGGGATCCCTGCGTTTTATCTCTCTGGCGATATCGTTCAGGTTGTGCGGAATATCGGGATCGAATCCGTTGACAGGCATGAACACTACAGTCTCAGACAGTTTCCTGTATTCCTGCAACATCAGTTCGGTGAGCTGTTCGATGCTTCCTATGTCGGAAGATACGGCCGGCTGAGGATCATCCTGTGAATTGTTCTTGATATCATCGTACTGGCTTGGGGACATCGGCGTTCCGGATGTTCCCTGATATGATCCCGAATACTTTTTGATCAGCTTATCAAGGTCATCCTTATCGAGGCCCCATTTACCGTAATCTTCTTCATCCTTGCCTTGGGCAAAATGGCTCGCGCCTTCGTCCACTATACCCGGGACTCCGGTGCCGCATGCACTCAGGAGGACTGCTGCCACGAGCAGCATCACAAGTATAAAGCGTCTCTTCCTCACTTTACCGTTATATCTCCGTTTATTATGTCTTTAACATACTGCTGCATCGCCGTGAATGGATTGATATGGCTTCCCTCACCGATCTTCTCGCTCATATAATCCCTGATCCTTCGGTAGCCTTTTGCATACTCGTCGTCTCTGGTCTCCAGTTCTTTCTCTATCCTCTCCGCGAACTTCACTTCGTGCAGACGTTTCATGGCGTCTATCTCGACATATGTTGCATGGCCTTCCACTATCTCTGTGACAAGATCGTCATTCCGGATCTTTCTTTCCAGCCTTCTCATATCAAGGTTGTCGTACTGCCATCTGTGTGTCAGCTCGTGCACCAGGGTGTCCTGTATAGCAGCTCTGGGGCCGGGAGTCTCCAGTGCAAGTTCTCTCTTGCCGTAATCATAGTAACCGAGAAGTCTCTCGTCGAAGGACCCGGCGGTCCGTCTCTCTATATCAGACGTGGATGCGAATCTGACGTGGATGCTGCGGCCGAAGCTGATATCGTAATCCTTCCGCATGAATTCCTCTGTCTGCCTGTACAGTTCCAGTATCTCTTCTCTTTCTATCTTGCTGTCGTGGCATCTGGCGCACATGTAACGTTTGCCGCCTTCCAGCTCATACCATACAGACACGACCCGGTTGCAGTAAGAGCATACTTTCCTGCCCGATTCGGAGTGCACCGGCACTCCGGTATCATACTGATACGGGTCCGGACTCACGGGGAGGTCGGATGAGATGAACCTTCTGAGGAAGCTCAGCAATTCAGGAACTGCAAAGGATGCCGGAACAGTCTCTCTGCCGAAATTGAGGTACCTGTCGGTCTGCAGCCCTTCTTCTTCGGTGCTCTCGCTTTCAGAATACCAGGACAGATATTCATAGAGCATCCTGAATACGTGTTCCATCCTGTTGCGCAGTGTCTGTACTATTCCGTATTCGACACAGCTGAACTCGATTATGTAGAGCGAGATATAGTCATCGGACACGCCGTCTGCAGCAGATCCGCTTTCGATCCACGGGATCACGCTGCGAACTTTGGACTCGTCTTCTGCCCCGTTCCCGTTATTCAGCACTCTGCTTACCAGATCTGCGTCTTTCTCTCCTTCCCTGGCGACATACACGTTCTGCCAGAGATTCGGGAACAGAGTCTTGAACAGTTCGCTCAGCATGAAGCAGAGCAGATTCACAGCCTGTTCCGCTCTGTCACCGAAGACCGATCTGCGTATGGACACCTCCAGAACGCCGGCTTTCTCCACCGTGTTCTTAAGCGGCTCTCCGTCATCGCCGGTCAGTTTGTGCATCATGATCCCGTTCTCTGAACACAGCTGGATCCCTCGGTCGGATTCCCAGTATCCGGCAGTCATCCTCTCGACTCTGGCCCTGCAAAGGTTCAGATCCATGAAATCGGTATCTACGAGATCGTCTGTCCTGACAAGATCGCTGATCCTGAACCAAGAAACAGGATAATACTGAGGCAGTCTGCTGGGAGTCACCTGCTCCAGATAGACCGATCCGTCGATCATGTCGGCGACCCTGTATATCGTACGGTCATATACGGTCAGCTGATCTCTAAGAAGATAATTGCTGATGTTTCCCTTAAGGATGCCTACAGGCTCTCCCTGTGTCCCGCTGATGACCATCCTTGCCGGACTTACCATGTCCATGATCCGGCGGGCAAGTGTATGGTTCGCCATCCTCACGGTGAATGAACTGTCTTTCCATATGTTCTCCGCTCTGGGAGCTTCAGTCTGTTCGAATCTGAAATACTCATACACAGCAGCGGCTTTATTCTCATCTTCAAGAACGGTCTGAAGACATTTGGACAGCACTTCTTCCACGCTGCCGCACTGCCAGCCCATTCTCTGGCTTCTCTCCATCAGTTCCGAATCGCTCAGTCCGTTGCTGTCCAGTATCATCAGGATCTCTGCGACTCTGCTGACGTCGAGGCTGGATGTCAGCGGGATCATCGATTCGTACTGGTTGTCGTTCATCATTATCCTGCGGAAGTTGGAAGCGAAATACCCCCTGAGCATATAAGGAGGCGATATCACATGCAGTACGGTGCCGTTCTTTCCTCCGTACTTCATCCACTTCCTGACCGCGGTGAACATGTTGAATGATGTATCGAACGCCACAGCTACGCAGAGATCTTTGGTTTTTGCAAGTTCATCCGGATCCGTTCTGATCGCACTGGTCAGATTCACATCCATATCAAGATATCTTCGTATCTCTTCCCCGCTCTGGCTGAGCACATGGAAATAGGTCGCAGACCCTTCCGAAGGCTCTGACGGGACATACACTTCCGGCAGGTCATTGTTTATGGCAAGGAGAGCCAGCGGTATCGCAGTGCCCATATACGGCGCTCTTCCCTCTCCGATGTGCAGCATATCCTGCAGCCTGCAGCTGCTCTCTGCTTTCCAGACCATTATGCCTGTGCCGGAAAGCCGCACGTCATTGTTGAAGTGCTTCATCGGGGCGTGAGTCTGATACTGTATGGCAGATCTGAGGTTCATGTTGTCTTCATCGCTGACCGCGATATACTGCATGGATCCGTTCAGATTGTGAAGCTCGTCGAACAGAAGGCTCAGACTGATCCCGTCGCCCGATACCAGTCCGGCTACGTCGGTTATCACCGTGCAGAACAGTGCCTGAGCAAAATCCGCGTCCCTGCTCCTGAGCTGCTTGTCCAGCAGGTTCCTCCAGCTGCATACGAGGATATGCGTCGGATCACTGCTGCTGTTGTCATGATCCGCACGGATGCCCCATACACCGGAAAGCGCATTCAGCTTCTTCATGCTCCTGTTGAGCTGTTCGCATATTATGTCTTCCTGCTTTGTGTCCCTGCACAGGACAAGAGCTGTGCGTCCCAATGAAAGATAGTAATTAAGGTATACGGTAAGATAGTCTACGAATTCTCCTCCGGAGAAATCCCTGACGAATACAGAACCTCCGTTGAGCAGTTCGCTGAGTACGTTCTCGTATGCGTCATTCAGTTCCAGTCCTTCTTCTCTTAGCTGTTCGACCATGAACTGCAGGACATCCGGCTGTCTGCAGTCCTCTATCTGGTAATTCCCGAGGTTATTGTCGGAATAATCGTCACGGGCGACAGCCGTGACGTTCGCCGGTTCACGGTACAGAAGAGCACCGGCAGGCGCAAAAGTGTCCGCATATCTGGACATCAGTTCATTTACGTCTCCGTCAAGTTCTTCCGGCACTTCACTGTAGAACAGCGTGTTTTCGAAATCGTCTCCTTCCGGTTCGAGAGCGAGACATATCTCCTGAAGCAGCACATACATAGCGAACGGTATCATGTACCATGCCTTGCCCGCGGACAGGAGAAACTCGTTCCACTGATCAGGTCCCCACAGCGCGGAGACACCGAACAGCAGCGTCTCGATGACGAAAACTGTCAGGAATGCATTCTTAAGCCCGCGTATCCACAGATAAAGGTTGTAGCCTTTTCCGTTCAGCACGAACCTGCCTTTGTTGTCTTCATAACACGGGTTGATAAGCACCCACGGCAGATGGAGGAGTTTATGCGGGAGATCCAAATCTTCTGTATTTATATATTCCTGCTTTCGTGAGAAGAGCAGTCTCGTGATCCCTGTCACGACAGCTGTCACAAGCTGCAGCGAGATATTGAGTCCGAACAGCAGAAGCAGCATATAGAGGATCTCATAAGCCCTGTTCGGCAGTACGAACCCGAAAAAGCCCTGTAGTGCAGGAGCGTTGATAAGCGCATCCACTGCAGTCACAAGGCCTGTAAACACATATCCGCTGAGAAGTATGACCACCGTTATCAGGACGGCCGCCGACAGACGCACGTTAAGGTATCTTTTACCTTCAGGATACGCGATCCCTCTGATAAGAAGATCAATGAGATGTATCACGATATACAGCGCGGCGAGGAATATGAAATAAACGAATATCTTCATCTTTCCTCCTCCGCCTGCGGCCAGTAAACTCTGCATCCCACCACGTCTTCTCCCGCTTTGAGCAGCGGTTCTATCAGCTCACTGCTGTCACCTGTGTCATACTCGGTCGTGACAGACTGCATCAGTCCGTGGAACGCCTGGACCTTGTCCAGGTGCTTTTTTATCTGCACTCTATGCCATTCCAGGAGCTGTCTCATGTTTGCGCTTTCTCTTCTTACCTTTTCCAGCAGCGCAGCATACCGGTGGAGATAATCCAGCTGGTTCAGGAGATTGACATGCCTGGAGAACTTGTTTGCCTTTTCAAAATATCCTTTCAGATATTCTTCTATACCGCTCTCCAGTTTTTCGATCTCCTTCTTGATCTTCTGCCTATATGTCTTTCTTGCGGAAGCCCATGCCGTTACGCCGAGTATCAGCACTAATGCGATATACCCGAGAGAGAGCATGACGTCACCAGCTGTGTCAAGAACATAATTCTGCAGTATGTAGTAATGCGCTATAAATGCCCCCGCCGTGACAAGAAGCACAGCAAGGAACGTCCTGCTTCTGAAATCATGATACCTCTGCGTGAGCAGAGTGATGCTCTGGCTGCTCTGATCAAGAGCGCCTGTCATATTCAGCTGATCCTGGAACTTCAGGGAAGCACTCGTCCCCGGCTCCTTCAGCTGCTTCATTCTGGAATCTATCTCAGCCTGAGTTCCGATAATAGTCTCCTGGACGTTATCCGGAACTTCATAGACGGTCCTCTCCCATTCGGAAGTATCCTTGATCCTGGCTTCAATGCTCTGAGTGTATACTTTGCTCAGGCTTTCAGCATAAGTGTTGAGGTCCTTCTCCATTGAACTGAGATCAGATGTAAGTCTGCTGTAAGCCCCGTCTTTTCCGGTCCAGTCAGTTATACTGTCCAGATCGTGCAGACAGGCATCCCTGTACGCATCCAGATCCTTGATCAGCGACATATCGCGGGTGTTCCTCTGTCCAGTACTGAAATGTTCATCGCGGGTCCTGATACTGTCGTCATCGGGAACTGCCTTGAGCGGGAGCTCATTCCCTCCCTTTGACGCGCCTTTCTTGTCTTCCAGTTCTCTTGACAGTGAAAGGAGCCTCTGCTCATAAAGAGACAGTACTTTCGCATAACGAGACTCAAGACCTTCGTCTTCCTTGATCTTCGCCCAGTTGCTGCGGCATCTGTCAGCAAGCGTATCGTTCCTGAAGCTGCCTTCCTCTCTCTGACCGTCTGTGCTGCTGTTGACATATTCAACGATGCGCAGGAAAGTCCTGTTGCTGTCCCTCAGATCATTATTCCGGATGCTCTGTTCCAGCACTACATAGTTCGCCAGTTTCTCACTGATGAACTGCACCAGTTTTATCAGGAAGACGTCTTTTTCCGTCTCTTCTTCGAACTGCTGCAGAAATCCTTCCCCCTGAGCGACTTCCTGATCCTTGTTCCAGATATCAGTAAACTCCCTCAGAAGTTCTGAGATGATCCTGTCTTCTTCTTTTCCGCTGTTCTGCAGTTCTTCGATCCTGGACTGCAGTTCCTCAGAGGACCGTTTTTCCGGGTCCGTCAGAGAAACCGCGTGCAGCATAGCCCTGCAGTCCTCAGCGAATCGTCTGCCGCTTCCCCGGAAATAATCGTCATCATATGACCAGCTGTCATCGAATCCGACGTCATAGACAGTCATGAGCACGACTGCCCTGTCATTTCCGTCTCTACCTGACATGTCGATGCGTCCTTTCAGCACCTCATCTCTTATCTTCAGGATCTGACACAGCAGTGTATCATCCCAGGTCCTGTCTTTCCCCGGTCTTTTCCTGACAGCAAATATCAGCTGCGTCTGCTGTGTTTCATATGTATACCTTCTGAGATACTGTCCGGCATCGTCTATGGCCTGGGCAAGGGAAGTCCCCGCAGTTTCAAAGAAGCGAAATCTGCGTTGGTCTTTCAGTTTATAGAAGAACATATCGTAATTTGATATGTTCAGGCACTGATCAACATTGATCAGATAGCGAAAACTCTCTGACATGACTTCTCCCTGCCGGTTTCAGTTTTTTCGTTTATCTGCCTCTGTATCGGATATTCGTTATACGGTCATACTGAGCCTTGATCTTCTGACCTGCGACATCGAGCTTTGACTCGTCCTTGCCGGCAGCTCCGATATTGCTGTTGTTATAGATCTTCCTCAGCACTTTTCTGGTCGCAGCGTCCACATTGTCGACGTTTCCGTCAAACAGCCTGCTGCAGTATTCCCAGATAACGAGGAGCAGTCCTGTGAACAGACCGTTGAAGTCATCCTCGTCCATCGTGCTCATCATCTCTGCGAAAATGTCGATGATGTTCTTTTCCTCTGAATAAGCGGGGCCTGTGGGGACCTGTGAGAGGTCAAGCACGAAATCATCCTGAAGGATATTGTCGAAAAGTGTCTGAGCATCACTGGATGCCTTCTTCTGCGCGGCTGTGAACCTTGCGTAGTTAAGGAACCCTTTCTTGAGACGTCCGTTGAAGGCCAGTGATTCATAGAGATCCGTGAAGCTGTTGCCGATAGGCTGTCCGCAGGAATTGATCAGTACAAGGCTTCCCGATGTATTCGCGTACCATCTCAGCACGTTCTTCCTGCTTCCTTCTGCCTTTTCCCTGAGTCTGACTACCTGATCCATTCCCAGAGCATAGATGAATGCCTTCCTTCTGTCGTCCAGGTCATTTCTCCTGTCAACAGGATCGATTGCGGGAATGAATCCCTCCTCGTTCCAGTATCTGTTCAGGTGCGGGTTGATGACGGTCTTGAACGCGTCCACATCGACTATGCTCGGCTTTTTGCCGATCTGGCTGAGTCTCTCGTTATAGTTCTGTTCGTTGACGGAACCTCTCTTGTATTTTGTAAGATTGGTTATCAGCAGCTTGTACTGCGCTCTGAGGCAGGTGATCTCATAACGAGAGAATTCCTCGTCAAGGATCACAGACGGATTCACATTATGAGTGGTCTCGCGGTTTCCTTCCGGAGCATATGCATCCTTGGTCAGTCCTGCATCAGGTCTGTCATCGTCGTCCTTCATCGCGCATTCCGGATTCATCGCGACAAAAGCCAGTTCTGCATTTTCTTTTTCCGACTTCCTTTCGGAAGCGACTAGAGGAGCTGCTCCTTTCAGCGCTTCATTGATCCTGTCTCTGATGTAGCGTTCTCTTCTGAGCTCTTCTCTTCTTTCTTCCGTGACAGAGCTGTCTTCATCTTCTTCACGATCAGCGGCGCTCGCTCCGCGGATGGTCATCTCTTTCTGCAGAGCTTCGATGATGTTCATGTTGAGAGCGGCTTCTTCCTTAGTCCTTACGCTTTTCCTGATATTATCTGCGACTGCGACCTTGAAGACCCTGCTAAGCTCTTTCTTCTTCTCCTCGTCGTGACGCTCCTGCTGTTTTTCAGAGACGACTTTTCCGACAAGACTCATATCCTTTTCAAAGACCTTGTACAGACTGCGGAAGATGGACAGCTTCGTGTCAGCCGGGAGCTCCCTGTCAGCATCCTGCATGTATTCGTCGCAGAGCACTTCAAGACATGCGCTGTCGAAGCATACCCTGATCTCTCCCAGCGAATCCGTTGCCGCTCTTCTCTCGATATCCCTCATCTTGGAGGTATTGTTCTTGATCATATTGTGTATGCTCGAGAAGAACACTTCGTAGTTTTTAACGATCTGATTCAGTCTTCTTACAGTTTCCTCATAGGTCCTGATCCTCAGATTTACCGAGAGATAGCGCTCGATATTTGCAGTCTGCGAACCTGACAGGGTTGCCAGCTGTTTCGCTATCTTATGAAGTTTTCTTCTGTCGACGTTGATCCCGATCTCATCAAGCAGATATCTTAATCCGCTCTTGGATTCCAGTGCTCCAACCGCACGGTCGGCAGTCTGGATGCCCTCTTCTTTGGCGGAGAAATCCGCTTCAGCAAGATTCTCTACGTTCAGATCGATGTTGGCGTTCTTTTTGTTCGCTTCTATCTTCTTTTCAAGATCATTGATTATCTGATAGCAGAAATAGCGGGCAGTAAGCGGGTGCTTGTCGGCAAGTATCCTGTAGAGAGACTTGTCTTCCTTGCTTCCGGATTCAAGCAGCTTCAGCGTGGACGGAATCATGGAGTTTACTATCGAGTATGCTTTGCCTACCTGGTCCTCCGCTGCGTTCTGATAGGACCTCAGTGCGTTGTAAACGCGGGTGGTCTCTATCTTGGCTTCGTCCAGTTCCTCCATTCTGCTGAATTGCACATCGCATGCTTTCTTCTTGTTATCAAGATCAGCAGCTGAGAGCACAGTATTGATCTCTTTTTCAAGATCCGTCACAAATGTGTTCAGGGATTTCTGATATCCTTCGTCGGCATATGCTTCGCTGTACAGACCGGCCAGCGCCTGTCCGCGTCCGATCAGTTTTTTATACTGCTCGGGATATACATCCTTGAGTTCCGGTATCTTGACGTCTCTGTCCGTCTTCTGCTGCTGGATGGCATTTGCCTTTTCAGCGTCATAAAAGTCATCGATCAGAAGCCAGTCTTCCTTGATGATGCCGCTGACTGTGTTGTATGTTACATAGTTCTCAACATTCTTCTTGGGGTATACCAGCTTGCAGAGGCCTGTGCTGGCATATCTGCCCATTCCTCCCTGCTCCATGTCCTGAAGCACGAAGTTGTCCACTACAGATGCCGCGTTGTCGTGAACAGGAGTGAACATGTATGTGAATACCATGTTGGCAACGAGCTTCTCTACGCTCTCCAGTGCTGGCAGACCTATAGTGCCGTCATTGAAGGAATTCTCGATGAGGTACAGATAGTTATAGGGAATGTTCGCCTTGCCCTCACGGATCAGCGCTGTATCTTCCAGATTGATCTCTGTCTGATTCTCTTCCGGATCGGCATAAGGATCGATCACGCGGGCAGTGTGGAGGCTGTCGCTCCTTACTTCATCGTTTTCCTTTCTCCTGCGCTCGTACCAGTCAAGTTCCAGTCTGTCTTCCACGGATCTGTCATTCTGGGCTATATAGAACGCGTTCAGCTCTTTGAGACAGGAGTATGCATTTACGTGCATGGCACGCTTGTTTATATCGGAAGGCTGTGCTCCTTCTGTTATGTCCGCGCCGACAAACATTCCGCGGATTATGACAGAATCAAGACCCACGGTGTGCTTCATGAGCTGACGGATGTACAGCGGGACCTGCAGGAATATACCGGCTCCGGTGCCTCCCGTGATACTTCCGACTATCATGACAGCAAGACTGCTGTTGTTCTGGCGGATCCTCTGGATCTCCTTGTCGATCTCCTGGAAATCTCCTCTTTCCTCGGCAGCTATCGCGGCCATCCTGGAGATTGCGCGTATCTGTCCGGCGCCTTCCCTAAATCCCCTGTCAAGAAGATAATGGCTTACCGGGAACCATTTGCTGTATGATTCGTTGTTCTGCAGGAACTCGCGCACTGTCCTGTCATCACTTGTGCGCACGACACGCATATTGTGTTTCTTGAGCTTTTCAAGATCGAGGACGTTGGTGTCCATTCCGACAAGCCCGACGTACTGTCTGTCTTCCTCACTGAGCATGTCGCTTACTTGCGCAGCGATACGGCATCCTATTCCTCCGACACCTACGACAAGAGTCGGTATTTTGTTCATCGCCATGGCAGTTCCTCTCCTTTGTATATGTATGTATATTTAATTGCTATATTAACCGTCTATCTTCATGCTCCACATGGACATGTCATTTTCATTCGTACGGATGTAGAGCGGCGTCTGTCCCAGCATCAAATCGTTGAGACGTGCGTTCCTCGGGATCTCACGAAGGCCGAGCATGATGAACTCGCCTGATATCTCCGGATCCTGTGCGCTCGTACCGTAGGAGAACTGTCTTGAAAGAGATCTTCCGTCGACCATAACGCTTCCTTCGTCAGCCTTGAGAGTGACTCCGTTGATTCTGATCCTGTTCTCTCTTCTTATGAGAAGCATATTGTATCCCTTGAGTTTGCCCAGTCTTATGCGCTTGCTGCCGACCAGCTGTCCTGATCCGTCGGAGTTGATCATATATGAATCGACTACGATCCGTTTTCTCGGGAACTTATCCAGAATGAAAAGATCGTAAACAAGCACTTTCAGGATGAACAGGAGCACCAGGACAGTCAGTATCGAGATAAAGGTATCTGACAGTCTGGGAACAAGCGTAAAATGGCCATCCGCCTTGAGGCTGTCATTTCTGATGACGCTCACCTGGACTTCATAATCACCGGATTTGATCATCGACCAGGTGAACCACATAGGCTCAGTGGGATATAGGACGAATGTACCGTCATCTTCCAGCTTCAGGACACATCTTACCGGGAAGATGCATTTTACTTTTTTGCCTGAACATGTGATGCTGTCTACCTTAAGGTCGATATCGTTCTCCTGCAGCTGCTGGGCATTGAGCTTCGTGCCGTCGAGGAGGATGCTGAAGGTGATGTTTCCTTCGTCATATCTGCCCTGCTTCAGGTATTTATGATCAAGGCGGCTCCTGTAATACTCCAGCGGATCCGGCTGTTCTGCTTTGATCGTGATGTGTTCGAGTATGTAGCTCAGCCTGAAGAACCTCTCAAATACCAGCGGAGCGAATCCCGGGATCTGCATGACCCCTCTGATGATGTTGCCGCCTTCCTTGAGCTTTATCCCTTTCAGTTCCTGACTGGAAGAGGACCCTTTATTCGTTCCGTCCACTTCATACTCGACAGACCATTTCACTCCCTGGGGAAGATTCCCCGGAAGTATAGTCTGGTCCGTTCCCGCGATGACCGGACGCAGATAGATATCTATCGAGTCGTCTGTCTGCAGATCCTTAAGGTCTGTTATCAGATCTCCTCCGCGGTAAAGGTCTATCTTGAGGCCTATGGCGGGTTCGATCTGTATCGTCACCTGATCCTTTGATACAGGTTCCGAGAAAACTATAGTGTACTGTCCTGCAGGTATGACCTGCGTCTTGTTGGCCGAGTCCTTCATGACGAGGACTCCTGCCTTTCCCTGCAGGATGGTCCCCGTCTGTCTGAACGGGTCTATAGAACTGAGTCCCAGATTCCTGACCAGCTTGAGTTTGCCTTCATTCGTTTCGGCTGAAACGATCTCCGCCTGTGATCCCTGAAGGAGCACCGAGATACTGTACAGCGGGAGATTGGAGGATACCTGTATCGTATTGCTGTCGACCTGCACGATATCAGGAACGGCAAGCCTTCCTGAGATGAGGTTCGCCACATCCTTCATGGTATCGTTGATAGACTGGTTCGTGTCAGCATGGAACGTGTAAAGCCCTCTGTCGGGATCTCCGGTCGCTCTCGCCGCTCCGGGTCCCATTCCCATGTAAACGACGTTGAGGCCGGTGCCGTTGGACATGCTGTCGCCGCGTATGCTCTCCAGCTTGCTCTGGAGATCCATGCTCATCTCGATCCTGTCACCGTCCGTGAGGATCACGAGCCAGAACTGCGCTGACGGATCCTTCTCGCCGGATTCTCTCAGCTTCTCCCAGGCAGTGTCGATAGCCTGGCCCGGTGTCGATCCGGTATGGTTCCAGTTCTGTATATTCTGAATGACTTTCTCGATATTGCCCAGATCTACCTTCTCAGCCTTGGAAGGAGAACTCATGTATGTCACATACAGTTCGTCCTGCTCGTTGAGAAGCGCGATCAGCGCCTGAGTAGCGTAGTTGGCATATACCCAGCGGTCACCTTTCATGCTTCCTGAATCGTCATATACGACGGATATTATCTTTTTCGCAGCCTGTACCTCGTCTCCCTCCGCTGCTGCGGGGAAGGCGGCGGTCATAATGATCAGAACGCAAAGCAAAAGAGAGATTATTCGATTCAGTTTCATAACAGTCCCTTTTAGAGTATTCGATATCAGTATAATTATATTTGTATTACCATCATTCTTCAACGAAACTGTCGGTTTTAAGCCCTTTCTGCACCGTTCATTTTTGCACGGGATCCCCTGCCGTCCTGCCTGTCAACGGCAGGCGTTTTCTTTAATGGCGGAACGGTCCATGATACAATATTCCCTGGTGTTCTGCAGTTTCCCGGGAACCTGTATTTTCCTTACAAGATCCCGTTTCAATAACCGGAATATCTGTTCAGGAGGTCTCGATGAAGACTAAAAGAGTATGGCTGGTGTTCGCAGGCTGCATGCTGATGTACGGCGCCATGATGGGCATCCTGTTCAACTGCGCAGGCGTCCTTATAAACGGAGTCATCCAGTCGGAAGGCTATACCAGCAGCGATCTCGCGGGTTACTATTCGCTGAGAAATCTGGTATCGCCTATCGCGATGCTCTTTACTGCGAGACTCCTGACGAAAGTCAATATCAAGCTCATGACCGTTCTTGTCGGCGCCATCGGATCTTTGTCATTCCTTCTCATGTCATTCTATACCGCACCATGGCAGTGGCTGATATCCGGGATACTTCACGGAGTCGCTTCCAGCCTTGTCATGCTGCTTCCTACTACAGTCATCCGCAACTGGTTCATCAAGAACCGCGGCACTTTCATGGGAGCCTATATGATGCTCTCCGGCGTATTCGGAGCCGTCTTCAACCCCATCACCGGACGCATGATCGAGAATATCGGATGGAGGGCTACAGCCCGTATCCTCGCTGCCATTGCTTTCACTTCCGTTCTGATAGCGTCACTTCTTATAGAGCGCAGGCCTTCCGACGTAGGCGCCTTGCCGTACGGCGGGACCGAGGAAGATCTGATATCGGATGCCAAAGTGGCAAAGGCTGTTCCTCAGCATGTTCCTTTCAGGCTCAAGACATATCTTTACATATTCTGCTGCGTATCGATCGCCGGTCTTTCCATCCAGATGGTGTCCTACATCCCGCAGTACACCTCTTCTCTTGGCTACGATCCAATGTTAGGAGCAAGAATGACATCTGTTCTGATGATAGGCAACATGTCATCCAAACTACTTTTCGGATTGTGCAGCGACTATCTCGGACTCTGGAGGAGCATTCAGCTGTTCCTCATCCTGATCGGCTCAAGTATGGTGCTCCTGACTGCAGGAAGCGGAGTCCCGGTCCTTCTCTATTTAGGAGCTCTCCTGTTGGGTTTCGGCTACATGAATGGCGTCGCAAATTCTCTTGTGTCGTCGGAGCTGTTCGAGCCAGACCAGTTCGAGGTCCAGTACAGCAGGATCAACGTGTTGGCCCACCTGTCTGCTGCGGTCATTCCGTCCATAGCCTCCGGAGTATATGACAGCACCGGGAGCTTCAAGCCTGTTTTCGTGTTCCTTGGAGTCTGGCTTTTCGCCGCCGTTATTCTCATAGCTCTGAGAGAGAAGCTCGGAATAGTGAAGAAAGACCTCTGATAAGCAAAGCCGGCACCGATCCTGATACGCCGGCTTTATCTGATCGTATTTTCGTTAAGTTATCAAAGGAGGAGCAAGGATGATCCAGAAACTGTATGATCTCGCATTTAACAAAGATGTCTCTGCCTTTGCATGGGATCTTTACTGCGGAGTTTCAGACGGATCCATATCCCTTTCCGATCTTATCTCCCTGATTAAGATGCTTGGACTTGCGGAGATACGCTGTTCCAATGACGAAGACTCAGATCCCTGGGCGTTCCTGACTCATGAGGATATCTTGAACAGCTGTTCCGCTTTCGCATTCTGTGTCCTTAAGAAAAGGATCCTGACCGGTACCTGGAGAACGGAAAACGGCATCCTGTCAGACGGGAAAACAGAGATCTCTGTCTCTTCTCTGCGTGAAGTTTTTCCTGCAGATCCTTCCGCATACTATGATCCTGCTTCCTGGTATCAGAACAGGCTCGACGAGATCGAATATCCAGACAGCGAAAAAGAGACTTTTCTCCTTGCCCCTCTCGACTGTATTACGGAAGAGAACGCGCTCGTCGTATTCAATCTGCTCATAGGGATCTCGGAAAACAGACTTTTCTCGGCTGATTCCCTGAAGGATGCCCAGACCTTCTTCCCTGAGCAATGCACTCATGAACAGTTCGTCAAAAAACTGTCAGCCTCAAACCATACGCAGTATCTCTATTTCTTCCTGGAAAGCGCCAATCCCGACGAGATGACAAAAGAGGGAGAGGCGGGGAGCCGTGCAGAAGAAGCCCTGACAGTCAGAGAAGCCGTATTCGCTGCGACCGAGCAGGATTTCTGGCTCTGTCAGCGGATCACTTTCCCTTATACCGTTTATATGCTGCTCACAGAGCAGATCCCCGATCCCGGGTTCCTGCCGGATGAGCCGGATCCTGATCCTTCATCGGATGAGCGGTTCAGCGAGGAAGACCGGGCAATACTGGAAAAAGCTGCTGCCGGCGATCCTGAATCTCAGAACACTGTCGCAGATCTGTACCTTTCCGGAAGATATCCGGACGAAGACGGAAAGAGGGCTGCTCACTGGCTGAAGCTGGCTGCAGAAAACGGCGTTGCCTCCGCTCAGAGCAATTACGGCGTAGCTCTTCAGAGAGGCCTTGGCGGTATTGAGACAGATAACTCAGCCGCCATAGACTGGTTCCTGAAAGCCGCCGAACAGGGCCTTCCTGAAGCTCAGCTCAACCTCGGTCTGGCTTATTCTGCCGGAAGAGGTGTGGAAAGAGATATCCCCGCTGCTACGGACTGGTTCCGGAAAGCCGCGGACGGCGGAAACGAGATGGCAAGGATGATCCTGGAAAACGGGCTGATCATCAACGGCCGATAATACTTTGCATAAAAGCAACAAGAGCTGCCGAAATTCGGCAGCTCTTTTCAAATACGGCTTCTTTTTAATACTGATCAAACATTCTCTGCAAGTCTTCTGCCTTTGCGCCTTTTGCGATCGCAAGTCTCAACAGTATCGCCGCCTTCTGAGGGGACAGATTGTTTGCTGCTACAGTATTGCGGCACAGCAGATTCTCAGGAACTATGATGCCGTTATCCACTCTGGAGCTCACCACGACCGGAACAGACAGTCTGTCGATCACTTTCTTGTACTCTTCGCTGAACTCTCCTGCACCCGCTCCTGCGATCACGATACCTTCCGTATGTTCTGCAGCATAACGGATTATCTCCGGATCAGAGTCCACTGAGAAGTATATGACCGCAACTTTTGGAAGCGTATCCAGCCCTGTCAGGCTGAATTCAGTCGATACTGTATGCAGTCTGGTCGGGGTCTCGTATATGAACACTTTTCCGTCCCTGATCACACCTATAGCCCCGAGTTCTCCGGAAGAAAGAGCAGTGACGTGATAGGTACTGGCCTTCGAAACGGATCTTGCCGAGAAGATACGGTCCGAAAAGACGACCAGAACTCCATGTCCCTTCGCCTCCTCACTGGAAGCGACGCATACCGCGTCGTACATGTTTATCGGCCCGTCAGCGGATATGGCGGTAGACGGACGGATCGAGCCTGTCAATACTACAGGTTTATCTGTCTTCACGGTCAGATTGAGAAAGTAGGCCGTCTCTTCCATAGTATCCGTTCCGTGAGTTACCACGAAGCCGGCGACCTCAGGTCTTTCGGCCATGCGGTTTATCGTATTGGCCAGATCAATCCAAATCTCGCTCGTCATGTCATCTGAATTGATATTGCATATCTGTATGGTCTCTATTTCTGCCAGTTCCATGATCTCCGGGATCGTCCTTATCAGATCATCGGCTGTGAGAGTCCCGGGCTGATAGCCTGCGGTCTTCCCTTCCTCGCCTATCCCTGCAATGGTCCCTCCTGTCGCCAGTATGACAACGGTCTGTTTCATATGCTTTTTCCTCTTCTAACATGATTGGATCGTTTCTCTGTATCCTTGATCATTTCAGTCGGCAAGTGCATCACTGATCCTGCCTGCAAGTTCTTCGTTGCCGCTTTCACTGAGATGCATCCTGTCAGGCATATAGAGATCGCTCCGGCGGTCCATATCCTCCATAGAGATTATCGAGACACCTTCTGTCTGCGGTGCGTTTCCTTCACTGTCGACTGCGAAGATCTCATGTCCGGAGCATATCTCTGCAAGCTCATTGTAGTGCTCCTTTGTAAGACGTATGCTGCGGTCAAACACGAACACCACTCTGTGAGCAAGCTCTCCGCTCTCCGCTGACAGCCTCACTGCATCCAGCAGATCCGAGGCGTCCCCGGTCACCACACTGATCTCTGCATCCCTAAGAGAATCATCCAGGAAGGGATAAACTCCCGTGAGAAGATCATTGCCGTAGAAGACAGTTTTCCTGAGCTGCTGCTGTTCGTGTTCCGCTATCGCAGCGTCTACCTTCTCCTGCCATTCTTCCCTGTATGCTTCGCAGACTTCATCAAAGACCGCCTGCGCGAACGCTCTCTGTCCGGAAGAAGTAAGGTGTATGTTATCTGCTATGAAGTACTCTTCATGGCCCCTTGACTGCTCATACCAGTCAACGATCCTGAGATTGTTCTTTCTCTCTGCCAGCGATTTCACGCTGTCATTCACCCACAGCATATGCCTGTTCGTATTCGTGATCCAGAAGACCTTTTTGCCGGAGAGCCTGTCGACTATGTTCTCACGGATCCTCTCCGGTCCTTCTCCGTTCGCCCCGAAGTTGAATATCACGACATCTCCGAGAAGTCCCCTGTTTTCTATGGAAGATATTATGCCGTCCGCGACATATGAAGTGCGTGACGTTCCCGTATCGAAATAGCCGTTCGGGAACTGTTCGTACAGAGCGGGCAGCGCTCCCATCATTACGGAATCCCCAACGCCTACTACATGCAGCTGTCTGACAGCCTCCCTGAGACTCTCTTCTCCGTCAGAGAATGAATCGAGCATCTCCTGCCAGTCTGCCTCTTCCTGCTGTCTGCGCTGTTGTACCTCTTCCTGACGGCGCAGCATCTCTGCTTCTATCTCACCCAGCTGGGCCTCCAGCTCCTTCATCTCACGGGTGTGGTCTTCTGCCGCAGCAAATACCGCTGCTCCTGCAAGAGACAAGACCGCTATCAGACAGAAGCATACCGCAGACAGGGTCGTCTTTTTGCTCAGATTCTTGATATCAAAATCTTCTGCCTTCTTAAGCAGAACTGCCACTACGACAGTCAGTGCTGCAGCAAGCATGCAACCTCCAGAAGAGAGCACCGTCTCTCCGGACGCCACTTGTCCTGTAAGTTCCTGTATAAGAAAGATAACGGGATACTGGACGAGATATATCTCATAACTCAGTCCTGACAGTATACGGAAGACTCTGTCATGGTCCTTTTTAGCTCTGCTACCTGTTCCCGCCCAGAGTATACCGAATCCCAGAAGAGCAGTGACAGGCAGTGCCCAGAAGGCCGAACCGTCTCCGCAGAAGGTCATCAGGATCACCCACACTGTCATGAACAACCAGAACAGCGTCTGCCTGTCCCCGGTCTTCAGTTTCCCCTTTTTACCGGATCTTTCCCTTTCATTCAGAAGTAAACCGAAGAGAATGCCAATGAGATATGCATGTGCTCTTGCGAATGTGCCGTAATAGGCACGCATCATCTCTCCTTTGGAGAAAAGAACTTCCATGCAGAACATGCTCAGAATCGCTGCGGCAGAAAGTGCGCAGTAAAACGCTCTTTTACCTTTCTTTTCTCTGAGTTTGGAAAGCAGTATGAAAACTGCAGGAAACAGTGCATCCAGCTGCAGCTGGATGGCCGCATACCAGAAATGTATGAACGGAGAACTGATGTGACGAGCAAAGTAATCTATGCTCGCGGCGATCTGCCAGAAGTTGTTGTAACCGAGAAGCACGGAAGCAGTCTCCGGCTTGAGATTTAGCCAGATGATATCAGGAAACAGAGAAACAGTGAAAACTGTTATCAGAGTCACCGCTGCAAGCGGCAGATATATCTGCTTCAGTCTTTTCAGATAATAAGCTCTTACTGAAAACCGTTCCTGCTTCAGCGCTGATGTTGCTGACAGGAATCCACTCAGCATGAAGAATACGCATACCGCGAGATATCCGCCCCGGAGCAGGCCGAGATGATAGAGCAGGACTCCTGCACAGGCGGCTGACCTCACGATGTCAAGATCATGATAGTATACCGCCTTTGGTCTTCTGTTTTTGTTCTTCCTTTTCTTCATGTTCCGCACCGACGGAAGGGGCTGTTTCACTTATTAACAAAAGCGGCTGTCTGTCAGAGCAATGAACAGGGACAGCCGCTTTTTTCTGTTTATCTTGTTTCTCGGATCTCAGGCTTCCGGATCTTCAGCTGCTTCTTCCTCAGCTGCAGATGCATAGAAAGGAGTCGTAAAGTCCGGATCTTCCTTTTTCCTGCGGATATAGAAGATCATATAGATCCAGTATACCAGGCATCCGGCTGCTGCCAGCAGAGAGAAGGCTCCCATGAGTTCCGGAGCTTCCTGCCTGAGACCGAAGTTATACAGTCCGTGGATTATTATCGTGACAGCCATGGTAAGGACTCTGTAGATATTCTTTCCGGTCTTGGTATATTTGCCCGCATACCATCCTTCGATCAATCCAAATGACACGTGCATCATACTTAGTCCTCTTATGAGCATCTGTCCGGCATTCATTGAAGGGATATAAAAAGCGCTCTCAAGGATCTCGAAACCAACACTTGAAATCGTGATATAGCTTATCATATCGAGCCATGTGACGTTATCACGGTTCTTCTTTATCGTTTTATATCCTATGGAGACTTTGACAAGTTCTTCCACGAAAGCGTTGATGACAAAACACTTGATGAGCTCCATCCATGCGGGACTGAGTATATCTTTAAGTCCTAAAGCAGAAAATCCCAGAGAAAGCACGAGATCCAGAATGAATACCGGAAATCCCGCAAGCAGACCTCTGAAGAGAGTATTGCGGCAGTTCTTTTTGTACTCTTCGTTGTCTTTTTTAAGATTCCTCAGATAGAAATAGTAAAATACGCTCGGAATAAGACTTACCAGAAAAATCACTATCACGATCATTAGTTCTCTTCTCCTGTTTTATTCTTTTCTGACTGCTGTTGCTCACTCTATACCCTGCTGCTTGCACCATATATCCATTACCAGATCGACGGGAAGATGCTTAACAAGCTTCACCTGACGTCTGACAGGCGCCCCAAGTATCGAGACCGTTTTCTTTTTCTCAAGATCCTTCACCGCCTGCTCCGCCACTTCATCGGCTTCATACCACCGGTCGACATAACGGATATAATCGTCATGACCGGCGTGCTCCTGGAACTCCGTCTTTATCCATCCGGGACAGACACACATCACGTGTATCCCTCTTGGTCTGAGTTCTCTTCCGATCGCCCTTGAGAGACTGAGCACATAGCTCTTGCTGGCTCCGTACACTGCCTGATACGGCACCGGCTGCCAGGAAGAGTTTGATCCGACGTTGATTATGCTGCTTCCGCTCTTCATGTAGGGCAGACTGATATGACACATTGCAGTCAGCGCTACCGAATTGAGCTGAACACTATTTAAAAGGCCTTTCAGTTCCTTCTCCTCGAAAGGTCCGAACACTCCGCACCCTGCCGCATTGCAGAGCAGTGATATCTCCGGTTTCTCTGCTTCCAGCATAGAGCGGTATTCATCAAAGGATTCCGGATCGGAGAGATCCATGACGACCGGACGGACTTTATTCCTGCATTCAGAGGCCAGTTCCTCCAGTCTCTCCTTTCTTCTTGCGATGACCCAGATCTCGTCGAACTCATATTTTCTGTCGACAGACCTTACTAGCTCTCTGCCTATGCCGGCGGAAGCGCCGGTCATTACTGCAATCTTCAAGAAGATAACCCTCCGATCCTTCTGTATTTATGTCTTTCAGTTGTCTGCACGGTTATAGCCGTTCTTCATGTGCATGCTGGCGTCACGCAGAACATTGTTCAGTGTGTTCGTAGTCTCCTTCTTCGCCATCTCACATAGTTTCTCGTTGGCCTCAGCAAGGACCTTGACATCCTTGCTGTCAGCAAACTTGGCGTCATATTCCCTGATGATCTGTCTTCCCTGAGTCGCGATAGTGCTCTGGTAGCGCTCGATCATCTGAATACATGTGAAGTAGTTGTCATCTGCCAAGGCGCCGATAAGCCTTGTCGCCCAGTAGTAATTCTCGGTGGACACATCCGCAGTCACATCGTTCAGATACTTCGGCATTTTTTCCACGTTGGTATAAACGGGCAGGAATGCCCCGAACGCTGTGGATCCGAAGCAGATCCACTCCACTCCCTTCAGCTCATCGGGAACGTTGTTCCTGATCTGGCATATGGAGGTCACGCCTGTGCGGTTGATGCCGATAGAGCGGTAGATGCCTCTCTTTCCGGTGTTCTGCGCGCTGTACGGATCATAGGGAGTTCCCTGGTAGTGGGATGAGAGCATATAGGCTACATCTTCAGCTGTCACCTTCCTGTCCGGAACGAGACCCCAGGGGATGTTGTCACTCTGCGGATTGAACTCAGCGTCGTCTCCGTCCCACTTGTGTGAGAAGGGGGTAAGATAACGGCCCATGAACCAGGCTCTTGGTGTATTGTATATATGGTCATTGTCGCTGTGCGATCCGAAAATGTTTCTGGGATTGAACTTTCCGTCGGTGTTGAGATCCAGGCAGTTGTCTTTGATGAACTCTCTCAGATCTGCGGAGCACATATGGTCTTTCTTCTTGCCGAAGGCATCGTCGAGGTCGAACTCATCCATGCCGAACTGGTTAGGTATGATGGCACATACATCGTCCGGAACTCTCTTGGCCATCCAATGATGTCCTCCGATGGTCTCAAGCCACCATACTTCGTTCTCGTCATTGAACGCTATCCCATTCATTTCATATGTTCCGTATTTTTCAAGGAGCATGCCCAGTCTTTCGGCACCTTCCCTTGCACTCTTGACATAAGGCAGGACGATGTAAACGAAATCCTCTTCTCCGATCCCGCCGGGAACATCCTTCTCTTTTCTGGACTGCGCTTTGCGGAGCCTCACCAGAGGATCTGCCGCAAGAACTCTGGGGTTGGATGTTATGGTCTCGGTGGCAGTCATTCCAACATTAGCTGCATTGATACCTGTTGCCGCCCATACTCCTCTGCCCTTTTCCACTCTCGGACTGGCTGTATATCTGATCGGATCATCCGGCAGCTCTATCTCGAGCTGAGAGATGACGTTCTTATATTTTCTGGGCTGTTTATCCGGTGTTATAACCGTCAGATTCTTGACATCGAAGAAACCGTCGTCGGTTCTTGCGATCATCGTTGATCCGTCATTACTGGCTTTTTTTCCTACCAGCACTGTGGTGCATGACATTGAATTACCTCCGATTCAGGGCTGCTGCCCATCCTATTTTTAACTATTTTATCACATTAAACAGCTAAGATATCTTCCTGACATTTGTTTCGTCCGTATTATGTATAATAAAAATTGATCAGGAAGACATGATTGTACCATTTGTATTTTAATGCCATAATTATTACTATTTGTTGATTTGGTGATGCAATGTATATTATCAGAAGCGAACGTCTCTTCCCGGACGAATATATCGGGTTTCTGAAAGATTCCGATCTCGGTTCTCAGTATCCAAGGGAGCGTTTTGAACAGCGCATCCCAAGGCTGCTTGACAACGTTTCCATCAGTCTTTCTGCGCGCGATGAGAACGGACGGCTCATCGGTGTGCTTCTCGGGCTGACCGATTTCGCGTACTGGCTTTATGTCACCGATCTCGGCGTCGTCAGGGATCATGAACGTGAAGGAATAGGAAGGAATCTCATGAAGACTGCGCTCGAGACAGCAGGCGGTGAGAAAGATATCGCTGTTTATCTGATCGCCAACGAGAATGCCGTTGCCTTCTATGAGAAGATCGGTATGAAGAAAGCAGATGAAGTGATGAAGTACAATCACATCGACTGGACTGAATTCACTGTTGAATAAAAATATACATACAGCCGGCGGTCTGAACTGATATGTACCCCCATTCTTGGTTTTGTCCAAGAATGGGGGTACATATCATTCCGAACCGGCTCTTTTCATATAAATTCTCTGTTATTCTCTGTCAGGGTCGTAAGTTATGACCCCGTTCTTGACCTCTTCCGACGGAAAATACGTTCTCTCGCAGCTTTCGTCTCCAAGGACCACGTTCTTGTACAGTCTGTGGGAACATTCTCCGGTGAATACTTCCGCGATGGTCGTATCCGTGACATCGCAGTAGAGACATGCGAATTTCCTGAATTCCGGGTCATCCTTGATCCTTCTGTTCCACGCCGCACCGTAGGGGCAGGTATCTACACCGAAAGAAGGATCCCATCCGAGATATGAAACATCGGACATGTCATGGATGTTCTCCGGTGTCCTTTCAACACCTTCTTCCCCAGCTTTTACTATCATCTTCTCAGCTCGTTCTTTCGCCCTCATGAAGAGCACCCTGCGCGCTATGTCCAGAGCTTCTTCGTCGCCGTATCTGTCCCTCAGGACCTTAACGAACGCGTAGTACATGTCCGCGAACTGGAACGCCATATTCCTGACTTCGCCTACTGCCTGCTGTCTGCTGACTGTATTGCTTTCCATCTTTTCTCCTCCGCTCTCATTCGGTCCTGAGCGCTACCACCGGATCCTTCTTCGCCGCGCTGGCGGAAGGAATGATGCCGGCGAACAGTGTCAGCATGGTGCTTATCGCTATGAGGATCCCTGCGATCCAGGGAGGAAGGACCGCCGACAGCGTACTGATCCCCGTCAGTTTATGAAGGATCGCATTGATCGGAATACACAGCAGATAAGTGACTCCGGTGCCGATCAGACCGGACATGAATCCTATGATCACCGTCTCCGCATTGAACATGCTGGATACGTTGCCTTTTGACGCTCCGATGGCTCTTAGTATACCTATCTCTTTAGTCCTCTCCTGGACCGAGATCAGCGTGATCACTCCGATCATTATCGATGAGACGATCAGAGAGATCGACACGAACGCGATAAGAACATAGGTTATGGCGTCGAGGATCTTCTTTACTGACGCCATCAGCACTCCTGTCATATCCGTGTATCTGATGACTTTCTCTTCGTCTTGCTTTTCTTTCGCATCATCGTTGTATCTTTCGATGAAATCTATGAAGTTCTCCTTGCCGTCGAAATCCTTGAGATAGACGATGATCGCGTTAGGTTCATCGGGATCGCTGTATCCGAGGTCTCGCAGATTCCCTTCATATGATCTTTTGCTCCCGGAATATGAGAACGCGGACATGAGTCTTGTCAGTTCTTCTTCTGACATACTGAACTTGAATGCGGAAGCTATCTTCCGTGAATCCACGCTCAGGGATCCCGCCATAAGCTTCATGAGTCTGTCCGGTATCTCGCTGAGTGCAGCCCTTACTTCCTGTATGCTTCCCGCCGCAGAAAGAACTCTCGACATCTCGCTGATGACCGAGGTCGCCACTGCGCTGAGAGATGCGCTTTCTTCTATCTCTTCTCTGGACCCCTCGGCAAATGCTGCTGTATCTCCGTTCAGGACTATTCCCTGTTCCTGGAGCACTTCTCTGGCAGACCATATATCCTCGTGCCTGACTGAAAAATCCGATATGTATGATGACAGTGCGTTCGTCAGCAGCGGAGGTATCACATCGTCCAACACTTCTCTGGGAAGCTCGTAACGGGCCGCCAGGGATGCTATCTTTCCTGATGCTTCTCCGGTCGACAGATATCCCGAGACCAGGGACTGACAGCTGTCTCTTTCCAGCATGACAGATTCCGCGAATCCCTCTCCGCCGTAGGCGCTCAGATCGTGCTTCGTTCCAGAAGCGATCACATGATCTGTCAGGCCGTCTGCAAGTTCCTTCATCATCGCAGTCATATCTGAAGCTGCGGCTGAACTGTCCTCAACGTTCACGTTCTTCATGGCATCTGTTACGTAATCTGTGATGAAGGTCCTTACGGCATCCTGATCGACGTTCATCCTGAATGCTGATGACAGAGCTCTGGTGTCTACCGAGATCATATTGTCGAAGTTGAGGGAAGGTCCGTTAGCCTTGTTTATCTCATCGAAGGTCTTTCCGGAGATGATATCTTTCTCCCTGTCGAGGAGCTGGCTGCGGACTATGTCAGAACCGGCTGATTCTTCCATTATATGAAGCGTCAGGGAAGGCAGATAACAGATGCCCGGGTTCAGGGCTGACGATGAGGATCCCGCCATAGGAGCCGCTATTCCTACGACCTTGAGTCTTTCAGAAGACTCATACAGGGCAGCCATATAATCCTTGTCCTCGGTCATGTCCTCCCATACGCCGTACTCTCTGTTATATCTGTACAGCTCCGGCACATTTATCAGCCTGAGGTCAAGGCTCAGCAGTTCATCGTGCGTGTACTGTCTGGTCTCGGTAGAGACATCCATTCCCGTCGACTCCCCGTTCATGACCTTTTTGACCATCTCGGAGAGCTCTTCCTGGTCCTTGATTCCAAGGGTGTACTCAAGGAAGTCGGTGATATGCGAACTGTCTGTCAGGACCATCAGCACTTCGTCATATCTCTCCGGCAGTCTTCCGGCTACGATATCGTACTGGCTGCGGATCAGTTCCGGGTCGTCCATCATCTCGCTGAACAGACCGCCTGACATATATGCTCCGTATCCGCCCATTCCTCCCATCATGGAGCTCATGACATTGCTGGGATTCACCTGAAGCAGTTTGCCGTTCACATCATATGTGTAGACTCTGGGTGATACGGAATAGGTATAACGCACCGTGTTGATGTTCTCTTCCACTTCGGGATAGTTGTCTTCCAGATGTTTCTTGAAGCTCCTGAGGTCATTGCTGCCTATTCCTTCAAAAACGCTGGATGTCACATTGACTTCCTCTATGATCCCCTCCATGGTCTCCTTGTCCATGGCTCCTCTCATAGAAGCGAAAGCAGTCATCATGGTGCCCATGTCAGCCGTCTCGGAGGAGATCGTCAGCGGATAGGAAGACAGTGTCTCCTGCTGAATGTTGTCTATGTAGTTCTCTGTTCCCTGCGATACTGCATAGATCAGAGCGATGCCGATAATGCCGATGCTTCCCGCCATGGATGTGAGCATCGTCCTGCCTCTTTTGGTGAACAGATTGTTGAGAGACAATCCGAATGCTGTATGGAGCTTCATGCGCGGTATCTTCTTTTTCGCGTCAGCTTCTGCTTTCTCCTTCTCCAGGCGGTGCTCATTCTCAACCTCCTCTTCCGTAAGAGGCATACTGTCGTCGATGATCTTTCCGTCGAGCATCCTCACGATCCTGGTAGAGTACTGCTCCGCCAGTTCCGGGTTGTGTGTGACCATGATCACCAGCCTGTCTGCCGCGACCTTCTTGAGGATCTCCATGACCATGATACCCGTCTCAGTGTCCAGAGCACCGGTCGGTTCATCGAGTAGGATGATATCCGGATCATTTACCAGAGCCCTTGCTATGGCAACGCGCTGCATCTGACCGCCGGACATCTCAGAAGGTCTTTTCTTGAACTGGTCTCCCAGTCCGACATCCTCCAGAGCCTTTTCCGCTCTTTGTCTTCTTTCTTTTCCTCTGACTCCGGAAAGAGTGAGCGCCAGTTCGACATTTCTTAGAACTGTCTGATGAGGTATGAGGTTATAGCTCTGGAAAACGAACCCAATGGAGTGGTTGCGATAAGTGTCCCAGTCTCTGTTTCTGAAGTCCTTTGTTGATTTTCCGTTTATTATCAGGTCTCCGGAGGTATAGCTGTCCAGACCTCCGATGATGTTGAGCATCGTGGTCTTTCCGCACCCTGAAGGTCCCAGTATCGAGACGAACTCGTTGCTGCGGAACTGCAGATCGATGCCTTTCAGGGCATGGACCGTATCTCCTCCGGCAGGGTAATCTTTAGTTATCTTTCTTAGTTCGAGCATACGCGGTCTTTCTTCCGTTCAATTCGTTTTTCGTTCCGAATCTACATTATATCTTAACTTATATGTCTATTCCTTTAATAATCCTGCTGTCTCCATCACAAAACTCCTCTCTGACGCTAAGATGCAAGTCACGAGAGGAGTTCTTTTTCTATGTATTTTAAGACACGTGAGCGTTCGTCATTCTTCAGCACTGCTGAGCTTCGCGATCTCTTCCGCAAGTTTTATCTTTGCCTCGCGGAAGAACCTGTCATCGTTTCTGATCTGCAGCACATATTCTGTCTTCCCGATCAGTCTCAGCAGATATCTTCTGAGCGTCATTCCGGGCTCGTTCCTGCAGTCATCGGATCTTGAAAAAGCATCCCGGGCACCGAACTTCAGGACATAATAGATCTCCTGCCTGAGCCTTCTTCTGTAATCCGCCGGGATCCCGAGCTTGTCGTTGACCACGAGTCCTGTCACCTGCTGTCTGCCGGCAGAAGTGATGAAATGAGTCTTATCGTCGTTTATCCCGAACCCCATCTCTTCCAGCATCCTGCGGGCTTTGCGGTAAGCAGGATAGAGCGGTTCATCAGAAGAGAAAGTCAGGTCATCCGAATATCTCGTATATGAGATCCCTCTGTAGCTGCACCATCTTCCCATCCTGTCGTCGAATCCCTTCATTACGATGTTGGAGATCGCCGGAGACGTGCAGGCGCCCTGAGGCACTGAACCGTTTCTAGTGCAGATGTCTGTCAGCGTCCTGCCGACAGGATACGGGAAATGCTGTTCGCTGAAGACCGTATCCATAAGCATGCTGTCTGTTATATGCCCGAAGAAATCTGAAAGGTCCATCTTGAGAAGATACCTTTTCCCAACATGAGGCATGGCGTTGTTTTTGACGCTGGCGCCTTTGTGATAAGCCGCGGCATGCTCTGAGATCCTGTAATACCTGAGTATATGATTGAGTATCCTGTTCTGCACAATGCGCAGCTCAAAATCCGGCTCTTCGATCTTCCTGAATTTACCGGACCCGGTCTTTATGTAATAACACCTGTACTTCATTGATGCTCTGCTTCCGATCCTTGCAAGATCTTCTGCAGGCAGTCCGAGTTCTGTGCTGAGCTCAAAAAGATCGCATATGTAAGGAATGCTGAACGCGGAACAGTATTGATCCGCTCTCAGCAGCATATTCTCTATTCCGGTTCTCTTTGCACGCTCGATATCCGCGGCTGAGAACACGATCTTTTCCCCCTCAAAATGCATATCCTGTTCCTTCTGAAAAAAGATCCCGCGGAGCGGCATCCCGGCACGATGATCCGGATCGAAGATCTGGATCCGTTCAACAGACCCCTTTCAGGGGTCTGTTCGATACCGGACGCCATTTTTAATGGCGCTCCGGTCGGTTTCGGTCATTTTATGCCGAAACCGGTAGTCTTCCCTACTGTGTCCGGGGCAGCGACTCGCTGTCCATCCGATGATCGTCATCAAAGGATATTGTGAGCTGCCGGGATGCCGTCCGATGCGGGACCTTTATTGTAATCCAAGGCACATGGATAAATCCATGCAAAAAACTTACAAACCGCAGTGATAAATTTCTTCGGATTCCACAGTTTTCAATCTATCATTCAAGATCCTGTAGTTCTTCTTCCGTAAAGATATCTTCACTGTTGACATGACTGCAGATGCGTTTCAGAGCTTTTGTCACTATATGCAGCACTCTGGCCCGTGTCAGTCCGGTCCTTTTTCCTATCTCTGCTTCATCTATCGGAGAAGATCCATCAAGCCCGAACCGCAGCCCGAGGATCTTTTTCTCTCTTTCCGAAAGGACATCAGAGCTCAGTATCTCCCACAGCCGGTCCTCGGATACAGAGAGTGCTTCCTCTGAACAAGCCTTGTACAGCTGTTCTTCAACTGCAGTCATGGAAGAGAAGACTTCTTCCCTTCCTCCGCTCTCATCAATCAGATGTGAGACATACTCTGTGAAATTCCGCAGCGTGTTTATTATCCTTCTGTATCCTTCTGCAGGGACATCCTCCGGAAGTCCCATCTCTTCCGGTGCCGGAGGAGCTACTGTCTTTTCCACGATGCTGTTATACCTGGAGAGGATACCGCGATTTCTCATGAAGGCTTCACGCGAAATGCTGATAGCTTCAGCCTGATCCTTTATCACTGTCCGGATCATGCTTTCCGCATACCCCAGAAAATCCGTTTCGGCATTTTCCGCAGCATGCTGGACAGCCCTCAGCAGTGCGATGAACCCGTCGTTTGCAAGCTCCTCTGCAGAATGGAGCTCATTGGCATTTTCCGCTGCAGCAGTCATGACCATTGCTTCGAAAGACTCGAAGATCATTCTGAACGCTGCTTCATCTTTGCTGTCAGCTTTGCAGACAAGATCATAAAGCTCGGAAGATGTCATTTCAGAAAGCGGCGTCCTCGATGGCAAACTGTCACTGTTCTTCTTTGTATCAGCGTAGCTTTCCGGAACCGATTTATTACCGGGAGTATCTGTGTAAGTCATTTTCACTCTCCTCTCCTGCTGCTTGATCTTTCCATAAAGTGTTATACGAAGAAAAAAGCTGCATTCCTTTGTTGAATACAGCCTTTCGTTCTTCTACAGATCTCTATTGCGCATATCAGTCAGCTTCTCTGCTTTCGTAGTCCGCTTCTATTTCTTCTTTCCAGCTTTCCGGAATGGCGGCCTCCGCTCTCAGGTCTCTGATCGCTCCGCTGAGAGTTTCATAGTTGAGTCTGGTCCCTCTGCTGTCGCTGTGATATCTGACCGCTCTGCTGCTGTCGATGCCGAACCTTCCTGCCGTCTCGACAGCGTCGATATTGGCTCCTAGGAACAGGAACTCCCATCCGTACTTCTCTTTCTCGTGTTCTATCATTCTCTTCACTTCACCAGCGCTGTACATGCGGCTGGCATTCTCCATGCCGTCCGTAGTGATGACGAACACCGTCTTCGCAGGGCGGTCCTCCTCTCTGGCGTACTTATGGACGTTTCCGATGTGATGGATAGCCTGTCCGACTGCGTCGAGAAGCGCCGTGGTCCCTCTGACGTAATACTGTCTGTCAGTCATGGGCTCAGCCTTTTTGATGTCGACTCTGTCATAGATGACTTCTGTCCTGTCATCAAAGAGCACTACCGACAGAATCGCTTCGCCGGGTTCCTTCTTCTGTTTTTCGACAAGAGAATTGAACCCTCCTATCGTGTCGCTCTCCAGTCCTGCCATGGACCCGCTGCGGTCCAGGATGAATACCATTTCAGTAAGATCTTTGTTCATATTAAAAACTCCTTTCGTCATGTTCCGGTTTGATAGTACCAGTTACGAAAGGAGTTTCGGTCAACTGCCATTTTACATTTTTACAGGGATCAATTCTTTTTCAGATATGCCCTGATAAAGGCATCAACATTCGGATACTGGTTCGTTTCTGTTCCTGCCTTCTTGTATTCTTCCAGATATCTGTCCAGTATACCATCGAAGATGTCCGCATTTGCTTTAAGGTCTTTTGGGCTGAATCTCTCCATCACTCCGTACTCCGGGATATCGCAGCCTTCTGAGATGCCCGCCAGCATGAACTGAAGGAAAGCCATATTCATATAAGAAGAATATGCGTCTCCGTTTTCTGCAGCTTCGATCATCTTGTTTCTCCAGTTGGAGACCATCTCCTCGTATGTACCTTTGAGCTCCTCCGCTGCAGGCGGAGCTTTCTTTCCTTCTCGTTTAAGGAACCGCATCACAGTACGCATAAGATCTGTAAGAGCCTTGTCCGCATCACTTCCGTCCTCCGCTTTGACGACGCGCATGACACAGTCTTCAAAGGCGACGGGAAGAGCAAGTCCCTGCAGTTCCTCAAATGTCCTTTTGGTCCCCTTTCTGAAATACTTTCCGTTATAGAGCATTACTGCATCGAGACACAGAGAGATAACATAAGCCGAATATGCTCTCTTGTCTGCCATAGTATCGGCTGTTATTGCAGCCGTAAAGGGCATATAGCTTCTCTGCAGCGCCTCTTCCGCTCTTGAGAACCTTTCCTCTGAAGCCAGGATCTCTTTTGCTCTGCTTCTCAGGCCCTCTATCCTCTCTCTTGCCTTATCGTCTCTTACGAACAGGATCTCCGAATCCATGAGCTTTCCGAGATTGGCGTGTCTGCATCCGGCATCTTCCTCCAGCGTATCCCAGTTCGTGCAGTATATATCATATCCGACCTGCTCATCGTCCAGAACGAAAGTGTGTGTGAATCTGATCCAGTCCTCCGGCAACGTCGGAACTATAAGGAGATCCAGATCGGATCTTTCGTGCATGTCTCCTGTCGCCGCAGAACCGTAGATGCCCAGTATGTCCAGTCCTCCGGGCACTGTTTTTGCTTTTTCAAGCACCGCTTCTATGATCTTTTTGTGTGAATCTCTCATTACCGTGAATACCTTATGTCTTTTTCCTGTCAGTATGTAACCCGTCAGATCTGTCTGTGTTTTTCCTCTCAGCCTCTCTCGAGTAAAGGCAGTCCCTGATCGAGAAGTGCAAGGTCGATCTCAATAATGCTGTATCTCTTATGACGGATATAGTACTCAAGTACCAGGTCTGTCTTGCTGCTCCTCGTCATGGAGTAACCTGCTTTTTCCATCAGCTTCCTCGCCTGACTGATATCCAGCTGCAATCCTATAATCAGCTGGTATACTGTCCTCTTTGTCGGCTGATATTCGAGATTGTTTATTATCTTGTTGAACAGCTGTCTGCTCATACCTGCTCTGCGGTAGACTTCTGAATCTTTGAATTCCTTTTCTCTTATGAGATCCCGCAGCGATTCGACGAACGTGGCTTCCCTGCCTCTGAGAATCTCCTCAAGTGATTTTTCCCTGAGATCTTCCTCAGCGCCAACGCTCCACTCAACGTCTCCGTCTTCATCCTCTTCCTCAAACATGAGAGCTTCTGTAAAAAAGTTCCCGTGAAACGCATGACCGGCTGCAGGACGGCTGGAAGAAGGCCTGTTTTCGGTCCTTTCACTGTGACCGCTTGCTCCAGGAACAGGCCAGTTGTTTCTTTCCCATGCAGATCTCTCTTCCACATAGCGGTCATCCACATAGCTCCTGACATCATTGAACAGTGACCCTGCCAACGAGTAGGCATCCCGGTTGAACACCACCAGAAGGATCCTCATATCGTGCGTCATAAGAAAATCCGTAAAGGATCGGATAGCAACAGACATCGCGGTCTCCTTTGGAAAACCGTATGACCCGGAAGACATCAGAGGAAAAGCAATGCTTTCACATTCCAGTTCGCTGGCAAGTTCAAGTGCTGAATCATATGCTTTCCTGAGGATCTCCTCTTCTCCGTGTCCTCCGTCCTGCCATGGTGCCGTGACTGTGTGTATCACATATTTAGCATCAAGTCCGAATGCCGGAGTTGCAGCGGAGCAGCCCGGTTCTATCCTCCCTATCTTCTTCCTCTCTTCCAGCAGCTGAGGACCGGCTTTTTCGTGGATCGCCATATCCGTGCCCCTGCCGATGACCGGTTCCGGATTCGCTGTGTTGACTATCGCATCTGCTCTTACGCTGATGATGTCGTTTCTTACTATCTCAAAGGGCATCCGTGCCTCTCCTTCATCATAATTATACTGTTAGTAATAATGTCATAATATTAAACGTAGCGTATGATTTAACGTTAAACCTCTCCAGATCACCTCAGCAATTCCATATAGACATGTTCCTCATCCCGGTTATATTCTCTGAACCCGCACTTTTCATAGACATGTCTTGCTCTGTGATTTGCCGGATTGGTCCTTAAGAAGATCCTTTTAAGCCCAAGCTGATCCATGCCGTACCTGATAAATGCATGGATAGCTTCTGATCCGTATCCCTGATCCTGCATCTCTCCTGTTATGGCTATCCCCAGTTCTGCCTCATCTTCTGCCGGATTCATGAACTCTATATTCCCAATATACTTCCTGCTCTTCTTGTCGATCATGGAATATACCGTCGCTTTTTCTTCCAGTTTTTTCCTGACCCACTGGATCTCCTGCTCCTGTGTGTATGTTTTCTTGTCGCCCCCTATAAATCTGTTGACTCTTTCATAGTCATTGACCATGACAAGGTAATCATCTGCAAGTTCTTCTGACACCTCAACAAAACTTATTCTTTCAGAGTCAAAAATCTGTTTCATCTCTTCCTCTTTGATTCAGACTGATCTGAAAATGTTCCACGTGGAACATTTTCTTCGCAATTTCACTGTATAACTAATGATATCATACCAGTTTAACGGCATGTGACCTTCTGTTTCGTTGCCTTTTGATATCGTTTGCGTTATCATAAACCAGTGAAACACAGTTAAGAATGTTCCACGTGGAACAATTGCAGGTGAAAAATGGGAAAAATAATCGCAATTGCAAACCAGAAAGGCGGAGTCGGAAAGACTACGACCGCTGTTAACCTCGCTGCCGCTATCGGTGCGCAGGAAAAATCAGTGCTGCTCGTAGATGCAGATCCTCAGGGAAACGCCACCAGCGGGCTTGGTGTTAACAAAAGAAGCGTAGTCAGATCCGTTTATCAGCTGCTGACCGGAGAAGCCGATTTTGAAGAATGTGTAATAGAGACCCAGTATCCCGGTGTCTCCATCATTCCTTCCAGCATCGATCTTGCAGGTGCAGAACTTGAGCTCGTAGATGCCGAAAGGCGCGAATACCGTCTCAGAGAGGCACTCCTTCAGCACAAGAAGGATTATGATTTTATACTCATAGACTGCCCTCCGTCTCTCGGCCTCCTCACTTTAAATGGACTGAATGCATGTGACAGCATACTTATTCCAATTCAGTGTGAGTACTATGCACTGGAGGGACTGTCTCAGCTTATGAGCAGCGTCAGATCTGTAAAACGCCTTTATAACCCCTATATCGAGATAGAAGGCGTCCTGGTCACTATGTACGACTCAAGACTCAACCTCACACTGCAGGTAGTAGATGAAGTCAAGCGGTTCTTCCCGTCAAAAGTATTTTCCACCGTTGTTCCGAGAACTGTAAGGATCTCTGAGGCTCCCAGTTATGGGAAGCCCATCAAATATTATGACGCTCATTCCAAGGGTGCTCTCGCTTATGACAGCCTTGCAGAAGAGGTCATCCGTAACAACAGCAGAAGGGAGGACTAAATGGCAAAGAAACAAAGCGGTCTCGGAAAAGGACTAGATGCCCTTTTCATGGATAACGCGGTATCATCCGACAGCACATCCAGTCTCCCTATATCAGATATATCTCCTGACAGGACACAGCCGCGTAAAACTTTTGATGATGAGACTCTTTCTGAACTTGCAGCATCGATAAGGGAGCACGGAGTCCTTCAGCCGATATTGGTGAGGCCTATGCCGGACGGATCTTATATGATAGTTGCCGGCGAAAGGCGCTGGAGAGCAGCAAGACTTGCCGGCCTCTCTACGGTCCCGGTGATCATCCGGGAGATGAACGATGCGGATGCGCTCAGCATAGCTCTTGTTGAGAACCTCCAGAGAGAAGATCTCAATCCGGTGGAAGAAGCGGAAGGTTACAGGCAGCTTGCCGAGACCCAGGGTTGGACTCAGGAACAGATCGCTTCCAGAGTCGGAAGATCAAGACCCGCGGTAGCGAATGCACTGAGGCTATTATCGCTTCCGGCAGATGTTCTTGCTCTTCTGAGAGACGGCAAGATCACTGCAGGACACGCGAAAGCCATCCTCTCCATCGAGGATGACTCATTAAAGAGCAGCACGGCAGCTCTTGTAGCAGAGAACGGTCTTTCAGTCAGGGAAGCTGAGAAGATATCCCGCGCCTCAACTGCAGAGAAACCGGCACGCAGGCCCGCAAAGCCAAATGACCCGTTCGCCAGCGAAGTGGAACTTTCCCTTAAGGATGCACTGGGGGTCAACGTAAACGTCAAATACAAAGACGGAAAGGGAACACTTTCCCTTGACTTCTATTCCAAGGAACAGCTTATAGAATTTGCGAATAAACTCGGAGGAGAGAAATAAGATATGATCGACATAAGACTGGTAAGGACAAACCCCGATCTTGTTAAGGAGAACATAAAAAAGAAGTTCCAGGATGAGAAACTCGTCCTGGTCGATGAAGTTCTTGAATTGGACAGACAGTTCAGAGCTGCCCGCTCCCGCTGTGATGAACTGAGAAATCAGCGCAACCAGATAAGCAGGCAGATAGGCGCTCTTATGGGACAGGGCAAAAGAGACGAGGCAGAAGAGGTCAAGAAACAGGTAGCTGCCATAGCAGAAGAGCTTGAGAACCTTGAAGCCAGCGAAGGCACCTTGGAGGAAGAGATCCGCAAGAGGATGATGGTCATCCCTCAGATCATCGATGACAGCGTACCGATAGGAAAAGATGACAGCGAGAACGTCGAGATAGAAAGATTCGGCGATCCTGTAGTCCCTGACTATGAGATCCCGTATCACGTCGATATAATGGAAAGACTTGACGGAATCGACCTCGACTCAGCGAGAAGGACCAGCGGCAACGGTTTCTACTATCTCAAAGGTGACATCGCCAGGCTTCATTCTTCCATCCTCAGCTATGCACGCGACTTCATGATAGGACGCGGGTTCACATACTATATTCCCCCTTATATGATCCGCGGCAACGTCGTAAACGGCGTTATGAGTTTTGCCGAAATGGAAAATATGATGTATAAGATAGAGGGCGAAGATCTTTATCTTATCGGTACCAGTGAACACTCCATGATCGGAAAATTCATCGATCAGATCCTTGAGAAGAGTGAACTGCCTCAGACACTGACCAGCTTCAGCCCCTGCTTCCGCAAGGAAGTCGGAGCTCATGGAATCGAAGAGCGCGGAGTCTACAGGATCCATCAGTTCGAAAAGCAGGAGATGGTAGTCGTCTGTGAACCGGAAGACAGCATGATGTGGTACAACAAACTGTGGCAGAACACGGTAGACTTCTTCCGTACTCTCGACATTCCCGTACGAACTCTTGAATGCTGCAGCGGAGACCTTGCTGACCTTAAGGTAAAGAGCTGCGACGTGGAAGCATGGAGTCCCAGGCAGCAGAAGTACTTCGAAGTCGGAAGCTGCTCCAACCTCGGAGACGCCCAGGCAAGGAGACTTCAGATAAGAGTAAGAGGCGAGAACGGCACATACTTCCCGCATACACTCAACAATACATGTGTTGCACCTCCCCGTATGCTCATTGCTTTCCTTGAAAACAATCTTCAGGAAGACGGAAGGATCCGCATTCCGGAAGCTCTCCGTCCGTATATGGGCGGCCAGGAGTACATCGGCTGATACTATCAGTAATCATGACAGCCGGAGCTTTCAGCCTCGGCTGTCTTTTAATTACTAATATTAATATTCTTAATGTATTATACTATTTGTATATTATATTAATACTCGTTGACTTTTATTTTAGGTTGCTATATAATAGTCAACGCGTCAAATCTGAAATGTGGCGGATTAGCTCAGATGGCTAGAGCACTCGGTTCATACCCGGGGTGTCGTTGGTTCGAATCCTACATCCGCTACCAGGCCCGGTGGTCAAACGGTTAAGACACCGCCCTTTCACGGCGGTAATACGAGTTCGATTCTCGTCCGGGTCACCAAAAACGGAACTGAGTTTTTCTCAGTTCCGCTTTTCTTTTATCTTGATCATTTCAAAAACAAAAGGCGTCCATAACTAATATGTACCCAAAATCCTGGACAAAGGATTAATATGTTTTAGGTTCCCATGGACACCTTTCTGTACACAGCAGGAGGTGTCCATTTTGTTTTCTTTTGGATTCGTTCGTTGTTGTAATAGTCGATATAATCGCGGACAG
>JAFRAJ010000056.1 GCA_017405465.1 Oscillospiraceae bacterium
GAAGGAATAGTATACAAATACAGCAGAACGCATGCTGAGGGAAGGATACTCTCCTTCGAGCTCTGTGACAGCTGTGACGGCGGTGACAGTAATGACGACCGCGCCGGATAAAGCTGTCACAGCTGTCACGACCGACACGCATTGCTTTTCTGGACCTTTCACCGCCGAAGAAATATTGTCATCACTAATTGACGATGGTATGCTTGACGCAGATGGCGTGCAGAAAGCCATGAATAAGAAAAAATATAATTATGTTCAAAAGAATCATTCACACAGTATATGGGAAGGAGAAGACGGACGCTGGAGAACATATTTGCCTGATGCAGACAAGCCTAAGGGGCGAAAACTAGTCTCAAGAGGTTCTCAAGATGAGCTGGTCACACTACTCTTTGAATTCTACACAGAAGCTGAAAAGCTACGTGCAAAGCAACAGATCACTTTAGAGGAACTGCTGCCGGAGTGGCAGGAATATAAAAGTCTCTATGTGACCGATGCCACTATCAAGAGAGATAAGACCACGTGGAAATCAATGTATGAAGGAGAACCAATCACAAAGCAGCCAATACGCACTCTTACAAAGGCTGATATAGAGGAATGGATACTCAAGAAGGTGCGTTTAAATAATATGAACTCACATCAGTATAATAATTTCTCTTTGGTCATCCGCCAGATGCTGACTTTCGCGGTAGAACGCGAAATAATCGATAGCAATCCTTTTGACAGAATCAGAATACCTAAGAACAGAGTGCTGAAACCGGAAGTTAAGAAGCCTAGTGAAACAGAGGTATTCTACCCTGATGAGCGCGATGCTCTTATACAGTATGCATTCAAGCAATATGAAGGAAAAAGAGACAGAGTGCAGATCTTTATACCATTAGCGATAGCATTTCTTCTGTATGTCGGGCTGAGACGCGGAGAAATTACCGCTCTGAGATTTGACGATATTGTCGGTAAACAGATAATCCTTCACGACTCCTACAGTCATGATATGAAATGCCTTAAAGGACGCCTGAAGGACAGCGAAGGCTGGAGAACTGTAAGCGTCGTCCCTGCCGCACTTGATATCATAGAAATGGTCCGCAAGGAGCGAGAGCGACTGGACATGCCGACAGATAAGTTTATCTTCTGTGTTGACGAAGGCTTTGAAAGCTTTTATTCCGGTTTAGGCAAAATGATCAACAACTATTGCGAAGAACTCGGGATACCACAGAGAAGCATTCATAAGACACGCAAGACCGTTGCATCAGTACTGCATGTAAACGGTGTAGATGATCTTATCATTCAGAAGGAATTTGGTCATAAGGACCTGCGAACTACTCAGCAATGTTACTGTTACGATCTCACAACAGATGATGAACGTTATGAAATAATCGCCAAATCACTGTCATAGCGTGCGATTCTGCCCCATCTAATCACTATCTAATCACATCTAACCACTGCCAAAAGAATAGACCCGTTGAATTTCAACGGGTCTGGTGGTGGAGCGTAGGGGGATCGAACCCCTGGCCTCAAGATTGCGAACCTTGCGCTCTCCCAGCTGAGCTAACGCCCCACA
>JAFRAJ010000057.1 GCA_017405465.1 Oscillospiraceae bacterium
ATTTGAGATGAAACACTACAAAGGTGACATATACGGTGATATCGACGGTGAGATATGGACACAGTATTTTAGAACACAATCAAATGAAGTGTTTCATAATCCGGTACAGCAGAATGCATACCACATATCCGCATTGAAAGATAGATTCCCAAGTGTTCCGGTCTATTCTTTCGTTGTTTTTACAAATGAAGAATGTACTCTCAGAATAAATGGAAGCGTTCAAGACCGTTATTCTTTTAAGGACGGAATCCTGTGTACTATTTCATGCTTGCCAGAGTGTTTTAGGTCATTCGTATCTTACAAAGAAACTTATTTGTCCCCGGAAGAGATTGATCAGGTTTTTAACAGTTTGAAAGTGTACTCTAAGCTTCAGAACGCTGTTGTAAAGAAAGAGGGAGAACCATTAGGAATACTGGAATACTTCAGCCAGTTCAATCAAGCGTTCAAAGATAAAGTGCAGCAAACAAAAGATGATTATGAAGAAAAGAAAGAGCAGCTGGAACAGAAAATATTGGAAACAGTGACAACATATAAAAAGCAAACTGTTAGGAACATGATCTTGACGGTGATAGCAGTTCTTGTATGTGTTGCTGGAACAGTTATTTTGCCTTTAGCTCGAATCAATATGGCAGAGAAAAGATCATCTGAAGCTATAGCGAATATCGAGGAGAAATACAGGTCATTCTTTGAAAAGTTTGAAGATGCAAACGAAGTAATATCAGAAAGTGTTGTTACTTCTGACTTAGTTAAAGTAACAGACTTATCGATAAGTGAAGTTTCAGGAGTAGAAGACTGCGTATCTGTGTCTTTCAATTTGGTAGGAGTAGACGGGGATTTTGCTTTAGGGCTGACAGCTGACAGCAGAATGATAATCCGATTTACTAACGGAGACATAAAAGAGGTGGATTATTATGGACAGCAAGGAAGCATATTAAGAGAAAGTGCCTGGTTATATCGGTTCGGTAACGGTGGATTTGATACAATCACTTTTGACAAAATAATCGTCACAGATATTAGGAATAGAGAAATTGAGAACATAAAACTCAATAATATTGCAGTCTATAAACTGCCCTATACAGGGAATCCAATTCTGAGCGATGTAGAGATCGAAGTATATACAAAATCCTGATTACTTTATGTTATCAAACAAAAGAAGTCAGATTTCTGTCTTGCTCAACAATACATCACGGGAGGATTAAGTTATGTCGAGCACGTTGATACAGATAAGATACTTTATTCAGCAATTTGTGGAGATGTGGATCTTAGGACCAGTATGTATGGGCGGACTTCAGAATATTCTTGTGTGGCTTATAGTGGTAATGACAGTTCTGGGCATCTATAAGTCAATTAAGAAGAAAAAACTGAAGGTTCTGCATATCATTATTGCCCTTCTTCTTTTATCATGCTGTCTATATACGATGCTGGATCTGCGGGCAAATATAAGGCTGCTAGTGGCTTTTTCAGGACATCCGGTCATTGCCTGTACGACAGAAGAGGAGAAGATCATTACAGTAGCGACAGAGAGGTTCTATCTGGATACTGAATTCAAGTCCGGAGAAAAAGACAAAGATGGGTTTGAGATAGCGCCTTTCACGATAAGAACGTATAAACTGTTGTTTTTCTATTATTCTCGTTATATCGGAGAGGGATAAATCACTTCTGAACTTGAAAAAATGACCAGTAATTCAAGTGAAGTACCCCGAATGAATTCATGGGCTTTACTTTCAGGATATGATCGGCAGAAGATCTGGTTCCAGTTCATCGGATAAATGTGAATTTGAAAATAATTTCATAAATAATGCTTGACATTGTTGGTCTAATGCAGTAGACTACGGACATCAGGTCTACTGCATTAGACTATTATTTTGATATCAAAAAACTGCAACAAACACAAAGGAGCTCTCTTTATGGAATACAGACTTGGGACAATGGAATATCGGTTCATGTCGATCATTTGGGATAGCGAACCGGTTAGTTCTACACAATTGGTACAGAAATGTGCTGAACAATTCGAGTGGAAGAAGTCCACTACTTATACAATGCTGAAGCGCCTCCAGGAGAAAGGCTTCGTGGAGAACAATAATTCAGTAGTGTCTTCATTAATCAGCCGTTCAGAAGTAATGGCAAGGGAAAGCGAGACTGTAGTCTCTGAAACGTTCAAAGGATCCCTGCCGAGTTTTATTGCTGCATTCCTTGGAGGAAAGACTATTTCGGAGGAGGAAGCGGAAGAGCTGAAAAAGCTGATCGACTCTTACAGGGGGTGATCATATGTCATCGATCTTCAAAACAGTGCTTCAGATGAGCATCACAGCTAGCTACGTGATAGCGGTCGTGATCGCACTGAGGTTCCTGATGCGAAAGTTCCCAAAGAAGTATTCGTATTATCTGTGGTCTGTTGTTCTATTCAGGCTCTGTAGTCCGTTCTCATTCGGATCGGTCCTGAGCATATTCAATTTCTCCGCAAAACGAGGCAACGATGTAATAATCGACCTTTCCGGAGTACCCGTGTCACAGTCATTGGAAGAAGGAGTCTCGGGTTCGATAGATCTCGGCTCGCCGTTGATAACGGAGGCAGTAAAGGAATCACTGGCATTCCATGATACTGTACAGCCTATCGGTACATTGCCGATAGAATCGGCTCAAACACCTGTGATCGAACAGGCAAAGGCGCTCAGTATCGTCGAGGTGTTAAGCATGATATGGGTCGCAGGCATTGTCATTCTCATCGTTTATGCGCTTCTGTCGTATATACGCATAAGAAAAGAACTGAGATTTTCAGTTCCTCTTTATGACAATGTCAGGCAGGCTGATATCAGGTCGCCTTTCCTGTTTGGACTGGTGAAGCCCAGGATCTATGTGCCTTTTGATATCGATGAGTCAGCTCTTGAGATGTCGCTGGCCCATGAAAGATACCATCTTAAGAGAAAGGATCATTGGGTGCGTGTGCTGACATATTGTCTTCTCTGCATACACTGGATCAATCCTCTTTGCTGGATCGCATACTATCTTATGACAAAAGACATGGAGATGAGCTGTGACGAGCATGTGCTTTCCGGCGGGAAAGATATCAGGGCAACGTACAGTGATGCGCTGCTAAGTCTCGCAATGGAAAGAGGAAACCGCATCACAGCACCGATTACATTCGGAGGCGTAAACGTGAAAGAAAGGATAAAAAACGCCATGCGTTTCAAACGCACGGGAAAGATAACATCTTTAATCGCAGCACTCCTATGTGTGCTCACACTTGCATCATGTGCATTTAATGGGAAAATACCTTCGGCGTTGGACCCGACTGGATCATCCGGAAACATCTCCGTGACTAATCCAATAAATTACAGCAATGACATGAAGAGGATGACAGAAGGACTGCCACCTCAGAGAGTCACTACAAAAGACGGTGTTTATTATCTGAGTCCCAGAGAAATCAGAGAAGGAGACGATCTTAAATTAGACGGATACAACCTCATTTTCGTGGATTACAAAACAAACAGGAAAAGCTATCTGTGCAAAGACCCTGACTGCGAACATAATAATGAGACATGCAACGCTTATGTCAAAGAGGAATACCTGCTGCTTACAGATGCCTACAAGAACTGTCTGTATCTTCTGGATCCGGAGAGCGGGGATCTGTGGAAGATAGGTCTTGACGGAAAAGAAAAGGAAAAGCTTCTGAATCTGGGCGGCTCCTTCTATGTCCCGTATTTTGACTAGAATACATTCCAGACTACCGGGAACAAGCTGTATATCTCTCTTAAAGACAAAGCATCCGGAGAGAAAAAACTGTTTGAGATAGATGTCAGAGAGAGAACATCCAGGATCATCTACACACTCGATACATACCATACTGTCTGCGGTGGATTCGGTGACAATCTGATCCTGCAGAAGGAAGTGGAGGCATACAGTTACACGGATGATGACGGTAACGCTATCGATCCTGGAGTCTATGCGCCGAGAGGCAAGTATCAGTTCGGTCATCTCAATGTCAAGACCGGAGAGATCACAGACGTTGTTGAGGAGGATCTTCCATTTATCTTTTTCGTGTTCAACAACAATGTCATGTCCATGACATATGAAGCCGGTAAGCTGTTTACCCATCTGTTAGATCTGCGCACCGGGCAAGAGACGGTAAAAGAGATCGAGAAAGTTCCGGAGCATCTTCTGAGCGAGTCAAATCTGACCATCACATATGTGAACAAGCTTTATGCAGTGGACGGAACTCATTTCATGCTCATGTACGGAGAAGAAGAAAAAGGCCTGAAAGGTGCCGTAGCACATATGTGTCTGGTAGATGCACTGAACGGTACGGCAGTATCTTATGATAAGCTTTACAAGAATTCCCGTCTGGGCATTCCCGCAAGCTCATCACGATTTGCAGAAACAGACAGCATATTCTATCTGTCAGGTTCTACCACAGCAGATCCAGTGCTGTACATGATAGGAAAAGAAGAGCTGCTGAGCGGTAATGTGAGCAGTATCAGCGTGGTATCAGGCATAGAAAATACAAATGCCGAGGCAGTTGAGAGGGACGGAGACATCCTTGAGGATATGGAACAGCTCCAGGCGAAACTGGCAGAGATATCGAATAAAGTCAGCAAAGACGGACTGAAGCCGGGAGAGCAGTCATTGTCTTGGCCATTAAGAAGCCTCATGTTTGTCAGAAGGCCTGATGATCTGGGACTGGACTTCATATCTAATCCGGGACAGGAAGCCTGTGCAGCATTTGACGGTACTGTACTGGAGACCGGATTTACGGAAGAAAACGGGTATTATGTACTGATCGCTCATGGCGGCGGGATCATGACGGCATATGTACAGCTGCAGTCAGTCAGTGTCAAAACAGGCGATGATGTATCACAGGGTGATGTCATAGGAGATATCGGAGGCGCAGTTGATATATCAGGAGCACATCTGTATTTTGGCGTATACTCACAGGGTAAGCAGGTAGATGCGGTTCCGTTCATGATGAAACCTTATAGAGGAACTCTCGAAGATATGCTTTCGGAATGACAATGCCTGTATAACTGTTGTATTTTGGAAGCCATGAAGATAACAAGGTTGATCTTGTTGCTTGCAGTTCTTGTCTCGGTCCTGTCACTGACTTCGTGTGTCAACAGAAGCGGGTCATCTTACGAAACAGCAAAAGATGAGCAGACATCAGAAGAAACATTAAAACCTGATTTCATACAGGATGCGGAAAATGGAACGGCGACCGGGCAGGATAACGGCAGGGAAGAGATAGATGGGGATCATAACGGTGATCCATTGATCTACGAAAAAGGATCCCTGATCATTCCTCTTAAAGAGATGCAGTTCATATCACGCGGATATGATCCGGAAAACCACCCTTATATCGATATCGCAGCAAAGAAAGGGACGGAAGTTCTGTCATCTCTTGACGGACAGGTCACTGGAGTAGACTATGTGGATACGGACGGAAACTATGTGATCGTCTGGTCTGAGGGAGATATGATGATAATGTACTCTCATCTGGATTCCTGTATCGTTAAACCCGGGGATGTCGTGAAGCAGGGAGACGTTCTCGGATATGTAGGACAGACAGGAGAAGCGACAGGACCTGTCTTATCCTTCAGGGTGATCCTAAAGGGAAAACATATCGATCCAATGTCGTTGCTGCAGGATATGAAATGATCATAAACTGAATACAAACTGCCGGAAGCTGTTTGAAGCTTCCGGCAGTTTTCGAATGTAGATCATCGATCTCGCACTCAAAGTATCTGATCATTATTCTTTTGCAGTTACAAGCTGCTGCTCAAATGCAACATCGTATTTCGGAGCGGGAAAAACTATATAGAAGGACTCGTTGTTCTTTTGCCCGGAAGCATTCGATAGTTCAGCCAGCTGCTTGACAAGCCAGGTTTACAGGTGTAGACTTAAAGCATGAGGTCGCTATATGTAGACCAATATCGATTCATGAATCATCACCAGTAAGTAGAGGAACAATAAATGGATTACAGCCTGGGAACTATGGAATACCGCTTTTTATCACTGATATGGGAAAATGAGCCAGTCTCTTCCATGCAGCTGGTGAAGCTATGTGAGGAGCAGTTCAAATGGAAGAAATCTACAACATTTACTGCGCTGAAACGGCTTCAGAATAAAGGCCTGGTCGACAACAGAGATTCAGTCGTCGTCTCACTTGTCAGTCAGGAAGAGGTAAGAGCAAAAGAAAGCAGAGAGTTTATCTCTGAAACATTCAAAGGATCTTTACCGAGCTTCATGGCAGCTTTTTTCGGCGGAGAAAAGATATCAGAAGAAGAAGCGGAAGAATTGAAAAGGTTGATTGACTCATATAAGGAGTAATCAGATGACGAGTGTGTTTAAAATAGTGCTTCAGATGAGCATTACAGCGAGCTATGTGATCGCTGTCGTTATGCTGCTCAGATTGCTGATGCGCAGATTTCCAAAGAAGTATTCATATTATCTATGGTCAGCGGTCTTCTTCCGTCTTTGCTGTCCGTTTTCTTTCAGATCCATATTGAGTATTTTCAATTTCTCAGCAAAAAGAGGAAACGATATAATCATCGATCTGTCTGAAGTTCCTGTGTCTCCATCGATGACGTTTGAAAGCGGTTTTGAACAGATAAACATAGGATCACCGGCCATAACGGAGATAGTAAATGAGACGTTAGTCCCTCAGGAAACGGTTACACCGCCTGCGGTAACACCGATACAGCCTTCTGTACCGTCTGTGGTCGAAAAGGCAAGAGCAATAGACCCCGTAACACTGATCAGTGTGATATGGCTGGTAGGTATGGTTTTACTTATCGTTTATGCCCTTGTTTCATACTATCGGATAAAGAGAAGGCTTATCCTTTCGAATTCTCTATATGATAACGTCAGACAAGCCGATATCGACTCTCCGTTCATAATGGGGTTGATCAGACCGATCATCTATGTTCCTTTTGAAGCTGACGAATCAGAACTAAAGGTTTCTATAGCACATGAGAGATATCACCTGAAAAGGAAGGATCATTGGATCAGATTGTTTGCGTATATACTTCTGTGCATGCATTGGTTCAATCCCTTATGCTGGATCGCATATAAGCTGATGATAAAAGATATGGAGATGAGCTGTGATGAGTATGTGCTTTCTACCAATAATGATATGAGGATCGCTTACAGCAATGCCTTGCTGAATTTCGCGACAGACAGAAGATCACATCTCATCACTCCTGTCACATTCGGCGGAGTGAGTGTAAAGGAACGTATAAAGAATGTACTGAGTTATAAACGTACGAGTACGGTTACTTCTGTGATAGCAGCAATACTATGTGTTCTAGTGCTGGCGGCATGTATCTTTAATGGAAAAGCATTTGCGTCACAGGATGATCCTGAGGCTATCGATGACCAGACTGAAACTGCAGATGCAGTGCCGGGAACAGATAATCCCGGTACACAGAGTTACGGGAAGATCAGGCGGGTCGGTAAACCGGTAGGAATGATCGCAGGATCAGCAGCAAAGACATCAAGAGGATACTACGCCATTCTTCCCTGGAGCACAGATATGATGCCTGAGGGTACGAGTTATGTAAGCGGTAATATCGTATACACAGACTATGCTTCGATGCAGACAGATTATCTCTGTAACAAACCGGGGTGCCTTCATAACTCACCGGACTGCAATAGCTTCCTGCAGCAAAGTGATGGCATGCTGTTCACTGATTATTCGGAGGATCATCTGTATCTGATCCGTTCAGGACATGATATCGATGGTGAGCCTAACTCTATAATTCAAATGGACATGGACGGATCAAACCGGAAAACAGTGTGCCGTCTCGGAAGCAATGAGACATTCACTGCGGATATGGTCTACATTGTAAGTGATGAATACATGTACACTGTGGTCGGACACGCTGAAGCGGTTGACGGGTCGAATAAGATAGTGTCCAATATCGAAAGGATCTGGTTCGAAGACGGAAGAAGAGAGGTCGTATGCAGTCTCGAAAACGATCTGAGTCATAATGATATGCTGGTCTCAACTGTCGATGATATCGACCTGATCGTCAGAACTGCTGAGGCTGCTGCGAGTGAGCTCAAGATATATCAGAAACGCATAGATCAATCGGGAAACATCATTGAAACAGATGGCCCATATGCGAGTACCTACCCGGACAGTTACTTTAGTTACTGGGGGGACAATCTGCGTGTCCATTTAGAGACTGACGGAACATATCTGTCTGCAGAAGGAGAGTATATTGATTCCGGGGAAAAAGTCTCCATACGGAATATTCCATGCGATCAGCAGATCAGAAGTATATATATCGGGATGGAATGCGGTAATAAACTGATGATGTATTTCTATGACCGCTTTGAAGACAACCATTCCTACGTTCTGGATTTTTCAGAAGGAACATGGAAAGAGTTCGATCTGAGGATGAGAAACGACAGCAGCAACTTTGTCACTCCCATCGCTGAAGCGGGGGAAGACTATATGGTACTGGTAGAAAGAAATGACCAGGCGATCACTCGTGCGGACTCGAATGGACAGATGCATAAAACTATATACAGGGGAAGACCGACATATGCTCTGATATCCAAAGAAGATTTCTGGAATTCCGTCCCGAACTACAGGATTATCGAGGACAAACTAGATGCGGAAACACATTACGGACAACCACCAGATGAGGCTTCAAAATCAAGCATATCTTTGACGGTTCCCTTAGCAGAAGTGCAGTTTATCACAAGAGATTATGATAAGATCGATCATCCGTATATAGAATTTGCTGCAGCTGAAGGTACAGACGTTATAGCTGCTTGTAGCGGAAAGGTCGGCTCGATGGACTATATTGAGAAGAAAGGATATTACGTCATTATAGAACAGGATGACATTGTGCAGATTATGTATTCCCATATGGCATCATTGAATATCACTACAGGAGATACTGTAAAACAGGGAGATGTCATTGGAACGATAGGATCGACAGGGGATGGCCGTGATCCGTCTCTGGAATTCAGGGTTTTCGTCTCTAGGATGGGCATGTTAGAGAATCAGATAGATCCGAAGCTGCTTCTGCCTGACATTGACCAGTAATCAAAAGTTTCAACGGCGTCCCTCTGTACACAGACTGACAGCCCTGTGGAAACACCTGATAACTGACGGTTTTACCTACAAAAAGAGTCACGCAAAGGATAATTGTGTGACTTTTTTGCCTGCAGATAAGACAATCATAGCGAGGGAAGAACTCATCTGTATCTCAGAAAGGAGACACTTACATGAAGAAACTGATGTACAGGGATCTCAGACTCGTGTTCTGCGTCCACAACGTCGTATTCTATATACTTTTGCTGATCTGCCTCATGATGAGGCTGTGGGGGGAAGGAGAGACCCTCTTCGCCATGGTCCTCATCCTCCCGGGCATCACGGTGTCAGGCGTCATCTGGTATGACCAGTCTCGCGGAGGGATGCCGGACATGCCGGATCCCGGCACCGACCGTATAGTATATGTTAAGGAAAAATATCTGCTTCTGCTGATCATGGAGGCTGCCGGCGTCCTCGCGGGCGCCGCTCTGTGGAAGTTCTGCGACATGCGCAGGATAACGCCTCCCACGGTGACGGACGCTGCTCTGGCGGCCGCTTCATGCGTTCCGTTCGTGATCTGCGCCGTCTCGTTGGTCATCCCGTTCGACCTTAAGTTCGGCTCCGCAAGGACCGTTCCTCTCAAGCTGATAGTGTCAAACAAAAAGCCATGTCGCTGGACATGGCTTTAACCATTACAATAGTGTTTTATTCAATTTTTATTCACTTGTTAGAAGCCAGGAAGAACATAACTCCTGAAATAAATGTACAAACCCACAGGAACAGAAAACGAAACCATTTGTGCACAATAAGTGAATAATAAATGATATTACCGGACTCCTGGATGTCGATATACCAGAGAATAGTCTCAGAAATCGTTAGAAAGAGTGGTACAGAGAGCAATACTGCAAGAGACAGAAGTGCGTTTTGTTTTCTGTTAAAGAAAAAAGAGATATATAGAAATATTAAATACTAAAAAACTGATTTAGTTAGCATCACACCAGGTATCCCATTTTTCTCTGTAGTCTTCTTCGGGTATGATCCATGCCAGCAGATCTCTTATAAGTTATTCTTGCTTATTCGGTCCGAATAGCATATAATAATTGCAAGAGGTGATCAGCATGGAAACGAGGATCGGAAAAATCACGGTCAGCAAAGCAGGCGGAACGGCGTCGAGTGGGTCGAAAACTTATAAACTGTCCTTGCCGTCGGCATGGGTTGCAGCTATGGGTTTGGCTGGCGACGGTGGCCGAGTGGTCCTTTCATTCGACGGTGAGACGATCATCATTCGCCCGGAACAGAGTGTGGAGCAGTACAAAGCAGCACGCTTGGCGCAGGGTCACAAGCTGATGGAAATCCGTTACTACAATGGGGATGTTCTCTGCACCTTGATTTACGCAGACAAGACTGTGCAGGACCTTTGCGCAGAAAACCATACAAACAATCTAGTAAAAACCGCCTTTGGAAAGAACTCGCTTCCATCGTGGGCGGATCTGGAAGCTTTCCTGGAGGAACGCTGCATCCCCCGGCAGCGAGCGGGACTGCGGGAGTATCTGGAGGCTCTGGGATTGGATGAATATGACTCCCTCGCTATTATTCAAAAAACCAAGGGGCGTATGGCTGAGGACGATCAATGGATGGAGGTGCGAGAGATCAGATGACAGTACAGTTTGTAACGAACGATAAGGTGGCCGAGACCTCCTCCAAAGGCAACCAGGAGAAATGGCAGGACGGCGGGCGCTGGTACAAGCTGGATCAGTTTGGCTATGAGGGCCTCGCCGAAACGGTGATCTCCCATTTGTTGGAGCACAGCAGTATAGAAACGGACACGCCCTTCCGTTTCGTCCGCTACCGGATGGAGCGGATGAACGTTCACGGGCGGGATCGAAACGGCTGCTCAAGCGAGGACTTTCTCCGACCCGGAGAGTCTATCATTACCCTGTCCCACCTGTTCAAAAGAGAAGGTCTCCTCTTGAAGGACGTCTTAACACGTCTGTCCAGTGACAAGAAGCGGATTGCGTGGCTTGCCGAGGAGACAGCAGCTCTCACCGGTTTGGAGCTGTTTCCGCAATATCTGACGATACTCTTCGAGGTGGACGCCCTGTTTCTGAACGATGACCGGCATCTGAACAATATCGCTGTTCTGGAAAAGGACGGGCGATTCGACTATTGTCCCATCTTTGACAACGGCGCCGGACTTCTGTCCAATGTGCAGATGGCACCGATGGACATCGATCCCGCCGTGTTGATTCGCTCGGCGAAAGCGCGACCATTCAACACGACCTTCAACCGCCAGGTGATCCATGCGAGGAATCTGTACGGACCGCAGCTTCATATGCCCCGATTTACGGAAAAAGAGCTTCGCCTTGAGCTGGAAGAACCGCTGAACTACTATGCGCAGCGTGATCGCAGCTTTATTGCGGATCGCGTTTGTCAAACGATCTTAACGCGGCAAAAGAACTGTTGAAAGCCGAAATACTAGCGGTTTTCTACGGCCAAAGATAAAGAACCAGTAATACGATTTTGATATTAATACCTTCCAGGTAAAAGAAGTTACGCTATGTCTAATAGCAGGCAAAAAGTAAGAAAAGAAGCACATATTTAAAAAGAGTTTATTCGTATTTGGGTAGCAAGTACGGGATCTTTTTTTTGAGGAAAGATTGTGAGTATGTACGGAGCATACAGAGGCTGCAATCTGCACTGAATATAGCTCTCTGAAAAATGCCTGAAGTATAGCAGTGAAAAAGGCTGACGGAAATCGATTGTAAACAATCTGTTACGTGCATTGACAGGGGCACTTCAGCGTGCTACTATGACGATGCAAAAGGGAGTAGCTTAACGCAGAAGCGTATTTGGCTATCGTCATCACGACAGAAAGTGTCCGATCCAAATGAGAAAGCAAGACTTTTGCCGCATGGGCGGCAGAGGTCTTTTTTAATATGCCGCCGCGGAAATATATCTACGGAGGTAACAAAAATGTATAACAGGAATTTTAATCATATGGGACACGGCCCGGGATTCGGTCCGGGAATGCACAGAGGGCATGGATTCGGTCACGGCCAGCACAGAGGTCCGGGATTCGGTCCGGGAATGTACAGAGGCTTTGGCCCCATGCACAGAGCTCCCCGCCCGATGCGTCCTATGTTCTTCGGCCCGTTATTCCGTCCGCGTCACTACTACGGATATGGCCCCGGTACCTTCGGATGCCTCGGCCCGTTCCTCTTCCTGATACTGCTGGCTTCAGTATTTGGGATCAGATAAGTAGAAAAAATACCGCTGCGGATTCCGCAGCGGTATTGTGTATCAGCATATCAGTGTGTCAGGGTTCTACCCAGACAGCGTAGAGGACGATATTGTCTGCTGTCAGCAGCGCGCCGTCGAGGATCGCATGTCCCCATTTGTTCTCCCAGTGTCCGAACGTGTAGCCTTCTTTGGTAGGAGTCGGCAGGCCGTAGATCTGTTCGTCTTCGTAGTATTTCATCGGAGCGCAGGCTGTACCGCCTCTGGAATCAAAGGTTATCGTACCGTACCTTCTCCACCGTGCATGCAGCGTGAATTCTTCCGCGGAGATATATGAACCGCCGGTGAAGTACATCTCGTGATCGTCATACCAGCCCTGGAACTCATATCCGTCTCTGGTCGGTGTCGGCAGATCAGGCAGAGGATAATCTTCCGCGAAGTACAGAGGCGAGCATGAAGATCCGCCGTTTGAATCGAAGTTGATCTTTCCCTGTTTGGACCATTCAGCGTACAGCGTGATCTTGCCTTCTTCCAGCAGAGCTCCCTCGCTGATCGGTACACCGTTCTTGTCTTTCCAGGCTATGAACTGATAACCGTCTCTCTTCGGGGTGGGGAGCTTGGGCAGTGCGCGGTTGGCGAACGTCTTCATCTGTTCGCAGGCGCTTCCGCCATTGGAATCGAATGTGATCGTGACTGCGCCGAAGTACCAGGCATAGATCGTGGTATCCTCGCCGGGAAGCACGTCCCCGGAGTTGATAGTGTTCTTGTCTGCGTCACACCAGCGGGAGAACAGACAGTCTTCTCTCTCAGGAGTCGGAAGCTCAGGCAGAGGATCTCCCACATTGAGTACGATGGGAGGAAGCGGGTCGCCGCCTCTGGTGTCGAGGGTGACTGTGAACTGCTCCTTGTAGACAGCGAAGAGGCTGACAGGGTGGCCGGGCATGATGTCGCCGGCTTCTGCAGGGTCGCCGTTCTCGTAGGCCCAGTATTCGAACTTGCGTCCGTCCTTTACGGCAAGAGGCAGTTCGGGGAAGGGCTCTCCCTTCCTGAGCTTCAGAGGATCGAAGAATCCTCCGCCGTCAGAACTGAAGGTGACCAGATATTTGACGTCCTTCGCGATCTCGAGATCGTCGAGTCCGTCCCAGGATTTGATGTCTGATGTGTCCAGAAACTTCTGGAATCTGCAGACGTTATTGTTGTATGCCAGGTTGGTAAGGTCGATGTAGCCTGTATCGATGTCAGTGACATCGCAGGTGGCCTTGAGGACGACGGTAGTCCCGGATACAGGTCCCACATTGAACTCCCAGACGTTCTCTGAAAGCTCATTGGCATCTGTCAGGGGACCGCCCTGACGGAAATCCGAATTAGGAATGCCGTAAGACATGGCAGGACCTTCTTCCGTGTTGCTGAAGGTCGCGAAGTAGAGGAATTCGTCTTCAAAGCAGACCCATGTACCGGTCAGCTTTTCAGCAAGGGCTGTGTCATCCGCGCTTTTCTTGGACTTGCCGCATGAGCTGAGGCAGATAGCCGTACACAGGCAGAGCAGCAGAGCAAGTATCCTTTTCATAATGTTGATTACCTTTCCCGAAGCTGCCGTCAGAATGCCGGCAGGATTTCGTAACGTACGCCCGCGCCTTTGCGAGGGTCATCTCCGTATCCGTATGATCCGGAGATATATGTATACATCATCATTTTATCACTATGGAGAAGAACAGAAATGATGTTAATCTGTCCAAAAATCAAACTTGTGTTTCGGCGTTTTCAACATTATCTGTCAGAATGTGCATTTGTTCTGCGTGAACAGTAGTATATAATGAATATACCTGTACCGGATATGCATTGTGCGATACAGGGAAACGAAAGGATTAATGGAATGAAACTCCTTAAGAAGATACTTATAGGTATAGCTCTGTTCGTTCTGGCTGAACTGCTGATATATCTCATCGGAACAGGATTCATCAGGAACAGATTCGTAGAGATCCGCAAATGGGAAGTGTCTGACAGCGGCGAAGAGATCACGGTCACAGTGAGCGTTCCCTCGTCTATCGGTTATGTCAGGAAAGTAAGAGAACGCAGCCGCGAAGGCGGAAAGCTCTGTCTTGACTGCTATTCCGCTTTCGGAGGGATCAACGGAAGGATAGGGGCAAAAAGCAGCTATACGCTCCCGCTGGGAAGCGACGTCAATGTCATAGCTCTGTACAGAGGAGACGGCACCTATGAAGACGTGCTGTACAAAGCGGCAGACGGGACCTGGCAGGAGGTAGACTGATCTTTCCTTAAGAGAAGATGATCAGTCAGATCAATAAGATATCAGTCACAAAACATGTACACCTGATCTGCAGGAGGACACATCGATGGCAGACAAAGTAGTAACTTACAGAACAGATATCATAGAAGACGGCAGCGGGAAGTACCGCTGGGTGTACGAACTGCCGATGCTAAAGTCTTTCTTCCTTCTTTTTGAAGTATGGAAAGTCCTTTTGCTCGCAGCACTCATCGTCGGGATCCTTCTTTCTGTCCTGGTCCTGATAGCCGGAGACGGACTGAAAGACGTCCTGTTCAGTTTTGAGATGGCGGGACTGGTACTCGGTATCCTGCTGGTGCTCTCGATCCCGGCATACTGGATCGTCACTAAGGCGAACAACGGAAAATATACCGTGCTCTTCGAGATGGACGATTCAGGTATAGACCATATCCAGATCAAGACCGATAAGGCGAAAGCGCTGGATGCCCTTACAGTTTTCGTCGGTCTTTTAGCAGGTGCCAGGACGACCACAGCGGCAGGCTTGCTGTCTGCTTCCGGAGGATCTCTGTATTCAAGATTCTCAAACGTAAAGAGGATAAAGGCTGACAGAAAAAACAACCGCATCCTTGTAGACGGAACGCTCATCAGGAACCGGGTATATATCGATGACGGCAATTTCGATTTCGTCTACGATTACATCGTCAGACACTGTCCGCAGGCTAAAATCTCCTGAGCGGGAGAAGAACGGAGGAATAAAAAATGACAAGAAGAAGGATATTCGCAGCTGTATTCTGTCTGATGGCGATAATAGCGGCGGGACTCATCATAATGTTGAGAAACGGCGTGCACCGCAACGATCCTCCGGATCCGGGCACACCTGCACCGGATCCCCACAAGGGAACATTCTCATGTGAATACGGCACCATGACGTTCAACGGAGACGGAAAGAGCATAAGCATCAGCGTGACGCCTGAGCTGGCAGAACTCACGGGACTTCCCGAGGGCGATTCATCCGGAACATATGCGTTTCTATCCGGCAATCTGCCGCCTCACGGCAGCGTGGACGTCAGATACGATGTAGCTCATGAGCTCGAGATAAATGCCGGAAATGTTTCCGTGGTACTAAACATTGGCATCGCTTCACAGGACGGCAAGACCTATACCGTCGGATACTATACCGTCACAGACAGTTCTATACCGATCGTTCTGGAAAAGAACGGCAAGAATATTACAGCTGATTTCAAAAAGCAGTGACATTCAACAAGAAACAGATTTCAACTTCTCTGTTTTCACATTTTGCCAGCATACGCTTCTCTTAAATATAATTAATGCTAGAGAATGCGAACATACGGAGGAGACTGGAATGGAGAACAGAGTAAATATATATACTGACCGTGTCAGATTTCCGGTAGCGGAAGATCTGTACGGTCTTTTTTTTGAAGATATCAACAGAGCCGGAGACGGCGGCATATACCCTGAGATGATAAGGAACAGGTCCTTCGAGGACTCACTGATCCCCGGAGGATGCACGACAGACCCTGATCAGATGGTATACATCAACAGAGGAGGCTGGCCGGGCTGTTTCAATCACGGAGAGGGAATGGACGAGTGGGCAGCGAAAGTGCCTTACACTCCGGTCCCCGGGTGGTACAGTGAGAACGCTTCCATGACAGTCGATACCGATGAGACTCTCAACAGCAAGAGAGAAGCTTCTCTTCTGGTAAACTTCACAGAAGGAGGCAGGATATTCAACATAGGATACGCCGGTATGAACGTCGAAGACGGAGCATCCTACGATTTGGTCATGTTCCTCAAAACAAAAAAGGATCTCAGGCTGACGATTACTCTCGAGAGCCCCGCAGGAGAAGTGTTCGCGGAAGGAACTGTACAGACAGGTGATTCAGGAGAGTGGAGCAGAGCTGATCTCAGACTTACATCAAAAGGGACCTGCCGAAATGCCTGGATGGCGATCACATCTCCCTCAGCGGCGGAGATCTGCTTCGGATATACGTCTCTTCTTCCGGAAGACACGTATAAGGGACACGGACTGAGGAAGGACATCGTGGAAGCGCTGATGGCTACTCATCCGAAGTTTCTCAGATATCCCGGAGGCTGCATAGTAGAGGGAATGAGCATCGAGACGGCCATGCGTTTCTCGAACACCATCGGAGACCCCTGGGAGAGGCCTTCCCATAACCTGATGTGGCACTACAGGACGACTAACGGATTCGGCTATCACGAGTTCCTGCAGCTTTGTGAGGATACCGGGATGGCGCCGCTGTACGTCTGCAACGTCGGAATGTCCTGTCAGGCCAGAGTTTCTGAGCTCTTCGACGAAGAGACGGTCGATGAGTTCCTGGAAGAAGCGCTGGGAGCACTGGAGTACGCTCTTGGTCCGGCTGACAGCAAGTACGGCGCGATGCGCGCAGCTGCAGGACATCCGGAACCCTTCAGCATGAAGTATTTTGAGATCGGCAACGAGAACCACGGACCGGAATACAACGAGCGTTATGAGAAGTTCTATAAGGCACTCAAGGCAAAATATCCCGACGTGATATATATCTCCAATACTCATACAGAGGATGCCGGGCTTCCTACAGAGATGGCAGACGAGCATTACTACAACGCTCCCGAGTTCTTCATGGAGAACGACAACAGATTCGATTCCTATGACCGCAGCGGTCCGGACATATTCCTCGGCGAATATGCCGTCAACGGCGGCAACACCATAGCGTCCATGGAGTGCGCTCTGGCAGAATCGGTGTTCCTCGCAGGAGTCGAGAGGAATCAGGATATCGTGAAACTCACAGCGTATGCACCGCTGCTTCAGAACAGCGACTATACCGCGTGGAGACCGAACCTCGTAGTCTTCAACAATCACGAAGTTTACGGCATACCGTCCTATCACGCGATCTCACTGATGGCGGCAAACAGGGGAAAGGAAGTAATTGAGACCGAGGTAACCAGCCCCAGAGTTCCTCCTGTCTATTTCGGAGTTCCTGGCATAATGTCTGCAGGACCAGGAGTTCAGTTCAGAAATGCCAGAGTAAACGGAAAGCCTGTCGCTGTCTCCCAGATGGTGTACGGTGGCTGCGAGGAAAAGGATGGAACATTCACTCTGGTGAGCGCTGATAACCCGCACCCCATGACAGGCAAGAACCCGGTATGGAACGAGACCTTCGAGAAATTCATGAAGTCCGGATTCTTCCCGGGAATGACTGCAGGAGAAGACAACTGCTGGGCAGTCTTTGAAGGCGAGGATCTGGAAGAGTATACCTTCGAGATAGAGTTCTGCTGCAGACCGGAAGACCAGGTCACGCTCTCGATCTGGAACTACCATCCCGATACCGATGCCGGATGCAACGAGCCCAAAGACGTCAGATGGAATCTGCGCTCGGTCCGCAATCAGATCTGGAGGATCGAGAGCGGAAAGGGAACGCTGCAGGCTCCGTCTTATATGCAGAGAGGTGAGATCCCGGCAGTAGAGCTGGATATCGACTACTCAGGCTTCAATACCTACAGGATAGAAGCAAGACATGATGGATATGACTGCTTCCTCAATGGAAAACTTGTGCAGAGCAAGCGTCACACACTGCACGACACGCTGTACACGGTAGCCACTCAGGATGAAGAAAAAGTGATACTCAAGCTCATAAAGGTCGGAGAAACGGCTGACGTCAGGATAACGCTGGACTGTGAGGTGGAACCGGATTATAAGGTGCAGACGCTCTCAGCGCCGCTGGACGCAGTGAACTCCTTCGAGAATATGGAGAACGTGTCCGTAAGGACCAGAGAGTGCTCCGGAGCATCTTCCGACTTCGTCTTCCGGGCGGAAGAGAACAGCGTCAATGTTCTAACCTTCAAAAAGAAATAACAGATATATCCTGAAAAGAAAAACTGCCGTTTCACCAGTTCGATGAAACGGCAGTTCCTTGTGTTTGGTCAGACTTCGAAGAAATCGAAACTGATATCTCCGTTGCTGCGGATGAATCCTTCCAGAAGTCTGTATGCATAGACCATGTCGTTGAGGTCGAGGACCTCGGATGCCGTATGCGAGTAGCGCCTCGGGATCTGCACTGCAAGGGCAGGACAGTGGCTCCCGACGTAGTTGACTCCGCCGGCGTCGGTAGCTCCGGCTCCGGGAGAGGGCACGCGCTGCAGCGGGATGCCGTTCTCTTCCGCATAGCGCTTTGCAAATGAGAGCATACCGTGATTCGGGAAGATCATGGTAAGGGAATTCGCAGTATCTCCGATAGTGATGATCGGGCCGCATCCCAGCTTCGTGGGAAGCAGGCGTTCCGGAACGTCCGGAGTGCCTCCGCACGGGGCTGTATCCACAGCGATGAAGCAGTCAGGCTTCACCGCTTCTGTGGCGTGTATGGCTCCGGTGAGGCCAACTTCCTCCTGGACCGTGATAGTCAGATAAACAGTGCCCTTAAAACTGATGGCCCCGGACGCAATGTTTTCAGCCAGCTCCAGTATTACGCTGCAGCCGGCCCGGTCATCGATGCATCTGCCAGTCACAAGATCGGGCCTGTTGAGCTCGGTAAGCGGACGGTCGACCACGCCGGTCGTGCCGACATCGAGACCCATCTCACGGACTTCGGCGTCACTGGATGCGCCTACATCGATATAGCAGGAATCCATAGGCGGCACCTTGTCCCACTGATCTCTGGGAGTCACATGAGCGGGAGTGACTCCGACGACTCCCTTGACGATACCTTTGCTGCCGTTCAGAAGCACACGGCTGGCCAGCATGGTCTTGAGCTGGACCCCGCCGTATGTCCCGAAATAGATGAAGCCGTCTCTGCTGATGCTCCTTATATGGATGCCTATCTCGTCCGCATGAGCCGCGAGCATCATGGACGGACCGGGCTCGCTGCCGCGGAAAGCAGCGATCAGGTCTCCGCATGGAAGGATCCTGACTTCATCGGCAAGAGGCCTCATCTGATCCATGCAGTAGCGAATGACAGCCTGTTCGTTTCCGGATACGCCTATCAGGTCTGTCAGGACGGCAAGTCTTTCCTTTAGTTTCTCTTTCATTTTTTTCTGTGCGTGATCCCGCGGTATCAGCCGCGGCTTCAGCGCGATTCCTCCGTTTTTTCTGCTAATAGTATATCATCTGCTATCTTTCTTCCATGAGCTGCAGAGCAGAGCATATCTCCGCACAACAGAAGACGGTCACACCTTTTTAGATGTGACCGTCAGTGTCATTGAAATAATTATTCAGTTTTTCTGAGCAGTCTGGTGGAGTTTAGCACTGAGAGCACCATCACTCCGACATCAGCGAATATCGCCGACCACATTCCTGCTGCTCCGAACGCTCCGAGTATCATGCATACGGCTTTTGTTGCCAGTGCAAAGACTATATTCTCCCTGACTATGCGCATACATCTTCTGGACAGCTCCATCGCCTTCGGGATCTTGGTGAGGTCATCATCCATAAGTACCACGTCAGCGGCTTCAATGGCTGCGTCGCTTCCGAGAGCCCCCATCGCTATACCGACGTCAGCTCTCATGAGCACCGGCGCATCGTTTATACCGTCACCGGCAAATGCGACAGTACTTTTACCGGCAGCATCTGTGATGAGCGTCTCTACGTGAGTGACCTTATCCTCAGGCAGAAGTCCCGAGCGGTGATCAGAGATCCCGAGTTCGGAAGCCACAGCTGCAGCGCTGTTCTCGCTGTCGCCGGTGAGCATCACGCACTTTACGCCCTGTGTCTTGAGCATTCTGACAGCTTCCGCAGCAGAGGCTTTGAGCGTATCTGATATCCTGATGAAACCGAGGTATCTTCCGTCAGCAGCGACATATACTATAGTCCCGGACATGTCAGTGGGAGTATATGGGATGCCTTCAGCATTCATGAGTTTTCCGTTGCCTGCGAGTATTACGCCCTCAGAACTGCGGACTTTTACACCGTGTCCGGCTGTCTCTGATGCTTCTGCTATATCAGATGGGAGATCCATGCCGATGGCATATTCTCTGAGGACTCTTGCGATAGGATGCGTCGAATATGTCTCAGCTGCTGCAGCGCAGCGGATAAGTTTATCTTCCGTTGCCCCGTCTGCCGGGTAAACCCCGGATACCGAGAAGGTACCGTTCGTAAGAGTTCCCGTCTTATCCATGACCACGGTGCCGATATCAGCCAGAGATTCCACATCGGTACCGCCTTTTATCAGGATACCGGATCTGGAAGCGCCTCCAATAGCACCGAAGAATGCGAGCGGTATGCTAAGCAGCAGAGCGCAGGGACAGCTTATGACGAGGAATGAGAGGGCTCTGTGTATCCACTGTTTCCATGATCCGAAGATCAGAGAAGGAACGACGGCGAGCAGGAGAGCAGCTATGCAGACAGTGGGCGTATAGTATCTCGCGAATCTGGTTATGAATGCCTCGGTGCGGGCTTTCTTGAGGCTTGAGTTCTCTACCAGTTCAAGTATCCTGGAGACCGTTGAATCGGAAAACTCTTTTGTCGTTTTTATCCTGAGGACGGCTTCAGTGTTGATGCAGCCGCTTATGACGTCGTCGCCCTCCGACACGCTCCTGGGCCTTGATTCGCCTGTGAGCGCCGCGGTGTTGAGTTCGCTGGAACCTTCCAGCACTACCCCGTCTATCGGTATCTTCTCGCCGGGCCTTACGATGATGACCGAACCTGCAGGCACATCCTCTGGATCGGTCTCCACGAGGCCTTCTTCCGTCTCCAGATTCGCAGTGTCAGGTCTTATGTCCATAAGGGAGGATATGTTCTTCCTGCTCCTGTTGACGGCAAGCGACTGGAAAAGCTCGCCGATCTGATAGAAGAGCATTACTGAAACTGCTTCCCTGAAATCGCCGAGTGCCGCCGCCCCGAGAGTGGCGACCGCCATAAGGAAGTTCTCGTCAAAGACGTCTCCGTTCCTTATGCCGGAAATTGCCTTCAGGAGAACATCCAGGCCGGATGCAGCATAAGCCAGAAGGTATACTGCCGCTGAAACTGCCGGATGCAGGTTCTCGATGCGGGAAAGAAGTACCGCTATGACCGTCAGAACAGCGCTGATGATTATATTTCTTGTTCTTTTCTTTTCTTTCTTGGTCATGGGAAAGACCCGTATCAGAACTCGATCTCGAAACCGGGTTCCACCTTTCTGCCGGCTTTCAGGCATTCGTCAAGGATCGCGGGGAAGGCGGATTCGTCCGCTTCCAGGGAGAGCTTCTGGGTCACGAAACTGACTGATGCGCTCTTGATCCCGGGGATCTCACAGATCGCTCTTTCCACTTTAGCAGCGCAGGCAGCGCAGTCTACTTCGATGTTGAATCTCTTCTTCATGGCATGTATCCTTTCAGTTATTCTTCTGTATGTTCGAGACCGAGAGCTATCATGCTGCGCACATGGTCATCATCCAGAGAATAGATCATCTGCTTTCCGTCTCTTTTGAATTTGACGAGTTTTGCATTCTTGAGGATGCGCAGCTGGTGGCTTACGGAACTCTGCGTCATTCCCAGCAGCTGGGCGATGTCGTTGACGCACAGTTCGCTTTCGAACAGAGTGTACAGGATCTTGATCCTTGTAGTGTCTCCGAACACTCTGAACAGTTCAGAAAGATCATACAGTATCTCGTCTTCAGGAAGAGACTGTTTCAGTTCTTCTATGACTTTCGGATCTGCTACGTACTGTGATTCTTTGTCTATTGCCATGATTAACATCCTTTCATATGAATAATTGTTCATATGTTCTGATCAAAGTATATCACCTCATATACTGTTGTCAACAGATACGGAAGAATATGTATAAAAAAACCGCAGCAGTGCTGCGGAAATAATAAAGACTGTGTTTAGTAAGATCAGACAGCCGGGCCTTCTACGGTGGAAGACAGTCTTGACACTATATCACTGAGCTCACTGCCGCATGCATAGGCACACTCCCTGGAGATGAGTCTTTCTGCCTGTCTGAGACATGTCTCGTCCGAACTTCTGAGCTTTCTGGAACATCCTTCCAGAGTGCGTTTGCGCAGGATCAGGGTGCGGTACAGACATGCCAGCATGTAGGGGATACCTTCCGTGAGGATACCCTGATACAGTTCGCGCCTTTTGGCGTCATTGTCATCCCACATGATCTCTCCGGAATTTATGTTGTTGATCAGAGATGAGGCTTCGTCTGCCGTCATGGTCTGGCGGATGCGCGCAACCAGTTTTTCATTGTCAACAGGGACGAACACTGTCGAGCGGTTGTCGAACAGTGGCTTCATGACATAGTAATCCATGATCCTCCCGGCGACTTCGCGCTGGCAGATCTCGGTTATCTCGCACACGCCCTGAGAACTGTATGAAACTATCTCATTGACTTTGTACATGAAGCACCGTCTTTCCAGTTATTGTTCCTTAATGTAATTTTAGCATACGAAAATCCAGAATGTAATATCTCAAAGCTCCGAAAACCCGGTGTAAATACATAACAGATAAGAGGAAAACTGCACAAATGAAGAGTATGCAGTTTAACGGCAGGCATACGAAAAAATCATGATATAATCGAAGTACAGGGTAATACATACACAAACGTACGATCATTTACGGAGGAAATAGGCTATGAAGCCGCTGACTGACTACAGCAACATCAGAGGAGTCTGTTACAACCCGGGAGAAGCAAAGGACCAGGAGACCCTTGAAAGGCATCTCTCATATGCACAGAGGCTGATGATAAACAGCACAAGGTTCTGGATGGATATGGAGAGATATGAGAAGGATCCCCAGGGATACCTCGATATGCTTGATAATTTCATGTCGACCTGCTGGAAGTATGGACTCAGCTCGATGCCGATACTCTTCAACGGCAACTACATCCATGAATGGGTGGAACCCACTGAGGAGTGGTACGAGAGAGCGGAGAAATATACTAACGCTTTCATCGACAGATTCAGGGATAAACCTTATATACTCATGTGGGACGTCATAAACGAGCCCATGTGCAACGACTACATGAATACAGCCAAGACCATCTCAAAGGAAGAATATGAGAAGAGATTCGCCAACCTCGAGAGATATGTCAGAAGGCTGTGCGATATCGTCCGCAGGGCGGACCCGGAAGGCTGCATGACTGTCGGTCACGAGAACGTCGATCATCTCAGATCCAGCAATGACCTGGTAGACGTCATCAGCTTCCACGACTATCTGAGCATACGCAAAGATATAGAAGCAGCCATACTGGTAGCCGAAGAATACGGCAGGCAATACGGAAAACCTATCCTCAATACCGAGACGGGCTGTGTCGGAAGGGCTAACCCATATGAAGTGGAACTGGATCTGCTCAACCGCCATAAGATCGGCTTCTACCTGTTCAACCTCGTGAGCCACGGCTTCTGGGGAGACATCCACGGACTGGTGTACGATGACGGCACCATCAGAGATCCTTCTGTCATCGCCGCGCTCTTCGGGTTCTTCCGCAACCGTACCACAGGAAGGATCCTTGCGAATGCCAACAAGGAAGGACATGCATACAGAGCGGTGCAGGCGGTGGAGGACGCGCTCAGAGTGGAGCCTACGACACTGTTCATGTCCAAGCCCAAGACCACGGACGATATACTTGACGCGGCAGAGTACTGCGTGAACATACTCGAGGCCTGTGAGATGGTCCCGATGTGGGATGCGCCTTCCGCCAGGATAGAGATCTGGAGAAGCATGCCTGAGGAGCAGAGAGACAAACACGAGATCTCCCGTTTCGCCCATGAGATGGCCCAGCTGGTCAAGAAGAACTGTCTGTTCGACTGATACTGACATACAGCAAAAAACAACTCCCTTTCAGAAGATGCAGCCAGTGTTAGCTGATCGTATGAGAGGGAGTTTTTGTGTTTGAAAAAGCACTTTTCTGAAGAGTTGCGGAAATTCAGGATTTCTTGACAAATCTGCTTCCGCACTCGGGACATCTGATCTCTATCTTTCCGGCTCCGCGCGGGACTCTGAGCCAGTGTCTGCATTCAGGACAGCGAAAGAAAGCATACTCTTTCCGCTGGGAAAATCTCACAGCGGTATTCCGGACTGAAATATAAAAATGAGAATTTATGAACTGCTCGTTTTCCTTCCTCCTGTAATAAAGACCGGTGGAAAATGCTCTCCAGAGAGACCATAGAAACAGGACCATGGCAGAGAAGAGCAGGAACATGGAAGGATATCCTCCTGCTGTTCTGCGCAGAATGATCGCCAGCAAGAAAGGCACAGGAGAGGAAAGTGCAAGGAATCTGCTGAGCTCATCATAACCGCAGCGTCCCATGAACATCCTGTGAATCATGCCACTGAAAAGATTGTGCATCCTGTCTACCGCCTTTCTTCAACATAAATATTAAGATGCGATGAAAAACGGTTCAAGAACGTGCAGTGATTGTTTACGTTTGCTTCACAATTGCCAGATATTATGGTGATATCATAATGATATCAAACGGCAATAAGGAGGCAAATTAACAATGGCTGATACACATAATCTTGCCTATCAGGAGAAGGAGATACATCCCGTAAACGGATGGCTGATGCTGTTCATCTCCGTAGGCGCTTATTTTCTGGCAGTGGTGGGAATAATATCCGGAGCATCCCTCGTCTCAGGCTACGGCAGCAATGTGCTGGGAACGGTCCTGCTTATTGCAGGCATCCTGTATGTCTGTTTCGGATGGATCCTGTGGCTGGGGCTCAAGGTTGTGCGCCCCAATGAAGCTCTGGTGCTCACTCTTTTCGGAAAGTATTACGGCACCATAAAGAAGGAAGGTTTCTACAGGGTGAACCCGTTCTGCGTGGCCAACAGCCATGCCAGAGTGCAGCCAGCAGTGCAGGCGACGACAGACGGAAATGCTGCGGAAGTGAACGTGGCTCCTGTCGTAAAACCCACAGTATCGCTCAAAGCTCAGGTGTTCGACAACAACAAACAGAAGATAAACGACGCGCAGGGTAACCCGATAGAAGTAGGTATCGTCGTGACATGGCAGGTGGTAGATACCGCCAAGGCGGTCTTCAACGTGGACAACTATGTGCAGTTCGTGCAGATCCAGGCGGATTCAGCACTGAGAGACGTCGTCAGGAAATATCCGTATGATGAGTTCGAACAGCAGCAGGTGTCTCTGAGAGGTGACTCGGAAGAAGTCTCGGAGATGATCGAGAAGGAACTGCAGAACAGAGTAGAGATCGCAGGCATCAGGATCCTGGACGCCAGGATCACGCACCTTGCATACGCTCCCGAGATCGCAGCCGCGATGCTGCAGAGACAGCAGGCAGAAGCCATTATAGAGGCCAGACAGAAGATAGTCGACGGAGCAGTCGGAATGGTCCAGATGGCTCTCAACAAGCTGTCTGAGAATGAGATCTGCGTACTGGATGATGAACGTAAGGCTCAGATGGTCAGCAATCTTCTGGTGGTGCTGTGCGGCAACAAGGACGCCCAGCCCGTAGTGAACAGCGGTTCTATCTATTGATGAGCTGCAGCTAGCAGGGGGAGAGAATGGAAGAAAAAGAGAAAAAACAGATACCCCTGAGACTCTCCGCGTCGCTGTACGCCGAGATCGCGAGATGGGCTGAGGAGGATTTCAGATCCGTGAACGGCCAGATCGAATTCCTTCTGACACAGTGTGTCAGGGAGAGAAGGAAAAAGGACAGGGAAAGCTGAATCCTCAGCATGGCAAACATTTTAAAGGGATGCGCCTCAGATGAAGCGCATCCCTTTTTTTGTCTGTCTTAAGTCCGGAGATATTACCTTCCGAAGGGGAATCCTTCTCTCTTCGTGGTGTCTCTCAGGAAGTATCTGTCGAGCTCCTTCTTGATGTTGTCAGGCATGCCTGTCTCAACAGGAAGAACGACGCTGTTGGCTACCTTGCTGATGAATCCTGCAGCGAATTTGCCGATCTCCTCGAGCCTGTAGGGTGAGAGGGTGTCGATCAGGTCGTTGCGGGTGTGGATCTCAGCTGTTCTTGTGCCGCGGGAAAGTCCGATGGCGGGGATACCCTTGTCTGCGAAGGGAGCTGAGTCGCTGGAATGGACTCCGTTGCGGAAACTGGCTGCCCAGCCGACTTCCTTGCAGTACTGCTGAGCATAGGATTTGAGCTCATCAGTGCCGGTGACCATCACGTTGTTCGAACCGAGAATGGTTCCGTTCATGTCGAAGTTGAAGCAGAACTTGATCCTCTTCTCGATCAGTTCGGGGTTCTGGTCCACATATGCGTGGCTTCCGAACAGACCCTGCTCCTCAGTGCCGCACCATACGAAGCGAAGAGTGCGCTTTGCGGGGTTGGCGAGGAAGTGCTTGTAGAGATAGAGAAGAGCGACGGAGCCGGTGGCATTGTCCCAGGAACCGGTGCCGACAAGAACGCTGTCGTAGTGTCCGGTGATGACGATGTCTTCTTCGCAGCTCTCGTCTGTACCGGGGATGACTGCGACGACGTTCTGGGATGTCGCTTCATATTCACGCTGCTTGAGCTCGAGGCGGACTTTCTTTACGCCGTCTCTTACCATGGCCATGGCGTCCTTCGCCCAGATCTGGAAGCCGGGGATCTTTCCCTCTTCGAGATAGCGGTCGCGCATCGGGCGGGGCATCAGGTCGGAATTCTCAGGGCTGTCATAGTACTTGCCGCTGATGACCATGAATGCGGCGGGTTTCTTCTTGCAGATGGTCTCGTACGTGTTGAAGCTGAAACTGTCCAGAAGCAGCACGGTGTTGGAAAGGTCTCCTGTCCCCAGGAAATCCATCTCTTCTCCGCCTGCGACATAGAGCAGGTCGAATACGCCTTCAACGTCTCCGGTGCGTCCGTAGGGGACTGCGTCGATCTCTTTCTCATAGGGATCGCAGATGGTGACCTTGCAGGTCTCGCATTCGTAAGCGGGTATCTGGAAGGGCATGAATTCGCTGCTTCCGCCGTAGGACTTGATCTCGTCGGCGATGATCTGTGCAGCTTTCTTCTCTTCCTCAGTGCCGCCCCAGCGCACGAAGCTGAGGGCTTTTACCAGATCGAGCTGGTGCTGTCCAACGTTCATCCTTTTCTTTCAGCGTCAGCTGCCTTGTATACGGCTCTGACGCCTTTCCTCCATTTTCTGTAATGAATAATGTATCGCCGGCATGCCGGCGCCGATTAACGAAAGATCCGGTCAGACTGTGTGTCTGACCGGAAAATGTGTTTTCTGATCAGTACTCGACTGCAGGTGTCCAGATCCTGTTGCCGTAGATGTCCGTGAGCCGGAACGTTACGCTGAATCCGTCGATCCCGGTTATGTAGGAGCTGCCTACCGTAAGGCCTGATTTGCCTACGAGCATTTTGCTTCCGAGAAGATAGGTGTCGTCGTAAGTGCCGTCATATCTGTAGTAGTCACACAGGAATGTAAGGACATCGCCTTCCAGAAGGGGCATATTCCCTTTGGCGAACATAAGCTCGTTCTCGTCGTAGAAGGGGCGCCATCCGGTGATGACTCCGTCAGGATTGTTCTTATCGAATACGACTTCCAGATTCACCAGGGTGACGACATCCTCGTTTGTCTCGCTGTCCTTGCGTGTGAGCTGCGCCGGGATGCGGCCTCTCGTCACCCATGTCCCGTCATCAAGCTTGCTGTCAGACGTCATGTAGTAGGACACGAGAGAGGATCCGCTGCCGTCACTGACTGTGATCCATGATTTATTGTAGTCGTATACCAGATCGTTTCCGTCTATAGTGAATACATTGTCGAGACCCAGATCGATGAAGCCTTTTCCGTCATCAAGGAAGACGTTGAGCTCGACCGATTCGAGCAGGGCCCACTGTTCGTCTGTAAGGGTCACGCGGTAGTTGCCGTCGCTGCCCTTCTTGAGGTAGATCTCGCCCGGATTGATGTAGTTCTCGGAGATGTACTTCGCGCTCTTGCTGGCGATTCCAGGATCGAACCAGCTGTAAGCTGACGGAGCGGAGCGTCCGGACATCTGCTGCAGCAGGCTCAGGATGTCAGCAGGACTGACGGAGTATCCGGAGGAAGCGCTGCCGGAGGATGTCGTGTAGTCACCGAACAGGGATCCCAGAGGATTGCTGTATCCGCCGCCGAGAAGCTGCCCGAGGTCGATGCTGCCGGCAGGCTGTCCGTAGTTCTGGGTGGAACCGGAGTAGGCGATCTGACCGCCTGCAGCCATGGACGCGAAGGTCCTGATGCACTTGGTATATTCGGTATCCATGCCTATGCTGTCATATGTCTTGACGGCAGCGTTCATGGATCTGACTGATTCATAGGGGAAGTAGATTGAGACGCCGTTGGCTCTTGAGATGTTGGTGCTGTTGTGGGTGACACAGCTGCGCAGCGCTTCTGCAAGGACCTTGGACTCCGCTGTGCCTATGCGGTCACAGAAATCGGGGAAGTCGATCTGGTTCAGACCGTTGCCTTCCGCGAACTGGCGGACAGTGGCGCGGGCATTGGATACCGTGCGGTAGCTGCTGCTTTCCAGCAGGGCGTTGGTGGATGTGGAGAACCTGGTGAACAGTTCCGGGACGACCCCTTCAAGTTTTGCAAGGTCTACGCATGACAAGGTTACGAGAGCGTTGCGGTCTGCCTTGCGGCTTGCGGCGAGGAAATCGTCACAGATCTGTGCTGCGAGAGTCTCGGTATCTATGGATGTATTCCTTGAGAGAGTGGTGAGCCAGTTGGTGTAGTACCAGCCGGTACCGGGCTCAGTTTCTTCAGAGGCGATGATATAATCCGCATACTTCGTGCAGACGAGGTCAGTCTCAAGGGTGGACATCAGGCATGTGTCGAAGCCGATCCAGTCAAAGACGACTCCGGCTCTGCTCAGTGCCGAGTCTATCTCCGCAAGGTCCATTGAGTCGTTTCCGCCGCTCTTCTCGTCATATCCGTATCCGGTTATGGATCCGCCGCCGTGGTCCCAGAAGATCAGGATGTTGCGGTTGGCGGGATAGTTGGATTTGCAGTAGTTTATGAAGTCCAGAAGGTTGGAGGGATCCACCATGGATTTGTTCCCGAAGTTGGCTTCCCTCGTCTCTATGCCGCCGCTGACGACGCGGTAGATCTGGTTGCTGGATGATGAGAGGACATTGTTGCGCCACTTCTTGCATCCGCCGGTCTCTACCAGAAGATTGACGTTGTCTCCGATCGTGGCATTGTACATCTCGACAAGATCGTTGGTGGCCATGCCGTACTTGGACTCAAGGTCGGTGCCGCACATGTATACCATGATCGTGACTTTGTCCTTGCCGCCGCCAAGAGGCGTCACCCGCTTGGCTCTCGCCTTGCCGGGAGTGATCGGCGCCGGGTCGGTAGACGGTGTCGGAGTGTTGCTCGACGGTGTCGGGTCGACTGTCGGGGTCGGATCGGGTGTAGGTGCCGGAGACGGGACCGGACTGTTCATGAAAGCTCCTCTGAGCACTGCAAGAACAGCCAGCACTGCGACTGCGATGAGTACTATGCGTTTGGCCTTCTTGGGAAGCCTGCTGAAAAGTGCGAATATTCCGATAAGAGCTATGGGGTTCACGGAGCCTCTTGTTCCGGCAGCTCTGCCGGAGCCCTGCCCTTGTGACGGCTTGTTCTGTCCGTTCCTCCCGCCGGATCCTATCGGACCGGTCCCGGAGGATTCGCCTTTCTGTCCGCTTACGGTTCCCTGAGGTTCCGAGCGTTCCCTGCTGTGTGGCCTGTTATCTCTGTCCATATGATTCTCCTTTAATCAAAAAGGGATGATATACAAATACCTATTAATACCTGCAAAAAACAGTATAGCATCATTGATGATGCAATTCTTAAAAAATCGTGAATTTAGGCTCCGGATACGTGACCTGAGATCTCATCACGGAACAGATCCCAAGGGTAACTGTCCGGAGGCCTGCAGGTGACTGTCACGGTATTGCCTGCAGATGGGTGAGGGAACGACAGACATTCAGCCCAGAGCGCCAGACCGCAGCGATTTTTGCTTCCGTATCTCCTGTCTCCTGCTACGGGATGTCCTCTGTGTGAGAACTGGACACGTATCTGATGTGTCCTGCCTGAATGAAGTCGCACAGAGATAAGGGAAAGGCCTTCCTTCTCAGAGGTCACGCTGTAGTAGAGCTCAGCTTCCCGTACGCCTTTTCTCATTCTGTCCACGACATAGCTGCGGCGGGTGTTCCTGTCACGGAAGAGAAGATCCCGGAGCGTGCCTTCCTTTTCCTGCAGAGTTCCCTCGATGATGGCAAGATAAGTCTTTTCTGCGGATCCCTCCGGCGCGAACTCACCGGAGAGCGCGGCAGCGGAGGCTGCGTTCAGGGCATAGACCATAGCGCCTCCGGTCTCGCGGTCAAGACGGTGGACAGGGTATACATACTGTTCACCTGCTGCTCTGCGGATCAGGTCTGGCATCCCGGGACTTTCTGAGATGATCCCGGGCTCCTTGACACAGCATATGATATCAGAGTCCCTGTAGAGGACTGTAAGTATATCTTCTGCCATGGTCACGGTATATCTACTTCGAAATGCCTGTTGTATGCGATATCGTACAGCAGACAGAAATCGTCCATCGTAGCGGGCTTGTATGCCGGGTTGCGCAGCAGCGCTGCAGGATGGAAGGTAGCCATTATCAGTCTTCCGTTCCTGCGGAAGACCTCGCCGTGCTGCTTGGTGACCTGGAAGTCGCGGTCAATGAGCTGCTTCGCGGCGATCCTTCCGAGGCAGACTATGATCTTGGGATCGATGATCCGTATCTGTTCCAGCAGATAGCCGATGCAGCGCTCCTCCTCTGCCGGCAGCGGATCCCTGTTCTGGGGAGGACGGCACTTCACTATGTTCCCGATGAAGACTTCCTCCCTGGAGAGTCCGCTCGCGGTAAGGAAATCATTGAGCATCCTTCCGGCTGCGCCTACGAACGGCTCGCCGGTCTCGTCCTCGTTCCTGCCGGGAGCTTCTCCCACGAACATTATCTCAGCGTGCTCGTTCCCGGAACCGAACACGGCATTTATCCTCGTATCGCAAAGGGGACAGTTCTTGCAGTTCTTTACTTTTTCTCTCAGTTCATCAAGCGTCATGACAGCGTCCCTCCTCATCTTTTTTGCAAAGTATACCACAGGTTAACATGACTGTAGTCCGCAAACGAAGAATGAGTCTATAATAAACTTACGATGTCCGTTGGAAGAGAGCAGGCGGACCTTGGCGGAAACACTGTCGGGCGTACGGACCGATACGGAGGAAAGATATGGAATACCTGGTATATCTGTCGCAGAACAAGATCGACATGCTGTACGAGCAGGAGTACAGAAACAATGACGAGACCGAGACGGAAGGAGAGATCAAGCTCGGCTTCTTCTCACTCAGGCGGAAGAGAAAAAAGGACGGTCAAGTGAACAGATTCCAGAAACTGGAACGTGTGACGGAGGCTCTTTCCGGCAGGACAGGCAGTCCGTTCGACGAGGAGGTCCCGTCATACATCACAGATACGCTCATGATGGACTGGAGGACTCTCACCTATACGAAAAACGCCATATACTGGCTTGGTGAGGACATGAGGAACGGGATCACGACTAAGGTCCTTCTGATCGGATCAGCGAAAAACGTGATCGGAGAGGAGACAGGCGGAAGTGACGAGACTACTCATTCCCTGCTGCTCCACTTTCTGAATGCATTCAGAAAAGAATTTGAGCTGCCGGAAAGCAGATACAGCGAGTCCTTCATCAGGATCAGTGAAAACGGAGAAGGAGTCAGAGTCGATGCGAAGGATATCAGCGCCAGCGAGATAATCGATACACTGGGTATCCTGAGGAATACCGGACCGTCAATGTTCGCCGGATACAAGTTCCTCGCCAAATGTCTCTCCTCAGAAGAGCGCCGCAATGAGTACGGAACGGAGCGCTTCATAATAGCGACTCCGCTTTATGTCTCGCTTGCTGACTGACGGAGCGGCAGATATATGCCGGATGATCCTTAATGCGGGAGATTCTTTCCTTGAACTGAACTGCGCCAGATAGTACAATCGAGGTACAGACTAAACGAATCAAATGAGGTAGAAAAAATATGGCAAGCGTTATCATAGAAACATCCGCAAGACACGTCCATGTCACAGAAGAAGATCTGCACAAGCTCTTCGGAGAGGGGTATGAACTGACAGTCAGAAAAGAACTGTCCCAGCCCGGTCAGTTCGCGTCCGGTGAGAGAGTCACCATCGTCGGACCCAAGCGTTCACTCGAGAACGTCTCAATCCTCGGACCCTGCCGCAAGCAGAGTCAGGTAGAGATCTCCGCGACAGACGCGCGCTCCATCGGCATCAGCGCTCCCGTACGCGAGAGCGGCGACCTGGAAGGAACACCCGGATGCAAGCTCGTCGGACCCGCCGGCGAAGTCGATCTTGAGAAGGGCGTCATCGTTGCCAAGAGACACATCCACCTCGACACCAAGACCGCAGCAGAATTCGGTCTCGAGGACAAGCAGATAGTATGCGCCAAGGTCAACACTCCTGAGCGCTCCCTGATATTCGGGGACGTCGTAGTCAGGGTATCCGACAGCTATGCTCCCGCGATGCATGTCGACACCGACGAAGGAAACGCTGCAGGCATCTCCGGAACTCCGGAAGTCGAGATCATCAAATAAAATCTGAGTTGTAACGTATGGTGCGGTCTCATAATGAAACCGCACCTGTTTTTTAGGGGAGAGTCCTATGACGGCGCTGTCTGAACAGATAAGCATAAGGGAGATGACGGAAGAGGATCTCGGCGTCCTGCTGACGTGGCTTACCGATCCCGAGGTCCTCATGTACTATGACGGGAGAGACGTCCATTACGATGAAGGCTCCTTAAGAGAGAACTACTGGGATCCGCTCCCTCCCGACAGCTACAGGATGATAATAGAATACGGAGGCAGGCCGCTGGGGTACATCCAGATATTCTTCGCAGATGACGAGATCAGGGAGGAATACAGTTATTCATCAGACCTGTCAAAAGTCTATGCAGCGGACATGTTCATCGGAGTGCCGGAGTACTGGAACAGAGGTATCGGAACTGCCGCGATGGAAGCTCTCTGCCGCTGGCTGAGAGACAGTCTCGGCGCGGAAGCGGTGATCCTGGACCCGAGGAAGAACAATCCAAGGGCGATCCATATGTACCACAAGGCCGGATTCAGTCAGATAGGAGAACTTCCCGGTCATGAGGTCCATGAAGGAGAGGTCTGCGACTGTATCCTCATGGAGCGCAGGCTGATAAATAACGATACGTAAATATAACATGAGAATATACAATAAGTATAAATATCGCTCTGGCAGGCGCAGTGGCTGCATTTCTGCTGCAGTTTGTTCTGCTGCGCTTCACACAGAAGAAGGCGCTCAGGCTGATACCGGTATATATTTTTATTGCAATCGCCGTTACAGCACTACTGGCAAGGGTCGGTATAATAATCGGGAATGACGGAGGCATCATCAACGGCAGAGCGATAGTGGCAGGTGTCCTTCTTATATTCCTCGTCTTCTGGATCGCCGGAGCTGCTCTGACATGTCTTCTGTGGGCACTGATACAGCGTGGGAAAAACGTGTAAAGGTCTGCGCCTTGAATAATCGGGACACCGCTAATATAATATGTAATAAGCTTTCCGGACGGCGGAAAGATGGGCAGAGCCTGCGCGATGCGAACCTGCGAACCAGGTCAGGGCGGGAACGCAGCAGCCTTAAGCTTGCGTCGCGTGCGACGCAGTCAACTTTGCCTGTCTTTCTTCCGTCCGGTTTTGGCAGGAGTTCTAGTCTGAATGAAACTGGCGCTTTACAGAAAATACCGTCCTACAAAGTTCAGCGACGTCGTAGGTCAGGAGGACATAATAGCTGCCCTCCGCAACCAGGTCGCCGCGGGACGCACGGGACATGCCTACCTGTTTACCGGAGTAAGGGGAACGGGCAAGACTACTCTTGCCAGAATGCTGGCAAAGGCAGTAAACTGTCCCAATACTAAGGACGGTGAGCCCTGCGGTGAGTGCGAGATCTGCAGGGGAATAGACAACGGTTCCATACTGGATGTCACCGAGATAGACGCCGCTTCCAACAACAGGGTGGATGACGTCAGGGATCTCCTCGACGAGACTTCCTACACGCCTGCGGTCTGCAGGATGAGAGTCTATATAGTGGACGAGGTCCACATGCTGACGATGCAGGCCTTCAACGCGCTGCTGAAGACTCTTGAGGAGCCTCCGCAGCACGTCATGTTCATACTGGCGACCACTGAGGTCCAGAAGGTGCCGGCGACCATCCTTTCCAGATGTCAGAGATTCGATTTCAAGCGCATACCTGAAGATCTCATAGCCGAAAGAGTGAAGTATGTCGCCTCTCAGGAGGACATCAATATCACGGACGAGGCTGCAGCACTCATAGCGAGACTCGCAGACGGAGCGCTGAGGGACGCGCTGTCTCTGCTCGATACATGCGCTTCTCTGGATCCGAATGTAGACGAGGACGTGGTCAAGAGACTGGCAGGGGTCACAGACAGGGAATATCTGTTCGACCTCAGCAGAAAGATAAAGGACAGAGACATCACCGGCTCTCTGGAGACCGTCTCGGGACTCTATATGAATTCCATGGATCCCGTGAGACTGCTGCCGGAGCTGATAAGACATTACAGGAATCTGCTTATGGTGAGGGTAGGAGGGATAACCCTCAGGGACTGCTCCGATTCCATGCAGAAGAGATACGAAGAAGAGAGCAGCAACTATACAGAGAGCGAACTGCTCGACTGTCTGGATGTGCTCAGTGCCGCATCTGACAAGATGTCGGCGTCCATAGACAGGGAAGTCACCCTGGAGCTTGCAGTCATCACTCTCGCCGGAGGAAGAGCGGGAGGAAAGAGACAGAGCCCCGCTGAAGCGGCTGCCGCCAAGATGACTCCGTCAGCTGCTCCCGCGGCGAAACCTGCGGTGAGGGAAGAAAGACCTGTTCAGAAGAAAGAGGAGAAGGCGGAAGAACCCGAAGAGAAAATGATCCCGGAAGATGTTTCCGAGCAGCTCCCGCCTCCGGAAGAAGAAGCTCCTCCCGCAGCATACGAGACGGTGCCGGAAGAGCCGACGCCCCAGATGCAGAAGGTCTCTTCCGGAAGTTCAGAAGGGCTTCTGGACGGATGGGACGACTGCGTACAGGTCATAAAGGACAGGAACAGGACTCTCGGGGCCTTGCTCAAATCGTCAAGAGCCCATGTCACTGCGACCCACCTTCTCATAGAAGCCAATCCGATGGCCATCAAGTTCATCAGGGACAATGAGGACAGCAGATCGGTGATCAAGGAGGCAGTAGCCTCAGTCACCGGGGTCAGGCTTCCCGTCGGACCCTGGAAGGAAGATACACAGAAGAAAAAAACAGATGAGGACGACGGACTCGAGGAGTTCCTGAGAATGGCGGAAGAGGCCGGCGTCGAAGTCGAGAGGAGATCATAAAATGAAAGCCAGAGTACCTGACGGATACGGAAAACAGAGCCGCAACCAGATGCTGGAGAAGCTGAACCAGATGCAGGCTGAGATGGAGGCTGCCCAGGCGGAGCTTTCCGAGAAGGAATACACCGCTGCCGCAGGCGGCGGAATGGTGGAAGCCACAGTCAACGGAGCACACAAGGTCATCTCCGTGAACATCAAGCCGGAAGTAGTGGATCCTGAGGATACAGAGATGCTTGGAGACCTCGTGGCCGCTGCAGTCAACGCAGCCATAGAAGAGGCTTCCAGAGACTATGAGACCAGGATGGGCGGGATCACCGGAGGACTCGAGATCCCCGGTCTGAGGTAACAGCATGGCAGGCACCATACCGACACTTGAGAGACTGATAGACTGTTTCGCTTCTCTTCCGGGAGTAGGAAGAAAATCCGCTTCCAGATTCGCATATTTCCTGCTGGATATGCCGGAAGACCAGGCGCTGGAGTTTTCGGAAGTCATCGCAGAAGCCAGGAAGAACATACATCAGTGTCCCGTGTGTCACAATCTCACGGACAGCGACAAATGTCCGGTCTGCGACGATGAGAAGAGAGACCGCAGCGTGATCTGTGTGGTGGAGAATCCCAGGGACGTGAACTCAATAGAGAGGACTCACGAATACAACGGACTCTATCATGTGCTCCACGGACTTATCAGTCCTCTGGACGGAGTGGGGCCGGATCAGCTCTATATTAGACAGCTGATCACAAGGCTCTCTGACGATACGGTCAAGGAAGTCATAATGGCGACGAACCCCACTGTGGAAGGAGAATCCACAGCGGTATACATCTCGAAACTCATAAAGCCGCTTGGCGTCAAAGTGACGAGGCTTGCGACAGGAGTGCCTGTCGGAGGGAACCTGGAGTACGCTGACGAGATGACGCTCTACAAAGCCCTTCAGGGGAGGAGCGAGATCTAAAGGAAAGGAGGACGGAAAAGTGGCAGACAAGAAGAAGACGGGAAACAGGACTATAGCTGACAACAGAAAAGCGCGCCACGATTATTTCGTCCTCGAGAGCTATGAAGCAGGCATCGAGCTTGCGGGAACGGAAGTCAAATCCATCCGGGAAGGCGGAGTCAACCTCAAGGACTGCTACTGCAGGGTGGATAACGGCGAGCTCATGGTATACGGGATGCATATCAGTCCCTATACCAAGGGAAACATTTTCAACAAGGATCCGCTCAGGACCAGAAGGCTCCTGATGCATAAGAAGGAGATAATAAAGCTCCATTACAGGATCAAACAGGACGGGCTGACTCTGGTGCCGCTGTCCCTCTATTTCAAGGGGAGCAACGTAAAGGTACAGCTTGGCCTGTGCAGAGGCAAGAAGAATTACGACAAGCGCGCCGCTGAGGCAGCGCGGGAGATGAACCGCGAAGCCGACAGGGCGATGAAAGTCAGAGGATAGGAGTATATACAAGATGGCATTACCGAAAGTGACCATTACCATGAGATCCGGAGAAGTGATGACAGGAGAACTGTATCCTGAGATCGCTCCACAGACAGTAGCAAACTTCGTCAGTCTTGCGAACAGCGGATTCTATGACGGACTGATCTTCCACAGGGTCATCCCTGGATTCATGATCCAGGGCGGAGATCCTCAGGGCATCGGCGTCGGAGGACCCGGTTACTGTATCAAAGGCGAATTTGCAGCCAACGGATTCGCTGGCAATGATCTCAGGCACACGACAGGCGTCCTCTCTATGGCCAGGGCTCAGCATCCCGATTCAGCGGGAAGCCAGTTCTTCATCATGGTGGATGATGCTCCTCATCTAGACGGAGCTTACGCGGCATTCGGAAAGATCACTGACAATGTGGAGGCCGCCATCGCGATCTCCCAGGTCAGGAGAAACTACAGCGATAAGCCTCTTGAGCCGCAGGAGATAGATACTATCAGAGTCGATACCTACGGTGTCGATTACGGCGAGCCGGAGAAACTCAGAGACAGATAACCCGGGGGTGCAATGGTTTCGACGGGGATTTCGAAACATGGGCAGCGGGCAGCGGTGAGGAACCGCTATAAAAGCCTCACAAAAAATAACTGACAACGAACTAGTTGCAGCAGCGGCTTAATGCCGCTCGTCGGGGTCTGTGAGACCGCATAGCTTATCCCGGCGTAGAATGATGCGGTGAACGTGAGCAGGTCAAAGCTTTGAGACCTGCCATGTAAAGCATGAAGCTACCGGACTCGGAGCGCGTTCGTCCGCGCCGGGAAAGGGAATCTCAATAGGCGGACTGCGCCCGGAGATACCTGTGCGGACAGATTTTCGGACAGGAGTTCGATTCTCCTCACCTCCACCATATACCGGAAGATCCGAAACAGCTTGGGAAGGCTGCTCGGATCTTCTGTAGTTTTCCTCTTTTTTTACTGTCCTCCTGAGGAGGAGCATCTCACCAACAACAGAAACATGGAGGATTCTTTACATGAAAGGAATCGCGTACGGAGTCGGAGTCGGTCCCGGAGACCCTGAACTGATTACCGTCAAAGCCCTCAGACTTATCCGTGAAGCGAAGGTGATAGCCGTCCCCGGAAGAAAGGCGGAAGAATCGGTCGCCTACAGGATCGCAGATGCCGCTGCAGGAGGACTGGAAGACAAAGAACTTGTCGCAGTATACATGCCTATGGTCAACGATCGTGAAGTCATAGAAGAGGAACACCGGAAAGCGGCAGATAAGCTGGAAGAATATCTGGATATGGGGAAGAACGCAGTATTTTTAACGGAAGGAGATCCGTCGGTCTACAGTACCTTCGGGTATCTGAGGAAGATACTGGAAGGAGACGGATATACGGTGGAGACGGTGCCTGGAGTGACTTCTTTCTGCGCTGCCGCTGCGAGACTTGGGATCCCTCTTGCAGAATGGGACGAACCGCTGCATATCCTGCCTGCCGCTCACAGGACTCAAACCCCCATTGATCAGCCCGGGACATATGTGCTGATGAAAACAGGCCGTCATATGGCGGAGGTCAGGGAACTGCTGAAAGACAGCGGGAGAGATGCGTCCGCTGTGGAGAACTGCGGGATGGAGGACGAAAAAGTGTACCGCAGTGCGGATGAGATACCCGATGCTGCCGGTTATTTCTCACTGATAATCGCAAAAGAAAAATGACACTTTGAGACAGGACCGCAAGGTCCTGTTTTTTGGTGCCGTACTGTATAATTGAATAAGAAGAAAAAACGTATTCAGCAGGGAAGAAGAGAGCGCCTGCAGAAAGGAAGGACGGGAATGTCTGTCAGGATCGATTATCTCGGACACAGCGGATTTTTTGTTGAAACTGACAGAGTCATGCTGCTGTTCGACTATTTCCGCGGCGATCTCACATTCATAAGCGAGAGAACGGAAGACAAGCGTCTCTTCGTGTTTGCAAGCCATGCGCACAGAGATCATTTCAATCCCGAGATCTTCTCGGTGAGAGATCTTCATGAGGATACCGAGTATCTGCTGTCATTCGATATAGAGGGAGATCCTTCCGTACCGCAGGATTTCAGGGTCAGGTATCTTGAAGCAGATATGACGTATGATATCGAGGGACTGGGAACTGTCTCGACTCTGCGGTCAACAGACGAAGGTGTCGCGTTCCTGGTCATGACAGGTGAAAAGAACCTGTACCATGCCGGAGACCTTCACTGGTGGGACTGGCCGGGAGAGGATCAGGAGTGGCTGGACGAACAGGCGACAGTGTTCCGCCGAGAGATCGGAAAGCTGGAAGGGACACCGATAGATGTTGCCTTCGCAGTTTTGGATGATCGTCTGGAAGACAACTATGCGAAGGGAATGCAGCTGTTCCTCTCGGTATGTCATCCGCGTTACGTCCTGCCTATGCACTTCTGGAACGACAGGACCGTCATCGAAAGATTCAGAGCCATCCCCGGAGCGCTTCCTGAGGGAACTGTAATGCTGGATACCGCATCAGAAACAAACTGGGAAATCGATTAAGGAGAAAAGACAATGCAATTCAAAATGATCCACGAGAACTACAATGTAGCCGATCTCGACAAGTCACTGGAATTCTATAAGAAGGCGCTTGGGCTGACTGAAAAGCGCCGCAATGTCGCGAAAGACGGTTCCTTTATCATCGTATTCGTAGGAAACGAGAACAGCGAGTTCGAACTGGAACTCACCTGGCTTAAAGACCACCCGCAGAAATACGATATCGGAGAAGAGGAATTTCATCTGGCGTTCCGTGTAGACGACTTCGAAGCAGCTCACAAGCTGCATGAGGAGATGGGATGCATCTGCTTCGAGAATCCGGCCATGGGAATCTACTTCATCATGGACCCGGACGGATACTGGCTGGAGATCATCCCCACCAGATAGAAGACGTCTCAAAGCAGTTAAGATGAGCTTGTGAACCTTTCAGGTAGAAAGAGGAGAAATACTATGGAATTCAAACAACTTATAGATGAGCGCCGCAGCGTAAGGAAATATGAGAGCGGCATAACCCATGAGGATCTGGAGACTATACTCAGAGCAGCTCAGAGAGCTCCGTCATGGGGAAACAGACAGACATCCAAGTGCTATGCGGTGGAAACTCCGGAAACACTGGAAGAACTTCGCGCAGCAGCTCTTCCGGAAGGCAACCAGAAGAACTCCACCAACGCAGTACTGGTCGTAACGACTTTCGTAAAGGATATCGTCGGATTCAGGGACGGCACACCGGCCAACGAGATCGGAAACGGCTGGGGAGCCTACGACCTGGGACTTCATGACGCTTTCCTGATCCTCGCGGCTAAGGATCTGGGATATGACACTCTGATCATGGGAATGCGCGATTCGGCAGCTATCAGAGAAAAGATCTGCATTCCTGACAATGAGGAGATCCTCTCAGTTATCGCAATAGGCAAGCGCGCAGAGGAACCCGCGGTGAGACCCAGAAAAGACTTCGAAGAAGTCGTAAGCTTTATCTGAAAGGCCGGAGAAAACACCATGAAGAAGATAGCAGTAGTATGGTCCAGCCCGAATACAGACGGACTGACAGCTTCGGCTAAGGATCAGTTCGTGAAGGGCTGTACCGACGCAGGAGCTGAGGTGCAGGAGATACATCTGAACCGCAGGAAGATAGAGCATTGCCGCGCATGCGGAAACGGATGGGGTACCTGCAGAAATGAAGGGACCTGTATAATCAAGGACGATTTCGCAGAGATCTATGACCAGCTCAAGGAAGCTGACGGGATAGTATGGATCAGTGCGGTCTACTGGTCCGATATGACAGAATGTTTCAAGGCGTTCTTAGACAGGCTCCGCAGATGTGATGCGTTCTGCAACCGTTCTCTCGCAGAGAAGAGGTGCGTGCTCATAGCGTGTGCAGGAGGGACCGGGAACGGGACGCTGGAATGCCTTACACAGCTGGAGAGAGGCATCAAACACATGGGTATGCGCGCATTCGACCGCATTCCTGTAGTGAGATACAATAGAGACTACATGCTCCCGGCGCTCTATGAAGGCGGCAGAACATATATCAGCAGCCTCGAGAACGGTTTCGATATGTTTTATTGAGGATAAAGAGATCTTATAGACAGTTAGGACCGGACCTGCACAGGTCCGGTCCCTTTCACAATCAGTTATAATGGAAGAAAATAGATAAGAGGGAAAAGACTATGAAGATACTATTCATCGGAAACAGCCATACATTCATGAACGATATGCCGAGCCTTGTCAGGGATATGGTGACAGAAGTGACAGGAGAGAGATGTGAGACCGTCATGCTGGCATACGGCGGAAGGTCGCTCAAATGGCACATGAGTGAGGAGAGATTCGCTGTAAGGTATAACATCCTCCATGGCGGATTCGACTACTGCGTGATGCAGGAAGTCGCTCATCCCATGACGGACGAACAGGAGACATACGAGAATGTCAGGAAGATCGTATCTCTTTGCAGAAAAGCAGGGACAGTTCCCGTTGTCTTTGAGACATGGTGCGAGAAAGCGATGCCTGAGCATCAGGCTGAGATGAACAGAAGATACCATCTTATCACGGAAGAGACCGGAGCGTTGCTGGCACCTATAGGAGAAGCCTGGGAGAAAGCGAGAGAACTGACGGACCTTGATCTCTATTGGAGAGACGGTGAACACGCATCTCCTGCAGGGGACTATCTCACAGCGCTGGTCATCACTAAGACTGTTACCGGGAAGATGCCGAAAAGTGATTTCCGCAAGGCATACGACTTCTCGAGCCCGATGGGATTCTTCCAGCTGAAGGAAGACGTAGCCGAGGAGATCATTGAGCTGCCGCAGGAAGCGGTGGACGTGTTCCGCAGCGTAATATAAGGAGCCTTCGTATGGCATCAAGCAGAGGATACCTTGAATATGTTTTGGAACAGCTGTCCGGACTGGACGGTATCTCCTGGCGAGCAATGATGGGAGAGTATGTCATTTATTACAAGGGAAGGATACCCGGAGGGATATACGACGACAGATTCCTGGTAAAAAAGACCCCTTCCGCGCTGGCTATGATGCCTGATGCGGTGACTGAGATCCCATATGAAGGCGGCAGCGGGATGCTGCTCGTGGAAGAGATCGACGACCGGCATTTTCTTGAGGAACTGTTCAACGCGATGTACGACGAACTGCCGGAACCTAAAAGGAGAACGAAATGAGCAAAGCAGAAGAAAACAGATACAGCACGTTCGATCTGTTCAGAGACAAATGGGCTCTCGTTACCGGCGGTGACATTGAGCATTTCAACTCATGCACCGTGGGATGGGGCAGTCTTGGTACACTGTGGACCGGCGCTGCAGGAAACGGCAGCATGGTCACGGTATATATCCATCCAGACCGCTATACATGCGGATTTATGAGGAGCGGAGACACGTTCACAGTGAGCTTCTATCCGGAAGAATACAGGAAAGCTCTCAGCGTGATGGGCAGGATATCGGGACGCGATACGGACAAGGTGAAGGCTTCCGGACTCACTCCGTTCGCAGCAGGCGGCGGAGTATCCTATGAAGAAGCAGAACTGACGATAGTCTGCAGAAAGCTCTATCAGGGTCAGTTCGAGAAAGAAGGACTTGACCCGTCAGTGATAGATTATTACATAAATAATCCCAAGGCATATCCCGTCGATGAGAACGGAGAATGGCAGCCCCACTGGATATTCGTCGGACAGGTGACAGATATAATCGACAAGCGTGAGGAACCTTATCCCGGACTGTTTTGAAACAAATCTTCTGAAAAATGTGCAAAGTGCACTGATCTATGTAGAATAGTGCTTGAGTTTTTAATAACTGAAAGAGGGTATGTAAAATGAATCTTCAGACAAAGTTCGCGAGAATTATGAGAAATTCGGGGCCGGCCAGAGTGCTGGTACCGGTCGGGATCATACTGATCATCTTCGGCGTCATAACTCTCATGTTCAACACCAGGCACTTCCTGGTCACCACCGGAAAAGTCACTTCTGTGGTCGAGGAAGAAGGAGACAAGGATACCGAATATGACGTGACGTTCACTTATACAGTTGACGGAAAGCAGTATGAGGGAACGTTCTATGATCTTCTTAGACCTGCAAGTGTCGGAGATGACATAGAAGTATATTATGATCCGGCGGATCCGGAGAAGATCACGAACGGCAAAAACAGCCCTGTCATTGGGATCGCCGAGATAGCTCTCGGTATCGCCGCAGCTGCATACGGGACATACAAGACCGTTATTGCCTTCAGAAAGAGCAGCGCTCTTGATAAGAACGTTCCTGAGAATGCGGAACCCGTTGCGGACCTGAGCAGCCTTAAGGATACACCCGGAGTCACAGAGTACTATTTCCGTTTTGACGGAAATTCACTCAAACCCGGATATCTTATTGAAGACGCTGAAAGAAAGATCCTCTTTGAGGGCAAGATGCTCAGGAACTCCATTATCGGCGACCGTACATTCGAATTCACTGATCATACGACAGGAGCTGTCAATGAGCATGAAGTCGGCCATACGATGACCCAGTCCTATAATGATGAGTTCTTCTCGGTGAATTCCTGGTTCAAGTTCGATGGCAGGAATATCTGGGACCTGCTGCACGGAAGAGGAGTGCGCATCACAACTGACATACTCAGCAAATTGCCGCGGGTCATGTACAATGTACTTAAAGACGGAGAGCCATTTGCGAGGATAGAAACTGCCAGCATCTATCTGCATGAGGATGAGGAAGCGAAACATAAGGTTGTCATCCCGTACGGTAAGATGTACTATCGCTGCTGGTCGCCTTCCGGAGATCTTGAGACTCTTTTCCTCATCATGTTTGCTATAACTGAGACTGAACAGGCTATAGTAGAGTGAGAGTTGAAAGACTACAAATAGTATATAACACGGTATAATATAACTAAACGTATTATCAATACTGAGCTGCAAAAGATGCTTCCGAATGAGCCCGGGGTAATAGGACATTTTACAGTATTCAGGGAATGGCATGATCTTCGGATCATGCCATTCCATGTTCCATCGATTCACTCAGAAAAATGAACCTTGTCAGATCATATCGACATGTATGCTCTGACAGCTTTTTCCATGCTTTTATCAGGAACTCCGATATAGATCGCCTTGATCAGCTCATGAGCCGATTTCTTATGGAAATTGTCACACAAATTCAAAAACCTATGTTATAGTAGGCGCATGTCTGGAGTCGGACACATCGACAATTTAGAGTTTTTCGGAGAATAATCATTATGTTTACAGTTACCATTGACGACATCAGAACTATCCTTAGGGATTATCATATCAATGCTGAGTGTTCTTCTTTCACAGAATTACAGCGTTACCATTACGAAGAAAACGATCCGACATCCAAACAGGTGAGACTCATCGTGAAAGGAAGATTAGAGGACGGTCATTCTTTGGTAATTCGATTCAAGAACGAGGAAGATGCTCCGCAGGACGTGATCGAGGAGCAGTGCCGTTTTGCTGCTATGCTATACGAGCATGGCATTGAGACTCCGAAGGCATATGTTTCTGATGGATCATTCGCACGTATGTATTCCATCAATGGATACGATGTTGTCGTTACCGTGGAGGAGTTTAAGGACGGAGAGATAAAGACGGTTGATCCGCAAACCGCTAAAGATACCGGTGAACTGCTCGCAAGGATGCACAATACTGCTGAAGCAAATGACTTCCATGTGAACTGCGAGGTGCTTTTTGATCCGCTGGCGCCAAACGATCTTTTCTTCTACGAATCATTTGAGAAGAAAAAAGAGAGACTGCTTGGGATCGACAGCGATTTGTATTACAGCATTGTCAAGAAACATGAAGAACTTATTTCACACATCGCTCCTTTTGGAAAAGAAAAGCGATATGCCGTTCAGGGAGACATCAGCGACTGTAATCTGTACCGGACAGAAGATGGGAGGATGGGAGTATTCGATTTCAATCGATGCGGTGACAACAGTTTTTTCTTTGATGCCGTAATGCAGGCTGTTTTCGAATCTCGGCTGATGGATTATCCGGAAGAACTGGACGGACATCAGGAAGAGATCATTTTTAAATCTTTCTTAGAAGGATATCAGCAGATCCGTTCATTCACAGCGGAACAGAAAGAGGCGTTCCCGTATCTGTATGCGTTGATAATTGCATTCTGGGGGATCGATATGAAGTGGGTTGATAACAAACACACGGTAACTGTTGATGAAGCGGATGACGTTTCTGTTCGTCAATGGATGAAAGATATATTAGAACGAGAATCAACTATGTGTGAAGTGCCGGGATGAGCCAATAGAACAAACGCCGCGTTGTCCGAGCATAGCTAAATCTTGCTAATGTTTTGTCAAGCAGTTATTTATAAAGATCAAGTTAAAAAAGAGCAACCTCAACAAAGCCTACCATTGCAGGCCTGATAATAACAGTTATAATGAAATCAACGATTTACTTATACACTTCCATAGC
>JAFRAJ010000058.1 GCA_017405465.1 Oscillospiraceae bacterium
AGAACATGATCACCGGTGCTGCTCAGATGGACGGCGCAATCCTCGTCGTCTCTGCTGCAGACGGCCCGATGCCCCAGACCCGTGAGCACATCCTGCTCGCCCGTCAGGTTGGCGTTCCTTACATCGTAGTATTCATGAACAAGACCGACCAGGTCGACGATCCCGAACTGATCGACCTCGTTGAGATGGAAATCCGTGAGCTGCTCTCCAGCTATGATTTCCCCGGCGACGATATCCCGATCATAAAGGGAAGCGCCCTTGCTGCTCTTGAGAGCGCCAGCAACGACCCCAATGCTCCTGAGTATGCTTGCATCCATGAGCTGATGGACGCTGTTGACACATATATTCCTACACCTGCCCGTGATGATGAGAAGCCCTTCCTCATGCCCATCGAGGATACAATGACCATCTCCGGACGTGGTACAGTTGTTACCGGCCGTGTTGAGCGTGGTAAGATCAACCTGAACGACCCCGCCGAGATCGTCGGTCTGCAGGATGAGAAGCGCAGCACAGTCGTTACCGGACTTGAGATGTTCCGCAAGACCCTTGACTATGCTGAGAGCGGCGACAACATCGGTGCTCTGCTCCGTGGTGTTCAGCGCAGTGAAGTCGAGCGCGGACAGGTTCTCTGCAAACCCGGCTCCATCAACCCCCACAAGAAGTTCAGGGGACAGGTCTACGTTCTGAAGAAGGATGAAGGCGGCCGTCATACCCCGTTCTTCAACAACTATCGTCCTCAGTTCTTCTTCCGTACAACCGACGTCACCGGCATCATCACCCTTCCTGAAGGTGTTGAGATGTGCATGCCCGGAGACAACGTTGAGATGGACGTTGAACTTCTGACCCCCATCGCTATCGAAGAGGGACTCCGCTTCGCTATCCGTGAAGGTGGACGTACAGTCGGATCCGGTGTTGTTATCAAGATCAACGAGTAATCGTATCGACTAACAGTCACAACCGAATGATTAATGGCTCCCTGTATAGGGAGCCATTTTTTGTGACAGAAGATTATACAATCAGTATTAAACTGACAAATAATTAATCAAGTATGCTGGAGCCTTTTATAGGAAGAATTGACAGATATAACAGGAAGTATATAATAGATACAGTTTCAGGGTTGGGTGTGATTCCCTACCGGCGATAATAGCTCGCGACACGCGCATATAGCGCGTCTGACACGGTGGAATTCCGTGGCCGACGGTATAGTCCGGATGGAAGAAACGGCATACTGCTCGTTTTGCGTCCCTGAAACGGGACGTTTTTTATTGGAGGAAAAGAATAAACAATGAGTAACGAGAGAGTAAAAACTATAACACGGTTGGGAATGCTGGCAGCTGTTTCAGTGGTGCTGGCTTCGCTGATCCATTTCCCGCTTTTTCCGGCGGCAAGTTTTTTGGTCTATGATCCTGCAGACATTCCGATATTACTGTCAGCATTTCTTTATGGGCCTGCAGCAGGTGTCGCTGTCACTTTCATAGTGAGCGTCATCCAGGGACTTACCGTCAGTGCTGAAGGAAGATTGATAGGAATCATCATGCATTTTGTTGCTACCAGTGCCTTCTGCATAGTTGCATCTCTGATCTACAGGAAAAAGAAGGATATCAAATCACTTGTATTAGGACTTGTATTGGGTGCATTGGCCATGACAGTGCTCATGTGTGGAATGAACCTTCTTCTGACCCCTTTGTATACAGGAATGTCCATATCAGCGGTAGCGGGAATGATCGTGCCGATCATCCTTCCTTTCAACCTACTTAAAGCCGGGATCAACGCGGTGGTCACATTCCTTCTGTTCCTGCCTTTGAGAAATGCCTTAAGCAAAGCTGAAGAGAACAGTTAACAGTGAATATATTATTAGCAGTTCGCCGGAGATATAATCCGGCGAATTGTTTCTATTTTGCAGAAACACACAGAATAAACGGGTCTAATTGCAGTGTTTCGCACTCGAAGAATGTTTAACCGAAATGTATACTGTATATGAACCGAGGCAGAACCGGTGACATAGATCAAAAGGAGGTTATTGGAATGAGACTGTATGCAAGACAAAAATATTTCTCCTTCCGAACCGTTTTCAGTATTCTGGACAGCAACGGCAGAGTCTGTTACACAGTTAAAGGTGAGATATTCTCTCTAACCAAAAAACTGCATGTATATGACAATACAGGAAGAGAAGTCGCGGTCCTCAGAGGCAGGATCATCAAGCTGCTTCCGACGTATGATATATTCATAGGAGGCCGCAAGGCAGCCAGTATCGCGAAAAGACTGACACTCTTCCGCCCCTCCTATGTGATCAGAGACTCTAACTGGAGAGTGGAAGGAGACTTCCTGCAGCATAGATACAGTATGTATGACGGACGCAGGAATAAGGTAGCGTCTATAAGCAAGAAATGGCTGACTTTCGGCGATTGCTTTGAGCTGAATGTACCGGATCCAGATAATGAAGTGCTCGCAGTCTGCATGATGTTGGCAATAGACTGTGTCATGGATGATCAGGAGATGTCTTCGCTGTCACAGCGTCACGCTCCGCAAAATAATGAGAATAATGATTGAGATATTGGAGGAAATAGATAATGGTATTCTTTTTCGCAGGAATAGCTATAGCGGCTGCACTCTTGATCTTCATGAAGGGCAAATGGAAAGCTCTTGCAGCGCTAGGTATCCTGGTTTGCCTTATGGGCTGTGTAGTAATGATCCCGACAGGATATACCGGTGTCGTGACTGTATTCGGAGAGGTCACTGATAAGACTCTTGAAGCAGGTCTGCATCTGGTTGCACCCTGGTACAGCATCGTAAAGATGGACAACCGTACACAGAGAGCTTCTCTGGAGACTGCCTGTTTCTCATCTGACATACAGCAGGTAGATGTGACGATGAGCGTCAACTACAGCATCGATAAAGAGACAGCTCAGGAGCTGTATAAGACAGTAGGACGCAGCTACTACGAAAATATCGTATATCCAAGGATCCTTGAATGTACAAAAGCCTGCTTTTCTCAGTACACTGCAGAGAGCCTTATTTCAAACAGAAACGTCCTGTCTGACAAGATCATGGTCGATCTGTCCAGCGATATGAGGCCGTTCGGCGTAAAGATAATCAATGTATCCATTGAGGACCTTGACTTTACAGATGCATTCACTGATGCAGTCGAAGCAAAGCAGGTCGCAGAGCAGCAGAAGCTCAAAGCTGCCATCGAGCAGGAACAGCTTACTCTCGAAGCAGAAGCAGAAGCAAAACGCGCTGTCCTCAAAGCTGAATCAGACCTTGAAGTAGCCAGAATGGAAGCTGAATCCAACGAGATACTCAGCGCTTCCTTCTCTGACAATCTTATCGAATACTACTACATCCAGAAATGGGACGGAAAGCTTCCGGAAGTAGTAAGCGATTCTTCTGTGATACCAGTTCTTGGAGACAGAGGCTGATCAATAAATACAAAGACTGGTTGAGTCCGAGCGAAAACGCCCGGACTCATTTCATGCTTATGGATAATAAGGCTAAAGCTAGTTTGTCAGTGGTATACTATCGGTGAAAGATTCAGAAGAGGTGAGCAGGTGGCTGCAGAACAGGAAGAAAAGATCGTCATCCGGGGAACGGTAGAAGACGTGATATACAGAAGCAGTGATTCCGACTACGCAGTCATAGAAATAGACTGCGAAGGAGAACTGATCACGCTGGTAGGTGAGCTCGCCGGCATCTCTGCAGGTGAGGAAGTGGTCGCTTACGGTAATTTTGTTAATCACCCGACATACGGAAACCAGTTCAGATGTGACGGATGTGAGATCACACTGCCGACAAAGGCTGCAGCAATACTCAAATATCTCTCAAGCAAAGCGATACCCGGAATAGGACAGACCATAGCAAGACGGCTCGTTGAAAACTTTGGTGACAACACGCTTGAAGTAATGGCCAATGACCCGGAAAGCCTTGAAAACATAAAAGGCATCACAAAGAAAAAAGCCCAGGAGATAAGCAGTGAAGTCTCCAAAGTATTCGGCCTTACTGATACGATCAGGAACCTCGGAGGCATGGGACTCAGCACCGGGGATTCACTGCAGCTCTACAAGGTGTTCGGGCATGACGCCTCTGAAATAATCAGGGATAATCCCTACATGCTGTGTGAATATCCTGTTTATAAGGACTTTGCGGAAGCGGATGCGCTTGCTGAAAATTTCAATATTCCCGAAGCGGACTTCAGACGTATCAGAGCCGCAATAGTCAATACTCTCAGGCATAATCTCGCGAACGGGCATACATGTTTGCCTACTGAGAAACTGATAGATATTACGGCTAATTTCATATCAGTAAACAGAGACGATGTGGAGATCGAACTGTACAGAAGCGCAGAAGAAGGAGTATTCTGTCTGCTAAATACAGATATCGGTGAGATGACTTTCCTCAGAGATGAATACGAAGCTGAGAAGTATATCGCCCAAAGACTGAGAGACCTGGCGAAGACAAGATACACCGAACGTGATGATGTCGAGAACAGGATAGACAGATTCCAGGAAAGAATAGGAATCGAATATGAGCCTCTTCAGCGGGAAGCAATAGTTCAAGCTTTGTCATCGGGTGTCGTGGTTATCACGGGCGGCCCAGGAACAGGCAAGACCACTACTGTGAATGCGATTTTGTCTCTCTGTGAAGAGCGGGGAGACAGAGTTGCTCTTTGCGCTCCTACCGGAAGAGCTGCGAAAAGGATGACAGAACTTACAGGGAAAGAGGCAAAGACCATCCATCGCTTACTTGAGGTGGCATACGGCTCCAGAGAATCATTAAGATTTGTACACAACGAAGAGAAACCGCTTAAATATGATGTCGTTATCATTGATGAGATGTCTATGGTGGACAATCTACTGTTCTGTAATCTGCTGAAGGGGCTGAAACCCTGGTGCAGATTGGTCCTGGTCGGTGATGATCATCAGCTGCCAAGTGTTGGAGAGGGGAATATACTTAAAGACATCATCTCCAGCGGGGCATGTGTCACCATTGAGCTTGAAAAGATATTCCGTCAGGCAGCCCAAAGCCTTATAGTCGTCAACTCACATGCCATAGTTAACGGCGAGGCTCCTGATCTTGAGAGGCGTGACAGAGATTTCTTCTTCCTTGCAGCAGAGAAGGATGAAGTACCTCAGCTCGTTTCAGATCTTGTATCGAGACGGCTTCCTAAGAGTTATAAATATGATCCTCTTGAGGACATTCAGGTTATCACTCCTTCCAGGCTCGGGATGTCAGGAACAGGGACACTAAATGAGAGCCTCAGAGATCAGCTTAATCCTGCATCATCCGAGAAGAGCGAAGTCAAGATAGGATCTGTGATCTTCCGTGAAGGCGATAAAGTGATGCAGACCAGAAATAATTATGATATCGAGTGGAAAAAAGAAGACGGTGAACAGGGAGTCGGTGTCTTCAACGGTGATATAGGCCGGGTCGAGTGCATAGATCGCAGAAACGGGATCATGGATGTCAGATATGATGACAGGACTGCACAGTATGATTTTGAGCAAGCCAGACAGTTGGATCAGGCATACGCGATAACGGTCCACAAGAGCCAGGGAAGCGAGTTCCCTGCGGTCATACTGGCTGTAGGTGATACTCCCAGAAAACTGTGTTACAGGAACCTCTTATATACTGCTGTAACCAGAGCAAGAAACCTTCTTATCATCACCGGCAATGATGCACTTATAGCGATGATGGTCGGAAATGATAAGAAGATGTTCAGATACACAGGCCTTGCAACGATGCTGAGAGAAGGCACAGAGTGAAGATGTTCACTTATTTAATAAGTTATGTTATATTGCTGATAAGAATATTTGAGAGGTGCGTAGGAATGCGAATTCTGTGATCCAATTGGTCGATATCATTTCCCTTGGCCCGTGAAAACGGGTCAGTTATGCTGTCGTTTTGGATCACCGCACAAAGCAGATAAAGAGCTGTCTGATATGGGCTGCCGTTCTGCATAAACTGTGAGACTCCATTTTCGATGTCCGGGATCTGGTATCGAAAACGGAGTTTTTTGTGTTTACAGAAAGGAGCATTAGAATGCTTGAACTTCAGAATGTGACTATAAAGATGAGAAGCGCTGACAGAGTGCTCGTGGAAAGCTTTTCTTTCGCTCTTGCAGATTCAGATAAAGCTGTGATCATCGGAGAGGAAGGCAACGGCAAGTCGACGCTGCTGCAGTTTATATATGACAGGGAACTGATCGAAGGATACTGTGATTGCACGGGAACACTGAGGAAAGACGGCAAATTGGGATATCTGTCGCAGACAGCATCTGATGAGATGCTGAATACCGCGATATCGGATCTTTTTGCAGACAAAGAGTACTATTCACATGTCAGGACACTGGAGCAGATGGGGATTCCTTTGGAGATGATCTTTTCAGAAAGGAAACTGTCATCTTTTTCAGGAGGTGAAAAAGTCAAACTGCGCCTTGCATATCTCCTGATGGATGACCCGGATGTACTGCTGCTGGATGAACCTACCAATGATCTCGATATAGAAGCGCTGGAATGGATGGAAGAATTCATAAGATCCAGCAGGATACCGATCATGTTCATTTCTCACGATGAGACACTGATTGAGAACAGCGCAAACGTCATAATCCATATGGAACAGTTAAGAGGCAAGACTACTTCAAGGATAACTGTCGTAAGATGTTCGTACAGTGAATATCTGCAGTTTCGGGCCGGGAGCTTTGAACATCAGAGACAGGTCGCACAGAAGCAGAGAGATGACTATGACAAGCAGATGGAACGCTGGAGACAGATCTACAGCAAAGTCGAACATGATCAGAACTCTGTCTCCAGAGGAGACCCGTCAGGAGGCAGGCTTCTCAAGAAAAAGATGCACAGCGTGCTGTCTCTTGGAAGAAGACTCGAAAGAGAGGCAGATGAATTCGTTGAGTTTCCGGAGACAGAAACAGCTATACTGACCAAGTTCGATCCTGCTGTTACCGTACCTGCAGGGAAAACAGTCATTGATCTTGAACTGGATAAGGTTACCGCAGGCGATAAATTGCTGGCGCAGAATGTGCATCTTTTCCTTTCTGGCCCGGAACATGTAGGAATAACAGGGGAAAACGGTGCCGGTAAATCGACTTTGCTTGATATCATCTGGAATGAACTTAAGGACAGAACAGATGTCGTGGCAGCATATATGCCGCAGGATTATTCAGAAGTACTGGAATATGATCTTTCGCCTGTTGAGTATCTCGCCAGACATTACTCAAAAGATGAAGTGACGAAAGCCCGTACATATATGGGAAGCATGAGATTTACAAGACCGGAAATGACGGGGAAGATAGGAGAATTATCCGGAGGACAGAAAGCCAAGATATTGTTTCTGGATATGGTCTTGAGGAATGCTAATGTGCTCGTTCTGGATGAGCCTACCAGAAATTTCAGTCCACTGTCCTGCCCTGTGATTCGTGATGCGATAAGAAATTATAAAGGAGCAGTCATAAGTGTTTCACATGACAGAAAATATCTGAATGAAGTCTGTGACAGGGTGCTTGAACTGGACCAGACAGGACTGCATGAAACAAACCGATTCAGATTCTGAAAGAGATACGGCTTCTCGAAAAGGATATATAAAAAAGCGAAAGTGTCAGGATGTAGCTGCACTAAAAAACAAGCACTACAAAAATCTGTCCGGACCCGTTCCATGGGAAGCCGTTCTATGGTAATGTATTATTAGTCAAAATCAACTAGAACAGAGAGGAGAAAAAGGCGTTGTTTATTAAAAAACTCTATAATGACATAGACACGATAGTCGATGAGTCTATGGAAGGCGCGAGACTGATGGCTCTCCCTGATTCCGACAAGTACAGCAGAACATTGCCGGGTACAAGGATCACTGTCAGGACTGACAAGTATAAAAAACCGAAGGGACTGGTAAAGCTCGCCGGCGGCGGCGGAGCAGGACATGAGGGACCTCCAGGAGTTATGTGCAGACCCGGCGGATCCGACTGCTCGGTTCGCGGTGATATCTTTGCAGCTCCTTCTGCAATGCAGCTGTTCCGCGGTATTCAGGAGATCTATGACGGCAGCCCGATTTTCATGAACGTCCCCCACCATGCAGGTGACGTTCTGAACGCAACTCTGTGCAAGCAGCTCTGCGAAGCACACGGTATGACAGAGATCTATCAGTACAGCGGATATAATGACGTTGGATCTGCTCCTAAAGAGAGAGAAAAAGAGCGCCGTTCAATGGGCGGCGGACTGAACTGCTCCGGAATCATGGCTGAGTGCGGCGAAAGCGTTCAGGAGATCCTGCGCATGGCCGACAAATGCAACTCCAGGCAGAGGTCTTTCGGTGTTGGCATCAGACCTGCTATTCACCCCACATCCGGCCTTTTGATCATGGGTGATATGCCTGAAGATGAGATCGAGATGGGAATCGGTATGCACGGTGAATCCAGCGGAAACCGCATCAAGCTCCCCAGCAGCCGTGAACTCGCTCAGATGATCGCGAAGATCCTCCTGGATGATATGCCTGTAGCTTCCGGAGAGGATATCGTTCTCAGCCTGAACGGCCTTGGCGGAATGACATGGACAGAACTCGACATCTTCTACAAAGATCTGTACGAATTCCTGGTCTATGACTGCGGCCTCAAGATCTGGAGACACAATGTACGCAACGCCGGAACTCAGGAACTCGGAGGATTCATCGTTGCGATAGGACATCCGGATGACGAGATCAAGAAATGGATGACAACCCGTATCCCGAAGGGACTCTATCCGGAAGACTGATAACAGAAATAACAGCCGGTCATCTGCTGATGGCCGGCTTCTGCCTTAAGGAGAGATATAGATCATGTTGAGAGAAGTAACTGTAGAAAACGGAAAACTGCTTGGCATCCCTGCTGCAGATCCGAGAATAACGGCATTCAAAGGAATCCCTTATGCAGCACCTCCTGTGGGACCTCTTCGCTGGAAAGCTCCACAGCCTGCTGCCAACTGGGAGGGAGTCAGAGACTGTTCAAGATTCGCTCCTATCTCTATGCAGGAGACACCCGGTCTGAACCCCGATGATATCTACACAAAAGAATGGCATGTGGATCCTCAGATACCGATAAGTGAAGACAGCCTCTATCTGAACGTATGGACTCCCGCAAAATCGACAGATGAGAAACTCCCTGTAATGATTTGGATCTATGGCGGAGCATTCAACAACGGATATACTGCAGAGATGGAGTTTGACGGTGAGAGGATAGCGAGAAGAGGAGTCATACTCGTCTCTATCGCATACAGGCTCAATGTTTTTGCATGGCTCGCACATCCTGAACTTACTGCAGAAAATCCTGACGGACCTAACGGAAACTTTGGGTTCCTGGATCAGAGGGCTGCATTCCAGTGGGTCAAGAGAAATATCGCTGCGTTCGGCGGTGATCCTGACAATGTAACTGTATTCGGCCAGTCAGCCGGAGCCGGAAGTATACTGGCACATCTCGTATCAAAGAGATCTGTGGGACTGTTCAACAGAGTCATCGTTATGTCCGGTGGAGGAATCCGTGACGGGGGAACAAAACCCAACAATACTCTAGCCGAACAGGAAGAGATCGGCGTCAAATTCCAGAAGTTCTTGGGATGCGAGAATTTTGCCCAGATGAGAGAGATACCTGCAGAAGAACTGATGAAGAAAGCTCTGGAATTCATGAGGCTTCCTGATTCACCGAGATTCCCGTTCACTCATTTCACTGACGGCTGGTTCCTTGATGCAGACTGGACAGAAGCCATGCTGAAAAATGAGAGACAGATGGTGCCGGTCATTGCCGGACATACCACCAATGACTTCCGCTGGCCTCCGTTTGGAGTAAAAGATCTCGATTCACTCAAAACCTATGCGGAGAATCGTTTCGGCGACAGAGCGGAAGAGTATCTGAAGCTCGTTGAGTTTGATAAGGGGGATTTCAAGCATTCTCTTGATCTCGCAGCAGTCCCGATGCAGGAGATCGGAAGCGCTATCTGGATGGAATACAACGCCAGAATGGGCAATGATCCTATATATGGTTATACATTTGACGGAGAGCTCCCTGGAGACAACGCAGGGGCATTCCATTCCAGCGATCTCTGGTTCGTATTTGAGACACTGGCTAAATGCTGGAGGCCATTCCAAGGAAGACATTACGATCTTGCAAGGAAGATGTGCAATTACTGGACCAACTTTGCGAAGAACGGAGACCCCAACGGGCTCGATAATGACGGAACACCAATGCCTGAGTGGAAGCCTTATACTCTCGACAACCCGTATGAGATCTACTTCGGAGATACTATTCATATGAGGAATGAGCAGAATCCTGTAGTGAAATTCATTGTCGATTGGAGTATTGACTGGCATAAAGAGCATCCGTACAGCTCAAAATAATGCACGTAAGCTAGAATCAGCGGAGCTGTGTTGCTCCGCTGATTTTATCGTTATAACGCATTTTCCCAGTTGATTTAAGCGGGCATATGTGTCATACTGTTCACTGTACGAAATATAGAGGTGCTTTTATGGGACTCTTCAGCAGAAAGAAAAAAACAGAACCAGTCGTTGAGACAGTGAAAGAAACACCGGCAGTAAGTAATGATATTCCCGGTGAAGTGATCGCGGCGATCTCTGCTGCAGTTTACTGCATGTTCGGAGAAGGCGCCAGAGTAATGAGCGTCAGACGACAGCAAAGAACAGGAAGGTCTGCCTGGAGCATGGCAGGATTATTGGAGAATACCAGACCTTTCTGAAAAAATGATTCGTTTTCAGACGGAGGATCGGTATGATCCTCCGTTATTTTTTGTTTCGGAGCATAAAATGGAAACTGTCAAAGACTATTTCGGAAGCCTTGTATTCAATGACAAGGTAATGAGAGAGACTCTTTCCGAAGATGTTTACAGATCTCTAAAGAAAACTATCAATGAAGGTGCGGAGCTTGATATCTCTGTCGCCAATGCTGTTGCCAGTGCTATGAAAGAATGGGCTATATCAAAAGGCGCTACGCACTATACACACTGGTTCCAGCCTCTTACAGGTATAACCGCGGAGAAGCATGACAGCTTTGTATCACCCGATGGTGAAGACGGCATCATAATGGATTTTTCAGGTTCAGAACTGATTATGGGAGAGCCCGATGCGTCAAGTCTTCCATCAGGCGGGCTTCGTGCTACTTTCGAAGCGAGGGGATATACAGCCTGGGATCCAACATCATATGCATTTATCAAGGGAAAGACTTTTTGCATCCCCACTGCCTTCTGCTCATACGGCGGAGAAGCTCTGGATCAGAAGACTCCTCTTCTGAGATCCATGGAGGCACTGAACAAACAGGCGTTAAGGATACTCAGACTCTTCGGGCATAGAGATGTTAAACGTGTATGGCCTGATGTCGGTGCAGAGCAGGAGTATTTTCTTCTGGACAGAGACATGTACAAAAAAAGAACTGACCTGGTGATCTCCGGCAGGACGCTTTTCGGAGCGAAACCGCCTAAGGGACAGGAGATGGATGATCACTACTTTGGCGCAATAAAGCCCAGAGTCGCTGAGTATATGGAAGATCTCAACCGGGAGCTCTGGAAGCTGGGTATCATGGCAAAGACGGAACACAACGAGACTGCTCCTTCTCAGCATGAGCTTGCACCGGTCTATTCAAAGGCGAACGTTGCTATAGATCATAACCAGCTTACTATGGAGATAATGGGCACAGTCGCCAGACGACACGGCCTGGTATGCCTGCTGAACGAGAAACCTTTCGAAGGAGTGAACGGAAGCGGAAAGCACAACAACTGGTCCATATCCACGGACACAGGAATCAATCTTCTTTCACCTGGTGCGACTCCCTACGAGAATGCACAGTTTTTGCTGTTCCTTTGTGCAGTGATGAAAGCCGTGGATGATTATCAGGATCTGCTGAGGATATCAGTAGCTACTGCAGGAAACGACCACAGACTCGGAGCCAGCGAGGCTCCTCCTGCCATTATCTCAATGTATCTGGGTGATGAGCTGAGTGCTGTACTGAAAGCCTTTGAGACAGACGAGGTGTATCACAGTGAGGAACAGAGTTTCATAAGGCTGGGGGTGGACTCTCTTCCTGATCTTCCTAAGGACTCCACTGACAGGAACAGGACTTCTCCCTTGGCATTTACTGGAAACAAATTCGAGTTCAGAATGCCGGGTTCGGCAGGATCGCTTGCAAGTGCCAATATAATGCTCAATACAGCTGTTGCTGAGTCACTGCGTATCTATGCAGATTATCTGGAGAAAGCGGATGATTTCGAAGAAGCTCTGCACGGACTTGTCAAACACACGGTGGAAGAACACGGAAGGATCCTGTTCAGCGGAAACGGATATGATGAAGCCTGGGTAAAAGAAGCTACAAAACGCGGACTATCCAACTATCCCACTACTGCAGATTGTCTCCCGCATCTTTTGGATCGTAAAAATGTGGAGATGTTTGCAAGGCATGGTGTGTACACTGAGAGAGAACTAAGATCCAGATGTGAGATCCTTCTTGAGAACTATTCCAAGACTGAGATCATCGAGGCTAATACGATGACACTCATTGCCAGAAGAGAGATACTTCCGGCTATAGAGAAGTTTGCTGATGATCTGTCAAATACTGCTATGCACAAGAATGAGCTTGTCCCCGGACTCGAGTGCTTATATGAGAAACAGGCTGTATCAAAACTATCAGGACTGACGGACAGGATCTTCGGAGCCGTCGTTACACTGGAAAAGGCTGTCAACGAAGAAGGTGACTGCAGCTGCAATTCGGGCAAAGCAGAGATCGTCAGGGACAGGGTACTTCCCGCAATGAGGGAACTGAGAAGCGCATGTGATGAAGCGGAATCCATCGTAGGCAGCAATTGCTGGCCGTTCCCGACATATTCCGAACTTCTCTACAGCGTCGACTGAAAACGAACATGACATGAACGAAACTGCCGCGCAGAGCCATAGAAGGCTGCGCGGCAGTGCTGGTTAAGAGTGATTTGAATACTGCATTGTGATAGAATAATAAACGTAGAAATAGGGCTTGGAGACCGAATGGATATTACCGAACGATTCCTGAAACTCAGGAAGAAATATATCGAGAAACAGTTCAGTAATCTGAACGAGGAACAAAGAAAGGCAGCGCTGACATGCAGCGGTGCCGTTTTGGTGCTTGCCGGAGCAGGGAGCGGAAAGACGACTGCAGTAGTAAACAGGATCATGAATCTCCTGAGATTCGGTGATGCGTATGAATCGCAAGTCGTCTGGCCTGAGCCCGAAGCGGAAGATGCAGACGAACTTAAGAGGATAACAGAAACCGGTGAGGCACCGTCTGACAGGCTGGCATCAATGCTTAAGACCGGCTACATAAGGCCATGGAATATCCTGGCAATCACATTTACTAATAAAGCAGCTCAGCAGCTTAAGGACAGGATCGCTGCACAGGTTGGGCCGGACGGAAACGATGTGTTCGCTTCAACTTTCCACTCTGCATGCGTTAGATTTCTACGCAGGGATGCACAGCGGCTCGGATGGCCTCAGAATTTTACGATATACGATTCGGATGATTCAGAGCGGGCTATTAAGGATATATGCAGAGATCTGGGAATAAATGATAAGTTCTATCCTCCAAGGATGATAGCTACTCAGATGTCCCGGATCAAAGACAATATGATGACTCCGGATGAGTACAGGGAAGCTAATCCGTACAGGAACGACACCGATACGGTGCTCAGGGTCTATGAGACATACCAGAGACGTCTCAAAGCTGCCGGAGCATTCGATTTTGATGATCTCATCTATTTTACCGTCAAATTACTGGAAGAGAACCAGGATATCAGAGATTACTATCACAACAGATTCAAATATGTGATGGTAGATGAGTATCAGGATACGAGCCATGCACAGTACAGACTGGTGAAACTGCTGACTAATGAAGATAATAATGTTTTCGCAGTCGGTGATGACGATCAGTCGATATACAGTTTCCGCGGAGCGAATATTGAGAATATCCTAAGATTTGAGAAGGATTTCTTCCCGGCCAAAGTGATAAGGCTGGAACAGAATTACAGGTCCACCGGGAATATCCTTGGAAGTGCAAACTCAGTCATAAGACACAACAGATCACGTAAGGGCAAGGAACTCTGGACTGATAAAGGCGACGGTGAGAAAGTGGAAGTCAGACTCGTTGACGACGAGACTTCCGAGGCTGCATTTGTAGCACAGGAACTTGCCAGGCACAGTAAAGAAGGTATACCGTACTCAGCACATGCTGTGCTTTACAGGACCAACGCACAGAGTAACGCATTTGAACAATACTTTATGAGGACGGGAGTACCGTATAAGATCGTAGGTGCACTCAGATTCTATGACAGGGCTGAGATCAAGGATGTCATGAGTTACATGGCTATCGTCAGCCAGCCTTCTGACGATCTGAGGCTAAAAAGGATCATCAATAAACCTGCACGGAAGATCGGAAACAAAACGGTCGAGGATATCGAACGTATCGCTTCTGGACTTGAGATTTCCATGATGGAAGTCATGGCTAATGCAGCGGACTATCCGACGCTCTCAAGAGCTCAGAACGCGATCTCCGGCTTTATGGAGATGTACGGAAGACTATGCGACGTTTATGCAGAAGAATCTCTCGGTGATTTCACAGAGAAAATGCTGGAGATCACCGGTTATATAGATATGCTTATGCAGCCGGGTGACAGAGAGAATGAGGCCAGACTGGAGAACGTCAGGGAATTCGTTTCCACCGTAAGACTGTATGAGAAAGATCACCCGGACGGAGATCTGGCAGCTTTTCTGGAAGAGATGGCGCTGTTCTCGAACATAGATGCTTTTGATGAAACGGCAGACAGAGTATCTTTGATGACAGTCCATTCTGCGAAGGGCTTGGAATTTGAGTATGTATATCTCGTAGGTATGGAGGAAGGCATCTTCCCGTCTGAAAGAACTGTGAGAGATGACGGAGTGGAAGAAGAGCGGCGTCTTGCCTATGTAGGCATGACCAGAGCTAAGAAGGAACTGCATCTTACCAGAACTGAAGTCAGGATGCTGTATGGTTCCACCAGAAGAAATGCACCATCCAGATTCCTAGAGGAGATAAATCCTCAGTATGTTAATGAAGTAGGAGCGGTTCGAAAGAGAACATCATATCTCGACAGTGAATACGGTGATGTAAACTCGTATATCAACGAGCGTTCGGAGAACCATTACAGAGCTGTTTATAACAGCAATAAGGATAAAGGCGGTTCTACGAAACTGAACTCCCGGATATCATCGGTGCCTTTGAGACACGAGGCAGCCGGTGCAGACAGCTATTCACCCGGTGATGTGGTCGAACACAGAATGTTTGGCAGAGGAACTGTCATATCTGTGACTAAGATAGGGAACGATTCTCTTGTTGAGATAATGTTCGATACCAGCGGCAGGAAAAAAGCGATGGCTAATTATGCACCGATGAGAAAGGTTGAGGAATAAAAATGAAAGTATATCTGCTTGCGCATACTGAGATGCCTGAAAAGGTCGTGGCCGGAGCCGCCAAACTTTGCTACTCTGACTCCGGAGTGGAAGAACTCATGGAAGGACTAACGGATGAGAATACAAGAAGATTCGTCCGTACTCTGTCAGAAGTAGGTCATGAAAGCCCTGTGGAACATGCGAGCTTCACATTCGGAATAGAGGGAGTATCAAGATCGTTCCTGGCACAGATGACCAGACACAGACTTGCATCATTCTCTGTACAGAGCCAGAGATACGTCAGGCTGGATGACTTCAGCTATGTCACTCCGCCGGCAATAAGCGATGATCCTGAAGCCCTGAAGATATACGATGAGATGATGCACAGGGATGCCGAAGCATATGAAGCGATCTCTGACAGACTTAAAGAGAAATACATTCAGGAGTATACGGAGCAGGGACTCACTAAAAAGAGCGCAGCGTCCAAAGCAGAGAAAAGAGCGATCGAAGACGCAAGATTCGTCCTTCCTAATGCGTGTACCACGAACATGGTCATGACTATGAACGTCAGAGAATTGAGACACCTGTTTATGGTCAGATGCTGTAACCGCGCACAATGGGAGATACATGCTGTATGCGACGAGATCCTCAAGCTCGTATACAAAGTTGCTCCGACACTTTTTGAGGCATCAGGACCGTCATGTGTTGCTACCGGAAAATGCCCGGAAGGCAAGATGACCTGCGGCAAGTTCGCCGAAGTGCAGGAATACTACAGAAAACTGAAGGAAGAGGCTCTGAATGAGCGGTAAGATAATTGTCATCGAAGGACTCGATGGGAGCGGCAAGGCGACGCAGTCAGAACTGCTCTTTGAAGAACTGAGAAAGAGCGGAAAGAGAGTCCGTAAGCTTTCTTTTCCGGATTACGGTTCACTTTCCAGCGGTCCTGTTAGGATGTACCTCAACGGTGAATTCGGCAAACACCCGGACGATGTTGACAGCTATGCTGCTTCTGTGCTTTATGCTGTGGACAGGTTTGCTAACTACCGTTCTGTCTGGAAAGAAGATTATGAGAACGGCGTGATATTCGTCTGTGACAGATATACGACGTCCAACGAGGTGTTTCAGACCAGTAAGCTGCCGAAAGAACAGTGGGATGAATATATACACTGGCTTGAAGAGTTTGAGTACGGCTTAATGGGAATTCCAAAGCCTTCTCTTGTGCTTTTTCTGAACATGAGTGAAGAGTGCTCCGCAAGGCTTCTTGAGAAGAGATACGGCGGAGATGAAGCGAAAAAAGACATCCACGAACAGGATGAAGAATACCAGAAGCGATGCAGGCAGGCTGCTCTATACTGCGCTGATGCTCTCGGGTGGAAGAAGATAGACTGCGACGAAAACGACACGCTTCTGTCAATAGAAAAGATCCACGCAAAGGTTATAGAGACAGTTAAAGGTTCATTGGTAATATAAATGCTTTCTTTTCATGCAATTACTCTGGAAGACAGAGAAAGACTGCTTCCGCTGCTTCTTGAAAAAAACAGAGGCATGGAATACACGTTCGGAAATCTTTATGTTTACAGTCATATCTATGACACAAAAGTCGCGTATCATGAGGATGGCGCAATTATTCTTTTCGGCAAAAGCGGAGTGTTCCTTATGCCCCTCGGAAAGATCGACCTGGCTTCCATAGCAGATGAACTGCCTTGTGTACAGGACGGACAGCTGAACTTCGTATGTATAACAGATGAAGATACAGAGATCCTTAAAAGAAGTTTCGCGGAGAGAAATATCAAAGTGACTCCTCAGCAAGACGGTGAATATGTCTACAGAAGCAGGGATCTCGCAGATCTGACCGGAAAGAAATATCACTCAAAGAGAAATTTCTGTTCAAGGTTTGAAAGACTATGTCCGAATTATTCCTTCGAGACTATAACAGCAGACAATATCCAAGAGGTCATAAGTCTGAATGAGGCATGGTACATGGAACCGGGGAATTCTCCTGAGGAGCTTCAGGAAGACTATGCCTGCACGACCGGGTGTTTGAGTGATTATGAAAAACTGGGACTTAAAGGTGCTCTTCTGAGATGTTCGGGAAAAGCTGTCGCATGGTGCTGCGGTGAGATGAATTCAGAAGGGGTCTTCTGCACTCATGTTGAAAAAGCCCTGTCACTGGTCGAAGGAGATTACGCTGTAATAAACAGAGATTTTGCCCGTATGCTGGCAGATGAATTTGAATTTATAAACAGAGAGGATGACGCGGGAGACGAAGGACTAAAAAAAGCCAAGATGTCATATCATCCTGCATATATCCTCAATAAAAATACGGTGGTCATCACATGATAAGATCAGCAACTGTTTTGGATATCCCTGAAATAAAGAAGATCTGGGATCAGAGTTTTGATGATCCGCTGAATTACGTGGATTTTCTTTACGACAGAGTCCTTGATCCCAGCGATACTCTGGTATTCGAGGAAGACGGGCATGTAAGCTCAATGGCGATGAGTTTCTACTGTGCGTTCCGATACCATGAGGAGGAGATACCCTGCGTCTATATTTACGGCTGCGCTACCAGACCTGACAGGACCAGCAGAGGACTTATGACTCAGCTGATCTCAGCTGTCGAGCAGAATGCGATAGCCCGTGGATGCCAGATGGCAGTACTTGTTCCCGGTAACAGGTCGCTGTACAGATACTACGAAAGACGCGGATATAGCGCAGATTTCTCTCTGAGGAGAGTCTCGCTCAGACCCGGGATGCTCAAAACAGTGCACAGACCTGAGAAAGCGATAGAATACGATCGGATTTTCCCGGAAGATATGTATGAGATCAGAGAGAAAGCTCTGTATGAAGTGCCTCATGTCGTATGGAAGGCAAGTCAGCTTGATTTCATCGCAGCGGATGCTCTCGCATATCAGGATCACATAGCTTCCTATGACGGAGAAGCCGGCAAAGCATACGCTATTTATTCCATCAACAGGAAGAATATGTTTATAAGGGAGCTGCTGGGAACGAGCGAAGAGAGCAGCACGATGCTCCTTGTGGGACTCGTAGATGAGCAGAACCCGAAAAGAGTAACAATGGAGATGCCTGTAGGCGGCGGAATACTGCCTACAGAAGGAGATAACGTCGTTTACGGCATGAGCAAAGCCTTCAAGACTGCAAAGACTCTTTCTGATCTTGAGCCGTACATGAATCTGATGCTTGACTGACGGGAGGGACAGATGGTATACGTTTTCCTTGCAAATGGATTTGAGGAAGCTGAGGCTATCGTACCGATAGATTATATGCGCCGTGCGGGAATAGAGGTCACTACAGTAGGTGTGGGTACATCAATGCCAAGAAGTTCTCACGGAATAACGGTGATGGCTGACATATCGGAGGATGTGTTCTTCCCCGGTGATGACGTTGAAGCAGTCTTTTTCCCGGGCGGCGGGCTGGGTGTTGAGAATCTTTCAAAGAGTGAGACGGTCAGAAGAGCTGCGAGACTCGGATTCGGAGAGACAGACGGTCTGATCGTTGCAGCTATCTGTGCTGCTCCGTCTATCCTGGCAAGAGAAGGACTCTTAAACGGAAAGAAAGCGACATGTTTCCCGGACTTTATAGATGTCCTTGGCGAAAGCTACAGTGATGCTGATGTGGTGATAGATTTGCCATATATTACAGGACGTGCTGCCGGTGTAGTTTCCGGATTCGCACTTAAGCTTGTCGAATTGCTCAGAGGGACCGAAGCTGCTGAAGAAGTAGCTGCAAGAATATGTTTTCCTGAACAGGAGGAAGAATAAATATGTACTACAGAGAAGCAGATGCCTCGGAAGAGAGGAGAGGTTGCCTCGGCAAGATCATATTTCTGTTGATAATGCTACTTTTAACTGGAGCGGTCGTGATCGGAGGTATCTTCCTGACTCATGAGATCTTTGATACAGTCGAGGGAGGGGAGATCCTGATCATTGATATCCCCGAGGGATCCACAACGGAGGATATCGCAGATATTCTTAAAGAAGAGGGATTCATAAAGTCAAAGACTGTATTCAGGATATACAGCAGACTGCTCGGTGCCGATGATGACTATCAGTGCGGGAAGCATAAGCTGCAGCTTGGACATAACTACAAAGAGATCATCTCCAGACTGTCTGAGACTACATTCTCTGATGTAGAAACACTTACTCTCACCTTCCCTGAAGGAACTACAGCTTTGGCTATGGCGATCAAACTCGAGAAAGCAAGGCTCTGCACGGTCGATGAATTCATCGAGGCATGCAATACGCATGTATATGATGTATCGTTCTTTGACGCGATCTCTTCTGACGAGAACAAGTTCATCAAGCTGGAAGGATTTCTTTATCCTGATACATACGAGTTCGCCGTAGATGCAACAGTTGATGATGTCATACTTGCCATGCTGCAGAACTTCGAAGAGAATATCTATACAGACGGTGTTAAGAGACTTGTGAGTTCCAGCGGACTCAGTCTTGAGCAGAATATCATACTTGCATCCATAGTCGAGAAGGAGACTCTTGGAGACGACATGTATTCTATGATCGCAGGAGTATTCCTCAATCGTCTGCACAACTCAGATGAGTTCCCGTGTCTGGAATCCGATACCTGTGCAGAGAACAGAGAAGGCAACTATATCTACGGAGTTCTTGGCTACTACTACAACGAAGACTTGGAACCGATGCCCAGAGCTATTCCTGCCAATATCTGGCAGGCTTACGATACATATTCACATAGAGGTTTGCCTGTAGGAGCTATCTGCAATCCCGGACTTAAGGCGATACTCGGAACGCTCAATCCTCAGGAACACGGGTATTATTTCTTTATTACAGACAAGGATGCAAACTATTACTGGGGCGTCACCGACTACGATCACAGCGTAAACATCGATAAAGTAAACGAGTATAATGCCACACACTGACAACACTTTTTCACGAATATATGAAGTCGTAAAGAGAATACCTGCAGGGCATGTAGCGACTTACGGTATGATCGCTGCGCTTGCAGGAAACCCCAGGATGTCCAGAGTCGTGGGATATGCGCTGCACGTGAACCCCGATCCTGACCATATTCCATGCTTCAGGGTGGTAAACAGATTCGGAGAGTGCTCCGGTTCGTTTGCATTCGGAGGAAAGGGCGTGCAGGAACAGCTGCTTGAACAAGACGGAGTGTTATTCCTGCCTGATGGCAGAGTGGATCTGCAGAGATGTCTGTGGAGACCGGATGGGGAGGAACTGAGATGAGCTACGGCTTTTCTGCATTGTTTTCAAGAATGAACTTCATAGACAGATGGAGCCTAATGCGCAATTCCAGAAAAGAGACTCTGTCTGAGCATACTGCTGTGACGTCCTGTATTGCGCACATTCTGGCGGTCATTGCAAGAGACAGATTCGGAGAGAATGTGCGACCTGAGACTGTGGCAGTCGCTGCGCTTTATCATGACCTTTCCGAAACACTGACCGGAGATATGCCGACTCCAGTCAAATACAGAGATGAAGGTATCAGGACCAGCTACAAAAGGGTAGAGAGGGAAGCAGAACAGCAGGCGGTTTCCATGCTTCCGGCTGAAATGAGACCGGTATTCTATGGATATGTGACTGGTGATATCCTGAATGACAGGGAAAAGATGATACTTAAGGCTGCTGATAAGCTGAGTGCGCTGATAAAGTGCATAGAAGAGCGCAGAAGCGGAAATACTGAATTCGACAGCGCTGAAGAATCAACCTTGATGTCTCTTGAAAAATTGGGTATCCCGGAGATCGGAGTGTTCATGGATGAGTTCCTGCCGGCGCATTCCGAAACACTTGATGATCTTATCATCTCTGCAGAAGAATAGAATGATCTGCCATAAATACGAAAAGGGAGGCTGAGATAGCCTCCCTTTATTGTTGCGATTGTAAACTATTTAGCGGAAGATCTGCTGCATGAACTGTACAATGCTCTTTCTCCATACTGTCCAGACATGAAGTCCGGGGCATTCATAGTAACCGTTCTTTATTCCGCAGTCTTTAAGATACTGCATGTTCTCCTGAACCTGAGGATAAAGACGTGTTTCATCGGTGCCTATAGACATGTAGAAGAGCTTTGTCTTGTTCCTGAATTCCTCGCTGTTCTGAATTACATCCCTGCAGTCCACCCATCCGTACCATCTGTTGTTGAAAGAACCGGAGAGCATCGCAGTATATGCAAACATACCGGGATGATTGCAGGATGTGCACGCTGTGTGATATGAGCCCATGGAAAGGCCGGCGATAGCACGGTTGTCACATCCGGTCAGTGTCCTGTAGCGGTCTTCGATCATGGGAATGATGTCATTGACAAGCATACCGTCGTAATCTCCGGCGATGAATTCCTCCTCTATGTCATAGTAGATGTCATAGAGACAGGGCATTACGATGATCATATCATTGCATCTGCCTTCTGCCATGAGATTGTCAGCGATATAGTTGATCTTTCCCTGCCAGAGCCATCCTGTCTCATTCTCACCGCCGCCGTGATTGAGGTACAGAACAGGATATTTCCTGTCTGTATCAGTCCTGTAGGAGGCGGGAGTGTAAACATAGACAGCATTGAGATTGCCTGTGCGTGATGAATTGAATACTTCAAGGGTCACGCTGCCGTGCGGAACATCTTTGACGGTGTAATCATCGAAATCCCTTTCAGGGACTTCAAAGAAGTTTTCGACTTCATGGCTTCCGTAACCGAACGGAGCCTGAGGATTCATCGCAGGCTGTCCGTCAACTATGAAGTGGCAGTAATGGAACCCGGGTTCCACACCGGAATAAGTCTTGGACCATATACCGTCTTCCTTCTTCTCAAGAGGCATCGGCTTCTCCTGATAGTTTATGTCTACCCAGCTGACTGAGACTTCCTTAGCATCGGGGGCGTACATGGAGAAGGTGACATTTCCGTCATAATCGGCGATGACACCTCTGAGGTTCTCCACATGTTTCGGTCCGCCGCTGGTGAGTTTCATCGTCATATATGCAGGGTTGAAGAAAAGACCGTGGGACTCAAATGCGGGATTCAGGGGTTTATACATCTGTAATTCCTCCGCTCAAGTTCTTATAGGATCATTCAAGGCAGCCGTAGGCCACGTCGCGCATCCTGATGTGGTGATACTCTTCGTGGTTGGGCTGTACGTTGTGCATGTAGACGATGGAAGTTCCTTCTGAAGGATCTGCCTCAGCCCATGTGCCGGAACCGCCGGTCCAGCCGAACTGACCGAGAGAGCCGTTGTGATGCCCGACATACTTGTCCATAAGTGTACGCACGCCGTATCCGTAGCCGTAACCGGCGAGGTAAGTATTGGAGAAGTCTTCTTTGATGAGGGTCTCAGAGATCGTGTTCGTTCTCATGAGATCTATGGTCTTGCGGCCCATGATCCTTTCACCCTTGTAAACACCACCGTTGGCGAGCATCTGCATGAGCTTGGTGTAGTCCTTGGAGTTGGTGATGACACGCTGGAATCCGGAGACTTCTCCGAGATGTCCGACCATGGAAGCTTCCCTGTCAGGAGGTGATACTTCAAGGGCGCCTTCGTCACCGAGTTTCTTTCCTCTTACGAGGTAGTAACCTTTGACGAGACGGTCTTCAGTGATCCTGTCGTTGAGGAAGTTGGCAGAATCATCCATTCCGAGAGCGTCGAACAGCATTTCCTTGATGACCAGCTCGGCAGCTTTGCCGCCAATGACCTCGAGAAGTCCTGCAGTGAGCTCACTGGCAAATCCATAGAGCCATCTGGTTCCAGGCTCGAAAGCGATCGGAACAGTGGATATAGCCTTGATCTGCTCACGCAGTGTGTAATGACCGCTGTCCTGCAGATCCTTCATGGCGCGTGCCATCGCTCTTGATGTCGGATGCGCTACAGGAATGTTGCCCATGATCATCTGATAGGGAAGACCGCAGGTCATGTTCATGATGTTCTTGACCGTGATGGGGTGCTCCACCGGTACGACCTCGACCTTTCCGTTGGGGAGGGTGATGGTCTTCATGGTGTTCTTCCATTCCGGGAAGTACTCGTAGATAGGATCGGTCATGAGGAACTTGCCCTGCTCATAGAGCATCATGGCAGTCGTGTACATGGCGATCTTGGTGAGGGATGCCTGACGGAACAGATTGTTCTCTGTAAGGGGAACTTTGTTCTCGATATCAGAGTATCCGAAATAATTTTCGTAGAGGATCTCGCCTTTCTTGGCTATGACACAGGAGCATCCGGGAAGTCCGTCATCGACGAATTTCTGGAACAGCTCGTCAAGATGCTTGAATTCTGACATTGCTCAAGTTCTCCTTTCCTATTATTCCAGGCAGCCATATGCGACGTTGCGCACATGGTGATGGTAGTAAAGCTCCATATTGGGGCTCTGGTTGTGCATGTATACGAGGGATACTCCTTCTTCCGGGTCTGCTTCGCACCATGTGCCGAAACCGCCGGTCCATCCGAAAGCACCGAGAGAGCCGTTGTGGTTGCCTCTGGCTTTGTCGATGAGGGTACGTACACCGTAACCGTAGCCGTAACCGTAGTTGTAAGGTGCTCCGTCGCTCTCGAAGTCTTTGAGCATTTCAGCATCAAGACCGTTGGAACGCATGGTATCGATGGTCTTGCGGCCCATGATCTTGACTCCGTCGAATTCTCCTCCGTTGGCGAGCATACCGATGAGCTTGGAGTAATCATTGACGTTGGAGAAGAGACGTCCCCAGCCGGTCTCTGTCTCCGGCAGATGGCCTCTGTCGAAGGGGGAGTTCACTATCTCTTCGAGGCTGTTGTCTTCTTTTCTGGCATACATCTTTACGAGGCGCTCCTGCGCACCGTCAAAGAATTTAGCCCTGGTGCTGTCCATTCCCAGCGGGTCGAACAGCAGTTCCTTGAATACGTCATTGATCGGCTTGTCGCAGACTTTTTCGATAAGGGCTGCAGTGATCTCACTGGAGAATCCGTAGGACCAGTGTGTGCCGGGCTCATACTGCAGAACGGCCTTTGACATTGCTGCGATATGCTCCTGTACACTGTATTTTCCCTTTTCCCAAAGAGGCCTCATGCATTCCTGCATGGATTGAACAGTGGGATCGGGAGAATATGCCTGTGAGTTGCAGTAGGGAAGACCGCATTTCATGGAGAGGATGTCGCTGATCATCATAGGTCTCTCACAGGGAACGATCTTAAGGTCGCCGTTGGGAAGATGCTCATATCTCTTGAGGTCTTTCCACTCGGGCAGATACATGCTGACAGGTTCGGTAAGAAGGAACTTGCCGCGTTCATAAAGGATCATTGCGGTTGTGTAGAGGGGAAGCTTGGACATTGAAGCGAGGCGGAAAAGGCTGTCTTTTGTGACAGGGACCTTATTCTCAACATCGGCATATCCGAAATATCCCTCGTAGATGGTCTTGCCTCTCTGGGTTATCTGCATGGCGCATCCCGGAAGACCGCCGTCCACGAAACCCTGGAGAAGAGCATCAAGATGCTTGAAATCTGCCATTGTTTCCTCCTGATTGTTGTATAAATCTCTGCGTTCGGGCGAGAACATCGCCCGAACGCTGCTTTACATTATTGAGATCAGTCGCCGAGCAGGCAGCCGTATGCGGCAGCTCTTACTCTGTGGTGATGATAGAGCTCATCGTTGGGCATCATGTTATGCATGTAGACGATGGAGAGCTTATCAACAGGATCGGCCTCTGCCCATGTTCCTGCGCCGCCGGTCCAGCCGAAGCAGCCTAGACGGCCGTTGTGGCCGTATTTCTGGGTCATGAGTGTCCTGAATCCGAGACCGTAGCCGTATCCGGCGAGATAATCATTGGTGAAGTCCTTGATGACCTCGTCGCTGAGCTGGTTCTCATGGAGCATATTGACTGTGCCTTCCGAGAGATATCTCTCGCCCTTGTAGGTGCCGCCGTTGGCGAGCATCTGCATGAATATGGCGAAATCATAGGGAGAGGAGAGCAGATTGACTCTGGCTCCCATCGGATGAACTGCGGGATCGTATGCGCTGTCGCCTTCCGGACCCATAGCTATAAGCTCACCTTCGGGAGTCCTTCTGTACTGGGTAACCACGAAGTCCCTGATATCGTCTTCGATATATGTAGCTGTGCGGGTCAGTCCGAGAGGATCGATGATCCTTTCCTTGAAGACTTCGCGCAGTGTCTTTCCTGTCCAGGTCTCTACCAGGGCACCGGTGATCTCACTTCCGAAACCGTACTGCCAGTGGGTTCCGGGCTCGAACATGATCGGAACTTCGGACATGACACGGACCTCGTCACGCAGTGTGGGATGCTGGCCTTTTTCTTCCATGAGCTTGGCCATCTGACGGCTCATAGCAGCCAGTGTAGGATCTGTGGCATTGGGATTCGGGAACATGCAGTAGGGAAGTCCGCACATCATAGCAACAGCGTTGCGGATGGTGATGGGATGATCCACGGGAACAGCACGGACTGCGTTGTTTGAATCGCGGATGAATTTCTTGGTGTTCTTCCATTCCGGAAGATATTCGTAAAGAGGATCTGAGAAGAGGAACTTGCCTTCTTCATAGAGCATGCCGAGAATGGCATATGTGAAGAGCTTTGTGGTGGAAGCCTGGCGGAAGATGGAGTCGCGGGTTATCGGCTTCTTCTCTTCGATGTTCGAATAGCCTGCATAGCTCTCGAACAGAAGTTCGTCGTTCTGGAAAATGGCGACACCGCAGCCGGGATTCTTTCCGTCTTTGATAAAGCCCTTCATAACGTTATCAAGTCTGGTAAAATCTTTTGCCATGGTTATGATCCCTTTCTTTTTAGTAATAAACCGGCCGGTGACTTTCGGCATGTACCTACTGTCAGCCGGCCGGCTTCGTTTTAAAAAAATGATTAGAATGTGACTTTCTTTGTTCCGAAGATGGTCATGTGCATCTTGAGGTAATCTCTTGCTGCGTTCAGTCCGGCATTGTTGAAAGCCATCATCATGGGACGCTTCTCATCAGCGATGAGCTGTTTTGCAAGCTCCATCTGTGCTGCGCCGCCGGCGATCTGGATATAGGTCGCGAAGTTGACTTTGGAGATACCAGCTGCGATGGCATCCTTGAACTGGTCTTCTCTCAGACCGGAGGAACCATGCATGACCAGGGGGTTCTTGGCGACCGCACGGATCTCAGCGATACGGTCATAGTTGAGAACGGGTTCAGTGGCATAGTAGCCGTGAACTGTTCCGATGGAGATAGCTGTCAGGTCGCAGCCTGTGGCTTCTTCATAACGTACTGCGTCTTCTACTTCTGTGTAGATAACGCCGTGGGAGTTCGGGTGTCCGCCGACGTGTCCGATCTCGCCTTCCACGATGCAGCCGCAGGGATGAGCTGCCTCAACGACCTTCTTTACCAGAGCTGCGTTCTCATCGAACGGGAGCTGGGAAGCATCGAGCATGACGGAGGGCATTCCGCGTCTGAGTGCACGGATGCAGCCTTCATATGTCGGGCAGTGGTCGAGGTGGAGAACTACAGGAACAGTAGCGTCCTTGGCACGGTTGATGACGAATGTGTCGAAGTTGTGCTGCTGGGCCTCGGTCATCCTGTTCATTCCTTCCGGAGCTTCCGGATTGTAACCGTCAGCCATCTGCAGGCATACCGGGACATCCAGTTCTTCTGCAGCGCTGATTACTGCTTCAGCAGTGATCAGGTCCATGATGTTGAATGCGCCCATGGCCCAATGGCCTTCACGCGCGGCGTTCCAAATGATCTTCGCCTGTTTGCCGTTTGCTAACATTGTAATAATACTCCTTATATTAATATTGCGGATTTCATACCAAAAATCAGTATACTATTGCTGTTTCTCAATTGCAATAAACATAGGTCACATATCATAACAATGCTCGCTTATGCGGGTGAAGTGTTGTGCAGAATAAACAGAAATCTGCAGTCAAAATAGCTAATATGCATTAGTCAACAGGAAAGATTCGAAGACATTGAAGTTTGCGTCATATTCCTGTACTATTTTCTTTGGTAATGGAAAATGCTAATTGCATATCAAACGGTTTAACAGAATTAAGAGAGGTAGAAAATGAGTTTTGATTATGCAGGTACTTTCTGCAAGTACATGAAGCTTAATCTTGCTGTTGTCCCGACAAGAAGGGATACGTTCCCGAAACCTGAGGACGCAGTGAAACACAAGGCGGAAGTCATGCCTGTTCTCTATGAGAAGCTGGCCAGTTACAAGGGAGTCAACGTCGTTACAGCAGAAGATCTGCTGCCGGACGGACTGCTCTGCGATCAGGATCAGGTGGAGAGGGTCTACAGGTATCTTCTGTCAAAAGAAGTAGATGCTCTGTTCGTCCCGCATATGAATTTCGGCTATGAAGAGGCTGTGGCACAGCTGGCATACCGCCTGCAGGTCCCTGTGCTTCTGTGGGGCCCCAGAGACGGAGAGAAGAACAGCGATGCGAACGTGAGACTTTACGATACACAGTGCGGCATGTTCGCTACTTCAAGAGCACTTCTCAGATACGGAGTCAAATTCACATATATCGAAAACTGCTGGCTTGATGATCCAAAACTTGATGAAGGACTCGAACTGTTCATCAGAGCCTGCACGGTAGTTAAAGCTTTCAAGGGACTCAGGATCCTGCAGATAGTCAACAGACCGCGTCAGTTTCTGAGCGTCAAGATCAATGAAGGCGAACTGATAGAGAAGTTCGGAGTGGAGATCGTTCCTATCACAGCAGCTGAATATCTCGGAACGATCAGATATGAACTTGAGAACAGCAATGATGAGATCGATGAGATCCTTGCTGATCTGGCCAAGCGTGTCAAATACATCGATCCCGGCAAAAAGGCTTTCAGGACTTCTGCTGCGATCCTCATCGCTGTCAGAAACCTTGCTGCAAAATACGGATGCAGCGGTGTTGCCACCGAGTGCTGGGCTGAGTCGGTTACTGCTTTCGACGTCATGCCCTGTCTTGCAAATGCACTTCTGACCGAGGTAGGACTTCCTGTCTCATGCGAATGCGATATCAACGGAGCCATCACTTCAGTTCTCATGATGGCTGCTGCCAGAGGAGAGACGTCCAATTTCTTTGCTGATATAACTGTCAGACATCCGTACAACGATAATGCAGAGCTCCTGTGGCACTGCGGAAACTTCCCGCCGTCTCTTGCAGGAAATGAGCCTGAAGGCCGTGAAGACGGACGTGTCTATCATGAACTTAAGAAGGGCGATCTCACCATAGCAAGATTCGACGGAGACAGAGGAGAGTACAAGCTCCTTTGCGAAGAGGGAAGAGCAGTTGACGGCCCCAAGACGACCGGAGCTTATGTCTGGTTCGAGCACAAGGACTGGCCGGCTCTCGAGAGGAAACTCATGTTCGGACCTTATGTCCATCACTGCGTCGGAGCTTACGGCAATTACAAGGAAGCGCTCAGGGAAGCGTGTATGTATATGGGAGTGACTCTGGACGAAGTCAAATAAGGAAGTCATCATATTCTATGAAGCGGTGCCGCAAGTAATATGTACCCAAAATCCTGGACAAAGGATTAATATGTTTTAGGTTCCCATGGACACCTTTCTGTACACAGCAGGAGGTGTCCATTTTGTTTTCTTTTGGATTCGTTCGTTGTTGTAATAGTCGATATAATCGCGGACAG
>JAFRAJ010000059.1 GCA_017405465.1 Oscillospiraceae bacterium
ATATTGAGGTGTCGCAGCATTAGAGCGATACCATACCTGCGGGAGCATGCTTCCGCAGGTGGGGTGCAGTCAACCACCCCTCGATGTGCCGCCAGTCTGTCATGTGAATGACAGGAACAAGCAGGACAGCACAGTTATGTGCTGTCCTGCTAAAGGTGGGAGGCGTGAGCCGTTCGTACCACCGGGCAGGTGCAAGCCCGCGAATTCATTCGTGGGTCGTTGACTGTTATTCGTCTTTTGTAGTCACTCTCTCAAGCCACTGCTGTTTGGTGATCCTGATCTGTCTCGGTTTGCTTCCTTCCGCCGGAGAGATGATGCCGGCCTGCTCCATCTCGTCCATGATCCTGGCTGCTCTGGCGTAGCCGAGCCTGAGTCTCCTCTGCAGCATTGATGTGGATGCCTGTCCGGCTTCCAGCACCACTTCCACAGCGGCTTCGAACATGTCGTCTACTCCAGGTCCGTCCTCCGTATCAGCAGCGGAAGCCTTCCCCTTCTCCCTCACAGTCAGTCTGTCGACTTCCTGAATGACGCTGTCGTCGTATTCGGAGCTGTTGTACTTCTTGATGTAATTGACTACAGCTTCGACTTCCTCCTCCGTCACGAAGGAGCCCTGGATCCTTGTCATCTTGCTGGTGCCCACTGGAGCGTAGAGCATGTCACCTCTTCCGAGGAGCTTGTCAGCTCCTACTGTATCGAGGATGGTACGGCTGTCGACCTGTGAGGATACCGCGAACGCGATCCTCGACGGGATGTTGTTCTTTATAACGCCGGTGATGACATCCACGGAAGGTCTCTGTGTTGCGAGTATCAGGTACATACCGGCGGCTCTTGCCATCTGCGCGAGTCTCTGGATAGCTTCCTCGACCTCGTTCGGAGCAGCGATCATCAGGTCAGCCAGCTCGTCTATGATTATGACGACTCTGGGCAGTTTGACCAGCTCTTCCTCGCCGTCTTTCGGTTCGTAGTCGGGATCCTTGAGCATCCTTTCAACAAAGGCATTATATGACGTGATGTCTCTGCAGCCGTTGGTTGAGAATGTGCGGTATCTCTTGAGCATCTCAGAGACTGCCCATCCCAAAGCGCCTGCGGCCTTCCTCGGGTCGGTCACGACGGGCATGTAGAGATGAGGAATACCGTTATAGCTTCCGAACTCGACCATCTTGGGGTCTACGAGTATGAGTCTCAGGTCATCCGGAGAATACTTGTACAGCAGGCTCAGGATGATGGAGTTTATGCATACCGATTTACCCATTCCGGTGGCACCGGCGATCAGAAGGTGAGGCATCTTCTCTATGTCATCCACCTTTACCGCTCCGGTAACGTCCTTGCCAAGGGAGAATGTCAGCATTCCCTTGGAGTTCTGGAACTCCTCGCTCTCTATGATGGAACGGAGATTCACCACCTGCCTTACGGCGTTGGGTATCTCAATGCCGACAGCGGATTTGCCCGGTATCGGCGCTTCTATCCTGACGGATTCAGCCGCCAGGTTGAGCGCTATGTCGTCAGCCAGACTGACTATCCTGTTTATCCTGACGCCCATCTCGGGCTGAAGCTCATAACGAGTTACCGTAGGTCCTCTGGAGATATTGATCACTCTGGTCCTGACCCCGAAGCTCTCAAGTGTTCCTACCAGTCTCTCAGCATTCTTTGACAATTCGGCTTCCAGCGATCTCTCATTTCCGGTCGCCTGCCTTTTGAGCAGAGAGATCGGAGGTCTGCGGTAGTTCCTTGGCTGTTTTCTCTCCTTTATGACTGCCGATTCGGCATTCGCGTTGCGGAGATATTCGGAATCCGCCTCGCGGGCCAGTTTCTCCACCTCAGCATCGACTTTTCTGGCATTATTCGCCGCTTCTCTCATCTGACGCTCAGTTTCAGAGAACATGGTCCCGGCTTCAGGATAATCTATCTCCTGCGGATCATTTTCCGTACCGGATACTGTAAAAGGCTGTCCGTCCTTGCCGAACAGATCCTTGATCACCGTTCCTGCAGGTCCCTTGGGATCCAGTTCCACTCCTTCCGCTGTCGGGTCAAACGAAGGTCCCAGGTCTATATCGAAGTCGGGTTTCTTCTCCATGTGCTTGGAGACGTTCTTCTCCCGCCCCGGGTCAAAGCCGACCCTGTTTCCGTCCAGCGGGATATCCTGAGCCTTTTTCCTTCCCTTCTCCTCCAGAGGAATGTCTATCCTTCTGGCTTTCTCCTCAAAATCGTCGGCCTGCCTGAGGTTCTCAAGGCTGGTTGCTTCCACGAAACGGCTTGCCGCCTCGTAGCGTCTGCGCTCTTCCGCCTTTTTGATGGCGTCGCGGATCTTGAGGATCCACTTCCAGATCACCATGAAGAAATCGATGATGGTCTTTCCTGTGATGAACATGAGAGTCAGTGCGAAGAGCACTGATATCGTGATCTTGGCTCCGGTGGAACCGAGCCACCTTTCAAGAGGCCACCCAAGAACGGCGGAGATTATTCCCGTGCCGATCTTGTCTGCACCCATATTGTAGAGATCGCTAACGATCTCGATAAAGGTGTTTCCGGTAGGTCTCGCCAGGGAGAATATGTATGTCATTCCGGAAAGCGTCAGGGCGAGAGCTGTCCATTTCAAAGCCTCCCAGGCGCCGACTTTCCTTCCGGAACTTTCCAGTACGCCAAGGATAAAGAACACCGGACCGATGAGGTACGCGAGGTTTCCCATGATGCCGAAGCAGGCGTCATGCATGAACTTCCATGCCATCTCGCCCTCGACGAGCGCCAGCGCCAGGAAGAACATGCTGAAAGCTATAAGGACCGCGGTGCGTATGCCCCTGAGCTGGTCCTCGCGGCGCTTTCTGGCTTCCTCCTGCCTGCGCTTCTCGGTCTCCGCTTTTGAAGGTCTTCCCCTTTTCTTTGTCTTAGCTGCCATCAGATCTTCCCTTTCAGTTCAGCTATGAGTTCTGCGACAGGCACTCCGGCAATGGTCTCTGCCGCTCCGAGTATTATGATGCCGAGACCGGCTATCATCATCAGATATGATATAAATGAGAGTTTTTCTTTCTTAGCAAGCAGCTGAAGGAGCCATGAAGCGGCATATACCGCGGCTGCAGCTGCAGCGGCGCATATGACCGTTTCCCAGATCCCCGGAAGTTCTCCCTCCGCAGCGGCAAAAAGGCCGGCATCAGTGAAAGACAGTGTAAGCGCGGCCGGCAGTGAAGCTGACAGCGCAAACCGTACCGAGTATGACGGATCGTATCCCAGCAGCAGCGCTGCGGAGAGCGCAGCTGCAGTACCTGAGATCCCGGGGAATATGCCTGTCACAGCTGCAATGCCTATGATGAGAGCATGTCCCGCTCTCATAGTCCCGTCTGAATCTGTACCCAGCGGACTTCTTGCTGCAGCATGCAGCAGAGCTCCGCTTATGAGGAAGCATGCTCCTTCTGCGATCATATCCGTATCTGACGCAGTCACCGGCCATCTGCCGACCAGTGCAAGCGGTATCAGAGCGGGCAGCGCAGATATCAGGAACATGACGCTGTCCCTCTGCGCCGGAGTCGATTCCTCACGGTAATAGAATCCCTTTCTGGCCATCCTGAAGAGCATGACCGCCGTCCCGGAGACTCCTCTGGCAAGCCGGATGATATATCTTGCCGCAAGTCCCAGCGCGATCCCCGCACAGGCCAGTGCAGAGTACATGCCGGCTTCCGGCGTCTCCATGGAGAAGAAATGCATCAGGACAGACACCGTTCCCTCGAAGGAAACAGCGATCCCCGTACAGAGGCCTTTAAGCGCTCCGAATATTGCCGGGTAGATTAGATCCATGCCTCTCTCCATATCTGTGATCAGCTTACGATGCTGTAGTAATCGTTATCGAGTATGTACCCTGACATAAGGAATTTATAGTAGACCAGAGTGTTCATCTTTTCCACGTAATCCTCCGGGACCGGAGCCAGTCTGGTCTTTCTGAATTGCTGTGTGCCTGCATCGTAGCTCCCGGAAGAAGTGATCCAGCTTCTGTCAGAAAACACCGCCATGGTCTCCGCCTCAGACATGACGTCGGATCCCATCATGAGCCTTGAGTCATACTCCAGTCCGAACATATTGCTGACTGTAGGCAGTACATCGATGTTGGAGCAGACCTTTCCGATCTGCTGCCCGGGGGTCGCACTGTTGTATATGATGAACACTCCTCTGTGGGTGTCGAATTTTTCTTCTTCCATATAGTCGCAGAACTCCAGGAGCTCGGATCCCTTGAGCCCGTAAGGATAGTGGTCGTTTGTTATCACTATGACCGTATCATCCAGTATCCCCTGCTTCTCGAGTTTTTCAACGAGCAGAGCGAGCGAATCATCGAATTCCTTCTGACAGGCATAATATGCTCTGACAGGAAGCGAGTACGGGAGCCCCTCCGCTTCGCTTCTGTGCTTGGCTGCCATTGCGTTTCCGCCGTAGTTGTAGGCCAGATGGCCGCTGACAGTCAGGTAATATGTCATGAAAGGAGTATCGGAGATGAACCTGTCAGCAGACAGTTCCACCATCTCCACGTCGCTGGGAGGCCACTGATATCTTATGCCGAGTCCGTTACCCATCGCGTTCCAGGAGTATCCCAGATTCAGGTGAGTCTTGTCTCTGTGATAATAGGTGTGATACCAGCCGTGATATGCGTCCGTCCTGTATCCCAGTCTTCCGAACGCATTCCCCAGGGAGTAAGGCAGGCTGTTGTTCCTTGCTTCATACAGGCTCCAGACGTTCTCCTGAGGAAGAAGCGACAGCAGTGTCATATACTCACCGTCAAAGGTGCTCACGGGGTAGATAGGGGTATAGAAATCGGTATAGTTGAATCCCTCCGTCGCCATCTTGTAGAGCGTAGGCGTCATCTCCGGATCGATGGCCCCGTAACAGAGAGATTCCGCGACGATGAATATGAGGTTCTTTCCCCCGAATATGCCTGTATATTCGTTCTTTTCCGTAGGCGTCACGGAAGCGAAGTACCTGTGCATATCTGCGATGGTCTTTCTGCTCTCTGATTCCGCCATGGCAGAAAGATCTGCACTGCTGATATTATACTCTTTTTCTCCGTCCTCCGTCGGCAGCACGGCTCCTGACGGGATCACGGCCACTATCTCCTCCTCAAATCCGGAGAGATATCTGTAAAGATCCACCGTCATGGTCTCCGCCAGTCCGAAATATCTGACGGAATAGAACGGAGCGCTCATTCTGAAATAAATATTGTACGGGGAGTAGACTCTGCCGTCATCCGGATCCAGGCTGAAAGGCATCATTACGATGATGACCGCCGCGAGCACGGCGCAGACTGCCGCAACAGCTGCGCTTCCCTTCAGCAGATCCTTCTTTCTGAGAGCCGTCATTATGGCAGATGCCGTGAAAGGCACCGCAAGGATCAGTATCTTGAGCGGATCATCCATCATTATCCTGAGGATGGATCCTGCGAACTGCGCGATCTGTCCTGTTCCGTTCACTACCGAGAAAAGAGAGAAGAAAGAGGAATAGAACACGTAATGGACATACTGCCCCGTATATATCAGGAACAGCAGAAGCTGTGCGGCCAGGAAGCTCCATCTGCATGCTCTGCCGGGTATCAGACAGGTCAGGGCGCTGACTGCCAGTGCCGCTGCGGAAGCGTATGCAGCTGTCATGAGCCAGCCTGATGTGTCCGCAGTCTTTACAGTGAAAATCTTGAAGAATCCTTCCAGCCAGAAAACGCTCAGCAGGATAAGTGCCGGAGGAAGGATGCGAGGCAGTATGCCGGAGCGTTTTCCTTTGTTTGCCCTGTTTCTCACGGGAGGCTCGCAGCGTTCTTTTCTGTCAGGTTCAGTCCTGGATGCAGCCAGTTCTTTCTTTCTGGCTACAGCGGGATTCCCGCCGCGGTATCTCTTCTTTTTTCTCTTCTTTGACTTCTTCCCGCTCATTGCCTTAACTGTTCTTCTAAAATGTCAAAGTGTATTCTAACAGAAAAATATTACTTATAAAAGAACACCGGACGCTCTTCATCGTCCGGTGTCCGTCATGTATTAGTGATTTCTTCAGGTGTTGTACAGTTTCTGTGTCTCGAATTTCGGTTCACATGTGACGTTGATACCGAGTTCCCTGAGGGTATTGATATCCACAGAAGACAGTATGACCGAGGAGTGCAGTTCGCTGCCCTTTACGTTGTGAAGCTGCGCCAGCGCCTTTGCCGCGTTATCGTCTGTCTGAGCGCAGATGCACAGTGCGATCAGTATCTCATCGATATGCAGAAGTCCGGATGTCCTTACCGTGAAGGAATCCTTGAGTTTCTGGACAGGCTTGATGATCCCGCTGTGCATGAGCAGAACAGGATCGGGGATCCCCGCTAAGACCTTGAGTGCATTAAGCAGCGCAGCTGACGCGGAACCCATTAGATCAGTCGTCCTTCCGGTGAGCAGCCTTCCGTCGGGAAGCTGTATCGCGCAGGCAGGCCTTTCAGTCTCTGCCTCCTTCTGCATCGCTGCGGTGACCACTTCCCTCTCGAAGATGCTGATGCCGGCCTGTCTCATGATCATCTCGATCTTGGCGGCCTCGTGTCCGTCGTCATCACCCTTGCGCTGTCTTACCAGGGCAGCATAGTAGCGGCGGATTATCTCCATACGGGATGCTTCCGAGCAGGCTTCATCGTCGAAGATGCAGAAGCCCGCCATGTTGACACCCATGTCTGTCGGAGACTTGTAAGGGCACTCTCCCATTATTCGCTGGAACGTCTCCCTGAGCACAGGGAATATCTCTATATCGCGGTTGTAGTTGACCGTGGTCTCACCGTAGGCTTCCAGATGGAAGGGGTCTATCATGTTGACGTCATCGAGGTCTGCCGTCGCCGCTTCGTAAGCGAGGTTGACCGGGTGCTTTAGCGGGATGTTCCATATCGGGAACGTCTCGAACTTTGCGTATCCGGACTTGAGCCCTCTCTTGCTGTCATGGTAGAGCTGCGACAGGCACGTCGCCATCTTTCCGCTCCCGGGTCCCGGACCGGTCACGACGACCAGCCTTCTGGATGTCTCGATATAATCGTTCTTTCCGAATCCCTCGTCGCTGACGATATGTTCTATGTTGATGGGATATCCCTCTATCGGATAGTGCAGGAACACATTCAGGCCGAGAGCTTCAAGTTTTCTCTTGAATGCAACTGCGGACGACTGGCCGGCAAAACGGGTGATGACGACGCTTCCGACATAGAGACCTCTCTCACGGAATGCATCCACGACACGCAGGACCTCATCCTCATATGTGATCCCGTAGTCATCTCTCTTCTTGCTCTTCTCAATATCTCCGGCGCTGATGGCCACCACGATCTCAGCCTCATCGGTGAGCTGCATGAGCATCCTGATCTTGCTGTCCGGTTCGAATCCCGGCAGCACTCTGGACGCGTGATGGTCGTCGAACAGCTTTCCTCCGAACTCCATGTAGAGCTTGCCGTCGAACTGCGACAGCCTCTGCATTATCTGCTGTGACTGCTCTCTCAGATACTTATCGTTGTCGAATCCCTTTCTCACTTAGAAGCCTCCTGCAATGTGCCTCAAAAGATCCCTTCTGACATCACTAAAGGATATTATATATTTCAAAAATGGGGAGTGTCGATAAGAAAAACATCCTTTTTCTTCTTCCCAGCAAGATTTTTCAGACCTGGCTCCGCACATTCTTATTGACTTTCGTCAGGGCCTTTTCTACATTAAAAACATCAGCAATATCCGACTGAAAGGAGATCAATTAATGGCGCTTCTCGAAATGGACTTCAGATCCGGCGCGCTCGGATTCCACGAAGAAGTCATCGTTTCCCTGCCGGACAGGCCGGCAGAAGGGCCTTACCCCGTTCTGTGGCTGTTCCACGGCGCGAACCAGGACTGCACGGAATGGCTCAGGCTCACTTCAATAGACCGCTATGCTAACAACCGCGGGCTCGCAGTCATCATGCCGGCTATGTCCAACGGACACGGGCAGAACATGGTCAACGGCTCCAATTACTGGACCATGGTCAATGATGAACTTCCGGCGGCGATGCACTACCTCGTTCCCTGCCTCTCTGACAAAAAAGAGGCGAATTTCACCGGCGGGGCTTCCATGGGCGGTTATGTCGCCTACAAGCTCGCTCTAAACAATCCTGACAGATACTGCGCTGCAGGCGCTTTCGGCGGCGCGCTCGACATCATCAGCATCCTGTCCGGTACAGCTCAGGACGGCAACACCGGTCTGTCACCGACATTCGCCAATGCCTTCGGCAGCGCGGACCATATCCGCGGCACCGGAGGAGACCTGATCTATACGGCTTCCAACCTGGTAAAGGAAGGGAAGTGCCCCAGACTGTGGTCCGTCGTCGGCGACAAGGACTTCGGTTTCAGGCAGGTCTGCGGAGCCGTAGCCAAATTCAAGGAAGCAGGCTGCGACATGACTGACCTCATCGGAGACGGAGGACATTCCTTCGACCTGTGGGATCACTATGTCGAAGGTTTCCTTGACTGGCTCGATATCCCGAAAGGAGTGAACTGATATGGCAGTGATGACATTGCGCTTCAATCCCGGCACCATCGGTCTTGCCACGCAGGTACGCATAATAATCCCCACAGGCGTCCATGCACAGGACACCGATTTCAATGAATTGTATTCCTCAAAGAAGCCCCTTCCGGTACTGTGGCTTCTCCACGGCGGTTCCGACAACTATGCAGACTGGCATGACTGCACCACAGTGCAGGTCCTTGCGGACAAATACAACTATGCCGTCGTCATGCCGGACGCTCAGATGTCCAGCTACGCGAACATGGCCCACGGTCCCAACTGGCTCGATTATTTCCGCACTGAACTTCCGGAGTATATCTACAGCCACTTCCCGATATCCAGGAAGAGAGAGGATAACTTCATCTCCGGAATGTCCATGGGCGGCGCAGGAGCTCTCAAGCTCTCCCTGCTCGATCCTGCCAGATACAGCGTGTGCGTTGCTATCTCCTCCGGAGTCGAAGTAGTGAGGAACTATGCTGCCGGAGTCGGCAGAGCCACTATCCATACCTATTTCCACAACATCTATGGGCACGAAGACGATCCGAAAGGCGTACTCGGTACTGATGAGGACATCTACTGGCTGCTGGAGCAGAACGTCAAGAACGGTGTGGATCTTCCCAAATACGAGTTCTGCGTAGGTCTCGAAGACTTTACCAGGGAAGGCAACCTGGAGTTCCACAGATTTGCCGAGAGCCTAGGAGTCGAGATACCGTGGTATGAAGAGCACGGTATGCACGACTGGGACAGCTGGAACCTCTATATCCCGAAGGTCTTCGAATTCATTAAGAAATGCCGTGTCGAGGCAGGCATAGAACAGGCATGATCCATTAGATATTCAGTTCCCTTCCGTTATCGCGGAAGGGAACTTTTTATATGCACGATTTAGATATATAATTATTGTGAAGAAATATGGGCAGGAAGAGCCTGCATCAGGAGGAACCTGATTTGGAATACGATATTGCTAAACTGCTTGAAAAAGGCGGAAGGATACACTTCGTAGGTATCGGCGGATCCGGGATGTTCCCCATCGTGCAGATACTGCATTCCCTGGGACATGAGATCTCCGGCAGCGATGTCAACGAGAGCGCCATCGTAGGATACGAGCGCGGGATGGGCATCGACGTCTGCATCGGCCACAAGGCCGAGAACGTTGACGGCGCATCCATGCTGGTAGTCACCGCAGCGCTGTTTTCTGACAACGTCGAGGTCGCGAGAGCTGAGGAACTCGGAATCCCCGTTATCCCGAGAGCCGATATGTTCGGATATATAACCACACTGTACAGCAACTCCATGTGCGTCAGCGGAACCCACGGAAAGACCACGACCACATGCATGCTCACATCTATACTCGTCAAGGCGGGTCTTGATCCGTCTGCTCTGATAGGCGGTAAGCTTCCCCTGATCGGAGGCTACGGAAGGGTCGGCGATTCCGACAATTTCGTCTGCGAAGCATGTGAGTTCAAGGACACTTTCCTGCACCTCTCCCCGTCATGGTCGATAATCCTCAATATCGATGACGATCATCTGGACTATTTCGGGACCATAGAGAACTCCATGAAGTCATTCCTGAAGTTCGCTGACAACGCTTCAGCTGGTGTCATAGCCAATCTCGACGACGCCAACACCGTTACGGCTCTCAGGGACTGCACTTCCCCGATCATCTGGTTCGGCGAAGATGAAAAGGCGGATTACAGGATAACCGAAGCCGAAGCTTATGACAGGGCTTTCTACAGCTTCCGTCTGAGCCATCACGGAACGGATCTCGGCACCTTCGTTCTCAGGGTGCCCGGAAAGCAGAACGTTTTCAACGCCGCTGCGGCAATCGCAGCCGCGACTGAAGTCGGTGTCACACCTGACCAGGCAAGGGAAGGACTCGAATCCTTCCGCGGCGCAGGACGCCGTTTCGAGATCCTCGGAGAGTTTAACGGCGTCACAGTCGCAGATGACTACGGCCACCACCCCAAGGAGCTGTCAGTAACTCTCGACGCCGCTCTCAAGATGGGATATGACAGAGTCATCGCCGTGTTCCAGCCATTTACCTTCTCCAGAACGAAGCTGCTTCTGGAGGATTTCGGAGAAGCCCTGAAGAAGGCTGACGTCGTGGTCATGACCGCCATCATGGGCTCCAGAGAGATCAACACCTACGGTATCTCCACGCAGGACCTCGCGGACATCATCCCCGGTTCTGTCTGGTTCGAGACTTTCGAAGAAGTCAGGGACCACATCCTTGAGATCGCAAAGCCCGGAGATCTCGTACTTACCATGGGATGCGGAGATATTTATAAGTGCGCGAATATGATCCTCAAAAAAGGAAACGAATAAACACATTGACCCACAGGAGGTATATGTAAATGAAATTCCTGATAGTCGTAGATATGCAGAACGACTTCATCGACGGAGCCCTCGGAACAGCGGAAGCTGTCCAGATCCTTCCCGCCGTAGCGGAGAAGATCCGCGGATTTGACGGCACCGTCATCTATACCAGAGACACTCACACTCCCGACTACATGCAGACTCAGGAAGGTGCGAACCTCCCTGTCATCCACTGCGTGCAGGGAGAAGACGGCTGGCAGCTGCCTCCTGTGCTCGACGAGCTCAGAACACAGATGAACAGTCCTGTGTTCGACAAGCCGACATTCGGAAGCGTGGAGCTCGGACGCTACATGCTCGGCAGATATGAGAAGGGAGACGTGGAGAGCATAGAGCTCATAGGCGTATGCACCGACATCTGCGTCATCTCCAACGCACTTCTCCTGAAGGCGTTCATGCCCGAAGTTCCGATCTGTGTTGATCCGTCCTGCTGCGCTGGAACGACGGTCGAGAATCATGACAATGCCCTGGCCGCCATGAAGATGTGCCAGATCGCGGTGAAATAACGAATACACCTGATTTATCGGAAAGCCCGGGCCGGAATGTCCGGGCTTTTTTGAGCATTTTCGGAGCATGTCTGTTAGTGTATAATTTTCCTAGAAATCATCAAGAAAACAGGAGGACTGCCATGTATTTCAGCGGTAGCGATTCCATTTATATGGGTCTTTCAGGAGAAGAGCGGATCTGTCTCCCATTAAGTATGGCCAACAGGCACGGACTCATCTCCGGCGCCAGCGGTACCGGAAAGACCGTCACCATGAAAGTGATGGCGGAATCCTTTTCAGATGCAGGTGTTCCGGTATTTCTCTGCGACATAAAAGGGGATGTTTCAGGCCTCATCGTTCCTGGGGAACAGAATGAGAACATGGAGAAACGGATCGACCGGTTCGGGCTCCGCGACACTTTCAGTTACAGATCATATCCTGTGACGTTTTGGGATGTTTACGGCGAGTCAGGACACCCGGTGAGGACGACGATCTCCGATATGGGTCCGGATCTTCTGTCACGCATTCTCGGTCTCACTCAGGCCCAGGAAGCAGCGCTCAACATAGTCTTCCGCATCGCAGATGACCGAGGGCTTATCCTGACCGATCTCAAGGATCTTCGTTCTGTTCTGGGATTCGTGAACCAGCACAAGGCTGAGTACTCATCAACATACGGAAACCTTGCCACAGTTACACTGAACACTGTGCTGCGATCCCTGATGCCTCTGGAGACTCAGGGCGGAGATCTGTTCTTCGGGGAACCGGCGCTGGATATAAACGACTTCATGCGTCTGGACAGCGAAGGCCACGGCATGATCAACCTTCTGGACTGCACGAAGCTGTCCCTCAATCCTGTACTGTATTCCACCATGCTCCTGTGGCTGATGGCCGAACTCTACGAGAAGCTTCCGGAGGTCGGCGATCCTGAGAAACCAAGGATGGTGTTCTTCTTCGATGAGGCTCATATGCTGTTCACTGACACTCCCAAGGTGCTGGTACAGAAGATAGAGCAGGTCGTAAGACTTATCCGCTCCAAGGGCATCGGTATCTATTTCGTCACTCAGAGCCCTTCCGATATACCGGGAATAGTGCTTGCCCAGCTGAGCAACAGAGTGCAGCACGCACTCAGGGCTTACACACCTGCAGAGCAGAAAGCAGTCAGAGCCGCAGCTTCCACCATGAGGCAGAATCCCGAATTCGATGCTGAGACCAGGATCTCAGAGCTCGGAGTAGGTGAAGCCCTGGTATCTTTCCTGGACACGAACGGAACTCCCGAGATAGTAAAGGACACCAAGATCATCTGCCCGCAGAGCCTTATGGCTCCCGCCGACAGAGAGTCCATAGAAGCTTGTATGGCGGCTGACGGCATGACGAAATATGACGAAGCCGTGGATAATAAGTCTGCCTACGAAGATCTCAACTACCTGAAGGAAGTCGAAGAGCAGAAAGCTGCACTCGAAGCCGAGAAAGCGGCTCTCGAAAAAGAAAAGGCCGCACTTGAGAAACAGAAACAGAAGGAGACCGCAGCCGCCAGAAAAAAGACTGAACGCCGCATAGCTCAGATCGAGCGTCAGATCATCAACACAGGCTTCATAATGCTCAGAAGAGGTCTGCTGAAGATCTGGAAGAAATAATTTATATTTAGTTTCTGAAACGATAAAGCCGCAGTTTCATCCGTACCGGTGAAACTGCGGTTTTCTTATTTAATGCTTTTCAGTTGTCTCTGCTTTATTTGTCTACCAGATCCGAGACCACATCGATGACGTCCTTTGCCGCTGTGACACCTTCTGCCGCTTCATAGGTCCCTGCTTCTTTGTCCAGGGCTGCCTGGATAGTCTCAAGGTCTCCAACAAGTCCTGTCACGCTGGAAAGAGTATCCATTCCGAGGACACCGGAGATGTCGCTTATTATCGTAGCTATCCCGCTGACTCCTATCTTTTCCTCTTCTTTCGCAGTATCAATGACAGCCTTCACGTCCCTTCCGGCGACATATGCGTCGATCACAGAAGAAATGAGCGGAATGCCGCACATATCTGCGACAGCTCCGATGTTTGCCAGCGTCTCGTCTGATCCGGCTGTAGGCTTCATCACAGGCAGCACCAGCTTCGTAAACACTGCGTTAGGCTCAGTTCCTTTGAACACGTACCCGGTGATGAGCCCGTCGTCAGTATAGGTCCGCAGAAGGTCAGTCTTCCAGGCGGCGACATCAGTATCAAGTATCAGCCCGAACACGGGACCCGACTTCTCTTCTTCCTCAGCAGTCCCCGCTGTTTCTCCGGCAGCTGCCGTATCATCAGATGCGTCTTTTTCTGCGGTATCGGGATCTTCAGCTTCTGTCTTTTCAGCAGCGGCTTCTTCTGCTTCCTGCACGAGTTCTGGCAGTCTTTCCAGCAGCTGCTCATCGCACTGATCTATGACGACTATGTCAGGCTCGTTTTCGGCGATCGATGAGATCAGATCCTCCTGTCCGCATACTGTTACCGCAAGATGTCTCTTGCTCTTCAGGCATTCGATCAGTTTCTCATCTTCCGATACGAGCAACGCAGTCTTCGACTCCAGGCTGGGCTTAGACAGATTCCTGTTATGCTTAAGCTTCTTTCGCATATTCTTCCCGAGCACAGCAGCCAGCGCCCCAGCCACTACCGTTATACCGCCTATTATCACTACGGGTACGATGCTCTTTCTAGGAATGCTCTCCTCGATCCTGTCTCCGCATCTTCTGCATTCCTTGTATCTCAGCCCTTCCGTGAATCTCGTCGGTTCCTTCTCCACCGTCCATTCCTGCGGATAGTCATGTCCCAGCCTCGGGACAGAAAGATCGGACTGCAGCCCGCACCTGTCGCAGACAGACCTCTGAAGGCCGTCTTCCGTGCATGTAGGTTTCTTTATCTCTGTCGTTCCGGTCCAGTTATGTCCCAGAGCGGGGAACAGCTGTTCAACGGTCTCCTGACATCTTTTACATGTCTCTCTGTGGAACCCGTCTTCTGTACAGGTAGCGTCCTTGTCCTCTATCTCCATATCATGTCCGAGTGCAGCGATCTTCTCATCATATGTCCTTGAACATCTTGAACATGTGTACCGGGTGAGGCCGTCTTCTGTGCATGTCGCTTCCGTGATCGTTTTTTTCGTGTAGTTATGACCAAGGGCGTTGAGAGTCACTGTTTCAGTATGTCCGCAGTTCACACAAGTGTCGATCCTGGATCCGGCAGAAGTGCAGGTTGCAGCAGAAGTTACGTTTGATGAGTAAACGTGATCCAGCATTGGGATCGTCCATTGACCTTCACCCATACCTCTAGTTTCTCTGCAGTAATCACAGATGGTCATGCATTCTCCTGTTGTCGTGCAAGTGGGCTGCTCGTAGACCATGTATATGTAACGCTGCCCTCCGCATTCAGGACAGGGAACGGGACACACTTCACCGTTTTCATATGGCGTAGTCCTTGCGTAGACACTGCCGCTGTTCACAGATACCAGCAGGAGAAGAAGTGACACAAAGATCAGGATGTGCTTTATGGTGATTCCGGTCTTAATACTTCGGTCCATTGTTACCTCCAATAAGAGCATATTCTGAAAACTGATATTCCCTTTCAGGCTGTTTCCAGCACGGTAAAGACGATGACGCTGTCACCCTCGTCCGTCACTGAGACGTGTGCGAGGAGTTTTTTATCTTGCACGATATCCGCCGCTTTGCCGCTGAACACATAATACGGTTTTCCGAGCTCATCTCTGAGAAGTTCTACATCTCTAAGAGTGAATCCCCTGACTCCGGTGCCGAGAGCTTTTGAGAAAGCTTCTTTTGCAGCAAAATTAGCGGCAAGCTTCGCTGCCTTGTCCGCATACAGTTCAGCTTCCCTTTCAGTGAAGACCTTCCTGAGGAAGCTGTCTTTCTGACAGGCTTTCTTCACTCTGGAGATCTCCGTCATGTCGACACCGATTCCGTAGATCATCGTATGATCCCTCTTTCAGTCATCTTAGGTAATTAACTTTAGTGTAGTCTCTGGGCTTCGCATCCGGCTGCTCGTCGGGAGTGCCTACCGCTATACCGTAAAGAAGCTCATATCCTTCAGGAACTCCCATCTCCTCTACGAACGCCTTGCCGTTCTCTCCTTTCAGGAACTGCATGATCCCTCCGAGATAGCAGCTGCCGAGACCGAGTGACTCCGCTGTCAGTACGATGTGCTCCGCCAGGAAGCAGGCATTTACGACGGATCCGTTTGCCGAGATGAAGAAAACGGTCGGAGCGCCGAAGGCGACGCTGTAACCGGAATTGGAGAACCTGTCCTTTATCTCCTGCGGAAGATTCTTGTCGGCAAGGATGCTGTCCCTGTTGGCTGCTGACAGTCTCTTGAGAAAATCTTCTGACTGTACGACCGTGACGTGCCAGTTCTGGCTGTTCCCTCCGCTCGGTGCGAGGAATCCGCACTCCAGCAGTGTCTGAAGCTGTTCTTCTGTCAGCTGTTCAGGTTTGTATTTTCTAATACTTCTTCTGTTCTTGATTATCTCAGTAAGTTCATTCTTTATCATTTCACATATACCTCCTGTTTATATCATATCACTTTCCCGCAATCTTCATTTTCCTATTTCTTTTTCTTCAACGGATGTTCACACGGGATCTCTAGAATTACATCATCGAAACCACATACAGCCGTGAAATACAGAGGCTGTAAAAAAGAAAGGACAATTAAAATGAAAAGACATATAAGCAAAGACATGCTGGCAGTTCTCCTCACTGCCGTTCTGGCCCTCTCCCTCGTCGGGTGCGGGTTCATGAATCAGAAAGACGGATCATCCGTTCCCTCTTCCTATGCTTCTTCTGAGGACAGTTCAACAGCAGAAGTTCAGGAAAACAGTGAAACTGAAAGCAGTGCACCTGTCTCCTCCTCTGAAGCATACTCAGCAGAGCAGATCGTCCTTGATCTGGACAGCGAGCTGTTCACCGATAGGGACCTCACTCAGACAGCTGATCTCTCAGAAGCGGTAAAGATCACCCTTACAGACGGACAGACATTCAGCATCACCGAAGCAGGCGTTTATGTACTTACCGGTACTGCGAAAAATGCCGAAGTCATCGTTGAAGCCGGAGATGAGGATAAGGTCCAGCTTGTACTGGATTCCCTGAACGTGACGAATGACAGCACCCCTGTCATCTACGTTAAAAACGCTGACAAAGTCTTCGTCACATCTGCAGGCTCTGAAAGCGAGCTCTCTGTCACCGGGACTTTCTCCAGCGACGGCAGCACCAGTACAGATGCAGTGATCTTCTCCAAGGATGATCTTGTTCTCAACGGAGCCGGAACAGTATCCATCACTTCCTCTGATAACGGCGTCAGCTGCAAGGACGATCTCAAAGTCACCGGAGGCACCTGGAACATCAGCTGCAAATCAGATGCTCTTGAAGCAAATGAGTCCATCAGTGTCGGAGGCGGCACGCTCAATATCAACTCATCCAAGGACGGCCTGCACGCCGAACATGACGAAGACAACACGACCGGCTGGATCACAGTGGAAGGCGGGATCCTCAATATAACCGCTGCAGATGACGGCATTCACGCCACGACGACAGTCACCGTAAACGCAGGCGAGCTCAACATAACAGCAGGCGAAGGCATAGAAGCCACACAGGTGCTGATCAATGACGGAGACATCAGCATCAACGGCAAGGATGACGGTATCAATGCCGGACAGAAATCCAAATCCATGAATGTAGGGATCACCATCAACGGAGGATATATCTCTATCAACATGGGTCAGGGAGACACCGATGCAGTGGATTCCAACGGATATCTCACGATCACCGGAGGAACACTTGACATCTACGCTCAGTCGCCGTTCGACGCTGACGGGACAGTTTCCTACACAGGCGGAGACATCTACGTAAACGGCAGCAAGACCAACAGCATCACAAATCAGATGATGGGCGGCGGAATGCACGGCGGCCATATGTGATCTGACAGCTCATCAAGTCCGGTAACCGGCACATCAGCCCCGTCTTAAATATACCAATAATCTGGAATGGCATGATCCTCAGTGACATGCCATTCCCTTTTCTGCTCATCTGGCGTGCTATATACTAATGTTAATCAGACTGTTCGTTCCACATGAGAAACAGAGTATCCCGTCTTTATCGAAAGAGGCTAAATCTTGCTAATGTTTTGTCAAGCAGTTATTTATAAAGATCAAGTTAAAAAAGAGCAACCTCAACAAAGCCTACCATTGCAGGCCTGATAATAACAGTTATAATGAAATCAACGATTTACTTATACACTTCCATAGC
>JAFRAJ010000060.1 GCA_017405465.1 Oscillospiraceae bacterium
AGGCACAGATGAACGGAAGCATGGTCATCAAGGTAGATCCGAGATACACTTCTCAGACCTGTCCTATATGCGGACACAGAGAGAATAACAACCGTGATCAGGCAAACCATATATTCCGCTGCAGAGAGTGCGGATATACCTCTAATGATGACCGGATCGCAGCGATGAATCTGCAGAAGATGGGATTAGAATATCTGCAGATGTTAAAGGTATCGCAGTAAGGACGATACCATCCTGCGGGAGCATGCTCCTGCAGGCGGGGTGCAGTCAATCACCCCACGATGTACCGCCAGTCTGTCAAAATACGTCAGAAACAATCCTGAGTCTCAGGACAAAAGTGGGAGGCTTACAGCCGTATACCACCGGGCAGGTACAAGCTCGTGATTTTATTCATGAGTAGTTGACATCTCCATCGTTGCATAGGCGTTCAGATCCAGTGAGGCTCTGGTACCTGCTATGTATTCATAATATCCGGCGGAAGCGATCATCGCTCCGTTATCTCCGCACAGTTTCCTGTCAGGAGCATAGAACTCTATTCCGGCTTTTTCAGCGGCGATCCTGCATTTCCTCTGCAGTTCACCGTTGACAGAGACTCCCCCGCAGACACATGCGGGAAGAGAATGCTCCGCCGCGGCTGTTATGAGTCTTCTTGAGAGAATATCCGTGACTTTCTGTTCGAATGCCGCAGCCAGATCCTCCCTTACTATCTCCTCGCCTTTCATGGCGGCGGTATTGACGATGTTAAGACATGCTGTCTTGAGTCCGGAGAAGCTGACATCGAACTCTCCGGAAGTGTGAGGATCGGGAAGCTTATATCTGGAAGGATCTCCGCCGACAGCCAGCTTAGAGATCTCAGGTCCTCCCGGGTACGGAAGTCCCAGGGTTCTTGCGACCTTGTCGAAAGCTTCCCCTGCTGCGTCGTCCACAGCCCGTCCGAGCACCTTGAATGATGTATAGCCTTCCACCAGGATCATATGGGTATGACCTCCGGACACAGCCAGCGCCACAAAGGGAGGCTCAAGCCCGGGATGAGTAAGATATAGAGAAGCGATATGTCCTCTTAAATGGTGCACAGGAACCAGCTCCTTGCCGGATCCGTAGCAAAGTCCCTTTGCAAAACTGACTCCTGCCAGCAGCGCTCCTATAAGTCCGGGTGCGTACGTGACCGCAACAGCATCTATATCGTCCAGCGTACATCCTGCATCAGCCAGCGCCTGTCTTGTCACCGGTCCGATATTCTCGATATGTCTTCTCGATGCGATCTCAGGAACTACTCCTCCGTAGAGCCTGTGCTCCGGGATCTGTGTTGCAACTGTATTGGAAATAAGCTCCCTGCCGTCTTTCACGACAGCAGCGGAGGTCTCATCACATGAACTTTCTATTCCGAGTATCAGCATCAGTTATCTTCTTCCGTGAGTTTTTTTACGAGGACCAGCGCGTCCTCTTCCGGTTCGTGATAGAACCTTTTTCTTATTCCTTCCTGCCGGAAGCCCAAAGATCCGTAAAGCTTCCTTGCAGGCGCTGCCGACTCTCTTACTTCAAGAGAGATCGATTCACACCTTCTCTCCATGCATTCTCTGAACAGATCTTCCATTATCATCCGCCCGAAGCCTCTTCTCCTGTACTGAGGCAGCACTCCGAATTCATTTATATGCGCGTACTCCGCAGCTATCTGCATCGTAGCGAACCCAGCGACTGCTCCGTCTGTTTCACACACACATGTATATGCATGCGGAAACTCTATCTCTTCCAGAAGCTGCTCTTCGCTCCATGGCCGCGATGAACAGGCTTTTTCCACCGCATATACATGCGGTGCGTCCTCAGGACATGCTTTCCTTACTACTGCAGTCATTTCGCGTCGTACCAGTTCTTTCCCACATGGACCTCGGCTATGAGCGGTACGCTCAGTTTGCAGGCAGACTCCATAGTCTCCTGCAGTACAGCAGAAGCCTTTTCTGACAGTTCCTCAGGGCACTCTATAATCAGCTCGTCATGCACCTGCAGTATTAGTTTCGCCTGGGGGACTTCCTCCCTCAATCTCTCATAGGTCCTTACCATCGCGATCTTGATGATATCTGCAGCAGTGCCCTGTATCGGGGTATTCATGGCAAGCCTTGTGCCGAGCGCCTGGACCTGTCTGTTTGAGTTCTTGAGTTCCGGTATGTATCTTCGCCTGCCGTACATTGTGGTCACATAACCGTCCCTCTTTGCTGCTTCAACTGTCTCGTTCAGGAATCTGCTTATATCCGGATACGACCTGAAATAGTCGTCTATATACCTCTGCGCTTCTGCTACAGGTACCTTTATATTCTGTGAGAGCGTATATGCTCCCATACCGTACACGATCCCGAAGTTGATCGCCTTGGCTCTGCGTCTCATCTCGGGAGTTATCATCTCTCTGGGAAGGCCGAATACGCTGCATGCAGTCTCGGTATGGACATCATGTCCTTCGATGAATGCACGTGCCATTACCGAGTCTCCGCTCATGGAAGCGAGCACTCTGAGTTCTATCTGCGAGTAGTCGGCATCAAGCAGGACATTACCCTCACCTGCCACAAAGAACTTGCGCATGTTTGCACCGAGTTCTGTGCGGATGGGTATGTTCTGCAGATTGGGCTTTACTGAACTGATCCTGCCGGTCCTGGTCTCTGTCTGTCTGAATTCCGTATGTATCCTTCCGGTGAGATCAGCTGCTTCCGAAAGGCCTTCCACATAAGTAGCCTTGAGTTTCTGGAATGACCGGTACTGAAGTATATGCTGAACGATCGGATAGGCATAAGCCAGTTTCTCCAGAGTTTTTGCATCGGTGGAATATCCGGTCTTGGTCTTTTTGCCTGACGGCAGCCCCATCTCTGAGAACAGAACGTCTCCCAACTGTTTCGGACTGTTGATATTGAACTCGTGACCTGCTTCCCGGAACACTTCCTCCTGCTCTTCTTCAGCCATAGTACTGACATATTCACCGAACTCGGCGATCCCGCCGAGGTCCACCAGGAACCCTTCATGCTCCATGGATGCCAGCACCTTACAAAGAGGCATCTCGATGTCTCTCAGAAGATCTGTCATTCCAGTAGAAGCAAGCTCTTCCTCCAGCCTGTCAGCAAGAGGAAGGATGAGTCCCAGTTCTGCAGGTTCTGTCACGAATTCAGGACTGACCTTATACTCTCCTGCCAGCTCCTGACATCCGTAGCTGTCTGCAGACGGATTGAGCAGGTATCCGGCTATGCGGCAGTCGAAATAGATCTCTGCGTCATCCAGTCCGTTCTCCAGAGCCCACCTGTATATCTTCTTTCCCTGATCCGTGTAGATTCTGATGTCTGAGTTCAGAAGTTTCTCCATCGCCTCTGTATCCAAAGGCATATAGCTCTCTTCAGAAAGGGCCATCCATATTCCCGAAGCAGTAACGGTCACTGCAGCTCTTCCCGCAGAAAGTATCTTTCCGATGTCGTTCACGGCTTGCGCAGTCCTGACTTCTTTATCAGCCTGTCTCTCCTGCGGTGAGGCAGAGGCAGTGTCGATGTCCTGCAGTCCCAGTCTCTCCACGATGGAATGCATCTGCAGATCTCTGAGCAGTGCCGCCGCTGCGACGGGGTCTCCGTCTTTCTTCTTGTAAAGCGACAGATCCTCGTCCACAGGAGCGTTCCTGTTTATAGTTACGAGATCTCTTGCCAGCCACGCACTGTCTTTTCCGCTTATGAGATGAGCTCTGGCAGCATTCTTTATGGATGGATCATCTATGTTTTCATAGACTCCTTCCAGACTGTGGAAGTTCTTTATAAGAGTCGTAGCAGTCTTTTCCCCTATTCCCTGAACGCCGGGGATATTGTCGGAACTGTCTCCCATAAGAGCTTTGACATCTATCATCTCCGGAGGTGTCACTCCGTATTTGTCCATTACTGCAGCTTCATCCATAATGACAGTCTCTGTACGGCCCATGGATGTGGAAGGATACAGTATGGATGTGTTTTCATCAACCAGCTGCAGGCTGTCCCGGTCTCCGGTGAGGATAAGACATCTGACACCTTCTTCCGACGCTTTTCTCGACAGCGTCCCCAGAATGTCATCAGCTTCAAAATCCGGGCATGTCACCACTGTGTATCCCAGATAGCCGAGCAGATCCTTGGTATACGGAAGCTGTTCTGCAAGATCATCCGGCATACCTTTTCTGGTTCCCTTATAGTCGGAGTACATCCTGTTTCTGAACGTTCCTCCGGGAAGGTCAAATGCTACAGCCACATAATCAGGCTGTTCGTTCTGTATCTGTTTGAGGAAGATCGTCATGAAGCCATACAGTGCATTGGTATGTCTTCCGTCCTTTGTGGACAGGTTCTTGATACCGTAGAACGCGCGGTTCAGTATACTGTTGCCGTCGATAAGCAGCATCTTGCTCATGTTCAGTTCCTCCTTTTTCCTTTCTTGAGCGCATTCGGGAATACCAGCGCAAGGGCCGGTCTCAGCAGTTCCAGCAGTGCATATCCGACTGCGGCGCCGAGCGTGTTGGTAACGACATCGGTAATGTCAAAACACCGCTCGCTGTGCAGCAGAGGCTGCAGCACTTCTATGCCGCAGGAGAAGATGAAGCCTGCCGTGACCGTCATCCCCATTCCCCTGTTTCCCCTGCTTATCGGGTACAGTATCCCCATCGGGATCATCATAAGGATATTGAGAATTATCTGTCTCCAGTAATCCCCGTATCCGTTGATCAGATCCCTGAACGGATGCAGATTCACTGTACCCCATGGCCCGGTGAATATATTGGGAACCGCGGTCACCGCCGGCATGAGGGTAAAGTATAAAACGAAAGACAAATATACGTACATAAGCGTGCCCGCAATGAGGCTCTCCCTTCCTCTTCCGCGCCATTTAGGCATAAAGAAAAAGAGGTAGACCAGCACCAGGAGCACGATATCCAATACAAGTTCCAGTATCTTCATGGGGTAATTATACAACAAAACCTCCAGTGTAGAAATCTGCATACCTCACCCGTGATATAATCTGTCGTATGGAAAACACGGATAAAAAACAGGATCTGTTCCGCAGCTTCGGAGTTATGCTTGCCCCTATGGCAGGTTTCTCCGACAGCAGTTTCCGCGCGCTCTGCATGTCATTCGGGGCAGGAGCGTGCACGAGCGAGATGATAAGTGCCAAAGCCCTGAGACTTGGTGACAGGAAATCTGCGCTGCTTATGAAATTCACTCCCGCTGAGCGCCCCTTCGGCATTCAGATCTTCGGGGCGGATCCTGATGACATTGCTTTCGCTGCAGGGTATGCTGAGAAGAACTTCTCCCCTGATTTCATCGACATCAACATGGGCTGCCCAGCCCCAAAGATAACAGGATCAGGAGCAGGCAGCAAACTGCTGACCGACCCTGTCCTCTGTGGAGAGATCGCATCTGCAGCAGTTGTCTCCACATCGCTTCCTGTCACATGCAAGATGAGAGCGGGATATCATGAGACCAATGCCCAGATCATCGCTCCATTGCTTGAAAAGAGCGGAGTTTCAGCTGTTATCATCCATGGCAGGACCCGTGACAGGATGTATTCTCCTCCCGTAGATCTTGATATCATCAGACTCGTCAAGGAATCAGTCACTGTACCTGTAATAGGGAACGGTGACATCACTTCGCCGGAAGATGCCATTGAGATGATGAGGTACACAGGATGTGACGGTGTCATGGTCGGACGTGGTTCGCTCGGAGATCCCTTTCTCTTCTCATCGATCAGAGCTGCCCTGGACGGTGAGCCTCTGCCTTCCGCTCCTTCTTTCAAAGAAAGAATGGATGTACTGATGAAACACGCTGAAGCAGCAGTTGCGGATAAGGGTGAACATGTAGCAATGCACGAGATGCGCAAGCAGGCAGTCTATTATTTCAAAGGCGTTCCGGGCGCGGCTTCTTTTCGGGCTGACTGCGTAAAACTGGAGACCCTTGATGATCTAAATTCGATATGCAGGCGTGCACTCGAAGCAACGCCGGATATCGAATAATAGATGCGTTTGTGCAATATAACTCACATTAGAGTTAGAATTTCGTCAGTATAAAGTACGGCGTCCTGTTACGGACGCCGTCATTTCATTTTATAATTATTTTTGCAAAACAGATCCAGTTCATGGTATCAGATCTGTTCCCATACCTTATTTTATGGAGGATAACATGAGATACCGCAGTGTTGGCAGATCCGGCCTAAAGATCAGCGAGATAGCTCTCGGCAGCTGGATGACAGACCTCAGAGGCACAGATAAGGAAGAGATCGCAAGGGACGTTGTAAGACTTGCATTTGATTCAGGTGTGAATTTCTTTGACTGCGCCGACGCATACAGCGGCGGAGCCGCTGAACGTTTTCTCGGCAATGTCCTTAAGGAATATCCCCGCAAGGAACTTGTGATAGCCAGCAAAGTCTTCTATCCTACCGGGAAAGGTCCCAACGGAAGAGGCCTCTCCCGCAAGCACATATTTGAAAGCATAGATACCACGCTGGAGAACATGCAGCTGGATTATCTGGACATGTATTTCTGCCATCGTTTCGACACCACTACTCCGATGGAAGAGACACTGAGAGCTCTCTCGGATCTTGTGACTCAGGGAAAGATCCTGTATTACGGAGTCAGCGAAGAATGGGGCAGCGCCAGAATCGAAGAAGCTGAAGCCATTATAGACAGATACGGCCTGCATCCACTGACGGTCATTCAGCCCCAGTACAACATGATGGACCGTTATATCGAGCATGAGCTCATTGGTACATGTGCTAAGCACGGCATAGGTCTTACGACCTTCTCACCTCTTTCGCAGGGTCTGCTTACTGGTAAATATAAGAAAGGCGAACCGCTTCCGGAAGGTTCCAGAGCTACCCATCAGGAAGATAAGCAGATAAACAACATGCTGACAGACGAGAACCTGGACAAAGTGGTGAAACTTGAAAAAGTTGCAGAAGGACTTGGTACGAACCTCTCTATCATGGCCATGGCATGGATACTGAGACTTCCTGAGATAAGCTGCGTGATAGCAGGCTGCAGCAAGACTTCACAGCTTGAGAACAATCTCAAGGCAAGCGGATTCGAGATCCCTCAGGATGCTCTCGACGAGATCGACAAGATCCTTGGCTTCACACGTTTCGAACGTCACGTAGGCTGAGTAATACCATACTGAGAACCAGATGGTCATCTGTCAGAACGGCAGATGACCATCTTTCTGTTTTCTAATTTAATGTCCTTATATGTGCTGCCCTGACTGTCCGTTCAGTTCCTTTTGCTTCTCTTCCGGTCTGCAGCAATGTCCATCTTCCGGTGTTTTCACGGTATAACGCGTTGTTAGCCTGATCTTAAGGTCTTCCAGCACCTTCAGCGTCTTCTCATCATCCGGAAACATCTTCCTCAAAAGCCATACGGCAATGGCAATCGTGACGATCTTCTCGGCAGTGAATGGAAACCATAAAAATGCGAGGTAAGCCGATGACAATGCAGTAAGCCACTCACATTTGAACGCCGTTCCTGCAGCAACTCCCAGGTACGCCCATCCGTTCGTGATCATCCATGCCATTCCGAAGCACAGGATCAGATGCGGATTGAGAAGGAACTGAAACACTTTTATCGTTCTTGCCATGAGCACTTTCATCTAACGTTTTTACTAAGACCCAGTTCTGCAAGTTTTCCGGCTGAAAAAGTATGTTCTATGGGTTTCCAGGTCACTTTAGTAAAAAGAGACGCTGCAGTTACCGGTATGTAGGTGAACATGAACAGAGGGAAAGTGAACATGTAAGCTATCTTCTCTTTCGCTGAAGCATGTATCTTATTCCATTCCGAAAGCGTCGTGAGAACACCGAGCATGAACATCACAAGATAGCTCACCGCAAGGGACCTCAGTGATGCCGAGAATGCCGAAATAAACGTCGCTCCTTGTCTCAGCTTCAGCACGGCAGCTGCAGCACTGCACCCGAACGATACTGCGGAAAGAATAAAGACAGGGATATTCATGATACAGTCCAGACAGGAGAAATCCAGTCTCTTTACCATCCCTTCTGTCAGTCCTGAAATGTACCGGAAGAAGACCTGTATGTATCCCTTTGCCCACCTGATCCTCTGATCCCACGACTGGCGGAAAGAAACAGGCTGTTCATCATAGAACTCGGCTTCTTTGCAGAACGCTATCTTTCTGCCCCTCGATATCTGGTCAGCTGTGAATTCAAGATCTTCCGTCAGAAGATGATAAGGCCATCCGTCCATCTCCTCTTCCACTGTCCTAGAGAACAGGAATCCGGTTCCGGTAACAGAACAGCTGTTCCCCAGCAGATATCTCGGAAGATTCAGGAACCTGTTCTCTCTCATAAAGCACAGCGCATTTCCTGCGCTGATCCAGTTGGAAGAGTAGTTCTTGCTGTTTCGGTATCCAGTCACGATATCGTATCCCTGGCTGAAAGTCCTGTCCATCATCTCGATATAATCAGCTGCCAGTATATTGTCGGCATCAAATACGAAGTATCCGTCATAGCCTTCAGGCCGGTCTTCTTTGATCCTGTTCAGGAGCACATCAAGCGCGTACCCTTTTCCTATCTTTTCGGCATCATGACGCTCATAGACTTCCGCCCCGTGCGCTCTTGCAACTTCTGCAGTAAGATCGTTGCAGTTATCCGCCATCACGTAAGTGGTTATCAGTCTCTTAGGGTATGTCTGTGCCTTCAGGCTGTCGAGAAGGTCACCGATCACCTTTTCTTCATTGCGCGCACAGATAAGGACAGCGTATCTGTTCTTCTTTCCAATCTTAGATTTTTCAGTGCTTTTACCCGTTCCGTTCAGCAGCGATACGATCATATACAGCACCTGATAGCTGTAGCAGAGCATGAACAGTATCCCTACGGCCTTGTTGATCATTCTTATAGTTTCCATCACTGATCTCCTGTTGTTCGCAGTATTAGTCTCACAACAGGATTATGCTCTGAGCTCTGTTTAAGAAGATAGCCGCAGAAGGATTAAGAATCCTTTAAGCATTTTTGAAGAAAGCAGCAGACAGAAAAAGCGAGACACAGCTCTGTTTCAGAGCCTGCGTCTCGCTTTCAATTCTCAGTTTCTCTCAGATCTTGGGAAATCTCAGTATAGCTTTAAATAGGTCTCCGTCTATCGCGAGATCAAGTGTACCTCCCTGCAGTTCAGCCATGCTTCTGGCTATAGAAAGCCCAAGTCCGTTGCCTTCGGTATTCCTGGATGAATCGCCTCTGGTGAACCTCTCCATGAGTTCCTCCTCAGAGATGTTCAGTTCCTCTCTCGACGTGTTCTTGAAAGTGAACACTGCATCATCTCCCATCTCTTCCAGCGAGAGATAGACTCTGGTGCCGGCCAGTGCATACTTACAAATGTTGTTCATGAGGTTGTCGAATATCCTCCACATTCTCCTGCCGTCAGCCATGATCCTTATCTCTTTGTCCGGAGCTTTGGTCACCAGAGTCAGGTCAGCAGCCTGAAGCTTCTCCTGGTATTCTCCTGTGATCTGGTCAAGGAATACTGAAGCATCACACGGAACAGGCTCCACATCGAGGTTGCCCGTAGATGCCTTTGATGCCTCCACAAGGTCCTCGATCAGTCTCTTCAGCCTTTCCGACTGTCTGACGAGCACCTCCGAATATTCATCTATCTTCTCGTTACCGCTCTTTTCTTCTCCGATGAGAGTGGCGTAATTGATTATCGATGTCAGCGGTGTCTTTATATCATGAGACACATTCGTAATGAGCTCAGTCTTCATGCGTTCGCTCTTCAGACGGTCCTCCACCGCTATCGACATTCCTACTGCTATGTTATTTAGGTCCTCTGCGTGTCTCTTGAAATCCCAGAACATCCCGTTGGTGTTCGTGTGATGAGAGAGATCTCCAGACGCCAAAGCTCTCCCGCTGTCTCTCAGTCTCCTGAGATTCATCGCCAGCATGATCACTGCAGGAAACAAGATCAGTCTCTCAACAAATATGAATATGGCCTGTTCTTCCTCCCATCTCAAAGAGATGATCATAATGATTTCAAACAGAGTCAGTCCTACGAAACAGAGAGCGGTCTTCCACGTGACAGGAATATTCTTAAGAGCATTCAGAAAATACGCGAACACCTTCTTTGTCAGACCCCAGACAGCACCCAGTACTCCTGCAGCAAACATGACAGCTTTTGCAGTAAGCGTGTTTCTGAGCAGTGTTCCCTGCTTTATCCTGGTGGCAGCACTCATTGAGAGTCCTATAAAGCAGCATAAGATCAGAATTGCTGTTGCGATCCCCAGGATGATCTCAGTATATCCGCTGGCATCATTGGCAAGGAAAGCACCTCCTGTGCAGATAAGGACGGCCGCTGCCGCCATAACGTCGAAGGGGACTTTATTGAATGGTCCTGGGCAGACTTCCTCCGTCCCGGGCTTTTTCCCCGAAAGGAACATGAGAGCCACATAACTCAGGATCACAGTAAGCACGGATAGTACAGCTATCACATAGATACTGTATCTGAGGCTGAATGCGGCCGGCCCGAACCTGTTTATCAGATGATATTCATCGAATTCAGGAAATCCGTCCTTTAAAGAATAATAAACCGTATACGTTTTTATCCCTGTAATGCTGGTATTTTCGTTTCTCGGATCGAAGCCGCCGTTATTATCAAGACAGATGATGTCATACTCATTGTCACCGTTCTCATCATTCCAGGAGACGTACTGATATCTCAGGCTGTATTTCCAGTCTCTGACGCTTTCTGCTCCATCCGTGGATGCGATAAGGTTGCCTTCTGCATCCTCGACTTTGATGTTAACGTTTCCTCTGTCTCCAATACGTATACCTGTACCTTCACCGTATTTCTGATAATCTGCGGCAATGCTTACAGGACCGTATCCTTCATATCTCAGCTGCCTCAGAAACAGATCAGACATGAATTCTTCTTTGGAAGAACTTCCGTATACTGTTTCAGCCTCTTGCAGTGCGTAAACGACACCGCATATGCTCAGTGCAGAGGTGATAACTGCTGCTATACACAGCAGAAATACAAGAGTCTTGCCCACCGGCGTTCTGAAAAACTGTTTCATCTATTCCTCTCTTTTTCGATCTTATATCCCTGACCGAATACGACTTTAATGTATCTGGGGTCGGAAGGATCTATCTCCAGCTTCTCCCTGAGATGTCTTATATGTACCGCTACGGTATTATCGCTGCCGAGCGGTCTTTCTTTCCAGACGGTACTGTACAGTTCTTTGGGAGAGAACACTTTTCCCGGATTTGCCATCAGGAGCTTCAGGATCTCATATTCCTTAGGAGTGACCTGTACAGGTTCTCCGTCCAGGAACACTTCCTTTGTCCTGTCATCCAGATCTATGCCGCCTATGGAATAGCTCTGGTGTTCTTCGACACCGCTTCCGAATTTAAGGTATCTCCTGAGCTGTGACCTTACCCTGGCTGTCACCTCCAGCGGATTGAACGGCTTGGTTATATAATCATCTGCTCCGACGTTCAGCCCGAGGATCTTGTCACTGTCCTCGCTCTTGGCTGTCAGAAGGATCACCGGAGCATTGCTCACTTCCCTTATCCTTGCAAGAGCCGTCATCCCGTCCATGACAGGCATCATTATGTCCAGAAGAATGAGATGGATCTCTTCTCTCTCAACGATGTCAAGAGCTTCTTTTCCGTTATATGCTTCAAACAGCGTATAGTCCGGGTCTGACAGATAGATCCTTAGAGCGGAGACGATATCCTTCTCATCATCGCATATCAGTATATTAGGCATGGCCGCACCTTCCTGATCAGTTCTGAATGTAATTGTACTTGCGATATCTTTAAAAAGGAACATGTCACGGGATTAAGAACTTCTTAAGACGCTCTTCTTACAAAATTTGAAGCGGTGCCTTTGATATGTACCCCCATTCTTGGACAAAACCAAGAATGGGGGTATTCATATGAAATACAGTGATGAATTCAAACTAAAATGCATCGAAATGTACTATCAAGGAAAGCATCCGGAGACACCAGAAGGAGTAAGCAAGAAATCA
>JAFRAJ010000061.1 GCA_017405465.1 Oscillospiraceae bacterium
GTTTGGCAGTACGGGTCAGAAGCAAAAGAAAACACCTCCTTTTGAGAGTATCTTACAGATACATTCTAACACTGTAAATAATCCTAAATTAGGACAATGGGAAGCGTATTAAAAACCAGTTATCAAAGTGTCTCAGACACAGGAAATATACAAAAAACAAGAAAGAAGTCAGGCGCTCCTCCCACGACTCAAGTCACGGGTCTCCGCGCCTGGTTAAGAATGAAACATTTAGCGCAAATAAAAGAAAACAATATGAGGAGGAGAACTACCTATGAGCAGTTTCAAAGATTTGCGTGTTGTTGATAACTTTTACCAGACATCCCTTTTCTTTCCGATGCCGACAGTCGTGATCAGCACGCTGTGTGAGGACGGATCCACATCTCTCGGACCCTATTCTCTCGTGCAGCCGTTCTATGTAGCCGGCAAGGATTACTATTCGATGCTCCTTGAGTGCCGCAATTCATCGAACACATGTCAGAATCTTCTGCGCAACGGCAAGTGCGCGATCAACTTCGTCACCGACGAGAGGAAGACCTTCAAGGAGGTCGTGAGGCTCGGATGGCCGGGAGACAAGCCCCAGGAGAAGATGAAGGACTGCAAATTCACTCTGGAGGACGGAATACTCGCAGAGCAGGGTGAAGTGAGACCCAAGGTCGTCAAGGAAGCTTTCCAGGTCATCGAATGCACCTGGATGAGAGAACTTGACGGAGCTGACAGGGATCAACCCACTGATGCTGACTGCTATGAAGGCCCATATCACGATTTCAACGGGATCACCACAAAGTACGGCGCACACTTCGTCCTCAGAGTCGACAAGATCCTCATGAAGGAGAAATATTACAACGCGATCATCAACGGTGTGCGCGCCAAAGATTTCCCACCTGTACCGGTCGATTACGGCTACAGAGACAGCAAGAACTTCTGGTATACGAAGCACCGCCGTCCTATCCCCGAACTGCTCCCGATGCGTCAGCAGACGCTCAACTCAGTCAGATATGCTGCTGACAGGATCGATGACAAGGTCAAGTTCACTGATGACGCGCTGGAGATGATTCAGAACGTTCCGAGAGTCTTCCTCCCGACAGTGCTCAGAGGATGCGTCGCATGGGCGAGAGAGAACAACTGCGAGCTCATCACTGCTGCTGAGATGAAGATAATCAACGATAAGAGATCCAAAGAGAAGAACAAATAAGGAGAAGAGAATATGCAGTTTTCTGTTCCGATGGCATTATTCGACTTCGTACCGGTAATCCTGTACCTGGTCTCATCAGTGATCTTCCAGAGAGATTTCTACAGCCGAATGAGCAAAGGATGCTACGCAGTCTACTGTGCAGGCACCATCATCGTTACGGTCGGAGGTCTTTTCAAAGCGACATACAAACTGCTCTATGCACTTGGAGTTTGCGATTTCCCGATGCTGAGCGACTGCTTCATGCCGTTCCAGGCTACCGGATTCACTCTTACCGCTGCCGCAGTCATCGGCTATGTGATCGGGAAGGGAAAAGCTGAGAACGATAAGCTGTATTCAGCTGCGGTGCCTCCGCTCGTGACCAGCAAGATGCTTTTTGTAGTATTCATGGTGCTGGGTCTTCTCGTGACCAATATAGGATATTCGGTGATCGCGCTGCGCAAGAAGAGAATCGGTGCAGCGGTGCTTTTCATCGTTTCTCTCGTTCTGGAGATGGGTATGGGATATCTCTCCACAAGAGACTTCACTAAAGCTTCCATGAACTGGATAGGTGAAGTGACGAACTTCTTTGGCATGGCGACACTGCTTCTGGGGACTCTGGACCTGCACAGGAATGTGTTCTCAGAGTAAAAGGACATTTAATACAGCATTTGAAGCGTCAGCCGGATAACATCCGGCAGGCGCTTCAGTCTGTTTATGTGGAGGTTATCAGCAGGCAAAGCCTATCGCTTTATCGGGAGTGACATCTGGAGCAGGAGAGACTATGTCTTCCGCTGTAAGGATGAAGTCATTGCTTATGTCATCATTCCCTGAGCAGAAGATCCTTGAAGCGTAGTTCAGTACAGCATTCTCTATGATGTTGCGGCAAAAACGTCCGTTACCCAGTTCCGGTCGTCCGGCTGCCTGTGAACATACAGCAGTCAACTTCATGTAGGCATCAGGCGATATGGAGAAACCCTGCTTCTCCGCTTCCAGGCCGGCGATACTTACCAGTTCGCGGGCTGAATAATCACTGAATTCGATCCTGAACGGCACCCGTGATCTGAGCCCGGGATTACGAGAGAAGAAGGCTTCCATCCTGTCAGGATAACCGGCAAAGATGACGACTGTGTCGCTGCGGCTGTTCTCCATCTCCTGAACGATAGTGTTTATCGCCTCGTCGCCGTACTCTCCCTGATGGTTTTCAAGAAGGGAGTAAGCCTCATCAATGAACAGTACCTTTCCTTTTGCCTCAAGGAAAACGTCTCTCACTTTCGAGGCTGTCTGTCCTTCATATCTGGCTACCAGATCCGAACGGCCTACCTCGACGATACTGTCAGAGGGAAGTATCCCGAGATCATGCAGTATTCCGGCAGTTATTCTTGCGACAGTGGTCTTGGCGGTGCCCGGATTGCCTGTGAACTCCATGTTCAGCGAAAGGACAGGACCTTTTTTCCCGGCTTGCAACATCTCCTGACGCAGCCTAGCGTAAGCAGTGATCTTCTTGATCTGTTCTTTCACGGTGTGCAAGCCTATGAGGGAATCAAGCATGGCAAAGTGGTCAGGATATTCTGGATCGATCTTTTCAGAGACGCTGGAAATATGCCGCAGTTTGGACCTGATCTCTTTAAGACTCTTTTTGCCCAGATTCCTGACAGAAGCCAGATCACTGTCGCTGAGAGAAGCGAGCTGCTCCACAGTGTCTATTCCGGCCCGCTTCAGACAGTTGTATGAACGGATGCTGAGTCCCAGCTGATCTATCGGATCATTTGCTTCACAGGGGATCAGAACATCGAGAGTTTCTTCTTCCGGAGAGACCACAAGAGGATCTGTTTCCGGGATGATCTCAGTTGCTTCGATGTGCCTTTTTGAAAGAAGATACAACAGGCTCTCAGTAAAGCTCAGAAGTGAATGATTTGAGATGGACTCATTCTGAACGTTCTTATCATCTCCTTCTCGTATCTCCACGATATGTGTGTGGGGGAGCGCTATTGCTGAGGCACTTCTCAGCCGAAGCGGCATCTCACCGGGGAGGATTATAGTGAGAGATCCGGCCACGTGTTCTGAGCGATCCGATGCTTCCGCAGTAATCCTGATCATGGCACCTTCCTGTTCCAGCAAGGTGAACATTTCTTTGAAATGATCGCTGCAGAGACTGTCGTCATAATCGTCGTAATAGTAAGTTCGGCGTGAGGTGAGGGGATCAGAAGGCTGTTCAATATCTGAGATCACCGAGTAGACTCTGGTACTGTCACCAATGCAGTCCTCAAAAGAAACATCCGGAGATGCTGTTTCTGCACAGCCATTGAAGATCCAGTCGATATCCTGCGTCGCGATCTGGGTTTCAGGACCGGATAATATATACGCGGTGCTTTCGCTGTCTTTCTTTGCATATATCTGGAGAGTGAGAGATCCTCCCTGAGACAGCACTGAGGCAGACCTCAGGAATCTTTCGGCAGCATTAACGGATGAGGAAGATACAGATCCGTTCTCTATGGATACGAATCTAAGAAGATGAGCGTTCTTTGTAACAATGCATTTATTGATATTGATACTCATGTTTTGTGCCTCACTTTCTTGTTATGTTACTATTCGCGGTCTGCAGGGGACTCTTTCCTTGGTGCGCTCGCTGTTTAGCAGGTCATGGCGCACTTCCCCGGACGGCCCGTCCCGAGCATCTGCGGATTCTGTTTTCAAGGTGCAAAAAATGCATAGAAAAAGCCGGTGCTTTGATAAAGGCGAAAAGGGTATACTCTCCCCGGAGTTTTCCTTTCTCACTTTGATCAAAGCATCGGCTTTGAAACTTTATATTAATTTGCAGGCGTTAATTTATCATATAGGGATAATAGTGTCAATACTTTTATAAAAAAGAAGGACAGGAGAATCTTGTCCTTCTTGCTCAATTTACTATATTTATTCTCACAGTGAGAAATCTGCAGAAACTTTTTCAAGCAGATCTCTGATGGGAAGATGCTGGGGACATACAGACTCACAACTCCCGCATTTGATGCAGCTAGTGGAGTATTCCTTTCCGTCTTCTTTTGCCCCGTCCAGTCTTCTTCTGGCTTGCTTCATGTCGCCGTAAAGAGTAAGGAAATTGTCTGCAGCAAATGAACCGCTTATGGCAATATTCATGGGGCAGACCTTGGCGCAATAGTCGCATGCAGTGCACTGGATGAGAGGGATCTCAGCGAATGCTTTCTGGGCTTTTGCAACGACAGCTCTCTGCTCATCAGTGAGACCCTTGAAATCTTTCATGGTGGACAGATTGTCGCGCATCTGCTCTATGCTGCTCATTCCTGAAAGGACTGCGATGAGACCGTCGAGGTCAGCAGCGAATCTGAGAGCCCAGGAGGCGCAGCTGGATTCTGGTTCCGCCTGTGTGAATATATCTTTGATCTGCTGCGGGGGATTAGCGAGAAGGCCGCCCTTGACAGGTTCCATAATAACTACAGATTTGCCGTGTTTTCTTGCCATCTCGTAACAAGCGCGTGACTGAACGGTGGGTTCCTCCCAGTCTTTGTAGTTGATCTGCAGCTGAACGAATTCTATCTCCGGATGCTCATTGAGGACTTCATCCAGGAATTCGGGTGTGGAGTGGAAGGAGAATCCGATGTGCTTGATGAGCCCTTCTTCCTTTTTCTCTTTTATGAAATCCCACATTCTGAATTCGTCAAAGAACTTCTTGCGTTCAGGAGCAATATTGTGCAGCAGATAGAAGTCAAAGTATCCTGCTCCGGTCTGCTTAAGTGAGGTCTCGAACTGAGCTATAGCATCCTCCCTGGTCTTGCAGTCGATCCAAGCAGCGTTCTTAGTGGCGAGCTTGAAACTCTCCCTGGGATAACGGTCGACAAGAGCAGCCTTGCATGCAGCTTCGCTTCCGCCATAAGCCCATGCAGTGTCGAAGTAGGTGAAACCTGCTTCCATGAACATGTCGACCATCGTCTTTGTCTGTTCGATGTCAATGGTGCCGTCCTCCAGCCTGGGAAGGCGCATAAGGCCGAAACCAAGGTTTTTTATGTCTTCGCCAAGATATGACATTTCTATTCTCCTCTTCGATTGTGTATGTAAATGTTTTTTGATCATTTAAGAATAGTAGATATCGATGATCCTGTCAGTCAGAGTCTTGACCGGTAATGTTGCATCCAGCGTGACAGATGCACATTCAAGATACTGAGGCTTCCTGAGCTCATAAAGGCGTATGAGCTCATCACGGGACATGGATTTGAGTATCGGACGGCTCGTTCCTGCAACGCGTTCCAGGAGGATATTCACCGGGGCATCCAGAAATACGTTGAGGTAAGCAGATTTCAGGATGTGTATATTGCGCTTGAGCATCACGCATCCGCTCGACGTCGCAAGCACACCGCCCTCCGGACAGACTTTTGTGAGTGCCAGAGTCTCATAAATCCGCAGCGCCAGCTCACCCTGCGATTCTGCAAGGACCGGAATGCGCATCCCGGCCAGGTTCTCTGTTTCCGCGTCAAGATCGCGGAAGTTGACCCTGAGCTCGTTTGATACGAGCCTTCCGAGTGTAGACTTTCCGCTTCCCATAAATCCTATGAGTGCTATCGACTTCTGTTGAGCCATAAACAGCACCTCCAATCACAGTCACAGGACGATTATATCACAGAGAATGAAGATTCTTTCTGTATGCACAGTGAGAGTATACATCATAATTGAATAGCCCGTATAATATCCATAGAAACAGTACCAGTAAAAAGGAAGATGACTATTCATCTATTGGCAGAGAGACGCCAAGACAGAAATATGCAGACTGAAAGCAATAAGACACGTACAGGTGATTTAGCTAGAGCATTTAAAGCAACACTGCCGGTAATGACCGGCTATCTGGTGCTCGGCATGGGCTTTGGTATAGTCATGCAGTCGTGCGGATATGGTACGCTTTGGTCCTTCGCGGAAGCAGTATTCATATACGCCGGAGCGATGCAGTTCGCGGCAGTGGAACTGCTGCGCTCTGGGGCTTCACTCATGACAGTGGCTCTTACGACGCTTGCTGTTAATGCGAGACATCTTTTCTATGGCATATCCATGCTGGAGAGATACCGCGATACAGGCAGAGGAAAATGGTATCTGGTCTTTTCCCTTACAGATGAGACATACTCACTGCTGTGCAGCGACGACGCTCTTGACGGAGTTCAGAACAAAACTCTGTACTATTTCACCGTCTCGATACTTGATCATCTGTACTGGATAACAGGATGCACTGCTGGAGGTCTGCTGGATCAGCTTATCAGATTTGAAACGACCGGAGCGGACTTTGCTCTGACGGCACTGTTCGTTTCAGTATTCACAGGGCAGTGGAAGGGAACAAAAGATCACTTTTATTCGCTGACGGGCGTCATTTGTGCATTGGGCTGTCTTGTTATATTCGGCAGGGATTATTTTCTGATCCCTTCCATGATACTGACAGTATTCGTCCTTATGCTGCACGCAAGGAGGTCACCGGATGAAGCATGACATCCTTGCTGTCGCTCTGATCTCTGCAGTGACGATATTGATACGTTTCCTGCCTTTCATCGTATTCCGCGACAGTACTCAGGTGCCGGAGAGCATCACTTATCTCGGGAAAGCTCTCCCGGGAGCTGTGATGGGGATGCTGGTGATATACTGTCTCAAGGATATATCGTTCCTTGCACCTCCTTACGGGATACCGGAACTCATCTGTGCTGCGCTGACTGCCGGTGCGTATCTGTGGAAGAAAGATACTTCATTAAGCGTAGTCATAGGGACCGTGCTCTATATGATCCTGATCCAGAAGGTATTCTGAGAAGCTTGCAGCAGAAAGAATAAAACCAATCAAAATCTAAAAAAATTTATATAGAGCTGAAAACGGAATGGAAAAGATAAGAAAAAAGATACCTGAACAGTGGCTGATCCTGATCTGCTGCTGCCTGCTCACAGGGGCAACGACCGGTACAAACACAGTGAACGGACTGTTCTATAATCCTGTATGCAGTGAACTCGGAATACTCAAAGGAACGTTCAACCTGCAGTCTCTGATAGGAACAGCAGTAACGACAGTGACCATGATGGTGATGCCTGTCATACTGCAGAGGTTATCTATCAAGAGGCTCATAACTCTGTCAGTGACAGCCACCGCCTTATGCTATCTGGCGGACAGTTTTAATAGCGGTGTCACGGGATTCTTCCTGGTGAACATGGTCAAGAGCTTTGCAAGCGCATTCTACAGCAACCTGGTGACTCTGATGGTCATAAACAGCTGGTTCAGAGAGAACAACGGGACAGCGTCATCCATAATGATGTGTTTTTCCGGCGCAGCAGGAGCAGTATTCTCACCGATAGTCTCAAGGGTCATCACTGAGGCCGGCTGGAGATGGGGCTACAGGACTCTCGCACTGTTCGTTCTGATATTCAGCCTTCCGGTGATGATGTATCCGAGAAACCTGATAGCTGCAGCAAAAGACGGAGACGAGAGCAGCGGAGAAGGTCAAAAGACAGATGTAACGGCAAAAAGAAACAGGGGGACTTATGCAGCTCTGGTAGTATTCCTCGTGATGTGCTTCTCACTTGCGGCATTCATGTCTCATGTGTCCGGATACTGCGAAGCAGAAGGATTCAGCGCCGAAGTGGGGGCTTTTGCTCTTTCCTGCAATCTGCTGGGAAATATGCTCTTCAAGCTGGCGGACGGATTTTTTGCTGACAGATACGGAGTGAGGAAAGTCAGCATGATCATCCTTTCTCTTCCGATCCTGTCTTATATTCTTTTTTTGAGCGCTAAAAGCGCCGTGGCTGTATATGCTGCCGCGTTCCTCAGCGGAGCCGCGAATGCAGGAGCAGGTCTGGCTGTGAATCTGGTGATTAGAGACGTATACGGCAGTGCGAGGTTCGGAGAGGTAAGATCGGCTACATCCCTGTTCACTCAGCCGGCCTTTGCGGTATTCACTGCAGTCGCAGGATATATCTACGACTTTACCGGAGATTACGATCTTTTGCTCTTCATCTTTATCGGATTTGCAGTGATACAGCTGCTTGCTCTGGACATCCTGTACAGACGAAAAGAAAAAGGCCTTCTGTACGAGAATTGAAACGCGAATGGATAATTTCTGAAGTTTGTTATACAAACTGTATTGACAAGAGAATACATAAGGCATATAAAGTGTCTAGCAGGGGAACAGGCATGCTCTGCTGGAGACCCTGATCAACCGCGGCGAGTCTGCGGATTATACTGGAGATACTGAATATGGTGATCAACAAAGTGATTGCAATCCTTTGTGAGCAGTTCGATGTAGATGAAAATGAGATCACGGAGCAGACCTCACTGGTGGATGATCTCGAAGCGGACTCCATTGACAGTTTTGAGATAACCATGGCGCTGGAAGACGCTTTCGACATTGAAATCCCGGATGAGGATGCCGAAGAACTCAGGACCGTAGGGGACATCGTGAGCTACATCGAGGCGAACATCTGAACAGCGTTTTCTGTGCCCGGACGATGCCGGGACATGAATGGTGAAACATTTAAAGATCACGTTCTGCGCGGGCCTGCAGGTCTCGCGCATTTTTATTTGCCTGCATGAGATATGGAACATGGCCTTCGATATTGCATCATATTTATTACATTAATATAATTAAAAGCACGGCGCTTATACATAACGCCGCAAAGACAGTTACATAAGGAGAGAACAATGGCTCAGGAAAAGAAAGCCGTAGAGGCTATCACACCCATCAACGAAGATTTTGCCCGCTGGTATACCGATATCGTGACAAAAGCGGAACTGGTAGATTACTCCAGCGTCAGGGGATGCGTGATACTCAGACCATACGGCTACGCTATCTGGGAGAATATACAGAAGATACTGGACGGCATGTTCAAGAAACTCGGGCATGAGAACGTATACATGCCAATGTTCATTCCCGAAAGTCTCCTGCAGAAGGAGAAGGATCACGTAGAGGGATTCGCACCTGAGGTGGCATGGGTCACTCACGGAGGTGAAGAGGAGCTCACAGAGCGCCTTTGTGTCAGACCGACTTCCGAAACACTGTTCTGCGATCATTACGCACATATAATCCAGTCTTACAGGGATCTGCCCAAGCTCTACAATCAGTGGTGCTCTGTAGTGCGCTGGGAGAAGACCACGCGGCCTTTCCTCAGGACCAGGGAATTCCTGTGGCAGGAAGGTCATACCATGCACGAGACAGCGGAAGAAGCGATCCATGAGACCGAACAGATGCTGGAATGCTACAGGGAATTCTGTGAAGACTATCTGATGATCCCTGTCATCACCGGAAAGAAGACTGACAGTGAGAAGTTCGCCGGAGCAGAAGCCACATATACCATCGAAGCGATGATGCATGACGGTAGGGCACTTCAGAGCGGTACCAGTCATTATTTCGGCGACGGTTTTGCAAAAGCGTTCGAGATAATGTTTACAGACAGAGAGAACAAACTCAGATATCCTCATCAGACTTCATGGGGAGTCTCCACAAGGCTCATCGGTGCCATCATCATGTCCCATGGCGATGACAACGGCCTGATCCTGCCTCCGGCAGTCGCGCCTATCCAGGCAATAGTCGTCCCGATCGCCCAGCATAAAGAAGGCGTCATCGATGCGGCTCAGTCACTGTGCGACAGACTCAAAGCCGCAGGGATCCGCGCGAACATAGACGTGAGCGAGAACAGTCCCGGATGGAAGTTCGCCCAGTATGAGATGAAGGGTGTACCGGTCAGGGTCGAGATCGGACCCAGAGATATCGAGAACGGAAACTGCGTACTGGTCCGCAGGGATAACGGTGAGAAAGTGACTGTGTCCCTTGAGAATGTAGAGCAGTCTGTAAAGGACACTCTTGATGCTCTGGCACACAACATCTACAGAATGGCGAAAGAGAATATGGAGAAGCGTACTGTCGACTGCCATACATTCGAAGAACTTGAAGAAGCAGTCAACAACTCCCTGGGCTTCTACAGAGCGATGTGGTGCGGCGATGAGGCATGTGAAGACACTCTGAAGGATAAGCTGGGAATTGGTTCCAGATGTATGCCGTTCGAACAGGAGCACCTTAGCGACACATGCGTGTGCTGCGGAAAGCCTGCAAAGGCAATGGTCATCTGGGGCAAGCAGTATTGATATCTGAGATGCCACAGATAAGCTGCTGGAAACGCAAGAACAATGACTAAAAGATCCCGGACAGGCAAAAAATGGATCGTTGTAATAATTTGTAATAATTATCACTGATTCAGCGGTTGCCTGCCGGGCTTTCCTTTTATATAATAATTGAGCGCGCTTATGGGCGCAGACTGTTTAGATATGCGAAGAAGCGGGAGGTTGCAGCCGACCGGCTGGGAATTTCCGCTGAGTATGTCCGATCAGAGAACCGGGCGAAAATCCAATATTGAGGCTGTTGATATGATGGCTTCGGCCATCCAATGTCTACGTAACAGTAACCCCGATAAAACGGGGCGCGTTGCCGGGAACACTTTCAGGGGAAGGTATTGCCGGCTATTAACATGAGTTAGCACGACACACACGGCCCAGTGTTGAAAATTGCCACCAGAAATTTTATAGGAGGCTACAATGGCAGTCAAGACCGTAATCAGGATCCGCATCAAGGGTTATGATCACGAACAGGTCGACAAGGCAGCGGCAGCTATCGTTGAGACAGCTAAGAGGACAGGCGCACGCGTGTCCGGCCCCGTACCGCTTCCCACTGACAAGGACATCGTGACGATCCTCAGAGCTGTTCACAAGTACAAAGACTCAAGAGAACAGTTCGAGCTGCGTACCCACAAGAGGCTCATCGACATCCTAAAACCGTCCAACAAGACAGTTGAAGCGTTGACGAGTCTTCAGATCCCCGCCGGTGTCGATGTAGAGATAAAGCTCTAAGTCACATCCCAACGGGTCATGTTGGCAAAAGCCAACCAATAACCTAACTGGAGGAAAACAATCGTGCAAAAAGGAATCATTGCAAAGAAAGTCGGCATGACTCAGCTGTTCGACGAGAATGGCAAGGTCGTACCGGTCACGGTCCTCGAAGCCGGCCCCTGTGTGGTCGTACAGAAGAAGACCGTTGAAACTGACGGATACTGCGCACTGCAGCTCGGTTTCGGAGAAGCAAGTGCAAAGAGGACCAACAAGCCTCTGCAGGGACACTTCGCTAAAGCTGATGTAGGCTTCAAGAGGTTCCTCCGTGAGTTTAAACTCGACGATATCTCGTCATTCAATGTGGGCGACGTCATCAAGGCCGATACATTCGCGGCCGGCGATATGGTAGACGTTCACGGCACCAGCAAGGGCAAGGGATACGCAGGTATCATCAAGCGCTACGGCGGTCACCGTCTCAAAGAGACCCACGGCACCGGCCCTGTTACCCGCCACGCGGGACCTATGGGACCCAACACACAGAGCCGTCACTCGCCTAAGGGCAAGAAGCTCCCCGGACATCTCGGTGCAGAGAAGGTCACAGTACAGAACCTGACAGTAGTCAAGGTCGACGCCGAGAACAACCTCATCGCCATCAAGGGCGCCGTTCCGGGACCCAAGGGCGGTGTCATCACCATCACAAACGCAGTTAAGAAAGCATAAGGAGGATATCGAAATGGCAAAACTGAATGTTGTTGACATGACCGGTAAAGCGGTATCCACCATCGAGCTTTCCGATACCGTGTTCGGCATTGAACCCAACGTTAGCATCATGCACACTGTCGTCAAGGCTTACCTGGCCAATCAGCGTCAGGGCACACACTCCGCCAGGAACCGTTCAGAGGTCACAGGCGGTGGACGCAAGCCTTACCGTCAGAAGGGCACAGGACGCGCCCGTCAGGGAAGCATCCGTGCGGTGCAGTGGAAAGGCGGCGGAGTTGCTTTCCCCGTAAAGCCCCGTGATTACCGCGTTTCCGTAAACAAGAAGGTCCGCGCGCTGGCGATGTGTTCAGCGCTCTCCGCCAAAGTCGCCGACGGCGATGTAGTGGTAGTGGACAACATCACAATGGATGAGTATAAGACGAAGAACGTCGTCAAGATGCTCGAGGCGCTCGGCGCTGACCGCAAGGCGCTCATCGTCATGGACGAGAAGAATGATTTCGTCGTCAGGAGCGCAGCGAACATCCCCGGTGTCAAGACAGCGCTGACAAACACCATCAATGTCTATGACATACTCAACGGCGGAAAGTTCATCGTCTCTGCGGATGCCATCAAGAAGATCGAGGAGGTCTACGCGAAATGAAAGACGCCAGAGATGTGATACTTGCTCCGGTCATCACCGAAAAGAGCATGGCAGCCACAGCCGACAGGAAGTACACCTTCAAGGTCGCGAAGAACGCCGAAAAGGTCGAGATCGCAAAGGCGGTCGAGAAGCAGTTCGGAGTCAAGGTTGCAAAGGTCAATACGATCAGCATGCACGGCCGTCTGCGCCGTCAGGGTCTGTATTCAGGCTACACGCCTGACTGGAAAAAGGCGATCGTTACCCTCGCAAAAGACAGCAAGGGCATCGAGTTCTTCGAGAGCATGACCTGATCCGAAGAACGAAACAGCAGCCGGAAACGGCGCACAGTATGGGAACGAACAGCCTGTTCCCGCAAATTAAAGGAGTTAATTGATAAATGGCTATTAAGAGTTTTAAGCCTACGACCCCCGGCCGCCGCGGGATGTCCGTAACGGACTACTCGGTGCTTTCCAAGGTCGAGCCTGAGAAGAGCCTTCTCGAGCCGATGAAGAAGCATGCAGGCCGCAATAACCAGGGCCGCATCACCGTCCGCCAGCACGGCGGCGGCAACCGCAGGAAATACCGCGTCATCGATTTCAGACGCAACAAATTCGATGTTCCTGCAACAGTTGAGACTATCGAATACGATCCCAACCGCACAGCGTTCATAGCTCTTGTCAAATACGAAGACGGCGAGAAGCGCTACATCCTCGCACCCGCAGGCCTCAAGGTCGGCGACACGATCGTCAGCGGAGAGAGAACAGACGTCCTTCCCGGAAACGCGATGCTCCTCGAGAACATCCCGGTCGGTACCGTCATCCACAACGTCGAGCTGAACCCCGGCAGAGGCGGACAGCTTATCCGCAGCGCCGGCAATATGGGACAGCTGATGTCCAAAGAGGGCGGCAAAGCCCTCATCCGTCTTCCCAGCGGCGAGCTCCGTTACGTCAGCCTCAAGTGCATGGCGACAATCGGGCAGGTCAGCAACGAAGACAGCGCAAACGTAAAGATCGGCAAGGCCGGCCGCAGCCGCCATATGGGTAAACGTCCGCAGGTCCGCGGTGTTGTAATGAACCCCGTTGACCATCCTCATGGAGGAGGAGAGGGCAAGAGCCCGATCGGACATCCCGGCCCGCTGACTCCCTGGGGCAAGCCCACTCTGGGTTATAAGACCAGGAAGAAGAACAGCCGCACCGATAAGAACATTCTGAGACGCGCTACCAAGAAATAAGGAGGAGACAAAATGAGCAGAAGCGTTAAAAAAGGTCCTTTTGTAGAAGAACGTCTCCTGAAGCGCGTTCAGGAGATGAACCAGACCGGAGAGAAGAGAATCCTCAAGACCTGGAGCAGAGCATCCACGATCTTCCCGGATTTCGTCGGTCACACCATCGCAGTCCATGACGGACGCAAACACGTCCCGGTATATGTTACAGAAGATATGGTCGGTCACAAGCTCGGTGAGTTTGCTCCCACACGTCTCTTCCGCGGACATGCCGGCGGCAAAAGTTCCAGATAAGGAGAGGGATGAATGGAAGCTAAGGCATATCTGAGAAATATCCGTATAGCGCCCCGTAAGGTCCAGATCGTCCTCGATCTTATCAGAGGAAAGGACCTGAAGAAGGCCCAGGCTATACTCAAGTACACAACAAAGGCAGCGGCAGAGCCCCTTCTCAAGCTCGTCAACAGCGCAGCTGCCAACGCGGAGAACAATTTCGGTATGAACACAGACAGTCTTTACGTCTCCGAATGCTTCGTCTGCCAGGGACCGACCCTCAAGAGGATCCGTCCCAGAGCTCAGGGAAGAGCATACAGGATAAACAAGAAGACATCTCATATCACAGTCGTTCTCAAGGAACGCGAGGCATAAGGAGGAAAACATGGGACATAAAGTTAATCCGCACGGCCTTCGCGTCGGTGTCATCAAGAAATGGGATTCCAACTGGTTCGCCAGAAAGGGCCAGATGGGAGACCTCATCGTAGAAGACTACAACATCCGCAAGTTCCTTAAGGACAAGCTCTTTGCAGCAGGACTCTCCAATACGGAGATCGAGCGTGACGCCAAAGGCGACATCAGAGTAAGGCTGCATGTTGCCAAGCCCGGTATGGTAATCGGACGCGGAGGTGAAGAGATCGGAAACCTTGAGAAACAGCTCAGCAAGCTGACAGGCGGCAAGACCGTAAAGGTCGCGATCGACCCCATCAAGAACGCTGATGCAAACGCTCAGCTGGTGGCAGAGAACGTAGCAGGTCAGATCGAGCGCAGAAGCTCTTTCCGCCGTGCAATGAAACAGGCGATCCAGCGCGCGATGCGTCTGGGTGCCAAGGGCATCAAGGTCTCGATCAGCGGCCGTCTCAACGGCGCCGATATCGCCAGGAGCGAAAGTTATCATGAAGGGACCATCCCGCTTCACACTCTCCGCGCAGACATCGATTACGGTTTCGCGGAAGCCAAGACGACCTACGGCCGTATCGGCGTAAAAGTGTGGATCTACAAGGGCGAAGTCCTCTCAAAGGTCAAGAGAACTGAAGGAGGTAACCGCTAATGTTAATGCCTAAGCGCGTTAAATACCGCCGCGTCCACCGCGGACGCATGAAGGGCAAAGCCCTTCGCGGCAATAAAGTAACATACGGCGAGTACGGCCTTATGGCTCTTGAGCCCGGCTGGATCAAATCCAACCAGATCGAGGCAGCCCGAATCGCTATGACACGTTACACAAGACGTGGCGGCAAGGTCTACATCAAGATCTTCCCCGACAAGCCCGTCACACAGAAGCCCGCTGAGACCCGAATGGGTTCAGGAAAAGGCTCACCCGAGTACTGGGTGGCAGTCGTAAAGCCAGGCCGTGTACTCTTTGAGATCGGCGGCATCGACGAGTCAGTCGCCCGCGAGGCAATAAGACTTGCAAGCAATAAACTTCCGATCAAATGCAAATTCGTTAAGAAGGAGGAGACAGAACAGAATGAAGCCGAGTGAGATCCGTGCACTTAGCGACAAGGAACTTGTCGAAAAGCTTGACGACCTGAAGTCGGAGCTGTTCAATCTCCGCTTCCAGCATGCGATCAATCAGCTGGACAACCCGCTGAGGATCAGAGAAGTCAAGCGTGATATCGCAAGGACACTTACAGTGATCCGCGCGAAAGAGCTTGAAGCAAAGAATGAGAGGGAGGCTGAATAATGGAAGAACGCAATCTGCGCAAGACACGTATCGGCCGTGTCGTCAGCAACAAGATGGACAAGACAGCAGTCGTTGCCATCGAGGACAGCTACAGACACCCTCTTTACAAGAAGATCATTCGCCGCACAGTGAAATTCAAAGTTCACGATGAGAACAATGAGTGCAACATTGGCGACCGTGTTGAGATCATGGAGACCAGACCTCTTTCCAAGACAAAGAGATGGCGTCTGGTGAGCGTGGTCGAGAAGGCTAAGTAAACAACTAACTGAATTATCCAAAAGGAGGAAGCTTCTGTGGTACAGATGCAAACCTACCTCAAGGTTGCCGATAACACCGGTGCTAAGGAAATCATGTGCATTCGTGTTCTTGGAGGCACCCGCAGGAGGTACGCCAACATAGGCGATGTTATCGTGGCTTCTGTTAAGAAGGCCACTCCGGGCGGCACCGTTAAGAAGGGTGACGTCGTCAAGGCCGTCATAGTACGCAGCAAGAAAGGCATGCGCAGGGACGACGGCAGTTACATCAGATTCGACGAGAATGCTGCGGTCATCATCGGAAACGACAAGAATCCGGTCGGTACCCGTATTTTCGGACCGGTAGCGAGAGAGCTCCGCGATAAGGATTACCTTAAGATCGCATCCCTCGCCCCCGAAGTTCTTTAAGGAGGTCGCTGAATAATGAATAGAATCAAGACCGGCGACACCGTTATGATCATCACTGGCCGTGACAGAGGCAACACCGGAAAGGTGCTCGCGTACTCCCACAAGGAGAACAAAGTCATCGTCGAAGGTCAGAATTTCGTCACTAAGCACATCAAACCCCGCAGACAGGGCGAAGCTGGCGGTATAGTGAAGGCGGAAGCCGCACTTTATGCCAGCAAGGTCATGCCGGTCTGCCCGAAGTGCAATAAGCCCACACGCGTCGGATTCACCGTCAAGGACGGCGAAAAGGTCCGTGTCTGCAAGCACTGCGGTGAGACATTCTAAGTAGGAAGGAGTAAGAGACAATGCCCAGACTTAAAGATACATATGTCAACGAAGTAGTACCTGCTCTTATGAAGAAATATTCCTACAAGAGCGTCATGCAGATCCCGAAGCTTGACAAGATCGTCATCAACTGCGCATGCGGTGATGCTAAGGACAACCCGAAGATCATGGACGCCGTAGTAGGCGACCTGGCCAAGATCACCGGCCAGAAACCCGTGGTCTGCCTTTCCAAGAGATCAGTCGCAAACTTCAAGCTCCGTGAAGGAATGCCTGTCGGAGCAAAGGTCACCCTCCGCGGAGACCGCATGTGGGAGTTTGCTGACAGGCTGTTCAACGTCGCTCTCCCCAGAGTCCGTGACTTCCGCGGAATCTCCGGTGACAGCTTTGACGGACGCGGGAATTATTCCCTCGGTCTCAGAGAACAGCTGATCTTCCCCGAGATCGATTACGATAAGATCGACGCTGTGCGCGGCATGGACATCGCGTTCGTGACCACAGCGACCACCGATGAAGAGGCCAAGATGCTGCTCGCAGGACTCGGCGCTCCGTTCGCAGGTTAAGGGAGGAATAAGAAATGGCAAAGAAATCTCTCAAGAATAAGCAGCAGCGCCCCGCCAAGTTCAGCACCAGGGAATACAGCAGGTGCAAGATCTGCGGCCGTCCGCACGCTTATCTCAGAAAATACGGCATCTGCCGTATCTGCTTCCGTAATCTGGCCTATGCAGGACAGATCCCCGGAGTAAAGAAAGCAAGTTGGTAAGGAGGATAATTAAAGATGCATATCACTGATCCCGTTGCAGATCTGCTCACACGCATCCGCAATGCTAGCCGTGCTCATCATTCATCTGTCGATTGTCCTGCTTCCAATATGAAAAAGGCTATCGCCCAGATCCTCGTGGATGAGGGCTATATCAGATCAATGTCTGTGACTGATGACGACAAACAGGGCGTCATCCACATGACACTCAAGTACAATGAAGACAAATCGCCTGTCATTACCGGCATCAGGAGAGTTTCAAAACCCGGTCTTCGCATTTATACCAGTTGCGATAAGATACCGAAGGTTATCAACGGACTCGGGATCTCCATCATCTCCACAAACCAGGGAGTCATGACCGGTAAGGAAGCCAAGTCGAAGAATCTCGGCGGCGAAGTTCTGGCGTTTGTCTGGTAAGAAAGGGAGTAACAATGTCGAGAATTGGTAGAAAACCGATCGTTATCCCCGCCGGTGTTGAAGTCAAGATCGATGGCGAGACGGTTAAGGTTACAGGTCCCAAGGGCACGCTCGAACAGAAAGTGCACACAGGTCTGGGACTTGAGATCGAGGGAAATGAGCTGAAAGTCAGCCGCCCCTCAGATGACAGAGTGTTCCGCTCGCTTCACGGCCTGACCAGGACACTCATCAATAACATGGTTGTCGGTGTTACCGAAGGATTCAAGAAAGAGCTTGAGATCGCTGGTGTTGGATACCGCGCACAGAAGAACGGTAACGAGCTCGTCCTCAACGTGGGTTACAGCAACCCCGTAAGGATCCTGGATACTGATGCAGTCAGCACCGAAGTACCGAACCCCCAGAGAATCGTGGTAAACGGTATAGATAAACAGGCAGTCGGCCAGTTTGCGGCAGAGATCCGCGGCATACGTCCTCCGGAACCCTACAAGGGCAAGGGAATCCACTATGTCGGCGAATACATCATCCGCAAAGAAGGCAAAGCCGGTAAAGCTTAAGGAAGGAGAGAAAACTGATTATGACATCAAAGAAAGACAGCAACAAACAGCGTCTTCTGCGGCATAGAAGAGTCCGCGCCAAGATCAGCGGTACAGCTGAGTGCCCGCGCCTCGATGTTTTCCGCTCCAACAAGCACATCTATGCTCAGATAATCGATGATACGACCGGCAGAACGCTCTGCGCTGCATCCAGCACATCCAAGGATTTCGGCGCATACGGCGGAAACAAGGAAGCAGCTGAGATGGTCGGCAAGGCCATCGCCGAGAAGGCTCTCGAGCTTGGAATCAAGAACGTAGTCTTCGACAGAGGCGGCTACATCTATCACGGTCGTGTGCAGGCTCTGGCTGAAGGCGCCCGCAGCGCCGGACTCGAGTTTTAATGGAGGTAAAGAAAATGGAAAAAATAGATGCTTCGACTCTTGATCTTCAGGAAAACGTCGTGTCCATCAATCGCGTCAGCAAGACCGTAAAGGGCGGCCGTATCATGAAGTTCTCAGCCCTGGTAGTCGTAGGAAACGGCGACGGAATCGTCGGCTACGGCATGGGTAAGGCTTCTGAGGTTCCGGAAGCGATCCGCAAGGGAACAGAAGATGCCAAGAAGAACCTGGTACGCGTAGCACGTTACGGTTCCACAGTCCCGCACGAAGCAGTCGGCTCCTTCGGAGCGACCCGCGTCATGATCAAGCCTGCCGCTCCCGGTACCGGCATCATCGCCGGCGGTGCAGCACGTGCGGTCATGGAAGCTGCCGGGATCACAGACGTGAGGACAAAGTCCCTGCGTTCCAACAACCCCTGCAATGTCGTTCCGGCTACTTTCGCCGGACTAAAATCCATGATGACGGTCAAGCAGATCGCTGAGAAGCGCGGCAAGTCCGTTACAGAAGTCATAGGTTAAGGAGGAGCTGGTTAAATGGCAAAGAAAGAAACTGCTCCCGAAACCATCACAGTTAAGCTCGTCCGCAGCCTTTCCAACCGCCCCGACGCTCAGGTCGCTGTGGTTCATTCGCTGGGACTGAGAAAGATCGGTGATGTGTCAGTACAGCCTGACAACGCTGCTACCCGCGGGAAGATCTTCAAGGTCTCCCATCTGGTAGAGACAAACTGACAGGAGGATCCGAATAATGTTGATTCATGAACTTAAGCCCAGTGATGGAGCTTCCAAGGCAAAGAAGCGCAAGGGCCGCGGCCCCGGTTCTGGAAACGGCAAGACCGCCGGTTACGGACACAAGGGACAGCTCGCACGTTCCGGCCACAAGGGAGCTTACTTCGAGGGTGGCCAGATGCCTCTCGTCCGCAGGATCCCCAAGAGAGGATTCACGAACATCTTCCGCACTGACTATGCAGTCGTCAATGTGAGCGATCTTGACAGAAAGTTCGAAGACGGTGCAGTAGTCAACAGGGAAGCGCTCCATGAGAGCGGTCTCCTGAGCGGCAGAAAGCCCGTCAAGATCCTCGGTGATGGAGAACTGACAAAGAAGCTGACGGTCGAAGCCGAGAAATTCACAGCTTCCGCTAAAGAGAAGATCGAGAATGCCGGAGGCACGGTGAAGGAGGTATAAACGATGTTCCAGACTTTCAGAAACGCTTGGAAAATCGAGGACCTTCGTAAACGTATCCTGTTCACGCTTCTGATCCTTGTCGTCTTCCGTCTCGGCAGCGCCATACCTGTCCCGTTCGTGGATGCCAAGGCACTGCAGGCTCAGCTGACATCAAGCGGAACTATCTTCGGGTTTTTCGATCTGATGTCCGGCGGCGGATTTACCGACGCGACTCTGTTCGCACTTGGTGTGTCGCCCTACATCAACTCATCAATAATCATCCAGCTGCTGCAGGTCGTCTTCCCTTCTCTTGAGAGACTGTCTCAGGAAGGAGAAGAAGGACGCCAGAAGCTGAACCGCATCACACGCTGGACAGCGGTAGGTCTCTCGGTTCTGCTCGCAGTCATGTACTGGCTGCTTGCAAAGAGGACTGACGCTCTTGTCTATACTGAAGGCTTTGCCGCAGTATACAGCGCAATCGTAATCATCGCTACGTTCGCCGCCGGAGCAATGGTGCTCCTGTGGCTGGGAGAACAGATCGACTCCAAGGGCATCGGCAACGGTGTCTCGCTGCTCATCTTCACGGGTATCGTATCCAATATGAGCAGGATGATCGAGATGTTGGTATATTACTTCCAGGCTGCGAAGACATATCCGATGTACTATGCGCTGCTCCCGTTCGTTGCGATACTTTTCGCTGCGATGTTCGTCACGATCGTCGCCACCAACGCTGCTGAACGCAGGATCCAGGTGATGTATGCCAAGCGCGTTGTAGGACGCAAGATGTACGGCGGACAGAACAGCTACATCCCCATCAAGGTCAACCTTTCCGGTGTAATGCCGGTAATCTTCGCCTCCTCACTGCTGAGCATTCCTGCTACTATCAAGGATATGTTCAACATCGGCGGCAACTGGGGGACCTTCCTCGGCTGGTTCGGAACCAGCAGCTGGGGATATGCAGCGCTTTACGCTCTGCTCATCATAGCGTTCAACTACTTCTACGTTGCGATCCAGTACAATCCGGTACAGATTGCAAATGACCTGAGAAAGAACTCCGGCACTATCCCCGGTATCAGACCCGGACAGCCGACATCGCAGTTCATTTCAAGAGTCATAAGCAAGATCACGATCATCGGTGCTCTGTTCCTGGTGCTCATCGCGGTACTTCCTATCGTGATCACCAAACTCACAGGTATCCAGATCGCTCTGGGCGGTACGTCGATACTGATCCTCGTAGGTGTTGCACTCGAGATTTCCCAGACGCTTGAGAGCTACATGCTCATGCGTCACCACAAGGGATTCCTTGATTAAAACTGAAAAGGTGATATGATGAAGAAACTTATTTTGCTCGGCGCTCCGGGCGCTGGTAAAGGTACCCAGGCAGAGATCATAAGTGAAAAACTCAATATCCCTATCATTTCTACAGGTAATATCCTCAAAAAGGCCATGAGGGACGAAACTCCCCTTGGCCTTGAGGCCGCTTCCTACGTCAACAGCGGCACGCTGGTACCGGATCCTGTGATCATAGGTATCATCAAGGAGAGACTTTCCGAAAGTGATTGTCAGAACGGATACATCCTCGACGGTGTTCCGAGGACCATTGCCCAGGCAGAAGCACTGGATGAGATGGGCGTAGAAGTCAGTGACGTCGTGTCTATCGAAACAAGTGACGAGACCATAATCGGAAGACTCACCGGAAGAGTGGTGTGCAGTGAATGCGGAGCATCCTATCACAAGGTGAACAACCCGCCTAAAAAAGAAGGCGTATGTGACAGATGCGGCGGCGAGCTCGTGACCCGCAGTGATGATACAGAAGAGACAGTCCTCAAGAGACTTTCTACTTATCATGAGACTACGGAACAGCTCAAGGATTTCTATCTGAACAAAGGAAAGCTCACTCTTATAAACGGTGAGCAGGAAATCTCCAGAATAGCTGAAGAGCTTCTGGAATCGCTGGGAGTGCTGTCTGAATGATAGAATTGAAGACGGCGAGAGAGCTTGAAAGGATGAAAAAAGCCTGCAGGCTCTCCGCTCAGGCACTCGAAATAGCGCAGTCCGTAATTGCGCCAGGCGTATCCACCGCTTACGTCGACCGCAAGATACGTGATTTTATAACCTCGCATGGTGCGAGACCTACCTTCCTGAATTATGGAGGTTTTCCCGGAAGTGCATGCATCTCGGTAAACGAGGAGCTGATACACGGCATACCGTCGGAGCACCGGATACTTAAGGAAGGGGACATCGTCAGCGTCGACGTCGGCGCCTTTATTGACGGCTACACAGGTGACAACGCGGCAACTTATCCGGTCGGTGAGATATCGGAAGAAGCGAAGAAGCTTTTGAGAGTCACGAAAGAAAGTCTGGATAAGGCTGTTGAGATCTGTGTCGCAGGAAACCGTCTCGGAGACATCGGATCTGCCGTGCAGACTCATGTCGAAGACAACGGATTCTCAGTCGTAAGGGAGTACGTCGGGCACGGTGTAGGGAGAGAACTGCACGAAGATCCTGAAGTGCCGAACTACGGCAGGGCAGGACACGGAGTGCGACTGGTCCCGGGCATGACTATAGCGATAGAGCCCATGGTCAATGCCGGTGGTCCCGGTGTCGAAGTACTGGCGAATGACTGGACGGTCGTAACCAAAGACCGGCGGCTTTCGGCGCATTTCGAATACACGGTGGCTATCACTGAAAACGGGCCGATCATAATGACCCGAATCTGAGGAACTTATCGTGGAAATCAAAAGAGGGACCGTGGTGAGGTCGAAAGCCGGACATGACAAAGGACTGTTTCTTGCAGTCCTGGATGTCGACGGAAGATTCGCACTCACCGCTGACGGTAAGACAAGGACCATCGTTTCTCCCAAAAGGAAGAATCTGATCCATCTGGCTCCGACTGCGACTGTGCTGTCGGAAGGGGAGATGGAGAGCGACAGTTCGCTGAGAAAAGCTCTGAAGCGATTCAAAGCGGAGTGACCGTCTAAGGAGGACTGTAATACTTAATGTCGAAAGCTGATGTTCTTGAAGTTGAAGGCGTAGTCAAGGAAGTACTTCCCAACGCCACATTCAAAGTGGAACTGCAGAACGGGCATGTCATTGACGCACACATCTCCGGAAAGCTCAGGATGAACTACATCAGGATCCTGGCCGGCGATAAAGTGACGGTCGAGATGTCGCCTTACGACCTTACAAAAGGACGTATCACCTGGCGCACCAAATAAGGTGCACCCTACTATTGGAGGTAACAACTTATGAAGGTAAGACCTTCCGTTAAACCCATGTGTGACAAGTGCAGAGTCATCAAACGCCACGGCAAAGTCATGGTTATCTGCTCAAACCCCACACATAAGCAGCGTCAGGGCTAAGACGCATTATTAATTGGAGGAAAGTATCTAATGGCGCGTATTGCTGGAATCGACCTGCCAAGGAATAAACGGGTCGAAATCGGCCTGACCTACATCTATGGTATCGGCCTTAGCACAGCGAAGCAGATCCTTTCAGAGACCGGCGTTGATCCGGATATCCGCTGCAACGACCTGTCTGAGGATGACATCGCGAAACTGCGTGATTACATTGACAATCGACTCATAGTCGAAGGCGACCTGAGAAGAAACGTCGCTCTCGACATCAAGCGCCTTGTTGAGATCGGATGCTACAGAGGCGTCCGCCACCGCAAGGGTCTGCCTGTCCGCGGACAGAGGACAAAGACCAATGCCCGCACACGCAAGGGTCCGAAGAGGACTATTGCGAACAAGAAGAAATAAGGAGGGGCTAAGATATAAATGGCTAGCAACAGCAGAACCACAACAACACGCCGCCGCCGTGAGAAAAAGAATATCGAACGCGGACAGGCTCATATCCAGGCCACTTTCAACAACACCATCGTCACTATCACTGACGTGGAAGGCAATGCCCTCTCATGGGCTTCCGCCGGCGGACAGGGATTCCGCGGATCAAGGAAGTCCACACCTTTCGCAGCTCAGACAGCTGCTGAAGTCGCTGCAAAAGCAGCCATGGAGCACGGCCTTCGCTCAGTCGAAGTCTATGTCAAGGGACCCGGTTCCGGCCGTGAAGCCGCTATCCGCGCTCTTGCTGCCTGCGGTCTCGAAGTGACCCTCATCAAAGACGTCACTCCTATCCCGCACAACGGCTGCCGTCCGCCTAAGAGACGTCGCATTTAAGGAGGCATACAGAATATGGCTAGATATACTGACTCGGTATGCAGACTGTGCCGCAGAGAAGGCCAGAAGCTCTTCCTGAAGGGTGAGCGCTGCTACTCCGAAAAGTGCGCCCTCGTCCGCAGGAACTACGCCCCCGGTGAACATGGCCAGGGACGCAGAAAGGCCTCGGAATACGGCACACAGACCCGTACGAAGCAGAAAGCTAAACGCTACTATGGCGTACTTGAACATCAGTTCCACAAATACTATGAAATGGCTATCAAGCAGGCCGGCGTCACCGGTGACAACCTTCTGAGGATCCTTGAGAGCAGACTCGATAACATCGTTTATCGCGCCGGTTTCGCAGATTCACGCGCAGAAGCACGTCAGCTCATCACACACCGCCATTTCAGCGTGAACGGTGTCATCGTTAATGTTCCTTCCTATCTGTGCAAGGCCGGCGATGTAATCGCTGTCCGTCACACTGAGGTCGAGACTATCAAGGGAGCTATCGAAGCTAACTCAGCACGTCCGAAGCCCTCTTGGATGGATGTTGATTCCGAGCACATGACCGCGAATATCACAAAGCTGCCGGATCGTTCCGAGATCGACTTTGACATTGAAGAGCACTACATCATCGAGCTTTATTCAAAATAATAGAGTTTATTCGATCTTGTTTTTACTTTATTCAAAGTTACCGGAGATCCTTGGAAACAGCACTTCGGAAAAGTGCCTAAGAGGAGGGTATACATGATTGAAATAGAGAAGCCCAGAATAGAAGCAGTCGACCTGACCGAAGACGGTTCTTTCGGAAGGTTCATAGTAGAGCCTCTCGAGCGCGGATTCGGCACAACACTCGGAAACAGCATGAGGAGAGTCCTTCTCTCATCTCTGCCCGGTGTCGCAGCGAGATCCCTCAAGATCGACGGAGTCCTTCATGAGTTTTCTATCATCGAAGGTGTCCGCGAGGACGTCACAGAGATAGTCCTCAATGTAAAGGGAATAACCGCCAGACTGCATTCAGACGGACCTAAGACCGTTTACATCGAAGCGACCGGACCGTGCGAAGTCACTGCCGGAAGCATCATGGCGGACGCTGAGTTCGAAGTTCTGGACCCCGATTGGCATATAGCCACCCTGAACAAGGACGGCTCCCTGCGTATGGAGATCACCTTTGCTCACGGTAGAGGTTATGTGTCAGCAGAGCGCAACAAGCAGGAGATCAATCCTGAGATCGGTCTGATCCCCGTGGACAGCATCTTCACACCGGTGCTGAAGGTCAACTACACTGTGGATAACACCCGTGTTGGCCAGATCACCGACTATGATAAGCTGACTCTGGAAGTCACCACCGACAAGACCATCAGCGCACAGGAAGCTGTCGCGATGGCTGCAAAAGTGCTCTGTGAGCATCTCAATCTGTTCATGGATCTTTCAGGCGATGAGGTGGAAACAGAATTCTTCGCTGATAAGAAAGAATCCAATACGGATAAGATCTACGAGATGACCGTTGAGGAACTCGACCTTTCAGTACGCAGTTTCAACTGCCTGAAGCGTGCTAACATCAACACGGTCGAGGAACTGATCAATAAGACCGAGGACGAGATGATGAAAGTCCGCAACCTCGGCGTTAAATCGCTCGAAGAGGTAGAGGCGAAGCTCGCTTCCCTCGGACTCAGCCTTAAGGGCAAGAACAGTAATCAGTAAGGAGAGAAAGCAATGGCCGGTTCAAGAAAACTGGGTAGGGCCAGTGACCACCGAAAAGCTATGCTTCGCGCCATGGTAACATATCTGCTGGAGAACGGCAGGATCGAGACAACAGTCTACAGAGCGAAGGAAGTTCGCTCCATGGCCGAGAAAATGATTACTCTTGGAAAAGACAGTTCACTTCATTGCAAGAGACAGGTATTCTCCTATATCACAAAGGAAACTGTCGCAAAGAAGCTGATGGATGAGATCGCACCCCAGTATGCAGAACGCAACGGCGGATACACCCGCATCACAAAGATCGGGCCGCGCCGCGGGGACGCAGCTGAGATGGCTGTCATAGAGCTAGTCTGATTAGCATAACAGTTTGGTAATTTAATATATCAATCGAAGAGGCTCCGGATGACCCCGGAGCCTCTTTAGCGCCAGAAAGCGCAGATCAATATAAAAGAACTATTCTTAGAACTATTCGTAATATATTTTCGTCAGTATTCTCATAACTGACGAAGGACTCTCTGTGAGGATTGTGACATATCATAACAATGATGCAGCAGGGAGCGCTTCGATTGACTACTTCAAGCCGTTCAGTTATACTTTACCCTGTTATAAAGCGCTTATTTGTGTCTTTATATTATCTGAACATTATCCTAAATAAGGAGTATTTATAATGGAAAAGCTTCTGGAGATACTGAGAGATCTTCATCCTGATGTTGATTTTGAGAATGAGACAGGACTCATAGACAACATGATCCTCGACTCTTTCGATATCGTAACACTGATCTCAGAGATCAGCGAGAATTATGATGTTACGATCTCTGCCGAGCACATCGTGCCTGAGAATTTCAATTCAGTACAGGCGCTGTACGAACTGATCAAGAAGCTGGAAGACGAGGACTGATCCTGTAATGCTGTTTACCTCATACAGTTTCATAGGATTCATATTACTGCTGGTTCCCGTTTATTATCTTATCCCAAGGAATCGACAGTGGTGGCTTCTTCTGTTTGCCAGCTGTTTGTTCTACTGCACGTTCGATCCTTCATATCTGATCTATGTGTGTCTGACTGCTCTTACAGTCTGGGGCTGCGCGATGATGATCAGAATGGATCAGAAGACGCAGGATGACTATCTGAAGGAAAGAAAAGAAGAAATATCAAAAGAAGTTCAGAAGGCGTATAAAGCTCAGCACAAGAAGATCCGTGAGATGTGGATGATCCTGGGTGTTTTGATAAACCTCGGGATTCTTGTTTTAGTTAAGTACTATTCCTTCTTTTTCGGACACGGCATCAAAGGGCTTGGTGCGCCGCTCGGAATATCTTTCTATACACTGCAGGCACTTGGATATCTCATAGATGTAAAGAGAGGCACAGTGGATGCTGAACGCAATCCGCTGAAGATGATGCTGTTCATCTCTTTCTTCCCGCAGGTGATCCAGGGACCGATCAGCAGGTTCAAAGACCTGTCAGAGACCCTTTTCAGCGAGCATGAGTTTGAATGGAAGAACATTTCTTTCGGGTTCCAGAGAGTGCTCTGGGGATTCTTTAAGAAACTGATAATAGCTGACAGGATCGCACCTGTAGTCAATACTATAGTTTCAGATGTCAGCAAATACCGCGGAGCATACATCACAGCAGTTCTCGTGCTGTACTCTCTCGAACTGTATGCAGACTTTACCGGAGGCATAGATGTCACTATAGGTATCTCTCAGATGCTGGGAGTGCGGGTGACAGAGAACTTCGACATGCCGTATTTCTCCACCTCTCTCAAGGAATACTGGAGAAGATGGCATATCACCATGAGCCAGTGGTTCAGGGAATTCGTATTCTATCCGGTGTCAACGAGCAAACCCATACAGGGAATCTCAAAGTTCATACGGAAAAGACTTGGCAATAAGGGAAAGAAGATACCTGTGTATCTCTCATCTTTTATAGTATGGCTTCTTACAGGACTCTGGCATGGTGCCAGCTGGACTTTCATCGTATGGGGACTTCTTAACTGGTTTATCCTTATGGTCTCGGAAGAACTGGAACCGGTTGCAGCGAAGTTCCATGAGAAATATGCCTGGTCCAATACAAAGTGGTATAAAGTGTTCACCTGGCTCAGAACACTGTTACTCATATTCGTGCTCAATCTCTTTGACTGTTATAGGACAGTCGGAGAGACTTTCAGCGCGCTGTGGTCTATCCTGGCAACAGCAAATGCAAAGGTGCTGTTCAACGGCGAGATACTGAAGCTCGGCATGTCCGGCCTTGACTATTTCGTGATCCTCGCCGGAGCAGGGATACTCTTTGCTGTGAGCTACCTTCAGACAAAGAAGGGAAGCGTCCGCGAATTCATTGCTGCAAAACCTTACCCTGTACGCTTTGCGATCTGGTTTGTCCTGTTCATCACGGTACTTCTGGTCGGAGCTTACGGAATAGGTTATGATGCCAGCCAGTTCATTTATAACAGGTTCTAAAGCGGAGGGAGATATGAATCAGAAACTGAAAAATCTGATAAGGATCCTGGCCTCCGTGCTGATAGTGATCACAGTGCTTTTCCTTCTTCAGAAGATACTGGTGCCGAAATATGTGACCGGTATCGTGGAAGGAGCATTCGTAGCGGAGTATTACAAGGAAGAGAACAAAGATTTCGATGTCGTATTCGTAGGCGACTGCGAGGTTTATGAGAACTTCTCCACGGCAACGCTCTGGGAAGAGTACGGGATCAACAGTTATATAAGGGGCAGTGCGGAACAGTATATATGGCAGTCGTATTATCTGCTCAAGGACTGCATGAGATATCACAAACCGAAAGTAGCAGTCTTCAATATACAGTCTATGCAGTTCAACGAGTCGCAGTCTGAAGCATATAACCGCATGTCAATAGAAGGAATGAAATGGTCGTTTGCCAAGATAGGCGCGATCAGGGCTTCAATGACAGCGGAAGAGCACTTCCTGGACTATGTTTTCCCGATACTGCGCTATCACAGCAGATGGAGCGAACTGTCAGGGGACGATTTCAGATACATGTTCAACAGTCCGAACGTATCTTTCAACGGATATTTCATGCGTGTAGATACAAGACCTGTGGATTATATACCGGATCCTGTGCAGCTGCCTGACTACAGGTTCGGTGAGAAAGCCTGGAAATATCTGGACGAGATAAGGAAACTCTGCAAGAAGAATGACGTGCGTCTCATCTTCGTTAAGGCACCGAGCCTTTATCCGACCTGGTATGACGAATATGAGAATCAGGTCGAGGAATATGCGGAAATGTACGGGATACCGTATTACAACTTCCTTGAACTTACGGAGGAAGTGGGACTGGATTATTCCACGGATACATATGACGCAGGACTTCATCTCAACATCAACGGCGCGGAAAAGATGTCTCACTATTTCGGAAATATACTTTCGGAACAGTTCGGAATAGATGACAGACGGGGAGATCCGCAGCTCGATGCTGCCTGGGCTAAAGAGATCGGGGCATATGAAGCAGAGATAGACAGACAGTGCGTCCTTTACGGCGTGGATAAGGATACGTTATACAGATACAACAGACCTGCAGAGACAGAAGAAACAGAAACGGAAGAGGGTAGTTAAATGTGTGGGATCAGCGGCATGTTCAACCTAAAAGATAATAGACCGTTCGATGAGCTGGTCCTTGACAGGATGCTTGAGAAGATCAGGCACCGCGGACCTGACGGAAAGAACATGATGCTGCTAGATGACAGAGCAGCTCTCGGTTTCGTCAGACTGAGCTTCATAGACCTCACTGGAGGCATGCAGCCTATCCAGAATGAGGACGGCTCGGTGACTATGACCTGCAACGGTGAGATCTTCAACTTCCAGGAACTCAGAGAGGAACTCATCCAGAAAGGACATACTTTCCGCACCAGGACAGATGTAGAGACTATAGTCCACATGTACGAAGAGTACGGTCTTGATTTCCCCAAATATCTGAACGGCCAGTTTGCTATCGCGCTTTACGACAAGAATAAGGAACAGTTCGTCCTTGTGCGCGATCACATGGGCATCTGCCCTCTTTTCTACACTGTTGCTGATGACAGGGTGATCTATGCATCAGAGATCAAGGGCATCCTTGAATATCCCGGTATTGAAAGAAAACTGAATCTCAAAGCAGTCGATCAGCTCATGAACTATCCCGGCGTAGTCTCTCCCAATACTTTCTTCAAGGATATTTATTCTCTCAGAGCAGGACATATGCTGCTCATCAGACCTCATCAGGAGATCAGGGATATAGAGTTCTGGGATCTTACATTCCCGGAAGAAGAGGAGGATAAAGGAGAGGCATATTATGTAGATAATCTGCGTGAGCTTCTCAAGAAGGCTATCTCAAGACGCCTTATCGCTGATGTCCCGATCGGTTTCTATATCTCCGGAGGACTGGACAGTTCTATAGTTGCGTGCTATATAGGCAAGTTCCTGATGAACTCCTATTACTCTTTCTCCGCGGAGATCGGAGAAGGAGATCTGGATGAGAGCCAGTATCAGAAGATAGTAAAAGAGTGTGTTCATTCCAATCATTACAGCACAAAGGTCACGGAAGAAGAGATATGGAAATACATAGGTGACGTCATATATCATGCTGAGAGCGGAGTCAAGGAGAGTTATGACGTCGCAGCGTATATGCTGTCTGCGCTCGTGCAGTCTTCTCCCGCAAAAGCTGTTCTTACCGGACAGGGGTCAGATGAGCTCTTCTGCGGATATGTAGGCTATATGGTGGACCTTTTCCGCAATATGCAGAAGGACAAGATGCTGCCTGAGGAACTCGAAATCAACGAGAGGCTGTGGGGCGATCCGTATTTCAGATACGAGAGGAATCATCCCGAGATCCGCAAGATCCATATGAAACTCTACAGCGACAAGGTGCGCGGGGATATCGACAGTTTCTCGGCATTCGCGACAAGCCCGATCGATGTCAACAAAGTCAAAGGCTTAAGCACGCAAAAGAGAAGGAATTACGTGGATTATAAGCTCAGACTCTCGGATCACCTTCTCGGAGAACATGGTGACAGAATGGTCTTCTCACACTCAGTTGAAGGACGTCATCCTTTCCTGGATTCTGAACTGATCGAGTTCATCACCACGATCCCTGACAAATACAAGCTCAAGGGTGCTAATGAGAAATATATTCTCAAGAAGGCCGGAGAGGGGATAGTTCCCGACCCGATACTCAAAAGGAGGAAATTCCCGTTCCAGGCGCCAGGCATGTCGGCAATGATAAAGAAACCTGCCGCAGTGGACTTCCTCAGTGATGATCTTATAAGAAAATACGGCGTCTTTGATGTGGACTATATCAATGAACTCAAAGGCATCTATCAGCAGGAAGACTTCAAACTGATGGGAGCATATGAGATAGACTATCTTCTCATCGCCATGACAGTCACCATGCTTTGTGAACAGTATCAGCTGAGTGTCTGATATTATTTCACAGTTCTGTAAGATTATTGTGACAATAAGCAGTATTTCATTTGATATACTGTAATTTAATGCGGACGACACGGTATAGAATCATCCGCATAACAATAAACCAATTATCAGGAGATCGAAATGTCAGCAAGCAGACCGGTGCATGCATCTGGTGACATTAACGAAAAACACGTCTACTCGTCCGAAGACGGAGTATCACGGAGAATAGACGATAAAGAAAAAACTGCAGCACATGCTTCTGTAAACGGTATGGGCAGGCGCAGTAAAAACTATACAGCCAGAAGAGTTCTGGCTGTATTGGGCATTCTTGCCATTCTTGCTTTGGCAGGACTTGCCGTCTTTGAAGGAAGCAGGGTGTTCCGGGAGATAGAGGCAGAGTCGGGAACGGTCCTGACTGCTGATGACTTCCTCAGGATCAAGGATAATGATGCATATTTCACGACTAAATCGGACGAGATAGTGACCGGAGATGCTTTTAAGGTATCGACTCCGGGCACTTATAACATCTATATCAGGACAGGACTGATGGCACATAAATGCGTTCTGACGGTGTCTGACACGGTCAGTCCTGAGATCGAGACGCAATCCGTCACGCTGTATACCAATCTGCAGGATAAGGAAGTATCAGCCGACAGATTCATTGCTGAAGCTACTGATGAGACGACTGTATCTTACGACTTCGTTTCACGACCTGACTTCGAGTCAGAAGGAGAGCAGGATGTCCAGATCGTCGCAACTGACGAAGGCGGAAACAGTGTCGTAAGACATGCTGATCTAATCGTTGTCGTTGACACAGAGCCTCCCAAAGTGAATGCTGAGAACTTTACAGGTTTCGTAGGGGATCCCATCATGTACAGGCTGCATGTAGGTGTGTCTGACGATCAGGATCCGGAACCTGAACTGGAGATAGATAACTGGCAGGTCGATGCCGAGAACGAAGGCACATATCCGGTCACCTATACAGCTACCGACAGAGCCGGGAATACGACTTCGGTGACAGTGAACCTGACGCTCAAGAAGCATGCCTACAGTCTTGAGACGGTATTCGCGCTTTGCGATGAGGTCCTTTCCGAGATCACGACACCTGAGATGAGCAAGAGAGAGATCTGCTATGCGATCTACAACTGGGCTCATAACCACATCTATTACACTACGACCTCAGAGAAGGGTGACTGGCTGAAGTCTGCATATCAGGGACTCACTGAAAGATATGGTGACTGCTATATCTATTTCAGCACTGCCAAAGCGCTGCTTACGCGAGCCGGGATCAAGAACATGGATATCGAGAAGATACCGGACGGTGATAACATCCATTTCTGGAGCATAGTAGATATTGAGGACGGTCACGGATGGTACCATTTCGACACCACGCCTCACCTTGAACTGCCGAACCTGTGCCTCATCACAACAGAGGAACTTATGGCATACTCCAACTCCAGATACCGTCCGACACATGATTTCGATCCGTCGAAGTATCCGGAGATACCGTAAAGACTGCGACCCTATAAAACCGCGAGGAGCATTTTTATGAAGAAACTCGGAGTGATTGGAGGCCTCGGCCCCATGGCGACAGCTTACTTCTATCAGCTGGTCGTCCAAATGACTGATGCTGCGACCGATCAGGAACATTTCGAGACTATCATATACTCAAATCCGCTGACTCCCGACAGAACAGGTTTCATTCTCGGAAGAAGCAGCGAAGATCCGATGCCTTACCTGCTGAGATCAGGAATGGAACTCAAGAGACAGGGTGTGGATGTGATCGCGGTTCCCTGTATGACAGCGCATTTTTTCCAGCAGAGACTGGAGACTGAACTAGGCGTGAAGGTCATACATGCCATACAGGAGGCAGGCAGACACCTCGAGCAGGTAGGGATCAATAAAGTCGGCGTAATAGCAACTGACGGGACTGTCGAGACGGGGCTGTTTCAGGATGCTATGTCGCAGTTCGGGATAGAATGTCTTATGCCTGATGCATCGAGACAGAAGAATGTGATGCATCTTATCTATGACGATATCAAAGCGGGGAAACCTGCAGAGATGGATATTTTCCATGATATATCAGACAGCCTTTTTGAAAGAGGAGCGCAGGCAGTGCTCCTGGGATGCACAGAGATATCTCTGATCAAGCGTGACCATGAGCTCGGAAAAGGATTTCTCGATGTGATGGAAGTTCTGGCCCAGCAGTCTGTACTGACATGCGGCAAACTCAGAAAAGAATATGAAGAACTGATTTCGGAGTAATGAAATGCAGAATCACATACTGGATTATCTTACAGATATAGTAAAGGTGAAGCCTGACAAGCTGGCCTTCTCAAACGGCGAGGAAGGACTGACGTTCCGTGAAGTGTATGATCAGTCCCGTGCTGTCGGCACTTTTCTTGCTGAGAAAGGCGCTTATAACCAGCCTGTCGTCGTTTTCATGAACAAGCATCCCAAGGAAGTGACGGCGTTTTTTGGCGTCATTACGGGCGGAAACTACTATGTCCCGATCGACGAAGAGATGCCTGCCAGCCGCATACAGCTGATCCTTGACAATGTGCAGTCACCGGTCATGATATGTGACGAGAAGACTGCTGAGAAAGCAAAGAGCTTTGATTTCAGCGGAGAGATCGCGATATATGACGATATCGCAAAAACGCCTGAAGATCCGGAAGTTCTCAGATCGATATATGACAGGGCGATAGATACAGATCCGATCTATATCGTTTTTACATCAGGCTCTACCGGAGTCCCAAAGGGAGTAGCGGCATGTCACAGATCAGTGCTGGACTATATTGAGCAGCTGTCCGAGACTCTCGGCTTCAATGAGAACACGGTCTTTGGAAATCAGACACCGCTTTATTTCGACGCATGTCTCAAAGAACTGTACCCGACCCTCAAGTTCGGAGCGACAACTTATCTCATCCCCAGAGCTCTGTTCATGCAGCCGGTAAAACTGGTCGAATATCTCAATGAGTACAAGATAAATACAGTCTGCTGGGTAGTTTCGGCTCTGACGATGATCTCTGCGTTCGGTACTTTCAGGACGGTGAAGCCGGAGTACCTCAGAACGATAGCTTTCGGAAGCGAAGTGTTCCCGATAAAGCAGTTCCGTATCTGGAGAGAGGCACTTCCTGAAGCGGCATTCACAAACCTTTACGGACCTACGGAAGGCACCGGAATGTGCTGCTTCTATCACGTGGACAGAGATTTCGAACTTGATGAAGTGATCCCGGTCGGCCGTCCGTTCAAGAATACAGAGATAATCCTGCTCACTGATGACGGACGCCGTGCAGCCGAAGGGGAGAGCGGAGAGATCTGCATAAGAGGCACATCAATAACTCTCGGATACTACAACAACCCAGAGAAAACATCGGAAGTCTATACGCAAAACCCGCTCAACAGCCATTATCCGGAGCTCATCTACCACACCGGGGATATCGGAAAGTACAATGAGCGCGGAGAACTGGTGTTCGTTTCACGTAAGGACTATCAGATCAAGCACATGGGACACCGCATCGAGCTCGGTGAGATCGAAGCAAATGTCAATATGCTTGATGAAATCAAGTTCTCTGGCTGCATCTACGACAGCGAAAAGGGAAGGATAGTGCTGTATTATGTCGGAGATATCAGTGAGAAAGATTTGACTGTACAGCTAAAGGACAAGCTGCCGAGATACATGGTCCCCAACAGGATAATAAAACTCGATGATATGCCGCTTACCGCCAACGGTAAGATAGACCGTGTGACGCTCAAGAATATGTATACGAGTGAAGGCTGAACCGAAAATGAGAGGATATAACATGAAAAAAAGATTTGTTCTGGCTCTGATCATATGTCTTATGATAGCAATGCTGACAGCATGCGGAGGAAACGATGAAAAGATTCCCGGAGGGAATGATGTTACTCCTTCCGGACCGGCAACAAACGGATATGCTTTCAAGACTAAAGACGGCACTGACATAGTGATCGATGCGGAATTCGAACAGTTCAAGAAAGCTCTTGGGCAGGAGAAAGGCTGTTTTGAGTCACCCAGCTGTGCGTTTGGAGATCTCGACAAGATCTGGAACTACGGCGGGTTTGACGTCTATACTTATCAGCTGGACAAGATAGACTATGTTTCCAGTGTGATCCTCAAGGACGATACAGTATGCACTCCTGAGAAGGTATATATCGGAGATTCTGCTGACGATGTCATATCCGCATACGGAGATCCTGCAACACAGGACAGCAAGCAGATAGTGTATGAGAAAGATAAGATGAAACTGATATTCATGCTTTCGAATGACACTGTGACACAGATACAGTACACCACAAGAAAAGTGGAAGGCTAATCGTAATAATAGAAAATAAAAAGGGGATCCCCAGGCTGAATAAGTCTGGGGATTTTGCATTTCAAAAATAGTTTTACAATCTATAAAAAATGGATATATGAAGTGATATAATACAGTAATTAGGAATATGTCGATTGTATTGCAGGGTTGTCGTGGATCTATCGGAGGCATATCGTGACTGATAAAGAAGTCAGACAGCTTAACCGTACTCAGCTGATCACCTTACTGGCTGAAGTCTCGGGAGAGAACGAAGAGCTTAGAGCAGAGGTGGAACGGCTGAAAGAAGAGATAGAGAAGCTGACTGTAACGAATGAGAAACTTGAATACATCGGGAGCTTATCCCGCCAGATATTGGAAAAGCTCAGCCTCCGGGAAAACGGAACCGCAAGACATGACTATCTTGTCGGTAATGAAGAGGCGGTCAGCAGCGAAAATACTGAAGAGAATACTGCTGATGTTCCCGTATCGGATACGTCAAGAACAGATCCTCCGCGGGATGACAGAGACAGGGCAGTCCCGCGCGGATCAGCGTCTGGAGTGAAATGATGGGAAAGAATACAGAAATCATTTCCGGAGACCGTCCCACAAAGGAGCAGCTTGACCGCGAGGTGGAGAGACTCAATTACCGCAGGCGTTTCGCTAGAGCGCTTAGGGGAACGGTATATACACTGATCACGGTAGCTGCCATCGCAGTCCTCGTTGCTGTTTTACTGCTTCCGGTGCTTAAGATATACGGATCTTCAATGTCACCGACATTGTCGGAAGGGCAGATAGTCCTTTCAGTCAGAGGAGGGACTTTTGAGACAGGCGACATCGTAGCTTTTTACTTCAATAACAAGATACTCGTAAAGCGTGTCATAGCGCAGCCCGGACAGTGGATAGATATAGACAGCAACGGGACTGTATATGTAGACAGCCAGCGTATAGAAGAACCTTATGTGACAGACCCGTCTCTCGGTGAATGCAGTATAGATCTTCCGTATCAGGTACCTGACGGACGGCTGTTCGTCATGGGAGATCACAGAAGTGTTTCAGTTGATTCCCGCAGCAATACTGTCGGGTGTGTGGCAGAAGAACAGATCGTAGGACGGATAGTGTTCTGTTTCTGGCCGTTCTCTGATTTCGGAATGATCGATTGATCTGATTATTTATCACTTTTCCTAAGGAGGCCGTAATGCACGGTTCATCCCGGAAAAACAGAATAAAGCACCTGTGGAAGCGCATCGTTGCGGCGATGTGCTGCTTCGTTGTATTCATAACTACTTATGCTCTTATCCTGCCTGCGATCACGCTCGATAATGACACCACAGAAGAGGAACCAGGCATTGTTTTGGATCATTCATCAGAAGAGATTCCTCATGTGGTGATACAGGAAGGTCATCAGGAGCAGACGAGCGATGACGCGACGGATACAGAAGAACAGACCGGAGATCAGCAGGAGGATCCGGAGCTTTGTCCTGCCTGCACTCTGAAAGCGAGAGCAGGGGACGTGCTTGTTACTGTTGACGCTCCGGAAGGGGCTTTCCCGGAAGATGTCATAATGGCAGTAAGTCTGGTAGAGAACGAATCGGTCATTGAGGCGATAGCCGGCACGGTAGACGGCAGGGTCAGGAACATACAGGCAGTAGATATCACATTTTTCAACGGAGAAGGTATTGAGATCCAGCCTGGCCTTCCGATCCGTGTTTCCATGTCGTCAGAGATAACGGAGAATGCCGAAGAACTGCAGGTCGTCCACGTAGATGATGAACTTAAAGCAGAAGTAGTGGAAGACGCTGAGCCCGGAGACGGCAGCAGCGTTGAGTTCAGTGCCGGGCAGTTCTCGGTCTACGCGATCGTGGAAGTGGAGACTATCAGCGGTACATATCTAATGGCGGACGGAAGCACATATGAGGTGACGGTCACCTATTCAGAAGATGCAGGTATCCCTGCAGATGCCATACTTAATGTAAGGGAACTGACAGAATATGAAGATTATTACGCGTCATATGTCCTTCAGGCTGCAGAAGCGATAGAAGCGGATGAATCCAGGCTTAGTTATGTCAAACTGCTGGATATAACCATCACTGATGCTGAAGGAGCTAAGATAGAGCCCGCCGTACCCGTTGATGTAAAGATCTGCCTGCTGGATAAGAACAGACCTGAAGAGACCGTGCAGGTCATACATTTCGGATCAGATACCGAAGTGCTGGAGAGCAGCACAGATGAAGATACAGTTACTTTCAGTACAGAAGGTTTTTCCGTGTATGCGGTAGTCACGGTCAGTGATGTCTCGGAGCTGGACGGAAAAGCGTACGGGATCCTCAACACGCAGGATGGAGACAAGCCATACGGAAAAGCCCTGCAGTCTGCAGCAGTAAATAATGACGCCAACAGTCTCCAGCTTAAGGAGACTACAGTTAAAACTGATATAGTCGGCAGACAGTCGAATGTCTATGTCGCAAATAACAGCAATATAACCATGTGGTCTTTCCACCTGATAGAAAACGGAAGATTCTATGTCACTGCTGATGTTGACGGTGCTCTCAAATACCTGAAGATAAGCAGTACAGGTCTGTCTCTGGTCGATCCTGATGAGCTGGACGATGACTGTAAGATCACCGTAACAAAAGGAACAGGAAGCAGGGAAGGTAAATATAAGTTCAGCACAGGAAACGGCGCTCTCGGGCTTAACGGCAGCAAATTCTCGCGTTTAGAACCGACAACTAATAACAATAATGTATGGCTGAATCTGGCTGAACTGTCCAATCTGAATGACGACGATTTCGTAGTTTACACAGCCGATAAAGTCAGCGTATCAGGTAAAGTGAATGAAGACGGGACTATTGATTATGATGTAAAAGACGGAGAACAGCTGATACTGTACACGCGCATCTGGAACGACGATTCGAAAAGATACGACTACTACATCGTCGATTATGATGGAAAACTGGTGAAAGCCTACGAAAGCGGAGACACGATATCGTGGGTCGGAAGCAAAGTTAACACGATGCTTTGGGATTTCACGGAATACCATTATGATGACGGTTCTCCGAACTATTATTACGAACTGCAGAATAACTACTCAGGCAGATACATAGCGCCTCAGGTTTCGGGCACTGCTTTTCTTTCTGACAGTACGATCGGCATAAACCTGAATGGACGTCGCTACGGTGAATACTATACTACTGTGCTCGCATGGGATGACCCGTATTACGATTACGCTTCTCTCAAGGTCAGAGACGGTCAGCTGGTATCTGCTCCGATGACCAGAGCTGATGATTTTTACTTTGCTGTGATGAGCAAGAAAGAGGAGACGACAGGAAACACCCCTACGCCTGTAGCTACACTGGATCATACGACGTTCGGCATCACTCTGAAGATGCAGGACTACGGTAATATCAACAGCAATAACAGATCACAGACTCAAGTCGATGTTCTGGGGAATACATCATACCAACAGTGGACCGGAACAAAGAATCTGCTTGAAAGGAATTTCACAGGTGATTATCCGGTTGCAACATATTCGTCACGTTCTCTTTCCGAACTGTATAGTCAGGCTGTGGAAGTCAATCAGCAGTTTATTTCCAGTACCTACAAAGAGACCGGGTATTTCGAGTATGACAGTACTCAGAATTTTGCCCATCTAATTACAGGCACTGATGATTACTGGTACGGCAAGGAACGTCCAGACGGCGGCACTTATGGTGTTGGGGACTTCGTTATCTACAATGAGCTCGGCACATCGAGCGAAAGCAATAAGGACACTCTGAAGCATGGCCAGTTCCTTCCGTACAACGATCTGATGGTGAAGGACAAGAACGGACAGTGGGTGCCAAGAGGTTATTCGACTCAGTACGTGAACGAAAGAGATATCTCAGCTAATCCGCTTTCATCTCTTGATCCCCGAAACGGAGAGAAACTATACGAGATCCCATACAGAAAAGGACAAACTTCACCAGGTTATGTCAATCATTTCTTTGGAATGGAGATGTCTGCCAGTTTTATGCAGAGTGAGAGCGGGCTGGATGCATGGGGACATGACCTGATCTTTGAGTTCTCCGGAGATGACGATTTCTGGCTGTATATCGACGGAATGCTGGTGCTCGATCTTGGAGGCATACATTCAGCACTGAACGGAAGCGTGAACTTCCGGACAGGCGTTGTGATCGAAAACGGCAAAACGACTACGTTGCGCGAGCTTTATAAACAGGCGTATCTGGAAAAGAATCCGAACGCTTCGGATGATGCAGTCAATGACTGGCTCAACTCGATATTTGAGGATGACGGAAGCAATACAGGGACAGTTTTCAAGGATTATACAGGCCATACCATGCGTATGTTCTATATGGAGCGAGGAGCAGGAGCATCCAACCTTCATATGAGATTCAACCTGACGCCTTATGTGAACGGTGAGGTCCTGCTGGAAAAGGAAGTAAGCGGAACTGAGAATATCGACATGGAATTCCCGTTCCAGATCTGGTATAAGAACGCAAGCCATATGTGGGTCAAAGCCGGAGAAGAGATTCCGGTTACAGATTCTCAGACCGGAGAGAGTATTAAGTACCAGGAAACATATTCAGCTGACGGCCTGACATATGAAAATGTCTTTTTCCTGAATAAAGGACAGACCGCATCGATCAAGCTGCCAAGCGAAGATACGGAATACTACATAACGGAATGTGCCCTTGATACAGGTATATTCGATAAGGTGACAGTAAACGGTGAAGAAATCACACCGTCATCTACTTCAGCTGACGGAAGAAAAGACTACAGTATCAGTGAGACTATTGTAGCTGGCCGGAAGAAGGTAATATACGACAACCACGTAAGTTCCAGTGCACTGAAAAGCCTGAATATCACAAAGCGCTTATGGCAGGATAACGCAAAAACACATGAGATCCTGAGCGGAACAGGTGAGGATGCAGACAACACCGAATTCAGATTCCGTGTCTATATAGGCAGTGACAGCAACGGTAATCCAAAGGTCTATAACACCGGAAAGTATTACATCAGGAATCCTGAAGGAGAGTACTGCATATACCAGAACGGACAATTCGTTTCTACCGGGGAGACTGATTTCTCTCATCTCAGCACTGATGCAGAAGGAGACGAGAAGAGCGAACAGGAGAAGGCAACATTCCATTCATCACCGGGCGGTGCGATAGATAAGATAAAAGCGGGATATATCATTGAGATCCCTGGATTACTGCCGGAGACCGCATTCAAGGTAGTAGAGCAGGATAATGAGATACCTTCCGGTTATAACCTGTTGGGATATACGCTTACGAACGGTCAGTACAGTTCCCTTAATCAGGGTGATGCATCCGGAAAAGGAAAGATAAGTTCACAAAATGACTGGATCGATACAGTTTCAGTACACAACCAGCATGGGTATGGACTGATAGTGAACAAGATCTGGTCAGATGCGGCATTTATGTCCTATCACGATCCGATCTATTTTGCAGTGTTTGATAAGGAGACAGGCGGCTTAGTGACGGATACAGTGAGGCGGTTGTCTGATCCGGATACATCTGTCAGATGGTTCTTCCCGGAACTTGCAGAAGGCAAGAAACTGAATGACTATGAGATCTATGAACTCGATCCGGATTCATTTGAAGGTGTTCAGATCTCAGTTGATGATTCCGGAGTCGTTACCGGATATGATCCAACGAAGATCGTCAGGAAAAACCAGGATGATACTATCGATGTGATCAGTATGGGCAACGAACACGGATATCCTGACACTTACACATATACTGTCGGCTACAGACGTGAGTGGCTTACATATGATCAGATCGCAGCAAATATAAACTCGCGTACAGACAATGTCTCCAACTCGCGGGCGGGTATCAGACTTATTAAAACAAATATCGCAGGAGAACCTCTTGAAGGAGCAGTCTTTGTTTTCACCGACCCTGATGGAAACAGAATTACCTTCACCTCAGACGAGAACGGACTGATAGTTGTGGCATATCTGCTGCCGGATAACACCTATACAGTGGAAGAGACTGCTGCTCCATACGGGTACAGGACCTGGATAGGTCAGTTCACCATAAAAGTTGGCGCGAACGGAACGCTGTTTGTGAACGGAGAGCCTGCATCTCCGGATGATGGAAACGGACCATATACATTGCTGCAGGTACAGAATCCGACGCCTGCCTACATGCCTCAGGTCACTATACGGAACAAGCCGGTCGAAATGAAGGCAGTGAAGACGGATGCGGAGTCAGGACAGCCCATGGAGGGAGTCCGCTTCGCGCTCTATAGAGAAGTAAAAGAAGCAGCTACCGGCAACCCGATGCCTGACTACACACCGATGGAAGGCTATGAAGATCTTGTCACGGATGAGGACGGTATAATTCCGAAGATGGTCCTGAGGAATTCTGAGCATCCTGACGGACTGAAACCGGGTATCTATTACCTGCGGGAGAAAGAAGCACCTGCACTGTATGATCCGATCGGATATGATATCAGAATAACGATATCCTCTACCGGATCCGTCTCACTTGAAAAAGCAAAACGTCCTGAGCAGTCAGGGTCATGGATTATCAGTGAGGTCAGTGATGAGATCGCTCAGATAACAGAACAAGATGACGGGACATATCTGCTAACAGTCAAAAACCAGCCTAAGCAGCCTGTCAGGATCAAGAAGATAAACACAGACGGCAAGACTCTTTCCGGTGTCCAGTTTGCGCTTTATATAGCCGGGCAGTCAGAAACACCGATCCTGGAAGGTCAGACAGATGAAGACGGCATACTGAATCTCGGGGCTTTGCAGGAGGGCATCACCTATTACCTCTATGAGACACAAACACTGGACGGATACAGATTATTAGAGGATCCTGTACTTATCACAAAAGCAAACGATGATTCTCTGACTGCTTCTGTCAGAGGTACCCCGCTGACAGTCAATGTCGTCACTGTAAACGGAAAAGATGCCTGGGAGATAACGGTGTATAACTACACCAGTGCAGAACTTCCTGCGACCGGAGGATCAGGAACATTGCCTTATCTGATCACTGGTTCGGTTCTTACAGGTGTTTCTGTCACGGTACTGACTTCCCGAAAACGAAAGCGAAAGCGGATCAAGGGGAGGGAAGGACCATGAAACGAAAACGACTTCTCACCATGATCAGGGGCAAACCGAATACGAGAGGATGCTCCGAGACCGCTACTCTATATGTTCATAATGATTTACAAATAAACAAGGATGGAAATGAAATGAAACACACAAAGAAATTCATGGCGATACTGCTGACCATTATCCTGGCGCTGACCATCGGTTTCTCCGTTTTTGCAGAAGGAGAAACAAAAAATGACAGTATTACTGTTAATGGGGCAAAAATAGGAGAGACTTACAACCTTTATAAGCTGTTCGATCTTTCAGTCAACCTCGAGACGCAGCCTGCAGCATATTCGTACAAAGTGAACAGTGATTGGGCTGATTTTTTCAAAGCTGCTGAAGAAGGAGCTGCAGCGGGACCCGGAGCGCAGTATATTACACTGAACAAAGAAGGTTATGTGACTGCGATCTCTGATGTTGCTGCCCTGGCAAAAGCTGCTGCTGAATGGGAAGGAAAGCCTGCTGCAATAAAATCAATAAAATTTGAGGAGGCAACAGTTAATACAGTTGTTTTTGAGAATTTGGATGATGGTTACTGGCTCATCACATCTACCCTTGGAACCATCGCAATGACTGAGACTACTCCTGATAAATCCGCTGTCAAAGTAAATGAAAAGAACCCGGAAGATACGATCGAAAAGACCGTAGAGGAAAACGAAAACGGCACTTTCGGTGAAAGAAACGATGCGCAGATCGGAGATACAGTAAATTTCCAATCGACGATAAGGATAGTTAAGGGAACCCGTAATGTCGTCGTTCACGATAAGATGGATCAGGGACTTACCTATACTCCAGGATCTGTTGCAATTGAAGGTCTTACAAAAGGAAGAGAATATACTGTGAATGAGAGCCCTGAGGATCCTGAGGATGGAGATACGTTCGACATCACATTCGCACAGAGCTGGATCGACGGACTTGATTTCGGAACAGCCGGTTTTAAGGAATACGTGATCACTTACACGGCAACGATCAATGAGAAAGCAGTAGTGAAAGACGGAAATGGTGTTGCTATCGTCGATCAGTATAACAGGACCCATGTCTCTTTCGGTGACAGCGCTAAAAGTGAAGAAGCCACGACAACTACGACGACTCATAAGTTCAGCGTTTTCAAGCACGCTGAAAATGCTACAGACAACCTCGCCGGAGCAGTGTTCTCTCTCAAGAAAGCAGAAACAGTCGTAAAGCTCGTAAAACTCGATGACAATAACTATCGCGTTGCTATGGAAAATGAAAAAGGAGCAGAAGAGACTTTCACTACTGTTGAAGAAGGCGATATCGTGATCTGGGGCGTTGACGCAGAAATTGAATATACTTTGAAAGAGATCACACCTCCTGCCGGATACAACAAACTTGAGGAAGCAGTACCACTGACTGTAGATCGTGAAAACAGCATCCGTCTGGATGTTGAGAACAAGTCCGGAAAAGAGCTTCCCAGCACCGGCGGCATCGGTACAACACTGTTCTATGTGATCGGCGGGATAATGCTGATCGGAGCAGGGCTCGTTCTCGTAGCCCGCAAGCGCGCAAATATCCAGTAAGTCAGATCAAAGTTTGTTTATAATTCATTAGAACAAGGACGTCCTGCCGCAATGTATTTTGCGGCAGGACGCCCGGGGTATCAGATCTGACCGGATCTTCTTCCCGAAAGGAGTCCCGGTGAGATCTGATATACAGGAGCATGTGCATGTCGTGGTGGAAGAAAAACAGTACCACAATTATCCTGATACTTATTGCAGTAGTAGGTGCGGGGCTTATCGCGTACCCTACATTCGCTGACTGGTGGAACGGCTTTCATCAGACACGGGCTGTAAACACATATGTCTCTGTCGCAAGTGATCTCGGAAATGAAAAGTACCGCATGATGATCAACGAGGCAGAGAGATACAACGATGCCCTTGCAGTATCCGGAGTCAAATGGAACTTGACAGAGGAAGAAAAGGCAGAGTACAGTTCGGTCCTTAAAGTGACAGATTCGGGGATGATGGCGTACATCGATATCCCCAAAGTACATATCACACTGCCTATCTATCACGGAACAGAAGAGAAAGTCCTTCAGGTGGCGGTAGGGCATATTGCAGGTACGAGCCTGCCTGTCGGAGGTGCCGGAACACACTGCGTGCTTTCCGGACATCGCGGATTGCCAAGTGCCAAGCTTTTCACGGATATTGATAAACTGGCAGAAGGGGATACTTTTACGATTACGGTACTTGACAGGACTCTCACCTATGAAGTGGACCAGATTCACATAGTGCTGCCTTATGAACTGAATGATTTGAGTATCGAACCAGACCGGGATCTATGTACTCTGGTCACATGTACTCCTTACGGAGTCAATACGCACCGCCTGCTGGTCCGCGGACACAGGATAGAGAACGCTCAGGGAGAGGTCAATGTGATAGCCGATGCCCTTCAGGTGGAGCCCGTGTACATAGCACCGTTCATCGCTCTGCCACTGCTGTTTCTGCTGTTCATACATATGCTGTTCACAAGCAGCTTAGCCAAACGCCGCATAACTAAATTGAGACTTATAGAAGAAGAGATCACTTCATGAAGAACCGTGCCGCAAAACAGAAGATCGCTTTTATGTTACTGACGCTCATGCTGTCGGTAACGTTCATCATGCCGGTGTGTGCCGTAAGGACTGTCGATCTTGACAGAAATGATGGAACGATCCGCCTGGAGATGGTCTTCTACGGAACCGGAGAGGAACATCCGATGTCCGGCGGGGAGATGAGTTTGTATCTTGTCGGACCTGCTGCGGCGGGAGATACAGGGTATTTCTTCGACACGGAGAAAGGCAGATTTGCAGGAACAGAAGAAGCTGAAGTCATACTCGGTTTGGACAGTGAAGGACTGGCTGAGCAGAACGCTGCACTTTCTCTTAAACTGAGCCAGTATATACATGACATCGACGCGAATCAGGTTGCAGTCATTGAAGACGGAGAAGCTGGATTTGCCAGCCTTAAGGCTGGACTTTATCTGATAGTGATGACTAAAGAGGATGATACAGGAGCGACGATAACTCCTTTCATGATGTCTCTGCCTGATGCAAATGATAACTATGATATCTATGCCAGACCCAAGCCGGAGATAGAACCTCCTGCACCGGAACCGCCTGATGGAGGACTGCCGCAGACCGGACAGCTGTGGTGGCCTGTTCCCATACTCGTTTCAGCCGGACTTCTGCTGATCGCCGCAGGTTCTTTACTTCGCAGACACTCTGATGACTTGAAATATGAATAGAAAAAGACTCAGTTACATATTAACGGTGTTGGGGCTGCTGCTTATAGCAGGAGCCCTGCTTTTGTGCATGCGTAACTGGTCAGAATCAGTACAGGCAGGCAGAGAAGCAGGAACAGTGACTGAGGTACTTACCGAGATGATCTCCGTGTCAGGAAAGAATCTGTATGATGATGAAGGACAAAATTCCGAGAGAGAGAACGATAACAGTACAACAGTACTGGAGATGCAGGCAACCGAAGTAAACGGGAACAGATATATAGGTGTACTTGAGTTTCCATCCGAAAGCGTCTGTCTTCCAGTAATGTCCGAATGGAACTACGACAACCTAAGGATCTCGCCATGCATGTATACCGGCTCTTTTTATATGGATGATGCTGTAATATGCGGACACAACTATATAACCCATTTCGGATTTCTTTTGCGGATAGGTATCGGTACCGACGTCTACTTTACCGCTATAAATGGAGAGATATTCCATTATGTGGTTTCAAACAGGGAAACAGTAAAGGCAGGAGATATTGACTCCATGATCGACTCGTCGGCTGACTGGGATCTGACACTATTTACATGTGATCTTGATGGACGGACAAGATGTGCTGTACGCTGTGTTAGAGTAAACAATTAAAAACAGATGGAATGATTGATAAACAAAAGAGAAGGAGCCAACAATGGTTGCTCCTTCTTTTATATCAGCCTGAGGTTATGATGTTATTTAATAGTCCTTATTATGTGCTTGTTTGATCAAGACTGATCTAGTTTTTTCCTTGAGTTCTTATTCTTCTTCTCTGATCTTTGTTTTTCTTCCAGGAGTGCTTTTGCCTGACGCATCTCGTCTCGTGCTTTGCGATGAGCTCTGTTTTCTTCTCTGAGATTCTTCTGGGTCTCAGCGACATAGTCTCTTGCTATCTGTGAGATTACACTGAACAGGAACTGCTTAGTCTCTGCGTTCTTGATCAGATCAAGACCAAGTGAGAGCATTGCAGATCTTCCTTTTCCTGTCAGTTCAGTAATGGTAGTAGCTCCTGTAGAATCCAGAATGTCGAAGAGGGAATCGATAAATTCACGTCTTGCCACAATGTCCATCTGATCAAGGACCTTATCGATCGAAGTATCGAATACCTTGCTGCTCTTGCTCAGTTCATTGCAGGTGACATATCCAGTTGGGCATGTCTCCCATGTTAACCCGCTGTGTCCTGCTATCGCGAAGTCTTCGCTGTTGACTATAGTCACTCCGGTATCCGGATTGTCCATAAGTGTTCCGACCAATGAGTTCTTAGGGATGAACTTGTGTATCCTGCTGCTCATGTCCTTGTACCCGGGAGTCCTGTAGAACTCGTCATGGAATCCCGGACTGTCAAAGGCATATACAGCTTCTATACGTTCTCTTACAGAGAGCTCAATTGTACAGGCGGCGTAGATCGCAAGATTTCCGCCTTTTGAATGCCCGCCCAACATTATAGGTCCGTCAAAGAGTGTAGAGTGATAGCGAAGATAAGCCAGTGCATCTCTCTGTGCATTAACATAGTCAAGACAACTCAGGTAGAAGTTTTCCTTCCATGCAAGAATATTGTCATCAGTTCCTCGGAACGTGATGAAATTGATCCCGTTTGGAAGAGTCACGGTAAGGGCTGAAAATTGCTCCGTACGTCTAGGGTCAACTATATTAATATACTCCGAAAGACCGAGATCTCCGAAACGGACTGATCTTGAAGCTTCCTGCATCGCAGGCATGAGATAAGGATCTGACATCTTCACCGTGTTGGATCCGCGTTCTCCGTATCTCGTAAAGTATTTGTCAGCAGCTTCACGGAAAGAGGTAGGGTCACTGCCTCTTTCTATGATACCTGTATAATCCAGCATGCCTATCTTGCTTATGAGGTAGCAATCAGCTTCGTTCATCGGAGCAACTGAAAAAGGAATGTCTCCTCGCCACTTGAGATAGTCCAGCATCTTGTTCATCGTGCTTTTAATAGTGCCTCCTCAGGAATAATAGCTTATTTATTTCTTTGAATTGATCTCAAGAGATTGTCGTCTTTTGTTTATGATATATCGTACATGATAAGTGTAAAGTATAAAAGAACACTATTCCATAAACATTTATACACTACTATTGTTTTTTGTTGCAAAATGATCAAAACATAGCATTATGGAATTATCGTTGTTTGAAACTGTTATGAGTAAATGAATAACAGTATATTAAATCGTGTTATTATCTTTTACTGAGAAAATGATCACAAAGAAATAGAAAGTGACAACCTGTTTATACTATTTATGTAATTACCTATGGATATTTCTAATTCATATGACGATCTTGGTCTGAAGCATAATGATGAAACGAACAAATAATATTGCACGAATTGTAGTATTGCTTGGGATGATCTGGGCATATGGTATATGCCACTGAAAGGTTCTGTACTGAAGGATCTCTATCCCATATACGGAATGCGGCAGATGTCAGATAACGATATCCTCATAGACTCTTTTCGTGAAGCGGAAGTCAAAAAAGTGATGGAGGATCTGGGGTTCGAGGCCGTCAGTTATGGAAAAGGCAACCATGATGTCTACCACAAACAGCCGGTAAGTAATATCGAGATACACACCTCCTTATTTGTACCATCACACAATAAGGCAATATATGAGTATTACAGGAGCGTAGAAGAGAAGCTTATGCCGAAGGAGGGCTTTGAGAGAAAGTTCTCCGACGAAGATTTCTATATCTACATGATCGCGCATGAATACAAGCACTACACTAACAGCGGTACCGGGATTAGGTCTCTTCTAGATGTGTATGTATTTCTAAGAAAACACGAAGATGATCTGGACAAGAACTACATTGATTCAGAGCTGAAGAAACTCGGGCTGGAAATCTTTGAAAATGATAACCGTGATCTGAATTCCATCTATTTGACGGAGACCAGCTGACAGAAAAAGAGAACGAGATCCTCAGTTATATGATAATGTCAGGAGTTTATGGAACACAGGACAATTTCGTAAAAAATCAAATAAAGAACAAAGGGCGTTTAGGCTACCTGATCTCCAGAACGTTTCTTCCATACAGTCTGATGCTGTATCAATATCCTGTCTTTGATAAAGCACACTATCTTTTCCCGGTGTTCTGGATAGTAAGGATCGTAAAAGCAGTCATCGAAAAGCCTAAGAAGGTTCTTTTTCAGATAAAAGCATCTTTTCAACCGAACAGTGAGTGAAGATGTTTCACAAAAGGAAGATAATACATTGACAAGCAGAAGAATCAATAGCAGAAATGTTACTGCTTGGAACAACGGAAAACAAACTGATTTATAAGGAGTGCAGCACATATTGTTTTTTGTGTCATCACATGTCATTTTGATGTGGATGTAGCCATACAGACGTGTTTTGGGCGACACATAAATCAGTAAATCATTTCATCTTTTTTTCGTATTTGCAAAAGGTCAAACATATGGAACTATCTCTTTCGTTTAATGTCGTATTTCCTTTATTCGTTTACATGTTCATAGGCATCATAGCAAGGAAAACTGGTCTGCTTGATCCTGATACCTGCAGCAGAATGAACGGCTTCAACTTCAAAGTTCTTTTCGGAGTTAATATGTTCAAGAACGTATTCACTGCAAAAGATGCTTTTTCTGCAGAAAGCCTCAAGTATCCGGTGATCTCTGTCGTATATGCACTTGCAGTATTCCTTATCTTATATTTTACTGTACCCTTGTTCTGGAAAGAGAAACCAAGAGCTTCCTGTATAATACAGGGCGGATACAGAGGTAACTCGATGCTGTTCGCGATACCTGTTGTGGAAGCAATATGCGGGGCAGATGATGCAGCTCTTGCTTCGATGTGCGTGTCAATAGTTGTACCGCTTTATAATATACTGGCTGTAGTACTGTTTGAGACGATGCGTGACAGGAAAGTAGCTGTCTGGCCTCTGATCAAGAGCATATTCCGAAACCCGCTGATCATCGGAGCTGTAGCAGGAGGAGTGGCTTCTATCATAAGCGAACTTACAGGATTTGGGATCCATAAGGCAGTAATGACTCCTATATCAGTTCTATCATCAATGAATTCACCGCTGTCTCTTATTCTTTTAGGAGCCGGACTCAGTTTCTCTTCTCTCAGAAGCAATATCAGGGATCTGGCAATAGTATGCTTCATCAAACTCGTTGCTGTTCCTGCGGGTATTGCAGCAGTCTGCATTGCTCTTGGAATAGACGGAACAGCGTTCGTGTCTCTGTTCGCCATCTTCTGTGTACCTACAGCCGTATCTTCATTCCCTATGGCAGAGCAGATGGGAGGTGACGGACCGTTTGCAGCAGAAGCAATAGCTGCAACTTCGCTTCTGTCACTGTTTACTGTTTTCTTATGGATCGCACTGCTACAGAGCGCAGGTCTTATTATTGCTTAAATCTGAAAGGTGGCTTTCTTCTATATTAAATAGAAAAAACAACATCATAAACTGCTTAATTTATGCTTTCTGACGATTATTGTTTCGAAAGTATTTACAGGGAACCGTTTGGTTGAATTGAAAATAATGAAATGCTAAAATTACGCTGTATATTCAGGTATTTATGATATTTATCATCATTTATAGAAGGCGGTAATCAAATGTCGACAAACCAGAACCAGACAGAAGAGTATCTGGAGATAGATCTTCTTCAGCTGGCGCGAGAACTGTGGAGGCATGCGCTTCTTATCATGCTGGTGACAGTGCTTTGTGCGGCAATTGCATTTGCTTTTACAAAGTACCTCGTTACGCCAACTTACAGAGCCAGCGTGCTTATCTACGTCAACAACAGATCATTTTCTTTTGGGGATGCTTCGATATCTATCGGATCCGGAGATATCAGCGCCTCCAGAAGCCTTTTGAGTACATATATCGTTATCCTGAAGGCGAGATCTACACTGGAAGAAGTTGCTGCTGAATCTGGTCTGGATTATACATATGAAGACCTTAACGGAATGGTGACAGCAAGCTCAGAGAATAACACCGAGGTCCTTAACGTCACTGTTACATCCACTAGTCCTTCTGATGCTAAGACCATAGCGAATACGATCGCTAAAGTCCTGCCTGAAAAGATAGCCGGAATCATCGACAGCAGCTCTGCTAAGGTGGTTGATTTTGCTGTTATCCCGACCAAAAGATATAAACCGAGTTATACCAAGAACACAGCGATCGGCGGTCTGTTAGGAGCTGTTGTTACATGCGGAATCATCTTCCTGATCATGATGACAGATACCATCGTACATGACGAAGATACTCTGAAGAACAGCTATCCTGATATCCCGGTGCTTGCTGCCATTCCTGATCTCAGGGAAGAGAGCAGCGGGTCCGGATATTACGGATCCAAACAGCCCAAGAAGAAGAGTGAAAAGCAGACTAAGAGCTTATTCGGAAAGGAAGAACGGAAATGATATTCAAGAAAGATAAGACTATCTCCGCGACCGTTTCGGACGAAAAAGATCTGCTTTGCGATAATATCAGTTTCGCAGCAAATGAAGCGTACAAGCTTCTGAGAACGAACATTGCATTTAGCCTTCCAGACGAAAAGAAATGCCGTGTAGTAGGCGTTACCAGTGCCGTAAGAAATGAGGGAAAGAGCACTACATCTATCAATCTGTCATATGCTCTTGCATGGACTGGAAAGAAAGTCCTCACGATTGAAGGGGACATGAGGCTTCCAAACCTTGGAAGAAGACTGGGCCTCAAAGATGCTCCGGGTCTTTCAAACCTTCTTGCCGGACTGTCGAGCAGCAACTCTGTCATTCAGGACTCTGGCTATTTTAATAACTGGAAAGTGATCACCTCAGGTGACGTTCCTCCGAACCCGTCAGAGCTTCTGGGAAGTTCTCCGATGATGATCACGATAAAAAAGCTTGCGGAGAGCTTCGATTTCATCATCATAGACCTTCCTCCTGTCAATATCGTTTCCGATGCTCTTGTCGTCTCCAAGTTTACAGACGGGATCATCATGACTGTGAGAGAGAATTATTCCGATAAAGGCGTCGTTGCTGATGCTGTTAACAGCTTCAGACTCTCTGAAGCAAAGCTTCTTGGGTTCGTTTTGACTTGTGCTGAGAGCGGTACAAAATCCGGACGATACGGCAAGTATGGGAAATACGGAAAATACGGCAAATATGGGAAATACGGCAGCAGTTCTGCTAATGATGAGAACGGATACGGGTACGGATATGATGTCGCCTACGGTGAGAGTTACGAAGAGTCCATGAAAAGATTCAGAGACGAAGCTGCCAGGGATAACCCTGAGAAGAGCAGCAAGGCGGACAGAAGCCAGTGATAGATATTCATTGTCATGTTCTGCCCGGAGTGGATGACGGCAGCAGATCTGTTGAGATGAGCCTGGAAATGCTCCACGAACTCAGAAAACAAGGCGTTGATAAAGTGGTGGCTACGCCTCACTTCTACCCGACCAGCAACAGCCCCGAAAGATACTTTGCGGACAGAAAAAGAGCATATGAACGTCTCATGGAAGCTGTAGATGACGATTGTCCCCAGATAGCATTAGGCGCTGAAGTCATGTACTTCGAAGGTATCAGTCGCTATGAGGGATTGAGCGATTTCAAGACTGAGGGAACTGATCTCCTTCTTCTGGAGATGCCTTTTATACCGTGGACGTCCAGAGCTATTGATGAGGTGATAAGACTCGGTTCGTCTTACAGGACCAAACTGGTCATGGCACACATAGAGAGGTATTATCAGTACGTCGATAAAAAGGTCTGGAGATTGTTCGCCGAGAACGGCATTCTGATGCAGTCAAATGCCGAAGCTCTTTTTGACAGGAAACTTAGAAGAAAGACGCTCCGAGCCCTCAAAGACGGAACAGTATCGTTCATAGCTACAGACAGTCACAATATGTCAGGAAGAGCTCCTAACATGGCGGATGCTCTTAGAGAGATAAGCAGAGCTCTTGGGAGCGGTACTGTAGAAAATCTGGTCGCGCGCACACAGCATTATTACCAATTTGCAGGAGAAAATAATTGAGAAAATTCTCGCGTATCCTTGGATATATATGTCTTGTATTTGCCATAGCATGTGCTATTATGTTATGTAGACATTTATTTGGTGAAAGTGTTCCTTCTTATGATGTCGATCCGATAATCGATCCGCAGCCTGAAAATGATGGCAGGAATAATGAATCTGAGCAGCCTGCTGAACCGGGACAGAAGATAGAACCTTATGAAAGTCCTGTGGATTTCGGAACTCTTAAGAAAAGAAACCCGGATATCTATGCCTGGTTGGACATCCCCGGAAGTGAGATAAGTCTGCCGGTCCTTAGACATGAAGGCGACAGTGATTACTACATCAACAGGGACCTGGACAGAAGATACTCTGCCAGAGGCTCGCTTTATACGCAGTCATATTGGAACGGGAACGATTTCAGTGATGAATGTACGATAATATACGGGCATGCAGCGCTGTCGGGGGCTATGTTCGGTACATTGCAGGAGTTTTACTCTGATCCTGATAATTTCAAAGATCACAATGAACTGATCATCTATATGCCTAACAAGGACATACACTATAAGGTGTTTGCAGCTGTTCCGTATGACAACAGGCATATTTTGTCTTCATTTACATTCTCCTTCCTTGGGAATTACAGATTATTTGTTGAATCGGTCTACTCTATAAAAGCGATCGGTGCGAACGTTGATGAAAACTGTGAATTCAACTACACTGACAGGATGCTGATCCTGTCAACTTGCCTCAGAGGAAATTCAAACAAGAGATTCATTGTTTGTGCTTTGGAAGTAACGGAGCCTGATGACTCTATTACATAAATGTTTTATTAAATTAAGCGGCGTTGCCGCTGAGAAAGGAAATTAAAAGAATGAAAAAGGTAGTATCTTTAGTTCTTGTCGTCTTGGTGGCAACACTGATGAGTGCTCAGGTATTCGCCAGCAGTCCTTCTTCAGGCGGATCTCCGAGTCTGGTCGATGGACCTGAGGATCTCGTGATCACTCCTTATGCAAGCAGAAACAGTGCTCCTGCAGCTGAGATCACTGATGAACTCAATGCAGCCAAGGCTGAACTCGATGCAGCAGCTGATCCCAAATCACTTGTAAGCACACTTACAGGCGATAAGCTCACTTATGGCGACCTCTTCGATGCTTCTCACGTTGTTGACGGCGAGATCGTGAGCCATGACGGCTGCAAATTCGTTGTGACCACAGACCTCAAGAAGGGTGCTGACGTTCAGGTCATCCACAGAGTTGATGGTGGTTGGGAAAAGGTTGAAGCTTCTGTCAAAGCAGACGGACAGCTCGAAATCGTAGCTCCCAGCTGCAGTGCTTTTGCAGTCGTTCGTACAACTTCCAGCAGTGATGACACATCTCCTCAGACCGGAAATCAGATGCTGGTCATGTATGGTGTCGGTGCAGTCCTGTTCACAGCAGCTGCTGTTGTTCTTCTCAGAAAGAAAGAGAACGCATAAGCAGATACTTTTGAAGATTTGGTTTAACAGGGATAATGAGCGGAAATCGTTACATTAAACTTGAAAAAAAGAATCTTAGAGTCATAGGTGCGGCAATACTCTTTATTGCCGCACTTTTTTTCGTGCTCAAGATGATGCTCATAATAGAAGAAAGAAATAACGTCATAGATGTTGATCCAGAAGAAATAGAATATCAGGACGATGTCGACTACAGTGATGTTGACAGTGATATGGTCTTCTATAACGGCCAATGGTATGCATTGAGAGATGACATTACTACTCTGCTTCTTATGGGCATAGATAAGGATGAGGAGTTTGTTGAACAGGATCGGGAATACCGGAATAATCAGCAGGCTGATTTTCTCATGCTGCTTCTCTTTGACAATTCAGCTCAGACTGTAAGTGCGATTCACTTAAACAGAGATACGATGACTGAGATCAATATGATAGGAATGAACGGTGCAAGTGTCGGCTCAAGAGTTGAACAGCTTTGCCTTGCACATACATATGGTTCAGATCCAAAGACCAGTTGTGTAAATACTGTAGTTGCTGTTTCCGGGCTCCTATACGGAGCAAGAGTCGATCATTATATGTCCTTTACTATGGATACTGTACCTGTAGTAAACGACTATTACGGCGGTGTCACTGTCCATCTTGATGAAGACTTCACCTATATAGATCCTGAGATGATCAAGGACACCGACTACACTCTTTATGGAGATAATGCACTCAGATATATTAGAGCTCGAATGAATGTCGGAGACGGAACCAATCTTTCCAGGATGAAAAGACACAGGGAGTATATCTATGCGTTACTGGAGAAGACCAAAGACAAGCAGAACAGCGGGAAAGATCCTATGGAACTGCTCTCAAAACTGTCAGGATCATTAGTATCTGACTGCACTCTGGATCAGATGTCTGACCTTAAGAACAAGTTCGAATCATATGCACTTGGTGAGATAACGACCATTAATGGAGAAGCTTTACAAGGCGAAAAACATGTAGAATACTATGTGGATGAAGATGCTTTGCTGAATATGGTTTTATCGACTTTTTTTGAACCAGCGGACAGATAAACGAAACAGAAAAAACTTGAGGCACATGATCCGTGAGAACATATCATGGAATAGTGCCTCATTCTTGTATTATGGATTCTCAGTAATAACGAACTGGAAATTTCAAAAGCGAAACAATTACAGAGAGTATTTTTTCCTAGATGAAACCAAACCATCCGTGTTGGATCTTCGTTTTTATCTGTAATCTGATGAAGACGTAGTGTTGATAAAGTGTAACAGAGTGTCTGGTTTTCAATATTCATAAATTCTGATATTATTAGGCGCTGGATAGAGTGTTCTAAAACGATATAGAGAAGGTAGTTATCAATTAAGGCAGAGGTGGAAGAAAAGATCATGGCAAATGATAGCTTTTCAGTTGAAGACCCTATCAGAACTGAAGGAAAGAGAAAAACAAAGAAAAACGGCAGAGGGTTGTTTGTTGCTGCTCTGGCGGTGTTTTCTTTGTCTTTCTCCGTTCTTTGTGTTGCCTTTGTTTATCTTGATTCAAAAGGAATTATTCCGAAAGAACTGTTTGGTAAGATATTGATCGGTGCTGCTGCCTTTATTCTCTTTGAGGTTTTATTGCTCCTGCTTTCCGAAAGAAAAAAGTTATTTGCTGTGATCAGCATTCTTATTTGTCTGGCTGTTATCTCAGCATCTGTTTATGGCATCTATGTGCTGTATAAGGTCTACGAAAGCATGCAGGAAGTGGAGGACCCAAAAGTATACTTTGCACATGTAGGTGTATACGTCATTCAGGGAAGCAGATTCTCGCCGTACATGTCACAGCCGGAAGACGGAACAGAGCCTATACTCATGCCAGGAGACAGCCTTGACGGATGTACTGTAGGCACTATGTTGACTAACTATGACAGAGGATATTCGTCTCAGGCAATGAGATTATTCAGAAGAGAGAATGACGTCGATGTCAGGACATATGATGAATTCGGAGATCTGATTGATGCTCTCAGAAATGGCGAGATAGATGCCATAATCTATAATCAGGCTCAGATGAGACTGTATCTTGGTAATGAAACGGATTTCTTCCAGTGGGCGGAAGAAGTATATGATATCGGAGTAGAAACTGAGAATACAGCTCAGGTCAGAAAAGCTGATGTCGTTTCTGAACCATTCATAGTGTATCTTTCTGGACTGGATACATGGGATATGGACGAGTTTTTCCGTGATTCCAGATCTGATGCAAATCTCCTTGCTTGTGTAGATCCGGTAAACAAGAAGATATTGATAGTCAATACGCCAAGAGACTACTATGTCCCATTGTTCGGCAGAAGCTACGCGATGGATAAACTTACACATGCCGGAGTGTATGATATCGATGGATCTTTGTCTACATTGGAATCATTCTATGACATAAAGATAAATTATTACGTACGGACGAATGTTTTCTCACTCGTCAAGATCGTCGATGCTCTGGGCGGAATAACTGTAAATTCGGATCATGAGTTCTATGCAGCGAACGGGATTGGAGGATTTCATCAGTTCTATGAAGGACCTAACGAAGTAGACGGGCAGGGAGCACTTTGTTTCATAAGAGAGAGACAGTCTTTTGATGACAATGACAGAAGCAGGGGAAGACATCAGCAGGAATGTATCAGAGCTATAATCGAGAAAGCATGTTCACCTGCGATAGTTGCTCATTTTTCAAATGTGCTGGACGCTGTTACCAGCTGTGTGAGGACGAATATGGGCAAAGAAGAGATCAATGCTTTGGTGAGGATGCAGCTGTCTGATATGGCATCGTGGTCTATAGAGATGTATGCCGTTGACGGAGAAGATTATTATGCACCTAGTTATGCTTTAGGCGGAAGAGAAGTATACGTAGTAAAACCTGATTATGACACGGTTGAAGAAGCAAAACAGAAGATCACTGAGTTGATGGGACAGAAGAGTGAGACTAGAACAGACTGATTTCGTATATAATGTCAATATAGAAGCTATCTAAAAAACATATGTTTTCAAATAAATATCATAGTGTATAATTAATTCTGTTTTTATTTTGTGCAATCAAATGAGGTGATCATATGGGAAGATATTTTGGAACAGACGGATTCAGAGGAAGAGCCGGAGTCGATCTTACTGCTGAGCATGCGTTCAAAATAGGCCGGTTTCTGGGCTGGTATTACAGCAATGAGTCTGACGGAAAAGAAGTCAGGATCGTGATAGGAAAAGATACCAGAAGGTCTTCCTACACTTTTGAGAACGCACTTGCTTCAGGGATAACTTCTTCCGGAGCTGATGCGTACTTACTGCATGTGACGACGACACCATGTGTCAGTTTTATCACCAGAACAGAGAATTTCGACTGCGGTGTCATGATCTCTGCCAGTCACAATCCATTCTATGATAATGGGATCAAATTGCTGAATGGTATCGGAGAGAAGATGGATGACGAGCTTCTTGAGAAGATAGAAGATTATATCGATGGGCTAGTCCCCGAACTGCCATATGCGCATGATGAAAAGATAGGGAAGACTATAGACTTCTACAGCGGCAGAAACAGATATATCGGATATCTGACAACGATAGCAACAACACCTTTTGACAACAGAAAGGTTGCACTTGACTGTGCAAACGGCAGTTCCTGGATGATCGGCAGAGCAGTTTTTGACGCGCTTGGAGCGAAAACATACGTCATTAATAACGAGCCCGATGGCACCAATATCAATACTGATTGCGGATCCACACACATCGAAGGACTGCGCAAATATGTGGTAGAGAACGGGCTGGAGGTCGGTTTTGCTTATGACGGAGACGCTGACAGATGTCTTGCAGTAGATGAACTGGGAAATGTCGTCAACGGCGACCAGATCATGTATATAGTTGCGAAACAGCTGAAGTCAAAGGGCCAGCTTATCAATAACACTGTTGTCACAACTGTAATGTCAAACTTTGGACTGTATAAAGTTCTGGATGAATTGGGAATAGATTATGAAAAGACTGCTGTCGGTGACCGTTATGTCTACGAGAACATGAAGGAGAACGGTCATATCATAGGTGGAGAGCAGTCAGGGCATATCATCTTCCGTAAATATGCGCATACCGGAGACGGTATTCTGACCTCAGTAATGCTGATGGAAGTCATGAATGAGACACAGCTGCCTCTGTCTGCCCTGGCATCAGGATGTGTCATGTATCCGCAGGTCCTCAAAAATGTTGAGGTAGATGATAAGGACGCGACCCTCGAAGACGAAAAGGTCAAAGCAGCTGTGGAGGAATGCACAGAGCTTCTCGGAGATACCGGAAGAGTTCTTCTCAGGAAGAGCGGAACAGAGCCTGTTCTCAGGGTCATGTCGGAAGCAAAGTCACATGAAGAGTGTGAAAAGCATGTGGATCATATCATAGATGCTATGAAATGGTCCGGCCACCTGGTGAAGGTCAGGTAATAAAAGAGGTATTTGACATGGTAAAAACAAAAGAACTGTTCGATCTAACACATACTGCAGCCTCTTCTCTTCTTGAAAGGGTCGAGTACCCTTGGGAAGCTTTGTCCGGTATTTCAGATCTTATTCTTGAAATAGGGAAGACACTTCCGGAAGATGAGTATGATCATCCGGAAGAAGATGTATGGATCGCAAAAGATGCCACTGTATTTGCTACAGCCTATATACACGGTCCGTGCATTATAGGTCATAATACTGAAGTCAGGCAGTGCGCCTTCATCAGAGGATCGGCATTGGTAGGCAACGATTGCGTTGTAGGAAATTCCACAGAGCTAAAGAACGTGATCCTCTTCGACAATGTTCAGGTACCGCACTACAATTATGTCGGTGACAGTATTCTTGGGTACAAGGCGCATATGGGAGCAGGGTCTATAACCAGCAACGTTAAAGGCGACAGATCAAACGTTGTTGTTAAGTCTCCCGAAGAGGGAAATCTGGAGACCGGAAGATACAAATTTGGCGCAATGCTGGGGGATTTTGCGGAGATCGGATGTAACAGTGTGCTGAATCCTGGAACAGTCATAGGTAAAAATACCCAGATCTATCCTGTCTCATGTGTCAGGGGAGTTGTACCGGCAGACAGTATCTATAAGACTAAAGACGATATTGTTATCAAAAGAAAATAAACTGCTAAAAATCACTAATATATGGAAAAGAATCGCTCCGGATATCCGAAGCGATTCTTGATGTTTATGATGATCACTTTAAAGAACAGCTGAGTTCATTCACATGTTTCGAGAGAGAACCAGAAATCCGAACCGTTACCCGGAGAGGATGTGACTCCAAATCTGGCGTCATGTGCTGAGAGTATCGATTTTACTATGGAAAGGCCTAACCCGGTACCAAGCACAGACCGGATGTGAGTGTCATTTGAACGGTAGTATCTGTCAAACACGTATGGCAGTTCTTCCTGAGAGATCCCTTTCCCGTGATCGATTATGTCGATCCTGACAGTTCCGGCTTCTATAGTCTGTTTTATCTCAAAGGACTTTTTTTCACTGTCAGTGTAATTTATAGCGTTGCTCACTAGATTATATATTACTCTGGATATAGCGGTACGGTCAGCTAATACATATGCCTTTTCCGAATAGTCAAAATCGAATATGTAACCGTTAGCTGAGGTAAAGGCGGATATGCGCTCTGTAATAGCCAGTATCTCATCAGTGAGACAGAATCTGGACTTATCAAGGGTAACTGATCCACTTTGATATTTTGAGACATCGAGCACATCGTTTACGATTTGTGAAAGTCTTTTGGATTCGTCGATTATTACGTTTAGGTTCTCGGGATTGTTCTCACCTGGCAGGTCACGCATCATCTCGCTGTAACCGGTGATGAGAGTGAGAGGAGTGCGTAGATCGTGAGAAACGTTCGCAATCAGTTCTGTTCTTAAGGCATCGACCTTAGATAGTTCTCTTGCAGCGTGATTCAGTTTTTCTCCCAGTTCATCCAACTCCCGGCTACCGCTTTCCTGTTCGAAATGCACGTCAAAATCTCCACGAGCAAGCTTATCGGCTTCATTATTCATCTCTATGATGGGCTTGGATAACTGTCTGGAATAGATGAATGAAAGAACGAATGACAGAATCAGCATTACCAATGATAGGACTGAGAGCTGGATCCTCAGCGAATCAGTCATATTTCTTACCGGGGTTATTTGAGCGTTTACGAAGATAACTCTCGACAGCCCGGAATCTGTCGATACTATGCTTACCTTGAAATAACTCGTGCGCTGACCGGGATCATGCCTGTCTACGTGTGGATCGTCCTGCATCTTATTAGGCGGAAAGAGAGGATCAGATCTGTTCTCTTCTTTACTGTAAGCGCCTCCGTTGTTTCTGGCATTTTCATACATCAGTCTAAGAGCGTTGGAATCCATACGGGCTAATGGACAGTCAGCGGCTCCTTCCGAAAAAGCAATAGTGTTCATGCTTTCATCTGTAATCAGAATGCAAACATTGTAGTATAAGGCAACATTTTCACACTGTTCCTGAAGAGAATCGTCGTCATACGATATACAGGTTATGACTGAAGTCATTGCCTCGTTGATCTCTTTCTTTTTTGTCCTTGCAAAGAAAGAATTGAAAAAAGTACTCTGGATAAGGACAGTTACGAGCAGGAACACTGCGGAAAGTGATATTAGTATTATAAAAGTCCTCGTTGAGAGGCCGAGTTTATGCTTCTTCAAAACGGTACCCCACTCCTCTTAAAGTCACTATGCATGAAGCGTAATCACCAAGCTTCTTTCTGAGCAGCTTTATGTGTGTGTCCAAAGTACGATCCACACCGTAGAAATCATAACCCCATATCTCAGAGAGCAGTTTTTCGCGTGTAAGGGCAATATCACGGTTTTTTATAAGATAAAACAGAAGGTCGTATTCCTTAGGGGAGAGGTCTATACGGGCATTGTCTATCGTCACCGTCCTTGCGGTGAAGTCGACAGAAAGAGTCTTATAAGTATAGATATCGTGATCTGAAGATGTGTGATGCGGTTCTGCTTCATCATGATTTTTCGATAACGACCGGTTGAGCACCGCACTGACCCGCAGCATCAGTTCTCTGGGGGAGAACGGTTTTACCACATAGTCATCGACGCCGATCTCAAAACCGTGTATGCGGTCATATTCTTCTCCGCGGGCAGAAAGCATGATAACAGGGGTGTCAGAGAACTTCCTGATCATAGCTACTGCGGAGAATCCGTCAAGTTCAGGCATCATGACGTCCATTATTATGATGTCAAAGTCCTGCTGCCGGCACATCTCAACGGCATCTATGCCGTTTTCCGCACAAGAAACATCATGTCCTTCAAATTCCGCATATTTCTTTATGAGATTGCATATCTCTTTTTCATCGTCAACGATAAGAAGTTTCGACATTGCTTTATCTCCTGACACATATCGCAGTGTTTTTCGTTTTTCTTTAAACAATAACAATAAAAGTGTATCATATACAAAGTGAAGATTAGTTGAAATTACAGCGAAAAATAGTATAGTTTTACAGAGCTTTTACACGGTCTCGGAGGATGGCTGATGGAGAACCATGGATTTTTAAGGATAACAGCAGTAAGTCCGGAGATGTTTCCCGGTGATCTTGAAAGGAATGTTGCAAGTATCATAGCTGTCGCAGAAGAAGCGAAACGGCAGGGATCGTCTTTGCTGGTATTGCCTGAACTTTGCATCACTTCCGCATCATATGGTGACCTGTTTATGACAGACAGAATTCTTTCCAAGGCCGAAGCAGAAGCCATCAAGATCGCGGAGATCACAGGAGACGGTGATCTCTGCTGCATCATATCATTTCCGCTCAGAAAAGAAGGAAGGATATATTCTGTCAGTGCATTTGCCGCAGGTGGTGATATCCTTGGCATAGTCCCTCTTCGCGCCAACAACCCTAAAAAAAGAAGTATCTTCTCGGAATATGAGGGAGAAGATACTGTCGTCAGATTCGGCAGCAGGGAGCTGCCTTTTGGAAAGGGACTCCTTTTTAGGTGCAAGGATGATGAACTGTCGGTGGTGATAGGGAAGGATCGTGATCCGGACTCTATAGCATTCGTATATGTGTATCCGGACACTGCCCTGATGTCTGTAAGCAGTTATAAAAACACCTGCAGATTCGTTGAAGAGATGAGCCGGGACGCATGCTGCTCGGCAGTCTACTGTTCTGCCGGGGAAGGCGAGAGCACCGCTGACGGAGTGTTCTCAGGCCAATGCATCATAGCTGAAGACGGGAAGATCCTGTCTGGAACGGAGCCTTTCGCAAGAGGAGAGGTGGTCACCGCAGATGTGGATCTGAAAGCTCTGTCGTACAGAAAAAGAATGAGAGGATGCAAAGCTGTCAGCGAACATTACACAGAGGTCAGTTTCTCATTACATAGAAAAGAGCAGTCTTCTCTGAAAAGAAAAGTCAGCAGACTTCCTTTTCTTGGGGAAAAGGAAGAACTGAAAGACAGATGTAACACAGCGTTTGAGATACAATCCAGAGGACTCGCCAGCAGAATGGAAAAGATCGGGTCTCGGAAGGCCGTGCTTGGGATATCTGGAGGTCTGGATTCCACGCTGGCGCTGTTGGTGTCGGTCAGGGCAGCAGAACTACTGGGAGGTTCAGCAGAGGACGTTCTTGCGGTATCGATGCCGTGTTTCGGGACATCGGACAGGACAAAGAACAACGCGCAGAAGCTTTGTGAAGCGCTTGGTGTGGATTTCCGCCTTATCGACATAACCGATGCTGTTAAGCAGCATCTTACCGATATCGGGCATGATCTGACTACTGCGGACGTTGCATATGAGAACGCGCAGGCCAGGGAGAGGACACAGGTCCTCATGGATCTTGCGAACATGGAGAACGGTCTGGTGGTCGGTACCGGCGACATGTCGGAGGCAGCCCTCGGATGGTGCACCTACAACGGAGATCACATGTCAATGTACAATGTGAACTGCAGTCTGACCAAGACTCTGATCAGAGCAGTGGTGTCTGAGTATGCAGACAGTTACGGGAACGATGCGGTGCGCAGTGTTCTGGGCGATATCATTGCAACTCCGGTCAGCCCGGAGCTAAAACCTGCAGTGGATGGAGAGATTGCACAGAAGACTGAGGATATCATAGGACCTTATGAAGTCCACGACTTTATTCTTTATCACTTCCTGAAAGACGGATGTGATCCCGAAAAGATCCTTTATCTCGCTTCCATAGCTTTTGACGGTGAGTATGAAGGTATACAGCTTAAGAATTGGATCGGAGAGTTCTTCCGCAGGTTCTTCCGCAGTCAGTTCAAGCGCAGCTGCGTTCCGGACAGACCGGTCATCGGATCGGTGAATTTGTCTGTGTCCGGATGGGATATGCCGAGCGACTTGAGTGGTAGGCTTTTTGATCAGTCCTAAGCGTGTTATTTTCAATAAGAAATAATATTACGAAAGGGAGCAGCGTATCAAAACGCTGCTCCTGTTAACATATTAAAGTTTTAGATATAGTACCTGAGTCTGAGATCTCAGATATCTCTGACAGAAACGATATCATATTCATGGCCTGTCCTTGCTGTTTCAGGAGGAGGGGTCATGTAATCGCCGTAAAGAGAGGTCAGGACCTTGTCATATTCTGCCGGAACAGGGAAAATGCCATCCTCAAAAGGCACTTGTATGGTATCTTCGTAATAGTTTTTAGGGAGCTTTTCAGCACTGTTACCCGTTCCTTCCGAGAGAAGGCCGAGATATCCGCATGGCTTGTTATTGCGGCCGATATTGTCCATGGCGACACAGACTTTTTCCGATTTGATTCCTAATAGGCGGAAAATGAGATCTACAGGCTTTAGGAGCTTATCCATGACTTGATATTTCTTCTCTTTAAGGTTGCCGCGCAGACACACTTCATTTATTCTTCTGAGGATGATTCCTTTTTTGAGCTGGAAGAATTCAGTGAGTTTGCTGCCAGGCCAGTTATCCATCCTGAAGATATCGATATAGAGGCCAATATTATACCTGTCCGAGACGTTCTTCTCCCGGAGGAGATACTTTGTATCCACGACCTTTGCGAAGGAGTAGCAGTAATTCTCGTCACCCGGAAAATAGAACCTGAACCTTTTTTCGTCGTCGAGGAAAGGAGACGTAGCAGCAGTTTTTCTTAGATTGTCATACTCGTCTACAGTCATACTGACATCTATGTCGTCATCCCAGGGAATGAATCCCTTGTGACGGATAGCGCCGAGCAGCGTACCGTATGAGAGCACGTATTTGAGACCGTGTCTGCTGCAGTATCCGTCAAAGACCTTGAGGATATTGAGTATCTCGTTTTTGATTTCATGAGGTTCCATTTGAGACCTTCCGAATTGTTTAATTATGTATAGGTACAATTCCTGATCAGATAAACTGTGAACTGTAACTGTTATTCTTTAGAGCGTATCTCCCTAAAGAGATTTCCCAGGAATCCGAAAAGATATCTCGGGTCTACAGACTGAAGGATCAACCTGTTCACGGGACGGATCTCGGGGAAGATGTAGTTCACGAGAAAGTTCGTGGTGAACTGGGTCAAAACAGCAGCTAGAGCAGCACCTTTTATTCCGAACATCTTTATTAGAACGTAATTGAAGATCAGCCCTGAAAGAGCCCCAATGGTGTTGATCTTCCAGAGATATTTATGTTTGTCATTCGCGAGGATCCAGACATTCTTTGCTGAACCGAGATACGAGAACGTGGTTTCCCAGGCGAGAAGACGGAATACCGGCACAGCTTCAGCGTACTGCTCACCGAGCATTATACCTACCACAGTTCCCCCAAAGAGAGTAAAAACTGTGTTCTGAATTATGGTTATCCATATGACTACGGAGAACAGGGTCTTAGCTCTCTGGGTGAATGACTCGGAGTCAGTCTTGGCCATCGACACCAGAGAGGGACGGAACGAGTCGATCACAGCGGCGCACACGAATGAAGTTGCAGTTGCGATGGAGAAAGCAGCAGAGTAAAGCCCGTTCGGCCCGGCGCCTGCGATCTTCTTGATCAGGATCTTGTCTACAGTGGTAAAGGAAGCTGTCAGGATGCTGGTCAGTATATAATATCTGCTCCTGCTGAGAAGGACGGGTACCAGAGAACGAGAGAAGGAGAGCTTCGGTCCCATCTTTCTGTAGATAATGAGCATGAACACAGAGATTATAGCATAGTCAATTATTGGAGTTACCGCGAACCAGTATATGTTTTTCCCATTGGCGAGCAGGAAGACTCTGTACGCGGCTGAGATAACAAATGCAACCAGAGATATCACTGATGTATGTCTTGAGAGTAGTTTCGCCTGGAACCATTTTCCTGTTATATCGCAGTTGAGGAACAGAAGGAAGATGCTGTAGATCGCGCAGTATATTACGGTAGTACGGTCATCGTGATTGAGAAGGAATATGAACAGAATATATCCTACCATGCTGAAAATAGAAGACAGGGCGTTGACCGACAGGGATGTGCCTAGAAGTTCTCCTTCCCTGTCAGGATAATCAGCAAGTTCTCTCACGAAGGTATCGTTAAGTCCCATCAGAGCGATAGGAGTAAAGAAAGCCGAGACTGAGGACGCGTAGTAAGTGACACCATAGTTGTCCGGACCCAGATATCTCGCAGTCAGGAGAGAGACCAGGAGGTTCAGCAGAAACTGTACCACCCTGCACGCGATGATCCAGGATGCGTTCGATATTTCGTTTTTATAGGAATCATTACTCATTGGATAGACCTTCTGATTCGATCTGATGAAGAGTGAATTTGAGATCTGACGCTGGAGCAGGCAAACATGAAAAATGTCGGGAAAACGTGATCAGGGTCTCATGATATAGATATCCAGGTGAGTTGAGTCCCTTTCACTGGTAGGAGGAGGAGTCATGTAATCACCGTAGAGCCTCGTTAGAATCTCATCATATCCTTCCGGCACATAGAGAGGATGTCCTTCGAAGTTTAGGAGAAGAGGAGTAAACAGTTTTCTGTCAAAATAATAATGTCTCTCTTTTGATGTCAGCTGATACATATACGTGACTTTGTCAGCTGAATAGTAATCTGCAGTCATCTGATGTAGAGCAGCGTATTTTGCAAGTTTTTTAAGGATTCCTGTTCTGCAGAACAGTTCACCGGAAAGACGTCGCATCCTGTTAAACAATGAGTCGCTCGGAAGACGCATATAATATTCAAACCTGTATATTATCTTGTCGAGTATGTAGCGTTTCCGTGACCATACAGGTTCAGCCTCTTCAAGATCAACAGGAACACCGTCCAGCGGAAACAGATCCATGCCTATACCCTGATGATCTATCTCACCATCTCTAATGAGCCTTGCACTGGTGAGGTTCTCCAGTTTAGCGTATGGGAACATGTAGTCTTTATCGCTTTCAACGCAGGCAAGATAGAATTTTTCGCTGGGATCATTGAACGAATCAAGAAAACGCTCATAGTCCGGCCTCGGCATGAAGACATCTACATCATCATCCCAAGGGATAAATCCTTTATGTCTTATAGCACCGAGAAGAGTCCCGTAGGCTAGAAAATAGCTTATCCCGTTATTATTACAGAAGCGGTGAAAGAACAGCAGCGTCTCCAGGGACAGCTGTTTTTTTTCTTCCAGAGAAAGGTAATCCATGTTAGATCCTCAAGTAGTGTGGTATACAATGGAATGCAGAATTAACCGTTCTGAACCCGATTCAGTATATCATACTGCCTTATTAAAATGTCGGATAAAGTAAGAGAAGGTATTAAGCTCAGTGTTTAATGTTCGACACTTGAAAAGTAAATGTGTATATGAATAGGAGCATCTCAACATCAAAAAAAGATTGACAATTCTTCTGGAGTAGTGTTGTTGAAAAGCAAGTTGAAACGAAGCGGTTGTTTTAGCAGAAGCTCCTGAACGTTCCTGAGTTAATGACTCGTTAACACCTCATTAACCAGTGAAACTGTTATTTAAGCTGTAGATGTGCTATTATCTTATAGTTAAATTGGGATATTACAGTAATGAGGTGGAGTATGTCTATTTATACCGGTAAAACACTGCTTATAACCGGAGGAACCGGCAGTTTCGGAAACGCAGTACTAAATAGGTTTATTAAAGAAGATATAGGCCAGATCCGTATTTTTTCCAGAGATGAGAAAAAACAGGATGATATGAGGCATGATATTCAGGAGAGATTCCCTGAGTATTCCGACAAGATCAAGTTCTTTATCGGTGACGTCAGAGATATAGCTTCAGTACGTGCAGCAATGCATGGCGTTGATTTCATCTTCCATGCAGCCGCTCTCAAGCAGGTTCCTTCCTGCGAGTTCTTCCCGCTGGAAGCTGTCAAGACGAACGTTCTCGGGACAGATAACGTGCTTACAGCGGCTATCGACGAAGGAGTGGGAAGCGTGATCTGTCTTTCCACAGACAAAGCCGCATATCCAGTAAATGCCATGGGTACCTCCAAAGCAATGATGGAAAAGGTCATTGTCGCCAAGAGCAGGAGTTCCGGGGATACAAGAATATGTTGCACAAGGTACGGGAACGTGCTTTGCAGCAGGGGAAGCGTCGTTCCGCTTTGGATAGATCAGATAAGAAAAGGTGTTCCTATAACATTGACAGATGGTACTATGACTAGATTTATCATGTCTCTGGAAGAAGCGGTTGATCTTGTGCTTTTCGCGTTCGAAAATGGAAAGTCCGGAGACATCCTTGTTCAGAAGGCTCCAGCATGTACCATACAGACTCAGGCAGAAGCTGTATGCGAGTTGTTTAGAGGAAATAAAGATGACATAAAGGTTATTGGGATCAGACACGGCGAGAAGATGTATGAGACACTTCTAACCAACGAAGAGTGCGCACATGCTATAGATATGGGAAATTTCTACAGAGTGCCGTGCGATCAAAGGGATCTTAACTACGACAAGTACTTTGTTAAAGGCGATACAGAGAGAAATACCTTAAGAGAGTTTAACAGCAATAATACACAACTTCTGAACGTGGAGAAGGTCAAGGAAAAGCTGCTGAAACTGGAGTATATAAGAAACGAACTGGATTCGATGGGAATCTCTTACTGAATGCGAGGAGGAGATTTGCTTTGAAAGTGCTTATAACCGGAGCCAAGGGCTTCGTTGGAAGGAATCTCACAGAAAACCTCAAGAACATTCGGGATGGTAAAAACAGGACAAGACCGGGTCTTCTGATAGATGAGATCTATGAGTACGATCTGGACTCCAGACCTGCAGAGTTGGATGAATACTGCAGGAATGCGGATTTCGTATTCAATCTTGCCGGTGTCAACAGACCTAAGGAAACTGGCGAGTTTATGCAGGGAAACTTTGGGTTCGCTTCTGAGCTCCTTTCTACCCTAAAGAAGTATTCAAACAGATGCCCTGTCATGCTCTCCAGTTCCATCCAGGCATGCTGTTCCGGGAGGTATGCCGGAAGCGAGTACGGGAAGTCCAAATTGGCTGGTGAGGAGGAGTTCTTCCGTTACTGTGAGGAGACCGGAGCAGAAGTATACGTCTTCCGCTTTCCTAATCTTTTCGGAAAGTGGAGCAAACCGAACTACAACAGCGCAGTAGCGACTTTCTGTCACAATATTGCGAACGACCTCCCGATACAGATAAATGACCGCAGTACAGAACTTGAACTGCTGTATATAGATGATCTCGTGGAAGGCATGATCTCACTGCTCATGGGAGATGTCCATAGATGCAGTTATAACGAAACAGTACCGGTACCTTCGGAAGAGGGAAGATACTGTTACATACCTAATACTCATAAAGTGACGCTGGGAGAGATCGCTGACATGCTTTATGAGTTCAGGGATCAGCCGTCTACCCTGGTGATGCCTGAATTGCCTGAAAACAGTTTCCGCAAGAAACTGTACTCCATGTATCTTTCATATCTGCCAAAGGAAAAGGTTGCTTTTCCGCTTAAGATGAACAAGGATGAGAGAGGCAGTTTCACTGAACTGCTTAGGACAGAGAATTGCGGACAGTTCTCTGTCAATATATCGAGACCTGGAGTTACCAAAGGACAGCACTGGCATAATAGCAAGTGGGAGTTCTTCATGGTAGTGTCCGGCCATGGCCTTATTCAGGAGAGACGTATCGGATCTGATGAGATCATGGAGTTCGAGGTGTCTGGGGAGGAGATAAAGGCTGTTCACATGCTGCCAGGATATACTCACAATATCATCAACTTATCTAAGACAGAAGACCTTGTGACGGTGATGTGGGCGAACGAACAGTTCGATCCCAATCATCCGGATACCTTTTCGGAGAAAGTGTGAGTGAATGTTTAAAGATAACGGGAAGCTTAAACTTTTGATAATAGTCGGGACCAGACCTGAGATCATTCGTCTTGCGGAGGTGATCAAGCTCTGCAGAAAGTATTTTGACACTGTTCTTGCACATACAGGTCAGAACTATGACTATAACCTGAACGGTATTTTTTTCCGTGACCTTGGGCTCGATGATCCTGAGGTATATCTTGACGCGGTCGGAAGCGATCTCGGTGAGACTATGGGCAATATAATAGCCAAATCGTATCAGCTTATGACCGAGATCAGACCGGATGCTGTACTGGTCCTTGGAGACACCAACAGTTGCCTCTCCGTTATCGGCGCGAAGAGACTGCATATTCCGATATTTCATATGGAAGCAGGCAACAGATGCAAGGACGAGTGTCTGCCGGAAGAGACGAACCGCCGCATAGTAGATATTATCTCGGATGTGAATCTCGCGTATTCCGAGCATGCCAGGAGATATTTGGCTGAATGCGGACTGCCTAAAGAGAGAACATACGTCACAGGATCTCCCATGGCGGAGGTCCTCCATAAGAATTTGGCTCAGATAGAGGCTTCCGATATACACGAAAGACTCGGGCTAGAGAAAGGAAAGTACATACTGCTCTCTGCACACAGGGAAGAGAATATAGATACTAACAAGAATTTCAATAGCCTGTTTACCGCGGTGAATATGATGGCTGAGAAATATGAAATGCCAATACTGTATTCCTGCCATCCGAGAAGTAGGAAGAAGCTGGAATCAACAGGATTCAAGCTTGATAGTCGGGTGATTCAACACGAACCGTTGGGATTCCATGATTACAATTGCCTTCAGATGAATGCGTTCTGCGTTGTATCCGATTCAGGAACGCTCCCTGAGGAGAGCAGTTTCTTCACTTCTGTAGGAAGGCCGTTCCCTGCGGTATGTATACGGACATCTACGGAAAGACCCGAGGCATTGGACAAGGCGTGTTTTATACTTGCAGGCATAGACGGAGACGGACTCCTGCAGGCAGTTGACACTGCAGTGGAGATGAACCGCAACGGAGACTACGGAACACCGGTGCCTGATTATACTGATGAAAACGTCAGCGTTAAGGTCGTCAAGATCATTCAGAGCTATACCGGCGTCGTCAATAAGATGGTCTGGAGAAAGAACTGATCGTCCCGAAAAAGGAGAACGTAATACTAAAACAAGAGGTCACTATGGAAGAAAAACATGTTTTCATGGCAGAAGACCATTCAGTGGAAAAACCTATAACCCAGAATAAAAAGAAAAAAAGCAGGAGATCCAGGAGCAAAGGAAAAGGCTGTTTTATAGTCGCGCTGCTTTTCTTTTCTCTGACTCTCGCTGCTCTTTGCGGTGTTTTCATATATCTCGATCAGAACGGTATTATCCCCGAGAATCTGTTTACTAATATACTGATTGGCGCGGGCGGTTTCATTCTTCTTGAGATCATTCTTATGATCGTTTCAAGAAAGAGCAAACTTGTCGCAGCTCTCAGTGTGCTGCTATGTCTTGCAGTTATAGGAGCCTCCGGTTTCGGCGTTTATGCGTTGTATCAGATATACCAAAGTGTGGAGGAGGTCGAGCCTCCCAAGACGTACTATGCTTATGTTGATGTATATGTCCGTAAGGGTACAAGATTTGTCCCTACGCAAGAGAAATCGGAAGAAGAGGGTGGAGAGCCCCGGATCATACCCGGAGACAGCCTCGACGGATGCGATGTCGGTACGATGCTTCTGAACCTTGACAGAGGCTATACAGCTCAGGCAATGAGGTCCTACAGGAAAGAACATGATATCAACGTTATAACCTATGATGATTTCGGGAGTATGATAGATGCCTTCCGTAACGGAGATATCGACGCTGTCATCTATAATCAGATCACCATGAATCTCTTCCTCGGAGAGGACAGCGATTTCAACGAATGGGCGACCGGTATCGACAGTATAGGCGTTGAACAGGAGCATACCATCGCTGTAAAAAAAGCGGATGTTGTTACTGAACCATTTGTCGTATATCTGGCAGGAATAGATACATATGATGAGGACGATTTCAGAGAAGTTGCAAGATGTGACACGAATATCGTCGCGTGTGTAGATCCGATCAGGAAAAAGATACTGCTGATCAACACCCCCAGAGACTATTATGTACCGCTTTGGGGTGAGTCTTATGCTATGGATAAGCTGACTCATGCCGGTGTTTATGGTGTAGAAGGCTCTATGGAGACTTTGGAGGCGCTGTATGACATCAAATTCAATTATTATGTCAGAGCCAATGTTTTCTCCATCGTCAAGGTCGTTGACGCTCTCGGAGGCGTCACTGTCCATTCCGACTATGAGTTCTACTGTGCGAACGGCATAGGAGGATATCAGCAGTTCTATGTTGGAGACAATGAAGTGGACGGATCCGGTGCTCTGTGCTTTATCAGAGAAAGATCTCAGTTTGAAAATGGAGATAAGCAGAGAGGAATCCATCAGCAGGAACTTATCAAGGCGATCATCAGAAAAGCATGTTCACCTGCGATCGTAGCACATTTTACTGATGTTCTGAATGCCGTGACGAAGAGCGTACAGACGAATATCGGAAAAGATGACATAAATGCTCTTATTAAGATGCAGCTCTCAGATATGGCTTCCTGGTCTTTTGAGACATATGCGGTGGATGGCTATGGTATACATGCCGGAAGCTATGCTCTCGGCGGGCAGGAAGTATATATGATGATGCCGTATTATGACACTGTAAATGAAGCCAGACAGAAGATAAGGGAATTCATGGCGGGGTGACTGAGAGGTAGCAGATGCTGAACAGGATCTCTTTAACTGATATCATCTCATATATTGCCGGAAAGGTCAGACTGCTGGTATGCAGCGCAGTCATTTTTGCACTTGTCTTAGGATGCCTGAAGTTCGCTCTTATCAGAAGGGCAGGCTTACCTTCCGAACTGGAACTTGAAGAACTACGCAGTGCCTGCGAGAAAAGCGAGACTGAGTATAAGGAGGGGCTGTCACGTTTCTCGGAGCTGCCTGTTAACAGGATGGATCCGTACTGCACTTATAAGACAGGTGTTCTGTGCGAAGCAGTTATACATGACGAAACTGCAGCTGCAAGTGATATTTCCGTTCTTATGCAGGCAGTGCTCAACAGGTGGGAGATCTCGGATTTGAAGGAGTATTCTTCCGATTTGTTTCCCGAAATTGTGGATGACGGCGCCATACGTCAGGTAATTGAGCTCAAAAAGATAAGTGATAATACTTTGGTGATAACTACCAGAGGCAGCAGCGAAAAAGAAAGCGAAGACATAGCAAAAACTTTTCTCAGTTTCGTCATGAGTCTGATTGAAGAGGAAGAAGACAGGTCTGAGTCAGCCGTATCCATCGTAGTCGCCGAACCGGTCACGAAATGTGTATACGACTATTCGGTCACAGTTGACCGCCTTTCAGAGAAAGAGAGACTCGAGACTGCTTTTGAGATATGGCAGTCTGATCACGCCAGATATACGGAAGCACTGCACAGGTCGGACATTGTCAGACCTTGTATCAAATGGGCACTGCTCGGCGCTGTACTGGGGACGGTCACGGTCCTTCTTATAATGGCGGTGTATGTCATTTTGTACGAACCTATGCTTTCTTCCGAACATATCATAAGACAGACTGGACTGGAAGATCTCGGGTCTTTGAAGCAGAAAGATTATAACAGTGCATTTTATAAGACCAGTCTCAAGAACGGACTTATGAGAGATACTGAATCCGGTGAGATGGAATATGCCGTGCTCAGGGCTGCTGACAAACTGACCGAAGACGGTAAAATTCTGCTGATCAGCACAGGACATTGGGATGAGAGCACAGAAAATGTACAAGCATTCATGCAGAAACTGCAGGATATAGGGACGAAGGCTGAGCATGTCCGCGGGGAGACGGGGGATCCGGAATTCATAAGAAAACTGAGAAATGCTTCTAATGCTATCCTTATCGTGAGATACGGAAGGACTTTTTCAAGGGATACAGAACGTATTATTGAGATCGTGAAAGAATATAACTGCAAAATCATAGGATTTATCTGCGTATGAGAGAAAAACTGCAAAATATAGCTAACCGCCTGCATGGCGGCCTTCTTTTGGCGTTTGCCGATGTGCTGATCACACTGCTCGCAGGCGGTCTTGCCATGTTGGTGAGATTTGAGTTCAATTTTAACAGTGTTCCGGGCGATATCCTGTCCGAATGGTACAGGTTCGTTCCGGTGCAGATAATCATCACTCTTGTGATGTTTGTGCTGCTGAGAATGTACGGATATATCCTGCAGGCGATCAGCTCCCTTGAGATCTCCAAAATGTTCCTCACATGCATACTTACTTCATTAGCCGTGGGAACAGCTGCGTACCTTATGAAGGTAAAACTTTCAGTCAGCATCTGGTTCATGATGATGGCCATCAAGATTGTCGGATGTGTACTGGTAAGATATTCTGTAAGGATATTCAATTCGATCTCCGATGCGGCTCTTGAAAGAAAGACCGGTTTCACGAACCGCATCATGCTCGTAGGAGCCGGTTCTGCCGGAAGCCTGATTATGAGAGAGATGAAGGCGAACGGAAAAAAGGTCGGAAGAGTCGTATGCGTCATAGACGATGATCCTGCAAAGGTAGGTAAGGAGTTTTACGGAGTGAGAGTCGTCGGCGGACGCGAGATGATCATTCGGGCTGCCAGAAAATACAAGGTGGATGAGATATTCATAGTCATTCCTTCTGCTTCCAGAGAAGACCGCAAGGAGATCATGGAGATATGCAACAGGACCGGATGCAGAACTAAGACTCTGCCCGCCATTTATCAGATCATGAATGACGAGATCAGTGTATCTTCTCTGAGAGATGTATCGATCCAGGACCTCCTCGGACGTGAGCAGGTCGAACTGGACATGAGCGGTATAAACGGTTTCATTTCTGGAAAGAAAGTTATGGTGACTGGTGCCGGAGGTTCAATAGGAAGCGAATTATGCCGTCAGATCGCGAAATACAATCCTGATACGATCATCGGGCTGGATATATATGAGAACTCGCTCTACGACATCCAGCAGGAACTGAAGTTTACATATAAGGAAGATCTCGATTTCCGTGCGGTGATCGCGAGCGTCAGGGATAAAGAGCGCATCTATGAAGTGTTCGATAAGTACAGGCCTGACATAGTGTTCCACGCTGCAGCCCATAAACATGTTCCGCTTATGGAGAGCGCGCCTGAAGAGGCGATAAAAAATAACGTGTTCGGGACATATCATGTCGTCAGGGCTGCTGAGAAGTATGGCGTAAAGAAGTTCATAATGATCTCGACAGACAAGGCAGTCAATCCCACAAATATAATGGGAGCCACGAAGAGGTTCTGTGAGATGGTTCTGCAGAGCAGGAAGGACAGCGAGACAGAATTTGCCTGTGTAAGGTTCGGAAACGTTCTCGGTTCAAACGGCTCAGTCGTACCGCTCTTCAAGAAGCAGATAGAGAACGGCGGACCGGTGACGATCACGGATAAACACATAATCAGATATTTCATGACGATACCTGAGGCCTGTTCCCTCGTGCTGGAAGCCGGTGCCATGGCAAAGAACGGACAGGTGTTCGTTCTCGATATGGGCAATCCGGTAAGGATACTGGATCTTGCTGAGGAGATGATAAGGCTCTCGGGACTCAGACCGTACGTTGACATTGAGATCAAAGAAATCGGGCTCAGACCGGGTGAGAAACTCTATGAGGAACTTCTCATGTCCAACGGAAATCTCACACAGACCGCCAACAGGAAGATCTTTGTGGAGGAGCAGGAGCAGTTATCAAAGGATCATATCATGGAGTGCCTTGAGACGCTGGATAAAGCGCTGCAGGATAACAGCACTGACGAGGAACTGATAGCCCTCATGAAAAAGATCATCCCCACATACAGATCTCCGGAAGAGGTAAACAGTTCGGTGAACTGAGAGACAAGCGATAGGCCGAGAAAACAATAATATAACAGGAGAATAGCCATGACAGAGTATTTCATTTTATGCCTGATATATGCTGTTGTGGCCTTTTTTGGTGCATATGCACCGGAAGATAAAAGAGAAGAGACGAGAAGATATCAGAACCTGATCTGCTTTATATGCTTAGCGGTGCTGTTCATGTTTCGGCACCAGTCGATGGGAGTAGATCTCCACTGGAAGAACGACGGAAAGTATATCGGATATTTGCCGATGTTCGATGTGATAGCGGAGTGTCCGGTCAAGGATCTTCTTTTTATGACCAAGAAATACAGCTTTGAGACTGGGTTCAAGGTATACATGAAGATAGTCTCCCTTATCTCAAAAGACAGGCAATTCTTTATCGGAATAACTTCTTTTCTGTGTCTGCTTCCCATATGGTATCTTTTCGACAGAAAGAGCAGGAATCCTGTTCTTTCCTGGATCATATATCTGGCGATGCCACCGTATTTGCTCCTTTATTCTACGCTACGTCAGAGCCTTGCAATAGGTATCGCCGCGTGCGTATATATATGGGCTGAAGAGAAAAAATGGCTGAGATGCGTGATAGCTTCTCTTGTCGCGTTCTCCATACACTCTTCTGCGCTTCTTATCCTTCTTGTCTATCCTGCAGTCAACATAAGGACTGGACGGAAGTTAAGGATCGCAATGATCCTGTCACTGGCATCAGTATGGCTCTTTAAGGATGTACTGATATCTACAGCGTTGCGGTTTTTTCCCCAGTATGCCTATATGTTCAGAACAGAGGGAAACGCATACAGATTCTTTATAGTGCTGATTGCGATATATATACTCATGTGTCTTTCAACGGACGAGAGCAAAGAGCAGAATGCCTATATGAATCTTTTCTTCCTGTGCTGTGCGTTTCAGATACTGGGACTGTTCAGCAATGTTGCGGCAAGGGCAGGTTACTATTTCTCAAATGCGATATGCATCGCCCTGCCTAACATCCTCTCCACCATGAAGATCAGAGAGAATGCGAGGCTGATAGAGTTAGGAAGCGTTCTAAGCTTCTCAGCATACGGGTTATACTGCATTTATATAACAGAATGGGCGCAGTCCTATCCGTATTACTGGTGCTGGGAGTATGTCGCCTGAGTTTCAAGAAGAATAATATAATGAGGTCACATCTGAAGATGGATAGAGAATTTCCGAAAGTGCTGGTTATCAGCCACAATGTATTCAGCAGAACGATGAATGTCGGAAGGTTTCTGGCAGACACGTTTAGAGACTGGCCTTCCGAAAAACTCTCCCAGATGTATTTCTATGATGAGACGCCGACTGTTACTCTCTGCACAGACTATTACAAGGTGACGGACCGGGATGTGCTGGGATCTATCATGAGACCCGGCAAGATCTGCGGGCATGTCCTGTCAGAAAAAGATATAGATGCTTCACTCGGCAATTCGGTTTCCGGCAGAATGAAAGAATCGAATCTTTACCGCTTCAAGAACAGACATGAAAAACTCGCCAAATTGCTCAGGGAAGCTGCCTGGGGAACGGGTGTGTGGAAAACACGGCAGCTGGACGAATGGATAAGAAAAACATCTCCGGATGTCATCTACTATGTGATGAGCGACTACGTGTTTCCTTTCAAAATAGTTGAATATCTGTCTGAGAAATATGACATACCGGTCTTCGTATCGATAGAAGACGATTATTATTTCAACTTTCCGGTAAAAGGGTTGTTTGACAGGATAAGAAGATACAAGTATCGCAGGAATGTCGAGATGATCATGGATCGTTCATTCGGCGTATCTTATGCTTGTGACATAATGAAGGATCAGTATGAAGAACAGTTCCGTAAAGATGGGATTATACAGTTCAAGTCAGCTGTTTCCTTTCCTGCAAAAGAGCAGATTACGCAGCATAAAAAGTTTCTTTATGCCGGAAGCATGTCGTTTGGCAGATGGAAGTCCTTGCTGGAGATAGGGAAAAATCTGGAACCTTATGATGCGGAACTGAGGATATATTCAAATACGGATGACGGATCCATACTTGAGGAGCTCGGTAAGTGTTCCAGTATCAGATTTATGGGATTCGCGCCTGCTGAAAAGATAGAAGAGGAGATCAAGGCCAGCGATGTCCTTCTGGTAGTGGAGTCTTTTGACCGTGAGAGCATCGAAAGGGTGCGATGTTCACTGTCTACCAAGATAGGTGATTATGTCGGGGCGAATCGCTGTATACTTGCCTGCGGACCGAAAGAGGTCGGATCGATCGATTATCTTCTAAGGAACGAGGCAGCTGTAGTATCGGACTATGAGGGACTCGCTGATGCTATAGATCTCATAATAAACAGACCGGAAGAAGCAAGACGATATACTGATAACGCAATGAAACTTGCAGAAGAAAATCACGACAGCGGTAAGATCACCGATCTTTTGTATAGGGAGTTGAGCAAAGCCACGCTCGCAGATCGGAATTGATCATTTATATCGTCACGGATCTCCTGGAAAGGGTACATTAATGCGGATAGCACAGATAAACATAAGCAGTTACGGCAGCACAGGAAAGATCATGCTGCAGATCGCACAGGAAGCCAGAACTCAGGGGCATGATGTGCTAACTTTCTCACGTAAGTGGTGGAGGAACAAAGAGATCGAAGGGCATCAGTATTTCGGCCTTCCGCTGGAACATGCACTGCACCATGCCACTGGCTATATCACCGGTGATGAGGGATATGGCTCAGTTATTTCGACTGCTATGCTTATTCGGAAACTGAAGAAATTCAGACCTGATGTTCTGCTCCTTCATAACCTTCACGGATGGTATATCTGTCTTCCAATGTTATTTGACTATATCAGAAGAGAAGGAATCAGGACTGTATGGACGTTTCATGACTGCTGGCCGTTTACAGGTCACTGTCCATATTTTGATTTCGTTAAGTGTGACAGATGGAAAGAAGAGTGCGGGAACTGTCCTTCTTTCCGCAACTATCCTGCAAGTCTTTTTGACAATTCCAGGAAGATGCTGTCAAGAAAGAAAAAATGGTTCACAGGAATCCGGGATATGCAGATCATATGCCCTTCCGAATGGCTGGCAGACCTGGTAAGCATGTCATATCTGAACGCTTATCCTGTATCTGTGATACACAACGGGATAGATCTCTCGGTATTCAAATACAGAGACTCTGATATAAGAGCGAGATACAGCAGGATAACAGACAGCGAAAAGGTCGTTATGGGCGTCGCATTTGACTGGGAGAAACGTAAGGGACTGGATGTATTCCTTAGCCTCAGGGAAATGCTTGGAGACGGATACAGGATCGTTTTGGTAGGAACTGATGAGAAAACGGATGAGTTACTGCCGGATGATATCATCTCGATACACAGAACGGAAAACCAGGAAGAACTGGCAGAACTGTATTCTGCTGCAGATGTTTTTGTAAATCCCACCAGAGAAGACAATTATCCCACTGTAAACATGGAGGCTATTGCATGCGGAACACCTGTGGCAACATTCAGGACAGGAGGCAGCCCGGAATCGGTGCCTCAGTCCTGTGGTATTGTGGTGGGAAAAGATGATACGGAATCTTTGGCTGAAGCGGTTATAAAACTATGTGAAAATAGAGAGGGATTCAGGAACAGCTGCATCCGATATGCAGTCAATTTTAGCAGTTCTGAGATGACGTCACGTTATCTTGACGTGCTGATAAAAGACGGGGGGAAAAAGAGGCACTGATACACCATGATATCAGGCTTACTGTGCACGCCTCTAAGATCGGTAGGTGTTCAAAGAGAATGTTCAAAGAGAGTTCAAAGAGACTAAAGCAGTGCTGTGATTTTCTTCTTGATATCGTCAGATGCTTGTGATAATATGAATATCGTTCGACGGACGATTAGCTCAGTTGGTAGAGCATCCGCTTGACGTGCGGAGGGTCACAGGTTCGAGTCCTGTATCGTCCACCATATGCCCGATCACTTCACTTAAGTGGCCGGGCTTTTGTTTTGCCTATCAGTTATGGTAGAAGGTCATACTGATAGCAGCCTAGTTAATGAAGGATATGTGTGATATACTCAACATTAATGACTGTATGGAAAACTAAACTATTCGATAAACTGCAGGATCAATATTATGGATGAGAAAAGAAGTATACCTTTCAGCCCGCCGGATATAAGTGAGCTTGAGATAGAAGAAGTCATAGAGGCTATGAGGTCCGGGTGGATCACCACGGGACCCAGGACTAAACTGTTGGAAAGAAGACTGGCTGCATTTATTGAAACAGGGAAGACGGACATCGACTGTCAGTCTGCGGTGGATATAGATAGATACAGTAACCGGGTCGTGTGCCTCAACTCAGCAACTGCAGCAGAGGAGCTTAATCTTAGGATATTAGGTATAGGACCTGGAGATGAGGTTATTGTCCCTGCTTATACCTATTCTGCTAGTGCAAGCGCAGCTATACACTGTGGGGCTACAGTGATTTTCGTGGATATTCAGAAAGACGGAGATCCCGTAACCCATATGCCTGAGATGGATTATGGGAAGCTTGAGGAAGCGATTACCGAGAGAACCAAGGCAGTAGTCACAGTTGATCTTGGAGGGATAGTCTGCGATTATGACAGGATCTTTGAAATAGTTGAGAGAAAGAGCTATCTGTTCAGACCTGTTGAAAGTGACGGCAGCAGACTTGGAGATCTTTCCTCCAGAATACAGAAATCTCTTGGGAGGCCTGCAGTTGTTGCCGACTCAGCTCACAGCCTCGGAGCATCCAGAGTTTTCAGAGGAGAACGGCTGAATTGTGGTCAGATCGCCGATCTGACATCATTCTCCTTCCATGCAGTGAAGAATTTCACTACCGCAGAAGGAGGGGCGTCTACCTGGAGAGAGATAGAAAGAGTGGACAACAAAGAAATCTACGATCTGTTTCAGCTTCTCTCTCTGCACGGCCAGAACAAAGATGCGCTTGCTAAATCAAAGACCGGTGGTGGGTCATGGGAGTATGACATAATCGGACCGTGGTATAAATGCAACATGACCGATATAATGGCAGCTATCGGCCTGAGACAGCTGGACAGATATCCCGGACTTATCAGACGCCGTCTGGAGATCATTAAGAAATATGATGAAGTCTGCGATGACCTGAGGATAAAGAGACTGGTACACCATACTGATGAAATGGACAGCTCCAATCATCTTTACCTAATCAGGGTTGACGATGTTGACGCTCAACAGCGCAATACGCTTATAGATATGTTCGCCGAAAAAGGCGTGGCTACGAATGTCCACTACAAACCTCTTCCCATGATGAGTGCATACAGGGAACTTGGATGGGATATAAGTGATTTCCCGAACAGTTATGATTATTACAGGAATCTGATCACTCTTCCTTTGTATTCGCTGATGACCGACGAAGATGCAGATTATGTATGTAGAGTACTGAGAGAAGTGATCACAGAGTTCCGTGGAGATTGAGTGCATGCTGACGAGATGGGACGACCTTCCCGAGGACATGAGAGTCCCGGAAGTCAGACCTTATTATGACATACTTAAGAAAAAAACAGTCTCTTTGTTCGTAAAGAGACTGTTTGATATAACGCTGTCTTTGCTGCTGATAATTGTACTTGCGCTGCCAATGATGGTGATTGCATTGTTAATAAAGACGGACAGCGAAGGACCGGTCATGTACAGACAGGAGAGGGTTACCAGAAACGGCAGAGTATTCCGTATACATAAGTTCCGGACGATGGTACAGAACGCTGATAAGATTGGAACAGCAGTAACGGTAGGAAATGATCCCAGGATCACAAGAGTCGGGAACAGGCTCCGTAAAGTGAGGCTCGATGAACTTCCACAGCTGTTTGATGTTCTTGTCGGGGACATGTCCTTTGTAGGGACACGTCCTGAAGCAGTAAAGTATGTAAATGAGTATCTGCCACAGTATAAAGCGACATTGCTTCTTCCTGCGGGGATCACCAGTGAGGCCAGCCTCAGATTCAAGGATGAGGACAGTATGCTGGAAGGATCTGAAGATCCAGACAGGACATATATAGAGGATATCCTCCCACAGAAGATGAAATATAATCTTGAGGCGCTCAATAATCTGAGTTTGGTCAGTGAACTGAAAACGATGATTAGGACAGTTTTCGCAGTAATGAAATGAATGGGAATGCCTGTATGACAGATGAGTATACAAAGAGAGTATCGGTGATAGTGCCTGTTCTCAATGAGGAAAGGTACATCGTTATGTTTTGGGAGTCACTTATCTCGCAGACGTTTCCTCACGAAGAAATGGAATGGATCTTCGTTGACGGCGGATCAAGTGATAAAACACGCGATATTATAGAAGATTATGCAGCACGTTATCCGATACGCCTGATAAGGACTGCAAAAGGTACTCCTCACCAGCTCAATGAAGGAATAATGAGCTCAAACGGTGAGTATATCGTGAGAATGGACGCCCATGTGACCTATCCTGAAGATTACATAGAGAAATGTGTCGGTTATCTCGACAACCTTGATATAGATAATGTTGGTGGAAGAGTCAATACAGTCGCAGAAGGGCTTATAGGACATGCGATAGCTGAAGTCCTTTCCTCCAGATTCGGAGTCGGAGGATCTCAGTTCAGGATAGGCGGCGGATCGGGTTACGTGGATACTGTTCCTTTCGGGGCATTCAGGAGGGAAGTCTTCCGAAAGGTGGGACTCTTCAACGAAGAGCTTATAAGAAGCGAAGACAATGACTTGAACGCAAGGATCCGAGCAGCAGGAGGTAAGGTCTATTTAGCGGATGATATATGGTCTGATTATCATTGCAGAGACACTGTGCAGGGGATGATAAGGTATGGGATGCAGAACGGAAACGCTCTGTTTCATACTATAAAGATGAATCCGAAAGCAATGAGTGTAAGACATTTTATTCCTTTTCTTTTTGTACTTTCACTCATCTTCTTACCACTAATGGGAAGCCGTTTTGTATTTTTCAAGTATCTGTTTCTGGCAGAGATCAGCATATATCTGCTGTTAGATATTGTCTTTTCATTCGCTGCAACTGAGTTTCTATCAGGCTTTTTGAAGCTCTTTCTGTTTCCTGTATTTCATATCTCATATGGAATCGGGTCTCTGTCTGGACTGATCGGCATTAAACTGTACTAATCATATAAGAATAGTTGGCACTATAAGCAAATCATATAGAATGCCGGAAACAGCAAAATGCTGAAAAACTATTTCATTCAAAGGAGTTTACATGAAAAAGACACTTGTTATCATGGCTGCTGGAATGGGTTCCAGATACGGAGGAGGAATAAAACAGATCGAACCTGTTGGAAAGAACGGGGAGATCATTATTGATTTCTCCATACATGATGCCATCGAGGCTGGTTTCGATAAGATTGTTACAATCATCCGCAAAGATATAGAAGACGATTTTAATGAAGTGATAGGTGACAGGCTGAAAAGCTTATGTAAGGAACTTGATGTAGAATGGCATATTGCATATCAGGATCATCCATTGAATGATCCTGAGAAGTTTCCAGATGGAAGGAAGAAGCCCTGGGGGACCGGCGATGCTGTCTTGAGTTGTAAAGACCTGGTCTCTGAACCTTTTGCTGTCATCAACGCAGATGATTACTATGGTAAAGCTGCATTCTTTCAAGCTGTAGAGCTTCTGGAAGAAGGCGGGTATGGAATGATCGGGTACCGGCTCGGAAATACACTTTCTGCTAATGGGGCTGTAACCAGAGGAGTGTGTGAGGTGGATGGCGGTATCCTGAAAGGCATCGTTGAGACTTCGAACATCATAAAAACCGAGTCGGGAGCGGAAGCTGACGGGAAGACTCTTCCGCTTGAAGTAATAGTTTCCATGAATTTCTGGTGTCTACCCCCGGGGTTTATGGGAGTTCTAGAGAAAGGATTTCCTGTATTTATTTCTGGCATGAAGGATCCTTTGAAGGATGAATATCTGCTACCTACGATCGTAGGAGATGCAGTAAATAAAGGAGTACAGGTAAAAGTATTGGAATCTGAAGACATGTGGTTCGGAGTCACTTATCATGAAGACAAAGAATATGTCGTTCAGGAGTTTAAAAAACTCTATGATAAAGGTGTTTATCAGGAAGAACTATATTCAGATCTGTTAAAGAATTAAAACTGTAAGAAAAGGACCATCACTATTGTGACGATCCTTTTTCTCTATTGTACCTGATCTTATTTGACTGTGATACCTGTTACATGCATCTGAGGTCCATTGTACCAGTAGAGATAACCTTCCAGATCCACTGTATCGCCGACTTTGAGAGCTTCAGCGGCTTTGTAAACATCGGTGCTCGCATCCCTGAGGTAACTCTCGATGAGGAACTGGTACTGTGCCCCGTTGAGAGAAACATAAAAGTAAACATCATCACCCTGTGAACCGGAACCATCCCACTTATAGGTAAAGGCAGCTCCTTCCTCATTGCTGGCATCAACTGTAACTCCCTTGAAGACAACAAGTTTGTTCATGTGTTTAGCAAGATCATCATCTTTGCCCCAAAGAGAAGTGGCATCAAAAGCTGTAGCGGTCCATGTGCCGTTGTCCAGGAACTCGAATGAAGAATCAGTGATCTCAACTTCACCGGCCCATTCACTCTTGAAGCCTTTAACTCTGATCATTGTTCCAGGGACCAGCTTCTTGGAATCTGCTTCTGAACAGGGCAGTTCATAAAGGAAGTATGCACCATCCGGGTCCTGACAGTATACGGTTACTTTGTCCTGCCACCATGACTGATGATCCTGTACGAAGCACTCTACAGTGACTTCTGAATCAAGAGCTGCGGCTGCATACTCTGAATAGGTCATGACACCTTCTGATTTTGCTGAAGGATCAAATACCGGTTCTGGATCTTTTTCTTCTTCTTTCTTTCCGCATGCAACTAGGGAAAGAGCAAGAAGGAGAATAAGCATTAAAGATACGATTTTTTTCATTTCTTTCTCCAATTTTGATTAATAGTGAATTACTGCACTATAATTATATTCATATTTCTTTTATTTCCAATAAATATATTGCTTGTTTATCAGGATTGATATCTTTTCTATAAAAAAGGAACAAATTATCTTAATAGAATGAGTTGCATTTTATTATCATCATCAATATTTAACGCGATTTAAATGTAATATAATTAAATAATATGAAATGTAATGGCTATTTGCTTAGTGTTTTGGTGTCTTATACAATTGAAAATTATACTTAGCTTTGAAATAATCAATTTTCGTGTAGCCATATGGAAGGGTGATTATGAATAGTAAATGGCGTAATATTTTTTTGAGATTTGCGAAAATGTTAAATGCAGTACTAATGACTGCATGTTTCGCTGTTGTTTGGATTCTCTTCTACTCCAAAAGGACGGTCGTAGAGTACCATCTTAATGGAAATATAGCAATAATTGCGCTTTTTCTATTCTTGTATATAGTGTTAGGGCAAGTTTATGATGCCTTTCTGATAAGTTACTATCCAATATCACAGGTTGTTTATAGTCAGGGACTGGCTGTTCTGGTTGCTGACTTTTTTATGTTTATAGTTATCTGGTTATTATGGAAGAAGTTTCCTAACCCTTTCCCGGGATTATTAACTTTTGTTGTACAGGTACTTGTAAGTGCAATATGGACGGCTATTATTCAAAAATGGTATTTCAAAGTCTTTAAATCCCGAAGGTCCATAGTAGTCTATGATGCTCGTGAAGGCTTGGATAGAATCATCAAACAGCAAGATCTCAATAAGAAATTTGAAGTGATTGCCTCCGTTCATATTGACGAGTGCCTTAGGGACTTAGAACTACTCGATGATATAGATACAGTTTTCTTGTCTGGTATACATAGCCATGAGAGAAACATTATATTGAAGCATTGTATTGAACAAGGAATCAGAGTTATGGTGATACCACGTATCGGTGATGTTATCATGAGTTCAGCTGATACGATGCACCTGTTCTATCTTCCAATGTTACGTGTAGAGAGATATAACCCCCAATTCGAATATAGCGTGGTGAAAAGGTGTTTCGATATTGTTTGTAGTATTCTGGCTATAATCATCCTTTCACCTGTGTTACTGATCACTGCAATCATGATCAAACTTACAGATCATGGTCCTGTTTTCTACAAACAGATACGCTTGACAAAGGACGGGAAAGAGTTTGAAATAATCAAATTCCGTTCTATGAGAACTGATGCTGAAAAAGATGGGATTGCACGACTTAGTACTGGAAAAAATGATGACAGAATTACTCCTATCGGAAAAGTAATCAGATCTACACGTATTGATGAGTTACCTCAGTTAATTAATGTTCTGAAAGGAGATATGTCTCTAGTAGGCCCTAGACCTGAAAGACCAGAGATTGCAGCGCAATATGAAAAAGAAATGCCTGAGTTCAGATTAAGACTTCAGGCAAAAGCTGGTGTCACAGGATATGCTCAAGTTTATGGAAAATACAATACAACGCCTTATGATAAATTACAGATGGATCTTATGTATATTGCTCATCCGAGTTTATTCAAGGATTTGAGTATTATTCTTGCAACTATTAAGATCCTCTTCTTGCCTGAAAGCACCGAAGGCATCGATCCCGGGCAGGTAACCGCTCTTGACTACGAAAATGAGGCAAATCGCACAGAAAAATGGGAAACACGGGACGAACATTGGGCGGATTAAACAAAAATAGAGGCTGTTTCAGAAGGGGCTGAGGCATGTGTGCCTTCGGTGGAATGTTTTAAGAATAGGACAGGGTAATGTAGCAACTACATACCGGCGGAATGGTCTGTGCTATGTGCTTTCGATAGTTTCAGGCAATAAGAGGCCGGATAGGGATATGTAGATTTCCACACGCTCTCTGGAGAGTTGAGATTCCTGTGTGGATGCCCGTGTTGAAGGGTTCAAAAATAGGCTTCTTAACTCGGTAGTTCTGTAAGTAGAGTACCGAAGGAGGCTGGTGTGGACGATCTGATAGAAGGAGCTGGTTGAAATGCAGGCCAGTTGGAAAAGGTAATGAGAACGATATCGCTCCGGAGGCTGAAAAAGGCTCCAGAGCATTTCGTGTTGTTTGAGGGGAATTTTGTTTCTCTACAAATGTAACTAAACGTAATGATTGTTTGAGGATGTGGATCAATGGGAGAACAGAAAAAAGCGGTAGTAGTCGGTGGAAGTAACGGTATCGGACTGGCTATCAGCAAGAATCTTATTGAAAGAGGTTACTATCTCGAAATTTGTGACAGGCATGGCCCGGATGAAGGTGTGCTTGATCAGAATGCTTTTCACCACAATTACTGCGATCTTCTCGATTTTGATGAGGAACTGTTCTATTCATTAGCTGCAGATCAGAGTGTTGAGCTGCTTATGGTGACGGCTGGTATCGGTCGTGTGGCTGACTTCCAGTTCCATCACACAGCAGAAATCGAAAAGATGCTGACAGTGGATACGGTTTCTACGATCAAAATCTTCCGTATTTTCTATGATCGCATCCTTAACGATAACTGCTTTTACGCCGGTGTCATGGGAAGCATTTCTGGATGGATGTCCACACCGAGCGCGGCTGTGTATGCGGCTGCTAAGGCAGGCGTGGTCCGTTTTGTAGAGTCCGTGAATATCGAGCTTGAGGCATATGGCTCAAAGAACCGGATTCTCGATATTAGTCCGGCAAGTTTTCAAGGTTCGAAGTTCTACGGCGGTAAGAATGATTTGAGCATAACCGGCCCGCTGGCAGAGCAGATTCTGGAACACTTATTCAGCCATGATACTCGCTTCATTCCGCAGTATGAAGAAATATTTAAAGCGGTTCTGGAGCGATATGCTGCAGATCCTCATGAATATGGTCTTCATAGTTATGAATATAAAAAAGAATCTGGCCGCTTGGATAACAACAAGCGTGTAATTATCGGCTACTTGTCCGGCACGTTTGATCTATTCCATGTAGGTCATTTAAATCTCCTTCGCCGGGCTAAGGCTCAGTGCGATTACCTCATTGTTGGTGTGCACGGGTCCGGTGCATGGAAAGGTAAAGAAACATTCATTCCTTTTGAAGAGCGGAAAGCGATTGTCGGTGCATGCAAGTATGTGGACAAGGTCGTGGATTCCTGCACAGAGGACTCGGATGCCTGGGATCTGTGGCATTACGACAAGCTGTTTGTTGGATCCGATTATAAAGGTACATCAAGGTTTCAACGGTATGAGGAGTACTTTGCTGATAAGGGCGTAGAAATTGTGTATTTCCCTTATACACAGAGCACTAGTAGTACTCAGATCCGGAAGACGGTGATGCTGAAAACTAAAGATATCAAGATTGATGAGGAAGGCTAATCGATGCGCCAGAGGCTGATTTACATACTCAAACACAACGCATTTATTCAGAAAATGTACCGTGTCATTATGAGCTTTGTGTTCAAAGTTTTAGGCGCATTTCTTCCGACAGATGATAAGCTTGTGATTTTTGTTTCCTTTATGGGTATGGGATTCAATGACAGCCCCAAAGCGATTTATGACTACATGCAGAGTCACTCTGCGTACAAAGGATATCGTTGTGTGTGGGCTTTCGAGCATCCGGAGAAATATCCTGAGCTTGAAACAGTAAAGATCGACTCTTTTGCATACTTCAAGACTGCGCTGAAAGCCAAATACTGGATCACAAACACGAATATTGAGCGTGGCCTAAAGTTTAAAAAACGTTCTCAGGTCTATCTGAACACATGGCATGGTATTGCTCTCAAGCATATCGGAAATGACTGCCCTGGTCGTAAAGACTATAACTTCGATACGGTTGATCACCTGGTCGTCTCCGGTGACCATGACGAAAAGGTATGGAAGAGCGCATTTAACGCGGATGAGAGGACCTATCTCCGCTGCGGTATGCCAAGGAACGAAGAACTGTGGCTGGCGACAGAGGATCGTAAGAAGGATCTGCGGGAAAAGCTGGGATTGCCGAATGATAAGAAGGTCATCCTCTATGCTCCTACATGGCGCGAGAGCACTGACGGCGGTAAGAGCTACGAGATCAAGCCACCGATACATTTTGATGTGTGGAAGAAAGAGCTGGGCGATGAGTTTGTAGTGCTCTTCCGGGCTCATCATCAGACCACAAAGGTTCTCGGTGTTCAATACGATGAATTTGTCAGAGACGCTTCAGATTATCCAGCTGTTAATGATCTCATGATAGCTTCAGACATGCTCATCACTGACTATAGTGCTATAGCATTTGATTACGCTGTGCTGTGTAAGCCAATGTTTATCTACGCCTATGACTACGAGATATACTTGGCTGAGCGTGGAACCTATTTCGACATAGATGATCGGTATCCGAACAAGAGCTGCAGGACAGAGGACGAACTGCTGACACGGATTAAGGGTATTGACTACACTGCCGAGTGCGCAAATACGAGGCGGTTCCGCGATGAGTTTATTCAATACGGAATCGGTGCTACCGAAGCATGCGTGAAGGCTGAGTTTGGGAGAAGTTGATATGCGGGTATTGATTTATATGGGCGGCGGGTTTGATACATATGGGCCGTCCAGACATTTATATCATGCGCTAATCGAAGATTTGCTCCTTCAGGGGCATACTGTTCATTTGATAGAGAATCATTCTACTGGAACTGATCCAGATGCACCGGATGACCTACTTGCATTTAGCAACTTCTCTTATGAAACAGTATCCTCCTCGCAAGTCGAGAAAAAAGCCTTCGTAAAACGCTATCTCACAGGCGTGAAGTATTGCTTTGATTGTATTCCGGTGTTCAAAAAGCAAAAGGACTTTGATGTAATGATGGTGCAATCCTGCCCATGGGCACCGTTTGCGGTTTCATTTGCAAAGAAGTATGTAAAGATTCCGACAGTGTGGAACATTCAAGATATGTTTCCTGGCGCTTCAATTGCAAATGGCGTAATGGATAAAAAGTGGATGCAGAACTTCTTCTATCGCTTTCATAAGATTGCCTATAAGAAGGCTGATCACATCTCAGTTATTTCTGAGGACATGAAGCAGAAGGTTATAGAACAAGGTGTAGCACCTGATCAGATTACTGTAGTCCCTGACTGGTATGACGATAAGAGTGTTAAAGAAATTCCTTGGGAAGAAAACCTCTTTGTAAAGAAATACGATATGCGTAAGGACATTTTTTATGTCCAATATGCAGGAACCATGGGCTTTAACTTTGACTACCGCATGGTGATCAAGGTTGCACAGCTTCTTAAAGATCAAAAAGATATCGTATTCCAGATGATTGGCTTTGGCAGCCAGAAAGATGATTTCATGAATGCTGTGAAGGAAGCCAGACTTGATAACATTGTTTTTCTTCCCCTAGAGCCACAGGAAATGGTGCCCCATGTTTATAGTGCCTGTTCTGTTTGCCTCATTCCGTTGCCAAGAGGAGTTATTGGGAATTCTGTACCGAGTAAAGCAGGTTTGCTGATGGCATGCCACCGGGTAATCGTGAATTCTGTTGACGAGGATTCTGATTATTATCAGATGTTTGAACGTGAGCAGATCGGGATATCTGCGTCAAATACAGACCCGGAAGCTGTAGCAGCTGCAATTCTTAAAATGAGGAGCAATCCGGAATTACGGGAGCAATATGCGGAGAATGCAAAAAAGTTCAGCTTAGGCTTCTATTCAAGAACGGTGAATACACAAAAGCATATAGATTTGCTGGCCAAGATGGCCAGAGAATAAGAACTGGAGAAGACAGTGAAAGTTTTGTTATTGGGCTTCGGTAAAATCGCATATATGCCCTATATGAACTTCTATCTAAATGCGCTCGAGAATAGAGATGACACACGGATTGAACTGATTTATTGGGATCGCGACGGTATGCCAGACGCTGAGGTACCTAAACAGATCAGCAAAGCGTATAAGTTTGAGGCTCATCTGGAAGAACAATTGCCCTTTCAGAAAAAACTAAAGTTTTTTGTAAGATATAGATCATTTGCGTTAAGGGTTCTTAGAAAAAACTGTTACGACAGAATAATTGTTTTACACACCACCCCTGGCCTTACTTTGCTAGATTATCTGAGCCGACATTACAAAGGGAAGTATGTGTTAGATTTCCGAGATATTTCGTATGAATATATTCCGGTTTATCGGAAACTAGTAGCGAGGCTATCCCGTAATGCGGCATGTACTTTTGTAAGTTCAAACGCATTCAGAAAGTTCTTGCCTAGCCAGGATGAGATATATACTATACATAACTATTTGGAAGACTCTCTGAATCACGTTGGTTTGCGCAGTGATGCAGCAAGAGAACGAGAGATTATACGCGTAGGTTATTGGGGACTTGTACGGCAGGTTGATGTAAACAAAGCTGTCATGGACGCTTTGGGGAACGATCTGCGCTTTGAACTGCATTATTATGGGCGTATGCAGCAAGATGGCAGAGACATGGAAGAGTATGCACGGGCAAAGGGATATGAGAACGTCATTTTCCATGGAGCATACATGCCAGAAGATCGATATGGATTTGCCTTAAAAACAGATTTGATTCATAACATTTATGATCTTGGCCACACCACGGGGAATGCTATGGGTAATAAATACTACGATGGAGTGATATTCGAGATTCCGCAGATTTGTACTGAAGGTTCACACATGGGGGACGTAGTCACGGAAAGACAAGTCGGTATAACGATTGATTTACATGATGCCCATATCGCTGATAAGCTTTGGAACTACTATAATGGTTTAGATTGGGAAGCCTTTCAACAAAACTGTATGGCAGCACTAGAAATATTCTTGACAGAGCAAAATAGAACGAAGCAGAGATTAATGAAGTTTTTCGGATGACGCAGGAGGAGCTAATATTGCTGATTGATTATGTTTCCAGTGCGATGGACGCTCGTGACTTTGAGGATCTGTTCCGTGATACGGATAGAATGCCTGGCCAACAAGCACAAAAATATAACAGGTTGATGATTCAGGGGATTGCAGGAAATGATGTTGAAGTCCACGCAATAACTGGACTACCGGTGACCAGCAGTAACTGCAAAAAGAAGTATCTTAGTGCATCCCGCAGAATTGATGGCAATATCATCTATCAATACGGTTCTGTATTAAACATCCGAGGCATCAAGAATCTATGGCAGATGATTTCCTCCTATCGATCAGTAATCAAGGATACTAAGATGGGCCAGACAGCCGTTGTCTGTGATGTGCTTAATGCATCCGTAGCCTATGGGGCTTCCCTAGCAGCGAAAAGAAAGAATATTCCGTGCATCGGTATAGTTACTGATCTGCCAGAATTAATGGTCACAGGCACCCGGAAGAGCCACGTTAGGCTTGTAAGGAAGGTGTTGGAGAACTGTACAGGATATATTCCATTGACGGAAGCAATGGATAAAGCAATCAATCCCAATCATAAGCCTTATGAAGTCGTAGAAGGGTTATGCGACGTAAATATGCGATTGGCTGAGAAAAAAGTCGTGAGAGGTGTTCGCAAATGTATGTATGCGGGCCTCCTTGATACCAGATACGGTGTGAAAGCTATGGTGGATGGCTTCTTACTTGCAAAAGTACCCAATGTTGAACTTCATATATACGGAAAAGGACCATATGTCGATGAGTTAAAAGAAATAGCAAATTCACATCGAGATGTCATTTACCACGGTGTGGTTATGAATGATGAGGTTGTCTCATCAGAATTGGAAGCTTCACTATTAATCAATCCGCGTCCGACTAATGAGGAATTCACGAAGTATTCCTTCCCCTCAAAGAATATGGAGTACATGGCGAGTGGGACTCCGGTATTGACAACTAAACTGCCGGGAATGCCAGAAGACTATTATCCCTACGTTTTTCTTATTGAAGATGAAAGCGAAGAAGGTATGGCAAAAGCGTATCGAGATATTTTAGGGAAGACAGATGAAGAATTATCTCAAAAAGGAAAGCAAGCGAAACAGTTTGTTCTTACAAAGAAAAATAACGTAGCTCAAGCAAAAAAAGTAATTAGCTTGATTGAAAATCAGATAAAAATATGACTTGGGCGTGAGGTGTAGAAGTGCCACAAATACTTTTCATGCTCTATACTACAGGAGCAATAAATCAGATATATGGAATGCTTGCTTTAGGAGTATTGGTTATTGTCGTGTGGCAATGGATGCGAAAAGGAAGAGCTTTCATTAATGGACTGTCCTCTCAAGCCATGCTGACAATGGTTGCTTTTTGCTTTCTGTATTTTGCTATCGGAGAGCATACTATTCCTGGTTTTTTATATTACTTTGTTTGTCCGCTACTTGCTTATGCAACAGGGTGGGTGACTGTAGAATCTGGAAAGAATAGACCAGAAGAGATTGTTAAGTATTCAGTGTATTTTATGCTGGTGGGATACGCTCTGCATGCATTACTTAATTATTTATCTAATATTGGGCATCTACGATGGCAGCTTACTGATTTCTTTACAGGTGAATACGCCGGTGCAACTGGAAGCGGCTGCATAAACACGTTGGTTCTTTCTTTGTCAATGTATTTCATATTTCTCGAAAAAAACAAAATTTTGAAAACAGCTGGAATAATCGCAAGCTTCATTTCCTTAATGTACGCATTATTATTGGGAACAAGAGCGCAGTTCCTAATTCTATTTGTGGTTTCTGTGCTATTCCTTTTTTTCTATCTTAAAGAAACGTATGGAAGAACAGGAGTCATTAGATTAGCAATTGTTCTAATTGTATTTGTTGGAGCATACTTATTCCTTTACAATCGGAATATTTTTGGTATTCGGACATATGTGGATACATCCAATCTAATTGAAAGGTACCAGTATGGAGCTGATTTGGACAGAGCGGATAATTATAGATTCAGCAGTATTCTTCGCGGCCTTAGCTTGATGTTTGAGCATCCATTTGGAGGATTAAAAAGCACGAAGTATTATCATAATATGTGGCTGGATATTGGACGTGTGGCGGGCATTCTCCCCTTTTTGTGTATGCTGGTTTATACGATCGTCATCAATGTTCACCTGTTCCGAATTGTTTCCAGTAAGGAGATAGAAGCTGATTTTAAATATCTTTTGTTCTGTGTCTATCTCGGAACACAAATCAACTTCTTTTTTGAGCCAATACTTGAAGGGTTGATGGGATTCTTCCTTGTGTTTACTATCATTAACGGCATGGTTGAATATTATTACCACAGAGTATTCTTACCACTAAAGCATAATCCATGAGTTAGGCATATTGAAACGGAGAATTATTATGAGCGTGGTCTTTGTGTCAAATTACTTAAACCATCATCAACTTCCTTTTTGCGAGGCAATGTTAAAAAAAACGAACGGACAGTTTTGGTTTGTTGCGACCATGCCAACTCCGGAAAACAGGATTAATATTGGTTACCATGATATGAATAAACACTATCCATTTGTAATATGTGCGTATGAGAGTGAAGAAGCTGAAAAAAAAGCTAAATCTCTAATAACTAACGCAGAAACAGTTATTGCTGGTTCAGCTCCAGAGGAATATCTTACAGACAGAATCAAAGAAGGACAGATCCTGTTTCGCTATTCTGAAAGACTGTACAAGCAAGGATATATCTATCTTCTGGCACCGAAGCGAATCAAGAAAATGCGAGTGCAGCATTTAGTCAACCGAAACAAACCGGTTTATATGCTCTGTGCCAGTTCATTTACCTCTGGTGACTTTGCCCTCAATGGAGCTTACAGGAACAAGTGCTTTAAATGGGGCTACTTTCCTGAAGTAAAAGAGCACGATTTGGATAGTCTATTCGAAAAAAAAAGAAATGGTCATAAGGTTTCCATCCTATGGGCTGGAAGGCTCATAGGATGGAAACATCCAGATGTTTCAATCCTAATCGCTGAGAAACTTATGGAGGAAGGTTTTGATTTCGACCTAACAATCATTGGTGATGGCGAAATGAAGGATGACTTAGAAAAGATGGTCATTAATAGTGGTTTACAGAATTATGTCCATTTGATTGGATCGCTTCCACCGGAAGAAGTTCGGGAACATATGGAAGCATCTTCCATTTTTTTGTTCACAAGTGATTGCCAAGAAGGATGGGGTGCAGTGTTAAATGAATCAATGAATAGCGGATGCGCTGTTATTGCCTCCGATGCTGTAGGATCTACTGGTTTTCTGGTTCATCATAACGAAAATGGCCTTACTTATAGAAATGGTAACATAAATGACTTATATAGCAAGGTTAAAATGCTCGTGAAAGACAAAAAATTGACAGAAGATCTCGGTAAAGCGGCATATGAAACAATGGTTCAAATGTGGAATCCAGAAACTGCTGCAGATAGATTTCTTGTGTTAAGTGAGGCGTTACAGGCTGGTGACGGTACGCCTTTTGCTGATGGACCTTGCAGTATTGCTCAAAGAAAATTCGGAGGTAAATTGTATATCAGTTGAGGTGTTTCTATGTTTGATAAATTGGCTAAGATATTGCATTTGCGTGGAATAAAACGAAAATGGAACGTTTTCTTGATTAATAAGATATACGTTGGCGTTAATCCTAAACACTTCCCCAAAAAGGCAAAACTGTTGAACGAAATAGGTTGTTCGATTGGAGAAGGCACAAAAATAGTCGGACCAATTCATTTTTATCAACCTTTTTCTGTTGGAAAAGGGTGTTGGATTGGAAAAAACATGGTGATTAACGGTGATGGGACGGTATTGATAGGTGATAACTGCGACATAGCACCGGAAGTAACTTTTCTGACTGGCGGACATGCTATAGGTGATCATGAACGGCGTGCAGGAAAGGGAGAAATATACTCAATCAAAGTTGGTAATGGCTGTTGGATCGGTGCCCGTTCCACTTTGGTTGGTACCGTGGCAATAGGCGATGGCTCTGTAGTAGCAGCTTGCGCTTGTGTTGTTGACAACGTTAATAATGATATGCTTGTTGGTGGTGTTCCGGCGAAAACTATCAGGTATCTTGAATAGACAGAATTTAGAGGGATACGAATGTGCGAGATGCTTTTCTTTATAAAGAGAAGGTTATTAAACAATAAAGAGACTAAGAATGCGACCTGGATAATTGGCGGAAAAATCGCGCAGATGGTCTTGTCGTTTTTCGTGGGAGTATTAACTGCGAGATATCTTGGACCTGGTCAATACGGAATTATTAATTATGTGGCAGCTTATGTTGCTTTCTTCACATCCTTTTGCACACTTGGAATTAGTTCAATCATCGTAAAAGAGTTTTCTGATGAGCCTGAAAAACAGGGAGAGACTATAGGCACTACACTTATATTGCGAGGGGCATCGAGTCTGCTTTCAGCTATTATGATTGTAGCTATTGTAGCAGTACTTGATCATAATGAGCCTACCACGATCGTTGTCGCGATTCTTTCTAGTATTGCTTTGTTTTTTCATGTCGCGGATACGTTTAATTACTGGTTTCAATCAAGATATCAATCAAAAGTGACTTCAATAGCAACGTTAATCGCTTATGCTGTCACTTCAGCATATAGAATTGTCCTACTTGCTACAAATAGAAGCATAGAATGGTTTGCCTTTGCATCATCCATAGATTATCTCTGCATTGCTATAGTACTGTTTGCATCGTACAAAAAATACAATGGACAGAAATTGAGATTTTCATGGATGGCGGCAAAAAGACTTCTTGGGAAAAGCTATCATTATATTCTTGCCGGAATGATGGTAGCTATATACGGACAGACCGATAAGATGATGCTGAAACAAATGCTGAGCGAGGAGGCGGTAGGGTATTATTCGTTGGCTTCGACGATCAACAATATGTGGGTGTTTGTTCTCGCAGCCATCATAGATTCAATCACACCTACAATTATTCAGCTGTTTAAGACTAATAAATTGATGTATGAAAGAAAAAACAGGCAACTGTATGCTATAGTCCTTTATACTTCCTTTGCTGTAGCTATTGGTTTTATGTTGCTTGGAAAATTGTTTATTAGAATTGTTTATGGAGAAGCCTACCTGAATGCTGTTGAACCACTCAAAATCATTTGTTGGTATACTGGGTTCTCATATTTGGGTGTTGCACGTAACGCTTGGATAGTTTGTGAAAATCAGCAAAAATATTTGAAATTCATCACAGGTGGTGCAGCGATAGCAAATGTTTGTTTGAATCTTGTCCTGATACCACTTTGGGGAGCGTCAGGAGCTGCTGCAGCAAGTCTGATAACGCAAGTACTGACAGTAACGTTGATTCCATGGCTTATTAAAGATATTAGACCGAATGTGAAATTGATGATTGACGCATTTCTTTTGCGTGGGATTAAATGAAAACTACGGGAGATAATTAACTAATGAGCGCATTTAGCGGAGCAACATTAATGATTACAGGTGGTACCGGTTCTTTCGGAAACACCGTTCTGAAACATTTTCTAGAGACTGATATTGGCCAGATTCGTATCTTCAGCCGCGATGAGAAGAAACAAGATGACATGCGTCATGAACTTCAGGCGAAACATCCTGATGCAGCGAAGAAGGTCAAGTTTTACGTCGGAGATGTCCGTGATCCTCGCTCTGTGGCAGATGCAATGCCGGGAGTAGACTATATTTTCCATGCAGCCGCTTTGAAACAGGTTCCTTCCTGTGAATTCTTCCCAATGCAAGCGGTGAAAACAAACGTTGAGGGAACGGACAATGTACTCCATGCAGCTATTGATGCTGGCGTGAAGAGGGTGGTTTGCCTCTCCACAGATAAGGCGGCTTATCCGATCAATGCAATGGGTATCTCTAAAGCTATGATGGAACACGTTATCTACGCTAATGCTCGTGTAGCTGCCGAACGTTCTGATACTGTGATTTGCTGCACTCGCTATGGCAATGTCATGTGCTCTCGTGGCTCGGTTATCCCTCTGTTCATCGATCAGATTCATGCTGGTAATCCGATCACTATCACGAACCCAGAGATGACGAGATTCCTTATGAACCTTGATGAAGCTGTCGAGTTGGTACGGTTCGCCTTTGAACACGCCAATCCCGGCGATTTGTTCATCCAGAAAGCGGACGCAAGCACTATTGGTGATCTTGCCAAGGGTGTCCAGCAGCTATTCGGGGATACCGGGACGAATATCATCGGAACTCGTCATGGTGAGAAGCTGTACGAGACTCTGATGACCAGAGAGGAACGGCTGAGGAGCGAAGACATGGGTCATTATTTCCGCGTTGCAGCAGATAACCGTGACCTGAATTATGATAAGTATTTTGTTCAGGGCAAGGTGGAAACTCAGGCGGAAGAAAGCTACACCAGCCATAATACTGTAAGGTTGGATGTAGAGGGTGTGGTAAAGAAAATTCTCACAACGGATTACGTACAGGAAGAACTGAAGGGAATCAGGCATAATTAAGACTTGTGAAATGTGGGGGAGATCGGTATGAAGAAGGTTGTTTCAATTAATTTGGGTAATTTCGGAAGTACCGGTCGAATTATGATAGGCATAGCAAAGGCAGCCAGAGAGCAGGGATTTACAACTTACAACGCATATCCCAATAGCTATAATGCACAACCGAAAGCGGAGAATGATATTGTTATATGCAGTACGCTTGCTAATCGTATCAACCAGAAACTGTCCTATTATACAGGCTTGAATGGGTGCTTTGCATTTTTTTCTACAATCCGATTTCTTCATACGCTTGACAGTATTAAACCGGATATTCTTCATTTCCATAATCTTCACAACAGTTATATTAACCTTCCTATGCTGTTCCACTATGTGAAGAAACATCATATCCGCGTGATTTGGACGCTCCATGACTGCTGGTCTTTCACCGGGCATTGCCCTCATTTCACCCTTGCGGGTTGTGACAAATGGAAGACTGGTTGTGGTGACTGTCCGCAGCTGTCCATCTATCCTCCATCCCGCATCGACACAACAAGATGGCTATGGAAGAAGAAAAAAAAGTGGTTTACAGGAGTAGAGGATTTAACAATAGTCACCCCATCACAGTGGCTCGCAGGACTGGTGAATCAGTCTTTCCTTGCAGAATACCCGGTGAGAGTTATCAATAATGGCATCGATCTAGATGTGTTTAAACCAACAGAATCCGATTTTCGGGAAAAGCATGGAATCAATCAAGAAGGATTACTGATCCTGGGCATTGCATTTGATTGGGGAAAGAGAAAAGGTCTAGATGTGTTTTCTTATCTCTCAGAGAATTTGGACCACAGATACCAAATTGTTCTTGTAGGGACAGACGCTACTATAGATAAAATATTACCCAAGAATATCATTTCTATCCACAGAACGCATGACCAGCGGGAATTAGCGGCGATTTATTCTGCTGCTGACGTTTTCGTGAACCCAACGAGGGAAGAAAACTTTCCGACAGTTAATATTGAATCCCTAGCTTGCGGCACACCAGTTGTCACATTTGCAACGGGCGGAAGTCCTGAAATAATAGACGATAATAGTGGCAGAATCATTAAATGTGACGACAAAGAAGGCTTGCTTCAAGAAGTTGTTCGTGTTTGTATGGACAGAGAGCGTTTCAAACAAAAATGCATTAGCAGAGCTAAGTTGTATGAACAGAATGAGCGTTTTGATGATTATGTGAAACTCTATAATCAGTAATTTGTTCACATACAAGGATTAATGACTTTTACAGTTTCGTGCAAGGGAGTTTGGTGGGCTATGGTTCTAAACAACAAGGATCTTGAAACAATAAAAAAAATTGAATTAGATATGTTATGCGCGTTTATTGAAATATGTAATCGCTTAAGCATCAGGTATTATTTGCTTGGTGGTACGATGCTGGGCGCGGTAAGGCATCATGGGTTCATCCCTTGGGACGATGATATCGATGTGGGGATCTTCCGTGATGATTATGAGCTTTTTATTTCAAAAGCTCAATCTTATCTTCCTAACTATTATTTTTTACAAAACATATATACGGATCCGGAGTGTATGATTAACTTTACTAAGATTAGAGACTCGCGAACTACGTTCATCGAGACAAGCACCAAGTCAAAAAAGATGAATCATGGAGTTTATATTGATATTTTCCCCTTGGATTTTTATCCTGATGATGAAAATGACAGGAGCATTATCAGAAGGAAAAAACGTACTATTTCTCGACGACTGTATAAGGAATACACTCTGCCGAAAGAATTGAAAAGCGGTTTTGCTAAAGAGCTAATTAAAAATATAGAAGGTGTTCTATTGAGTGTGAAATACCCTCGTAGTATAGATGCTCTTTTTGAGAATGAAAGACTCAATAAAGCATTCAGCAGAGGAAAATATATTGCCAATTATTGTGGAGCTTGGGGACAGAAGGAGATTGTTCCAAAGGAATGGTATGGAGAAGGTGAGAAAGCTGTATTCGAGGGGATAGAGGTGTGGATTCCTCAACATTTTGATAAATGGCTCTCGCAGGTGTATGGGGACTATATGAAACTGCCGCCTGTTGAAAAAAGAAAATCTCATCATTATACAGAAGTTGTTGATTTGCATAGACCATATACTGAATATACAAATGGAAATCATAGTTAGTAGGCTTATTCTTCCCTGGAGGAGGGAGTGCTGAGTATGAAGAAATTATTACTTGTAGGAGCAGGTGGATTCGGAAGAGTAATGCTGGAGCATGCCAGCGCTCTCTACGATTGTGCTTTCCTTGATGATGGAGACGTAGCTGCTGTTGATGGAGTGTCTGTGATAGGCAGAACAAGTGAGATGGCATCCTTCTACCCGGAGTACAAGCTGCTTCTTGTAACCATCGGGAACAACGCTCTCCGGGAGCAGCTCTACAAGAAAGCAGGGCAGTGTCAATAAAAGTGTGTATTATATTTAGAGCATTATGATTTGGTGCAATTCAGCCTCCTGGCCAGGAGGCTGAATTGCGTTTCGACGTTAAACGCGATCATATTTGAGGATTCGCTTTTCAAGGTTCTCATTGTTCGCCAGCTGATTTCTGACGTAAGCGTAAAAGCTAGAGGCGGTGCAACAGGTTCATAATAAGAATGCCGCTCTCTAAAATGATATGTACCCAAAATCCTTTGTCCAGGATTTTGGGTACATATTAAAACGAGGGCGGCATCGTAGATATATCAGAAATATTAGAATCAACTCTGTGATTTCTTGCAGAATTCCGGCGCGTTCCACGGCAGTAAGGGATCCACATCACCAGCAGCGAGATTCGGAGCTGTTCTCAGGACATACAGAGTATATTCATACGGATCCAGTCCGTTAAACTTAGCAGTTTCGATCAGACTGTAGATCACTTCCGCAGCCGTGGCACCACGAGGTGTATTGCAGAACAGAAAATTCTTTCGTCCCATGACAAATGGTTTTATGCTGCGTTCTGCTCTGTTGTTGGTAAGCTCAATACACCCATTCTCAAAGAATGGAGGCATGATAAAAAGTTAAACAAAGGCAATGCGAGTCTTGAGCGCCTGATACAATGCAAATAAAGGCGCAGTAAGACAGAGTAGGTTTTAATCCGTCAATGTTTGTGGTCCACGAGATCGAAATGGAGAATGGATA
>JAFRAJ010000062.1 GCA_017405465.1 Oscillospiraceae bacterium
GACTTTCTGATAGCCCTTGCGGACTGTTACGCCGTGGTCTCCGTCACCTACGAATGAGTCAAGCTGGCACAGCTCTGTCTCTCTCTCGATGATGTTGTCTGCTCCGGCAAATACCGCTCTTCTCAGATCTTCTAATACCATCGTGTTCTACCTCACATTTTTATTTACATTTTATTATGTAACATATTGCTGAAAGATGACGTTTTTAAAGAAATCCGCAATCTTTCTTATCGGCCGTTATGCAATCTGCCGACTAATAATTATTCTATATCACGCAGAATTAATTATAAAGTACAAATGAAGCAGTCATATGATACAAATCGGACGCAGAATTTTGGATATTATTCATAACATCGTTTTTTCTTCATTGCAGTCATGACTCAATGCCGTAAAGCTGCAGCAGTCAAATTGATGAAGGCAATAAAAAAGGACCGGTATATACCGGTCCTTTTTTATTAGACTTTTCAGTCCTGTTTTCCGAGATTGTAGCGTTTGTTGAAGCGATCAACGCGTCCACCTGTATCGACAAGCTTCTGTTTGCCGGTATAGAAAGGGTGGCATTTGGAACAAATTTCCACGCGAATATCTTTGCGAGTCGAACGGGTATGGATTACCTCGCCGCATGCGCACGTGATCGTTGTGTCAACGTACTCGGGATGAATGCCTTCCTTCAACTAATGTCACCTCTTTTACTTCTAAGTCTGAGATTGTGGTGATCTGAACAATCAGCCTGAAAATCATATCATAATGATTTTTCAATTGCAACAATTATTTTAGACCGGTCGCTTCTTTGATCCCTTCCTCAAGTTTTCCTACCAGAATATCGGATTTTTCTGCCGAGTCTTCCTTTGCTGAGAGGTAGAGTTTCATCTTGGGTTCCGTTCCTGAAGGTCTGACAATTACCTTGGCACCATTCTCCAGGGTATAGATCAGAACATCTGCAGCAGGCAGATCGATTGGGGTGACGGTACCGTCTTCAGCTGTGTGCTCTTTCTTCATTATGTCATCAGTCTCAACGATCTTGAAACCGGCGATCTCAGTAAGAGGATCTTTTCTGAGGGCAGCTGTCAGAGCTTTCATGTTGTCAACACCGTCTGCTCCGGGGAACGCGACATTGTCGACCTTGTGCCTGTAATAGCCGTATTTATCATAGAGCTGATCCAGGACTTCAAGAGGAGTTGTTCCTTTGGATTTGTAATAGCTTGTAAGTTCGCAAAGGATCATACAGGCGTAAACACCGTCTTTGTCACGGACAAAGCTTCCTCCAAGATATCCGCAGCTCTCCTCGAATCCGAACACGAACCTGTTCTCTTCTCCGGCCTGCTCAAGCAGAAGTATCTGTTCGCCGATATACTTGAAACCAGTAAGCACCGTTCTCATCTCCGCTCCGTAATTAGCGGCGATCTCATCTGCCATGGATGAAGAGACTATGCTTCTGCAAACCACAGCGTTTTCAGGAAGCTTTCCGTTTTCCGTCAGTCCCTTCAGGATATAGTCCAGCATAAGTATGCCCGCTTCGTTTCCTGTAAGGCTTCTGTAGCTTCCGTCCTTCTCGCGGAATGCCACTCCGACTCGGTCCGCGTCAGGGTCTGTTGCTATAAACACATCCGGATTGACTTTTGCACTAAGCTCCAGGCCGAGCCTTCTCGCCTCATCTGTTTCAGGGTTCGGGTATGGGCAGGTCGGGAAGTTTCCGTCCGGATTCTCCTGCTCCGGGACGACAGTGACTTTGTCATAGCCGCACATCTCAAGGACTCTGCGGACAGGTTCATTGCCGGCTCCGTTCAGAGGAGTGTATACCACTGAGATATTGTGCTTTTTAAGCGGTATCTCGGGATTGATCCTGCAGGTCATCAGATCGCTGTAATAGGATTCACAGACTTTCTTAGCTATGAATTCCACAAGTCCTTCCGATACTGCTTTGTCGAAATCCATGTTTTTGATACCGGAGAAATAATCGTGTTTCTGTATTCTCCTGAGGACAGCATCTGCATCATCATCAGTCAGCTGGCATCCGTCTGAACCGTAGACCTTATATCCGTTATACTGCGAAGGGTTATGGCTGGCAGTCACCATGACGCCCGCCTGACATTTCAGTTCCCTTACTGCATAAGAGAGCATGGGTACAGGCATCAGTCTGCTGTAGATGTACGCCTTGACTCCGTTGGCCGCAAGGATCGAAGCTGTCTCATGAGCAAATTCCTCACTCATGATTCTGCTGTCGTATGAGACAGCAACAGCACCGCCTCCATAGACCTCATTTATGTAATCAGCTAGTCCCTGTGTCGCTCTTCCGACCGTGTAGATATTCATCCTGTTGGAACCTGCCTGAAGGACTCCCCTCATACCGGCAGTACCGAAAGAGAGATGCTCGTGGAATCTTCCTCTGATCTCCTCTTCGTTGCCTTCTATGCTCCTGAGATCCTCCAGGAGGGACTCATCTTTAACATTTTCTAGCCACCTGCTGTATTCAGCAAAAGCGTCCATGTAGAACCTCCATTCATATATTTAAAAGTTATCTGCATCCTTATATGTTTACTATACAATAAAACATAAGCTCTTCTCTATAAAAGCACACAAAAAAGGCCCTGTCGGGCCTTTTGTTTCTTCCGCTTTTACTCAGTTACTGTTATATCTGCCATCATGACAGGATCTTCTCCGTTCAGAAGCTCAAAAGATATGTCTCCTTCTTCGAGCGCCATGATGTAGATCTCAGCTGTTCCCAAAGTGCTTTCCCTTATATTGATCAGGCATGTCTCTGTCTCACGGGCATTTTCATTCGCATCATATGCCATCCGGATCTCAAGCGCTTCTGAATATGCGATGTCAGTATCTATGATCCGTTCTTCGCCTGTTGCCATCTGGACCGAGAACACACGTTCCTTATCGGCGTCGAAATGTTCAGTTCCGTCCTGCACTGGTTCTTCATAGCTTCCGTTCGTGCTTAACCCGCCATCTTTGCTCTCAGAGACATCTGACGGCTTGGTTTCCGTGCTGTATGAGAAAGATTCTTCGGAAGGATATCCATCTGTCTCCATAAATATATCACTTGCTTCTTTCGCTCTGCCCTTCCCGGTTCCTCCCCTGACAACATATATCGCTCCGATTCCGACTGCCATCGTCAAAACTGCAGCTACAGCTGTACGTACTATGATATAGATAGGCGTATTTCTTATCTTCCTGCTGCTTTCAAGATTGGCTGCCACTGTTTCAGGTGACAGAGACTGCGGAACGTCAAGCACAGGCATGTTTCGCCGCATCATCTCTTCTACAGCAGTATTATCAAGTTTTTCCTTTGATTCAGTCATCGTTTTCCCCACCAAGAAGCCTGCGCAGCTTCACCATCGCTCTCTGTTTCCTTGATCTTACAGTATTAGGATTGAGATTGAGCATCCTTCCTATCTCATCAGATCTGTACCCGTCAATGACATCAAGGATCAGGATGGCTCTGTCCTCCTCCTGTAATGACTGCATCGCTTTCCACAGAGCCGCCTTCTCATCTGCATCAGTCTGCGGTGAAGCGCTTATATCTTCATTCAGCCGGACTGGTTCACCGATGTAACTTCCCCTTTTCCTGCGGATCTTGTTCATCATGATCCTGAATATCCATCCTTCAAAAGCCTCAGGATCTCTTAAAGATCTTATCTGGGCAAAAGCATCGGCTACAGTATCCATAACTATGTCTTCCGCATCCTCCTTTCTCCCAAGCATGTAGTATGCCGTGGAGTAAAGCCTACCGGATACAGATTCATAAAGCATAGCGAACGCCCGGGCGTCCCCGTTCTTTGCTTTTTTACACAGTTCTGAATCCACCTGAACTCTCCTGTCGATCATTAAGTGTCTGGAAAGAGCAGTTTTGTTGCATGTCTGCCTCAGGAACCGATGCTAGAATACCATTTCTTCTGCTATTTATACAGTTGCTGTTTGTTTTTTCTTCGTTATTCATGACACTACACCGGATCACACCGTCATCTGGGATTATTTTCTTTATATATTTTTCACTAAAGTTGAAATCTATATGCCCTGATTGTTATTATTAATTCATAAAAAATAGGGAGGACTGACATGTCCACTACCAATAATCCTGCCGTGTTCTATTTCCATCAGGGAACCAACTATGAGAGCTACCGTTATTTTGGTTCTCATCCTGATCACAGAGACGGGCAGGATGGCGTTGTATTCCGTGTCTGGGCGCCTCACGCCCAGTCAGTATCTGTTTGCGGAAGCTTCAATGAGTGGGATACTAAAGACTTACCCATGACAAAGATCAGCGACAGCGGTATCTGGGAACGTTTCGTTCCCGGAGTTCTCCAGTATGACAGTTATAAATACTACATAGTATCCGCAGAGGGAAAAGGACTTTATAAAGCGGATCCATTTGCTGTCCACGCAGAGACCCCTCCGGGAACTGCCAGTAAATTCTATGACCTTTCAGGTTATGAGTGGGGCGATTCACAGTGGCAGGAAATGCCGTTTTCGCCTTCATTTGACAGACCGATGAACATCTATGAAGTCCATCTGGGATCCTGGAGGATGCATGAAGACGGAAACGTCTACAGTTACAGGGAGATGGCAGATCAGCTGGCTGATTATGTGAGCGAGATGGGCTATACTCACGTTGAACTGATGCCTGTCTCAGAATATCCTTTTGACGGTTCCTGGGGCTATCAGGTCACCGGTTATTTTGCTCCGACATCACGATACGGCACACCGCACGACTTCATGTATTTTGTGGACAGGATGCATCAGAAAAACATCGGCGTTATCCTCGACTGGGTCCCGGCTCACTTCCCAAAAGATGCTTCCGGCCTGTACGAGTTCGACGGCGGATACTGCTATGAAGACAGCAATCCTTTAAGGATGGAACATAAAGAATGGGGTACCCGTGTGTTCGATTTCGGCAAGACCGAGGTCCAGAGCTTCCTTGTGAGCAGTGCTGTCAACTGGCTTGACACATATCATGTCGACGGACTGAGAGTAGACGCTGTAGCTTCCATGCTCTATCTTGATTACGACCGCAAAGATGGTGAATGGGCACCCAACTCAAGAGGCGGGCGTGAGAATCTGGAAGCCATAGCTTTCCTGCAGAAGCTCAATGAGCAGATCTTTGCCAGATTCCCGAACGCTGTTATGGCTGCAGAAGAATCCACCGCATGGCCCATGGTCACTAAACCGACATCGGTAGGCGGACTTGGTTTCAACTATAAATGGAACATGGGCTGGATGAATGACTCTCTCAGCTATTGTCAGACAGACCCGTTCTTCCGCAAGGGCGTGCACAACAAACTGACTTTTTCCATGATGTACGCTTATTCCGAGAACTATATCCTTCCCATATCACACGATGAGGTCGTGCACGGCAAGTGTTCCATGATAGAAAAGATGCCCGGAGGCTACGAGCAGAAATTTGCTAATCTGAGGGCTTTTTATGCTTACATGTTCGCTCATCCCGGTAAGAAGCTAACGTTCATGGGAAGCGAGTTTGCCCAGTTTATTGAATGGAGATATTACGAAGGTCTCGACTGGCAGCTGCTTCAATATGATATGCACCGCAGGTTCCAGTCTTATATGAAAGATCTGTTCCACCTTTACCGTGACATGCCGCAGTTCTGGGAACAGGACAGCACATGGGACGGTTTCAAGTGGATAGACGCTGATGACTCTGACCGCAACTGTCTGTCATTCATCAGATATGCAAAAGATGGGTCTGCAGTGGTGGTGCTCTGCAACTTTGCTCCTGTAGAAAGAAAATATTACCGCATAGGTGTCCCATACAGCGGCAGTTACAGGATCATTCTCAACAGCGACAGTACGCAGTACGGCGGCGGGACAAAGCCAAATATACTGTCCTACAGGTCAGATGAGACCCCGTATCACGGTTTTGAAAACTCAGTTTGTGTGGATCTTCCGCCGATGTCGGCGTTATATCTAGAAGCCCCCAGAAACAAGATCACCAGGAGGAATCAAGAATGAAAGAATGTGTGGCGATGCTTCTCGCGGGAGGTCAGGGCAGCCGTCTGTATGCCCTCACGCAGAACATCGCGAAACCTGCAGTTCCCTATGGAGGAAAATATCGTATCATCGACTTTCCTCTGTCCAACTGTGCTAATTCCGGGATAGACACAGTAGGTGTCCTTACTCAGTATCAGCCTCTGGAACTAAATGAGTATATAGGCAACGGCAAACCGTGGGACCTTGACAGGCTCGACGGCGGTGTTCATGTTCTGCCGCCCTATCAGAAAGCCAGCGGAAGTGACTGGTACCTCGGTACAGCAAACGCCATTTGTCAGAACATAGCTTTCATCGACAGATATGATCCTCAGTACGTGTTAGTGCTCTCAGGAGACCATATCTACAAGATGGATTACCGCAAGATGCTGGATGTTCACAAAGCTTCTGAAGCAGACTGCACGATCTCAGTCATGAAAGTCCCGATGGAAGAAGCCTCCCGTTTCGGCATCATGAATGCTGATGAGAACGGCGTTATTTATGAATTTGAAGAAAAACCGAAGAATCCTAAGAGCGATCTCGCTTCAATGGGTATCTACGTATTCAGCTGGAGCGTTCTCAGAGAATATCTTCTGCGCGATGACGCGAACAGCGAGAGCGATCATGACTTCGGGAAGAACATAATCCCTGCCATGCTCAATGACGGAAAGAAGATGCAGGCGTACGCATTTGAAGGATACTGGAAGGATGTGGGCACGATAGCCAGCCTTTGGGACGCCAATATGGATCTTCTCAATCCCAGCCATCCTTTTGACGTCTGGTCAAAAGAGAACAGGATCTACTCAAGGCCGCTTTCTCTTCCTCCTCATTACATATCCGCGACTGCGGAAGTTCAGAACTCACTCATAACGGAAGGAAGCCAGGTCTACGGTTCTGTAGATACTTCAGTGCTTTTCGGCGGCGCTTATGTCGAAGAAGGCGCAGAAGTGTCATACAGTCTGCTTCTGCCAGGCGCCAGAGTTAAAAAAGGCGCAAAGGTAATGTACTCCATCATCGCAGGAAACAGCGTTGTTGAAGAAGGTGCATGCATAGGCGGAACTCCCGAAGATTCAGAGAGCATAGACGACTGGGGAATCGCAGTCGTCGGCCCCAACCTCACAGTAGGAAAGAATGCAGTGATCAAAGCAAACGCAATGATCTATGACAACGTACAGGAGGGTGAAGTGAAATGCTGACACATGACACACTGGGCATCGTTTTTGCCAACATGCACGAACAATCTGTAATGGATATGACCCAGGAACGCTCCATGGCTTCTCTGCCTTTCGGAGGGCGCTACCGTCTTGTTGACTTCCCTCTGTCTGCTTTCGTACATGCAGGGATCTCACAGGTAGGCATCGTCACTAAGAGCAACTATCAGAGCCTGATGGATCATATCGGCACAGGCAGAGACTGGGATCTTGCCAGAAGAAAAGGCATCTCCTTCCTGTCCCCTTACTCATATACCAGCTCGGAAGGCAACATGGTCTTCCACGGACGTATAGAAGCGATCTATGCTATCCGTGATTTCATAGAACATGCACCATGCGAATATGTCGTGCTCTCCGACTCGGACCATGTCTGCTCCCCTGATATCGAGGATATAGTCAATTTCCATATAAGGAACAAGGCAGACGTCACTATGGTCTGCAGAGATCCTGATCCGGATCCCGATAACGTCTCCAACTCCATAGCAGTCAAAGTAGGAGACGATAACCGGATCACCGACATAATGTTCAACAGATACAGCGAAGATTATCTCCAGAGCATCAACATCATGGTAGTCGGAAGGCTCAAGCTTCTGGAACTGGTCGAAGAAGCCAGTTCACACGCCAAGACGATGTTCGAGAGGGATATCCTTCTTGCAAATCTGGATACTCTGAAAGTCTGCGCATACAGATGCAGCGGATATGTCCGCAGGATCACAGGCCTCAAGAGCTATTACAAAGTGAGTCTTGAGCTCAACGATCCGGAAGTTACAGCTCAGCTCTTCGGCTCACAGGTGATCTATACCAAAGTTCACGACTCGCCTCCCGTCCGCTACAGCATAGGCTGCAGTGTCAAGGACAGTTTCGTTGCAGACGGATGCACGATAGAAGGCACTGTAGAAAACTGTGTTCTTTTCCGTGATGTGACAGTAGAGAAAGGCGCTGTCGTACGCAACAGCGTACTGATGCAGAACACATTCGTCGGCAAAGGTGCTGAACTCGACTGTGTCGTTTCTGACAAGGACGTGACTGTGAGCGAAGGCAAGAAGCTCTCCGGAGACAGCGAATATCCTCTTTATATCAAAAAGAAAAGTGTGGTGTGATCATGCCGAGAAAAAAAGAGACAGCAGCTCCTGTTAATGAGACTGCCGAACAGGTAAAAACAGAAGAAAAAGTCGTGACTAAAGCTGAAAAGCCTAAGAAGACTACAAGATCTTCATCCGGCACGCGCAAATCAGCTTCTGCAGCAAAGTCCGAGCCTGCCAAGACTACAAGGAAGAAAAAAGTTCCTTATGTTAAAGTTCTGTTCGCTTCCAGCGAAGTAGCTCCTTTTGCAGCCTCCGGCGGACTTGCCGATGTTGCAGGTTCCCTTCCTGTTTATCTGAACAGGAACGATTGTGACGTTCGCGTCATCCTCCCTCTCTACTCGAGCATCTCACAGCAGTGGCGCGAGAAGATGAAATTCATCACTTTCTTCTATCTATCACTCAGCTGGCGCAGCGCATACTGCGGTGTCTTCGAACTAGAGGACAGAGGCGTCACATACTACTTCATCGATAATGAGCAGTATTTCTCCCGCCCGACACTGTACGGCGAATACGATGACGGTGAGAGATTCGCTTTCTTCTCAAAAGCGGTCATCGAAGCGCTCTGCAGAATAGATTTCGAGCCCGACATCATACACTGCAACGACTGGCAGACGGCTCTCGTACCGGTCTATCTCAGGGATTACCGCTGGGTCGAGAAACTAGCGAATGTCAAGACTCTGTTCACCATTCACAACATCCAGTTCCAGGGCCAGTATGATCCGTACATCCTGGGAGATCTGTTCGGACTTCCAGAGTCTGATCTTCCTCTTATGAGCTGGAATGGCTGTCTTAACCTTATGAAGGCTGCCATTGAGCTGAGCGACAAGGTCAACACCGTAAGTCCGACTTATGCCGGGGAGATCATGGATCCATGGTATTCCTTTGGTCTTGATCCTCTGCTCAGAGGATTACAGTTCAAACTCTGCGGTATCCTAAACGGAATAGACTTCGATGTCTGGAATCCCGAGACTGACCCTGCCATTCCTGAAAAGTATTCTGCAGCGGATCAGAGCGGCAAACTGGCCTGCAAACATGACATTCTCTCTGAGTTCGGACTCAGTGATGACGGCAGACCGCTGGCTGTCATGATCGCACGCCTCACAGAGCAGAAAGGGGTAGACCTACTTGTTCCGGTGATGGATCAGCTGATCCATAACGGTGTACAGATAGCCATCCTCGGAACGGGAGACAAGAAGTATGAAGACATCTTCACCGAGATGACATACCGTTATCCCGGCAGCTGCTCAGCAAAGATAGCTTACAATACTGCTCTTTCCAAGCGCATGTATGCAGGTGCGGATATGTTCCTGATGCCATCCAAGACAGAACCCTGCGGTCTTGCTCAGATGCAGGCTATGCGCTACGGTACTGTTCCGATAGTCAGGAAGACCGGAGGCCTTTCCGACAGCGTCCGTGACTGCGGTGACGGGGAAGGCTGGGGCTTTACGTTCCAGAACTACGAGCCGTGGGACATGTTCGGTGCTATCATGAGGGCAAAGGATATGTACTACAATAACTGGGAAGACTGGTATGAAGTCCGCACCAGAGCAATGGAATGTGATATGAGCTGGAACAAGTCAGCTATCAGTTACAAATTCCTCTATTCTGAGATGAAAGGCTGAGATGATTTGACTTGCTTCTCTCATGAGAGTAGAATCATCTCCGCACATATACGAAACTGATCACCGGGATCTGCTTATGAACGATCGTATCTGGCAGATCCCGGTCTTATTATTCCAGGGGTTTACATGACTGATATCTCCTTTATCCTACAGAGCATCCTGCTGGGTTTCGGTCTGGCGATGGATTCATTCTCAGTCTCTATCGCAGACACTTTGGTAGAGCCAAAAATGACAAAGGCCAAAGGTCTCGGTATTGCAGGAATGTTCGGTTTCTGCCAGATGCTGTTCCCTGTCATAGGCTGGTTCTTTGTCCACAGCCTGCTCAGTGTCTTCTATGTTCTGGAAGAGTTCATTCCATGGATAGCCCTGGCACTCCTGGCATATATCGGAGGAAATATGATAAAAGAAGGCATTACCGATAACGGTGATGCGGACCTTCCGGACCGTCCGGTAACTTTTCCTCAGCTTGTCATGCAGGGTATCGCTACAGCGATCGATGCTCTATCTGTCGGCTTTACTATTGCTGAATACGAATTCAGAGACGCGTTCCTCTGTGCATTCATTTCCGGCGCAGTGACCTTCCTCGTATGTATAGGCGGTCTGAAGATAGGCAAGAAACTGGGCGAGAAGATAGGAAGTAAGGCTTCCATACTGGGCGGCTGCATTCTCATATTCATCGGGCTTAAGGTAGTCATCGATTCCTTTATCTGACGGATAGTACTTTATAAAAACAAACATCCCGTGTCTTCCGGTATCCGTCCGGCTGACACGGGCTCTTTTATTGGGTGCGATTATCCTAGAATTTCTTTTCATTCCCGGATTCGCGGGATGCCTGATTCCTTCTGTAGCTCATATAGCTGTCAAGGATTATTCTGGCGGCTTCAGAATCTATGATCCCGCGTTTCTTGCTGCCTGGAACACCTGCAGCGAGGAGGTTCCTGTATGCCTGTACGGTAGTATTCCTCTCATCCCAAAGGACTACATCGATCCCTGTTCCTTCTAACTCACTTTTAAGAGCTCCCGCAAAAGTACGGCATTTCTCAGCTCTCTTTCCTTCTGTTCCGTCCATATTTACAGGCAGACCTACCACGACCAGTTCCGCACGCCTTTCTTCTGCAGTCCTGGCTACTGCTTCGGCAGTGCCATGTATGCCCTTACCGTCGGCATTGCCTATAGGGCTGGCAATAGTCTCTGATGAATCGCAAATAGCCAAGCCGGTCCTGGCATCACCGAAATCTGCTGCTAAGATACGCATATAAATCCTCCTCCGTAAACTGAACTTCAATATACCATATTTCACAGTGATATTTGTATAAGGACAGTTTATATTGACACTTTCAGTTATAGATTTTATTATCAACGGGTAAATATATAAACGGAGATCGAATGATGAGACCTGTTATCGGACTGATGCCCCTGTGGGATGAAGAAAGAAAATCCATAAGAATGCACCCCGGTTATCATGACAGCGTTCTGTCTTCCGGTGGACTTCCGCTTATCCTTCCCTTCTCAAAAGAAGAAGATCAATTCAAACAGCTCGCCGACATCTGCGACGGCTTTGTTTTTACAGGCGGACCTGATATTGCCCCTTCCCGTTTCGGTGAAGAGGTCATGAGCGAGAAAGTATACTGCTGTGAAAAGCGCGATGTGCTGGAAACAGGCATCCTTAAATACATACTTGAAAAAGACAAGCCTGTTCTTGGTATCTGCCGAGGAATCCAGCTTCTGAATGTGGCTCTCGGCGGCACTCTGTATCAGGATCTTCCGGAATTCAAGCCCTCCGATGTATCTCACTGGCAGACGGCAGAATCATTTGAGCCGACGCATTCCGTCATCCTTGTTCCCGGTTCGCCTCTCGAAGCCTGCCTTGGAAAAAGCGAGCTAAAAGTAAACACTTTCCACCATCAGGGCATCAAGGATCTGGCTCCCGGATTGGAGATCATGGCAAGAGCAGAAGATGGACTGGTCGAGTCATTCAGAAAGCCTGACAGCAGATTCTTCTGGGCAGTCCAGTGGCATCCGGAGATGATGTTTGAACATGATGAGAACAGCAGGAAGATATTCGCCGCGCTCATAGATGCGTGTAAATAAACTTTTTTGTTAACCAGAAAAAACCAGCCCGAGGGCTGGCTTTTTCTTATGCTATGTCTTTTAGCCTTATACGAATTCTTTTCTGAATTCCTCTGTGAGGAAGTCCTTGAGATCGTTCTGAGGATCGACATAGGGCTGAGGAGTATCTCCCCAGTACATGATATTGTGCTCTTCCAGTGTGTAGGGTTTCCATTCAGGCTGCGGCAGTCCGGTGATATCCAGACCGTTCGGATCGCCCTTCTTGAAGAAGAAGCAGAGCGCGTTGCACATCTGTCTTGCAAGATCATAATGCTTGCCGGTGAACGGTCTCCAGCATTTTGCCAGGTTCTCGAAATGGAACCACAGGTCGGAGGAATGGAAGGTACCTGGATGATCGAAGCCGGGCATCTCCGGATTGAACCTGTAGAAGTAGATCGGACGGTCTTTTCCTGTCTTCTGGTCGAACTCTTTCATGACGCGGATCGCGATCTCAGCACCATTGATCCTTGTACGGTCCATAGCTGTGGGAACATCAGGTCCGATGAGTTCCATGTACTCATCTACGCGGTCCGGGAAAGCGTGCTCAGCAAGCTTTCTGAAGTCGTCCATGCTCTTAGCAACTATGGGTGAACGGGTCTCGCCTACCGTGCATCCTACGATGAGCGGTACAGGCCAGTCCTTGCGGGTCATGAGCGTCTTGTCGGTATCTTCTGTCAGATATACTCCGTCAACGACGGTCATCCACATAAGATGTTCCTGAGTGCAGAACTCTTCGCATTTGTCTCTGAGAGTGCACTGATCGATAGCTCTCGCTTCTGCAAGAGTCTTGACGCCAAGATAATCGAAGAACTTCACGCCGAGCTGCTGGGTCTCTTCGAAGCTGTATTTCCTGATGAAAGATGTCTTGTAGGGATTGGCTCCCATGCCGCTCATGATGATGGCTTTCTGGAACAGTCCCTCATTCTGGGGTGAGCAGAGCTGAGCAGTGACGCTCATGCCTCCGGCGGACTGTCCGCCGATGGTGATATTCTCCGGATCTCCGCCGAATGCGGCGATGTTTCTCTTGACCCAGCGGGTTCCTGCCTGCTGGTCGAGATGTCCGAAGTTGGCAGGAGCCTCAGGGCTCTCCGCTACGATCTCAGGATGGGTCATGAATCCGAAGCAGTTAAGTCTGTAGTTTACGGATACTACGACTATCCCACGTCTTGCGATGCGCTCGCCGTCGAACTCCATCTCTGCGGGGTTGCCTTCTCTGAGGCCGCCGCCGAAATACCATACGAATACGGGCAGCTTCTCGTCTGCTTTCTTAGCAGGTGTCCATACGTTCAGGTACAGGCAGTCCTCATCCATCGGGATCTCAGGATCGACGTTCCACTCTCTTGTATAGATGTTGGTCTCATCCAGTCCGGGGATGTGCTGCATGGAGATAGGTGCGAACTTGTAGCAGTCCAGGACTCCGTCCCAGTCTTTTGCAGGCTGCGGCGCTTTCCAGCGCAGATCTCCTACAGGAGGCGCGGCAAAGGGTATTCCCTTAAAGGATGTGATCCTCGGGTCGGCTGCAGGCAGTCCTCTTACTACGCCGTTTTCTACTCTTACTTCACGTAACATAAGTCTTCCTCTTTCTTGTTTATTTCAGATCCCGGCTCTTTTCTCATTTCAGAGCCGGCGTTTCCGTTTGGTTAGATTATACTAGTCCGGATGTCCTGCTGTGAATATTTATAGTGCGAATTGTCAAAAACTGATAATTCGTCGCCTTCTTATTTGTGTGATGTGACTATTCCTGATCTGTAAAAAAGCGAGGCCCCGCTATGGGACCTCGCACATTGAATATGCTTTGCTTTCAGTTTTCGCTCTTCTCCGCTTGGATCTTCCTGTACTCATTTCGGGCCATGGTGATCGGGATCAGAGTCAGAGGCATCCAGCATGCAGCCACGATGAATGTGACCCAGTTGGCTGAATAGCCGGCCACTCCGTATTCGTTCTGCATAGCAAAACCGAAATGCTTTATGAGCCATGATCCTATAGGCGTGCCGATGCACATCGGGATAACGACATAGAATATCTGTCTGATCCCTTCGCTCTGTCCGTGCATATTTGCAGGCATGTAGTTCTTGAGCATGACCATGAGGGACTGATAGATGCACATATAACCGGTCCCGAACAGGAATATCCCGATGCAGGTGACCGGAGTGCTCCTTACCCAGACGATGCAAAGACCGGCGATCGTTAGAGCTACCGAGGCATACATGACCCTGTAGAACTTGCCGTTATCGAGATACTTGCTGCACATGAAAGTGAACGGAAGCGCAAGGATGAGCGGGATGCCGAGCACGAGACCTGCATTGCCGGTCGAATAGTGCTGTGTATAAACGAGGAAGTTCGTCAGATGTGAGAAATACATCTGGAATCCGATGAAGTATACCGAGAAGATGATGCAGACGAGTCTCATCATCTTGTTTGACTTGAGGACATCGAAGTTGAAAACCGAGAACACCTGATGCCAGAATCCTTTGGGATCCTTGTTTTCCTTGAGGTCCGGTGCATCCTTGACCATGAAGACAACGCATATGCTCATGAACACCAGGAAGACGCCGAGGATGATGAAGAACTTGAAATAGTCGACTGCTTCGATGATCTTTCCGAAGAACAGCCCTCCCATTATGGTTCCTGCAACCGGGAGCACTGCTACCACGGCGCCCATGACCCCGCGGTTGCCCTCTTCCGTTATATCTGTGGTCCACGCGATGAATCCTGAGTCGTTTGCCATCGCTCCGATGAAGCTCATTATGCAGTCACCCGCAACGACCGCTGCGGTGAGAGCAGCCATATTGCTGTGATTGAAGAACTCTGTGACTCCGAAGAGCACGACCGTGATGCCCCAAAGCGCATAGCCTATGAGCATCTGAGGTCTTCTTCTTGCGAGCCTGTCTCCGAGCGTGCCCCAGACAAAGCATCCGAAAGTGCTGGAAAGAGCTGACAGCGCGACCATCCATGAGATGATGTTGGCATCCGGAGCGATCTTGGCGTAAACGAAGTTCGGATACCACGTATTCTCCACGCACCAGATGAGCTGACCTGCAAGTCCGACTACTATGACGAAAAACCATTCTTTTGCTGTCAGAACTCTCTGGCCTTTTTCATTGCGGTGGATCTCGAGGGTGTTCTTTTTATTGGACATTTTCGATCTCCTGTAGATTTATTTGACTTCTCTCAGGCCTTCGCCTTTGAGATAGTATACTGCCTGTGTGTATTTGTAGGGATTGAAGCCCTTTCCTCCGATGAGGAAATATGTGTTCTCCCTTGTGGCTATTATCAGTTTCCTTCCGGAAACGGGAGAGATGATTTCTATGTTTGAAAGTTCCAGCGTCCTCTCGGTCCCGTTCTGCATGCTGAAGCTGACAGCCGACTCATCCAGTCTCAGATATCCGATGCCGAGGATCATCCTCTTCCCTATGCTCCTGTCGGAGATGGTGAACCTGACGCCGTCATCCTCAAAGATATACTGGTCATATTCAGTGACCGTTTTCTCTATACGCTGTTTCTGCAGCTCAAGCCATTCAGACATCAGCCTTATCTTTACGCTGCTGTCGTCGAAACTGAAGGTAAGGTCCTCGTTGTATGTGCCGGTAAGTCCGCAAGCCGTGCATCTGAAGCCTGTACCGGAGGAGACTATAGTGCTAACCGCTCCGCATCTGGGGCAGATGTACACAGCGCTCTCTATGGATTCTGCGCGATGCTTTGAGCGGTATCTGTACTCGGAAGGAGGAGGGCTGACAGTGAGCTTCTCGACGATGATCTCATGCAGTTCCTCGTCCGTCATGGATGCCATCTCTTCCGCAGTCAGTACCTGCACCTGCCTGCAAGTCAGGTATCCCCAGCGTGTTTTTGCAGCCCAGCGCGGATCACATCCGTATCCGCCTTCAATGTTGCACAGCGCGAGATCCGCCTTCATGCGCTTGACCAGCTGCGCTACGCCTATATCTATGCTGGTAGGTCTTCCGTCGTAAGTAGTGCTTCCTTCCGGGAATATCCCGACGCAGCCGCCTTCCGCTGCGATCTTAAGGGCTGCTCTTATAGCCTGAATGTCTCCGCCCTGTTTGCGTTTCGGTATCGGCCCGAAGAAGAATGTCAGCAGCTTAGAGCTGAATCCGTTTGTAAAGAGGTTATCGGTCGCCATGAAATGGATCGGCCGGTTATACATCATGGTAAGAAAACCAGGATCCCAGAACGTCTGATGATTGCACAGTATCAGATACGGCCGGTCCATACGCAGTTTTGTCCTGCGGAACCTGAATCCCATCTTAATGAAAAAATACGGGATCATAATGATCTTAACTATGATCAGTGTGATCCAGTCTCTCTTCCGGCACCATTTCTTAGTCTTTTTCTTCAAATCGGTCCTCCGTTACATGCAGCGGGGCGCTTTTTTCCAACAAGAATTATGACACCGCAGGTATCTTTCTTCAAGGAGAAATTCTGCCTGCGGTGTCTGTTTTTTTACACTGTTTATCAGCCCAGGAAAGCGCTGGTGGCTTCGTCCTCATACTGTCTTGTATAGAGATTGTAATAATAGCCTTTCTCAGCCATCAGTTCATCATGCTTTCCTCTCTCCACTATCTGCCCATCCTTGACAACAAGGATGATATCGGCATTCTTCACGGTGGAGATCCTGTGGGCGATCACGATGGATGTTCTTCCCTCAATGATAGTGTCTATGGCATTCTGTATCTTCTGTTCGATAATCGTGTCGACGGAAGCTGTAGCTTCATCCAACACCAGTATCCTCGGATCGCAGAGAATGGCTCTGGCGAAGGATATGAGCTGTTTCTCGCCGGTCGAGAGAGTGTCTCCGCCTTCTCCTATATCTCCGTCAAGTCCTCCGGGAACGTGCTCCAGCACGCTGTCCGCTGAACAGAGCTCAAGAGCCTTCATGATCTGATCTTCAGTAGCGTTGGGGTTACCGTACAAGAGGTTCTCACGGATAGTCCCTGAGAACAGATGCGGCGTCTGCTGAACATATCCTATATTGGAGTGCAGCCATAGCTGTGAACGTTCGCGGGCATCCCTTCCGTCGATAAGTATCTGACCGGAAGTAGGTTCATAGAATCTGCATACCAGATTGACAAGTGTGGATTTGCCGGCTCCGGTCTCTCCTACTATCGCTATGTTGGTCCCGAAAGGTATCTTGAGATCGAAATGTTCCAGAACATACTCATCGCCGTCAGGATACATGAAGGAAACATCCTTGAATTCGATGTCGCCCTTCATCTCTTCCCAGTTCTCTCTCTTCGGGTCAAAGGAGTCACCGTATTTCTCGATTACTTCAGGAGTATCCGTTACATCTGATTTGGTCTCAAGAATCCTCGTGACCCTTTCAATGTTGACCTGTGTGGTCACGAAATCCGAGAACGCATCGATGATCCATCTCACAGGTTCCATCATGCCTCTGGCATAGGACATGAACAGTGAGAAGGTTCCTACTTCCTCTTTGGCGATATAACCGCCCCGCCACAGGACGATAGCCAGCGCCGCTGATGAAGCAAAGTTCATGGTCACTGCAAAGAGACCCCTGAGTCTTGAAGCGCTGATGCTTCTGGATCTCATGTTGGCCGTGTCATTGACGAACTTATCCGTCATGGTATCTTCGATGACCAGCGATTTTATGGTTTTGGCTCCGGTGATTCCTTCGTTGAAGTCTCCGGTGATTATGGAATTCAGTTCCCTGATCTCTCTGTTGACCTGGATCAGTCTCCTCTGGAAGATGGAGAACAGTATCACGACCGCAGGCACTATTGAAACGACATAAAGGGACAGTTTGAAGTTGATGGAGAACATGACCACCACGGAACCGATAAGATAGCTGGTGTGCCATATGGTATCCATCAGCGACCATGACACCAGAGAGCCTATCCTGGAGGAGTCGCTCATGACCCTGGCATGGATATAGCCTACACTGTTCTGGTTGAAGAACGAGAACGCCAGCGTCTGCAGATGGCTGAATATGGCATTGCGTATGTCCCTGTTGATGCTTACTTCTACTCTCATGGCATGCTCGCATGACACATAGTTGGCAGCCGCCTGAGACACGATCATTGCGATATATGCGATGATGAAAAGCACCAGTGTATCAAGAGTACCGCCCTGTACGAAATGGTTCAGGGAATATCTCTGAAACAAAGGCATGCCTATATCTGTTGCACTTCCGAGAAGTCCGCACAGCACCATGACGATCATGGTCTTCCGGTAAGGCTTGACGAACGGCAGGATCTTGCCCACTCCGAAGAACGGCAGGATCTTGTCCTTGTTTTTCTTAGTCTCTTTACTGCTCATCGGCTGCCTCCTTTCCGCCGGACTGGATCTCATAGATCTTCTGATAGATGCCTCCGGCAGATTTGAGTTCATCGTGAGTGCCCTCTTCTGCGATATGTCCGTGCTCAAGGACTATGATCTTGTCAGCTTTCGAGAGCGTGTTGATCCTGTGGGATATGAGAATGATGCTTGCGGTACCGAATCTCTTCTCCAGAGAAGCACGTATCTTGGCGTCCGTCTCCATATCTACTGCCGACAGCGAGTCATCAAATATCATTATCGGCGTATCCTTCATGAGAGTGCGGGCTATAGCCGCTCTCTGCTTCTGTCCTCCGGAAAGGGTGACTCCCCTCTCTCCGACGAAGGTATCATACCCCTTGGCGAATCCTTCCACTGCTTCGTCAAGACATGCGGCTGCAGATGCTTCGCGCACTTTATCCATATCCACGCCTTCTGTGGTTATCGCAATGTTCTCAGCAATGGTCGCAGAGAACAGGAACGGTTCCTGAAGGACCATTCCGATATTTTCCCTGAGATATTTCGTATCGATATCTCTGATATCTGTGCCGTTGACGGTTATCCTTCCCCTGCCCTTCTGAACGTCATAGAGCTTGTCCAGAAGAAGCACTATCGTGGATTTGCCGCTGCCGGTTCCGCCCATTATTCCAAGGGTGGATCCCGCTTTCATCGTGAAGTTTATATCGTTCAGGACATCTGTGGTTCCGTCATACGCGAAGCTCACGTGCTCGAAGCTGATGTCTCCATTCATGTCAGGTCTCTGGGCACCAGGTTCGTCCGATTCTTCATCTGCGTTCTGGATGTCGCTGATCCTCTCCACGGAAACACCTGCCCTGCTCATCTCGGAAAGAGTCCTGCCCAACTGTCTTACCGGCCAGGCCATCATGGAGTTGTATGAGATGAAAGCTACATATTCTCCGGCCAGCATCCTGCCCTGTACCGCAAACACCGCTCCTACAGCGATGACTATCAGCACCTGGAGCCCGCTCAGTGTATCCGAAACGCTCCAGAACCTGCTCATCATCTTTCCCATGGTGCTCCACAGGCCGGTGTAGTAATCGTTGTGATCCTCGAATCTGTCTCTCTCGTATCTCTCTCTCCCAAAAGCCCTTACGACTCTGACTCCTGTGAGGTTCTCCTGAGCCATTGCCGACAGGACGCCTTCAGCCTCATCGCAGACTCTGAATCTGACTCTCATCCTGCTCTGATATATGAGAGAATACAGGAATATGATGGGCGTGGGTATGAGAGCTATCAGAGTAAGCTTCGTGTTCATGGAGAACATGAACCCCATAGAGAGGCCAAGCATGATCAGTATCCTGACCACTGCAGTCATCTGTTCCGATATGAATCTCCTCAGGGTGTCTATGTCCGAAGTGCATCTCTGGATGATATCCCCTGTATGATTCTTCATGTGCCACTCATAAGGCAGTCTCTCGATGTGTGTGAACAGAGTGTCTCTCATGGTCTTTACCAGAGTCTCTGACCCTTTGGTGTGACTCACACGGAAAACATACTGTGAGATGGCCTTTACAGCAGCGACAGCCATGATGGCGAGAGCGACTATCCAGAGTTCCTTTCTGAGTCTCTCAGTGCCCCCGAAATAATCTGTCACTGTTCTCACCAGATCCGACATCTCATCGCTTCCTCCGATGATGTTGTCAATAGCACATCTCAGTATCTGCGGAATGATCATATCGGAGCCGGAGTTTATCAGAGAACAGAAAGTGCTCGCGAAGAAATACTTCCAGCTTCCCTTCATGAAGCCGGTAAGTATGGCTGTATCGCTCATTCTTGTCTTTTCTAACTGATCCACTGTAATCTCCTGATCAAAAAAAGAAATATATATACAACTTAACTATTGTAGCAGACTAAAGTGACAAATATCCATCATTAGTTGGAATATCGCATTTTATCTTACGGTTATGTCTTCATATCTCAGAGGGACTACCGTTTCAAGATCAGGAGGCGCAACCTCCACCTGAAATCCGATCTTTCCGGCGCTGAACATTATGCTGTCAAACAGCTGGGCAGTCTCGTCTATAACAGTCGTGAACTGTTTTTTCATCCCTATGGGGCTGCACCCCCCGTGCACATATCCTGTGAGCGGAAGCAGTTCCTTTGACTTTATCATGGCTATGCTCTTCTCACCTACAGCTGAAGCAGCTTTCCTGAGATCCAGTTCCTCAGCGACCGGCACCATGAACACATAATGTGTCCCCGAATGCCCCTGAGTGACCAGCGTCTTGAAGACGCGGTCCGGATCCTGGCCCAGAAGCGCAGCTACATCGGTACCGCTCATCGGTTCTCCGTTTCCGTAGGTATAGCTTTTGAACTGTATTCCTTTCTGTTCGAGGATCCGCATCACATTGGTCTTTTCTGCAGGCATGCCCTAGACCCTCCGTTTCTCAGCAGTCTCAACGAAATCCTCCCAGATCTGCTGCGCTGTATCTTCCGGATCACCGCTGTTATCTGCAGTCCTGTCCCTGAAAGCAAGATACATCGGCCTTCTCTGTACATACATCTGATTCAGATCGGTGCCTTGTGACAGAGGTCTTCCGTCTGTCGGAAGCAGGGACGTATCTCTTTCGATATGGTATATGATGCCGCTGCGGTGCAGAGGCAGATAATTTGCGTTTCTGGTGACTGCCCCGCCGCCGGTCGCGATTATCACTCCCCTTTTAGCCGAGACTTCCTCCACTGCTCTTTCTTCTCTCAGACGGAACCCGTCCTCACCCTCATTGAGGAATATTGCAGGTATATCCATACCTGCATCTTCACGGACGATGTCGTCAGTTTCGATAAGCTGTCTGCCTGTCTTTTCCGCGAGTATCCTGCCGACAGTGGTCTTCCCCGCTCCCGGCATCCCTATAAGTATGATATTGCTGTCATTTTGTCTGTCATGAAACAGTGTCCGCCAGATATCAGTATCTTCGATATCCCCGTCAATCATCCTGTTCTGTTTCCTTTTGGACAGATCGAGGATCGCCCGGAAGAGCTCTGCAGAATACTCTCCTTCCGGTCCGGAATCCTTCCGGACTCTGTCCAGGATCTCCTTCTCTCTGGCAGCATTGTACACAGCTCCGCCGTTCTCCTTCTTGATGCGCGCAACTTGCGCTGAACACTCCATCCTTTCGAGAAACAAGGCCAGCATCTCCCTGTCTATCTCGTCTATCCTTTTTCTTATTTCACTGAGAGTCATACTGATCGCTCTCCTCCATCATCATATCGAGCACCGCGATCGCAGCTGCAGCCTCCACTACCGGAACCGCCCGGACCGCTATGCACGGATCATGTCTTCCTTCTATAGTCAGTATCTCATCTTCCATTCTGGAGAGAGATACCGTCCTCTGCGGCAGGGAGATTGACGGCGTCGGCTTGAACGCTGTCCGGAAGACGACAGGCATACCGTTGGTTATTCCGCCCTGTATACCGCCTGAATTGTTGGTAGAAGTAGTGATCCATCCGCATTCAGCTGTAAAAGGATCATTGCACTCCGATCCTCTCATTCCGGCTGCATCGAAGCCGGATCCGAAATCTATGCCTTTGACCCCTGGTATCCCGAAGACCGCATATGATATCGCTCCCTCCATTCCTCCGAACATCGGTCCCCCGATCCCGGCAGGCATTCCGGTGACCGCGCACTCTACGATACCTCCGACCGAGTCCCCGTCCTCCATCGCTTTCCGGATCGTTTCCCTGAAACGCATCTCGGCGTCCTCAGAAAGTGCAGGTATCTCCTTTGCAGCGGATCGTTCAAGCAGTTCTCTGTCCGGGAAAAGCGGATATTTCTCGTCATGCTGGTCACCAACACTCAGAAGATGGGCTCCTATGTATATCCCCTTGCTCTCCAGCATCTGCAGAGCAACAGCCCCTGCTGCGCACAGCGGTGCAGTCATTCTTCCTGAGAATGGTCCCCCTCCGGCCATATCCATGCTGCCTTTATATTTAACCCACGCCGTGTAATCTGCGTGCGAAGGTCTCGGAGTGTCCTTTAGCTTCTCATAATCCGATGATCTGGCATCGGAGTTCGGTATGACTATCTTCAGCGCTCCGCCGTCTGACACCCCATCCCTGAGTCCGGACTCAAAAACAGGATCATCAGGTTCCCGCCGCAACGATGTGAGACTGCTTCTGCCGGGAGCCCTCCTGAGGAGGAACTTTTTTACTTTTGAGACGTCTATCACGGTGCCTTCCGGTATCCCGATTATCTCGCAAGACACGTTCGCCCCGTGCGACGTGCCCGATATCCTGACTGTGAAATTTTTTCCAATATCATAAGACATCGGCTCTACCTCCAAGATTTCTGAGATCCGTAAAGAAATCAGGGTACGATTTCGTCACTGCTTCCGCATTCTTTACCGTTACAGGCACTGAGAAGGCGTACGCCGCAACAGCAGCTGCCATCACGGTCCTGTGATCTTCACCGGGATCAACTTCCAGTGACATTCCGTTTCCTGTCCGTTCAACAGTGAAAAGATCCCCGTCTTCCCTGATATCTGCTCCCATACCGGACAGCATTCCGGTCATTGCAGCAAACCTGTCGCTCTCCTTATATCTCAGTCTTCCGCATCCCCGGAAAACAGATCGTCCGTCTGCGGCGCATGCCAATGCGGAAAGCACCGGGATCAGATCAGGGACCACTGCTGCGTCCGCTTCAAAAGCGGTCAGTTCTGAACTCTTTACCCTTATGCCGTCATCTTCAGCGCCGATCTCTGCTCCTGCCTTCCGTAATATATCCAGGATCTGGCGGTCAGGCTGGCAGGATCCCTCCTTAAGTCCCGAGACAGTGATATCGCACTCTCTTCCGGCAGCAGCCATCGCTATAAATGCTGCAGCAGAGGACCAGTCACCGCCTGCTGTTACAGTCCCCGGGCTGATATAGCCTCCCGGCTGGCAGCGGAAACTTCTGCCGTCAGAAATGACTGTCCTGCCGAACTGTCTCATAACGTCAGCAGTGAGCTGCGTATACCCTGCTGACACCAGTTCGGAAGACAGCAGCACTTCTGCTCCTTCTTCCAGCAGAGGAGCTGCGAGAAGCAGTCCGGAAAGGTACTGCGACGTTATGTTTCCTTCTACCGTGAACTTTCCGCCTCTCATGATACCTGATGTCCTGAAGGGCAGAGCGTCGGAAGTGAATACGACTCCGTGCTCTTCCATAGTCTTGATAAGACTGCTGAGAGGTCTCCTGTGAAGACTTCCCTCTCCGCTGACTTCCAGCGACCCGCAGACTGATGCAGCCACAGGAAGCAGCATCCTGAGCGTTGATCCGCTCTCGATGCAATTCATAACAGCGGACACTTTTGCACGATCAGAAGGTATCACAGTCAGAGCATCACTCTCCGGCGTTATATCAGCGCCGAGAGCTTCCAGACATCCTGCTGTCGCTTTTATATCCCTTGACAGATAACCCGGAGCCGCAAGGATCCTGACCGGGCGGTCTGAGAAAGCCGCGCATATAAGCATCCTGTGCAGTTCCGACTTTGACGCAGGCACTGTTATATTCCCCTTAAGGGGAACAGGTTCTATTCGCACGTCCATCTCCCATACTCCTCCGTCACATAATGATCAAAAGAAAAAACCGCATCTGCGCAGACATTCCTCACAGCAGATGCAGTCATCCCTATATCCGGAATCGCTCAGTCGAGATATCCCTGTCTGGATCTTCTGTAAAGTTCTTTCTCAAAAGCTTCGCTGTCAAAGTACGCGCCGATCCTTACAGGCTTCCCCTTGACCACGAACTTGTCTGCCAGATCATCAGCCAGTCTGACTGCTTCTTCATCAGACGCAGGCTTATCAGACAGTCTGATCCCGAAGATCATCCTGTCACCGTAATTATTAAAGAGGGCTTCCATATCGTTCATAGGCTGCGGGCTCCAGGAATCCCAGCCTGCTGCGATATAGCATTCCACGCGAGACTCATTGTGACCGCAGGAATGCATATCCGCGATCATTCCCTTTGAATGGATGTGCTCTACGGCCCTCTTCATATGAGGAACGATGACATCCATACCCGTATCCTGAGAGAAGAAAGGCTGCGCCTGTCCGCCCCAGTCATCGTGTACTCTGATGCAGTTCACCTGCGGGAAGTACTCGGCGATCTTGTCTATTATCTTGCACAGAACATCGGTAGTAGCTGTGAACAGTTCCTGAAGAGCATCCTCCTGATCCTCGTCGATCAGCGCTATTGCCGCATTCTCAAAATCCATAAAGGAGACCAGTCTCTCAAACCACGCCCCTGTATAAAGAGTGGTGGTGATCCACTGTCCGCTCTCCAGCAGTTCCTTATTGGCTTCCGCACTGCCCTTCCAGTCCCAGCTGTCGACATCGGGGAATTTGATGACGTCTTTCCAGTCATTGACATCATCCAGGATGGCCGTTCCGGGTCTCACCATGGAGCCACCGGCCTGTACGGAATACTCCCAGTCCACGCCGAACATATCCAGGCCACCGGCCTGCGTAGCATTGTCGATATGTTCTGCACCTCTGACCATTCCTCTTGCGATGTTGTCAGGAATACAGATAGGATCGATCCCGATCCCGTCCATCGGAGAAGGGATCCAGCACGGTTCCTTTTCATAATATGTTCTGCGCATGTTCTCAAGATCTGTCAGAGGGCGGGCGTAATGTCTCCTGACACTTGGGCCGGCCTGTTCCCGTGAGACTATCTCCAGTTCCTTCTCATCAAATGGGATCTTTGACATCATTCTTTCCTCCGCACATGCGCTTTTTATCTGTTCTTTACTGCTGTTATGAATATACCACAAACACCGTCTTATTAACCATGTTAATATATATGACAGAAAGGATAGTTGCGGAAGGAGCCTGCAATCATGCAAAGATACACTGTCTCCTTTAAAGACACAGGCCGCTCAGCAGTAGTGGACGAAGGCACTACTGTACTGGCGGCAGCTGCAGCAGCGGGGATCGAGATCTATTCCCCGTGCGGAGGAAAAGGCAGCTGCGGAAAATGCCTGGTCAACATCGCAGGAGAAGAAACGAGAGCCTGCAGATTCCATGTACATTCAGATATCGAAGTCTCCGTGCCAGAACACAGAGATGTTTTTCTTACTGACAGTCAGAGATCTGTCTTTAAAACTGACAAAAGCAGCAGGCTTGCCGCAGCTTTTGATATTGGGACCACGTCCATAGCCGGATACCTGATGAACGGTCAGACAGGAGCGACACTGGCAGCTGCGTCTGCGCTTAATCCGCAGTCCTCTCACGGTGCTGATCTCATCACCAGGATCCAGTACGCACTGGACGGTCACCTGGACGACCTCAGTTCTTCAGTCTGGAACTGCATGTCCGATCTCATACTCAGGATGACTTCAGACTCATCAAAAGACACTTCTGAGATAGACACGGTAGCCGTAGCCGGAAACACCGCTATGATCCACCTGCTCCTCAGGAAAGATCCCAGGCCGCTGACAGTCCCGCCGTATATGCCTTTATCCGTGAAAGAAGAAAGATCTCCCATCAGCGGAAGACTTCCCAGCTCTGAAGAAGCAGAGCTTCGGATCCTTCCGTCAATAGCGGGATTCGTCGGGGCTGATACGTCAGGATGTCTGCTTAGCGCCGGCTTCGACCGTATCGTAAAGCCCACGCTGCTCATCGACATCGGAACGAACGGCGAGATGGCTCTGAGCGACGGGAAAAGGTGTGTCGTGTGTTCCGCTGCCGCCGGTCCTGCCTTTGAAGGAGCAAGGATAACATGCGGTATGAGAGGCGCTCAGGGAGCGATCAGTCATGTCCGCAGTTCTGCTGACGGCTTTGAATTTGAAGTCATCGGCGGAGGTCCTGCCAAGGGTCTGTGCGGCTCAGGACTTCTGGATACGGCAGCCGTGATGCTTCGCGAAGAACTTATAGATCCTTCCGGGAGGATGCAGATCGACGGGAGCCCGTACTGGTTCAGAAAGGATGACGTCGACGCCTGTAAACTTACCGGAGACGTATTCATCACTCAGACCGATATACGTCAGCTTCAGCTTGCCAAAGGAGCGGTACGGGCAGGAATAGAGCTTCTCTGCACACACATGGGGCTGGTTCCTGAAGATATAGAAACAGTGCTTCTTGCAGGTGCATTCGGCACATATCTCGATCCTTCATCAGCATGCGAGATAGGCTTGATCCCTCCCTGTCTGGAGAGCAGGATAATCTCTGTAGGAAATGCTGCCGGAGACGGCGCCAGGATGTGTGCCTTGGATCTCAGAGAATTTGAGCGATGCGCCGGCATTGCAGCTTCTGCTGAATTTCTGGAACTGGCTTCCAGTCCCAGGTTCCAGGAAACATTCGTAGAATCCATGCTTTTCTAAATAATCAGATCAATTATGAAAGGGGGTGTGACAAAAGTCACGCCCCCGAATAATTAGGATAAGAGAAAAAGACGGCGTCGTCCCGGAAGGGTCGACGCCGATCTTTATGGTAAAATTTAAAGTGCCATGATAAATTTTCCCATAACTGATATTAGCCCA
>JAFRAJ010000008.1 GCA_017405465.1 Oscillospiraceae bacterium
AATAGAACAAGAGCATTTATGGATCTCCTTTCGAATTTAGTGTGAGCAACTTAATTCTACTTGGATTTCTATAAACGCTCTACTTTTTTATTCTTTTTTAGAGCTCTATCTTTTTACACCCCTACATTTAGAATAGAGCCTTCCTTCTCTCATGATCAGCGAACAGTTCTTCTGTTGCAAGGGCCATCTTTGTAACTGAGAATAGACAGTCACGGGGATAGATGTAATACGTATCAGACAAAGTGTTAAGGTCAACGCAATCACCGAATTTCCCCAGGTACTCATACTCTATATGGCATGAGTATAAAGCGGGTACAGGCCATTTAAGATCATAAGGTTCTCCTTTGTATTCTCCGGTAAGCCTGAACCCGTTCATATCATGTGTCAGGGTAGCAGGACCAAGATCTATATATCCGGAAGCGTTTGGAAGGGCATCTACTCTGGCATTGCATGTAAAAGAGTACATGCCGTTCTGGATTTCTTTTCGGACATTCAAACGTTCCCATTCATACCAGTCCGGAATATGATTGAACTCTGTTTCTCCTTCTAAGGCATGAAGTTCTCCGTATTCATCCATTTCCCATTCCTTGCCGCAGTGGTCACATCTGAGAATAGTTCCGGAAGATGACATCTCATATTCTGTACCGCAGTGCGGGCACTGGTAGAGTACCTTGTGAAGACCGTTAGCTCTTCCTTTGTATTTGATCCGGATACCGTTATCCTTTTGCCATCTGAAATCATCATACTGGAATTCTTCTCGGATTCTTCTATTCACTTCTTCGACATCCGTCTTTTCCAGTTCTTCCGGTCTGTATATGCATTTCATGACAGCGGAAGTACCTTTCACATTGTGATCGGGAAGGTTCCAGAATGGAGAGTTGACATGATGACCGCTGCAGATCAGGGTCACAACAGGCACTTTCAGAAATTTAGCTAGTTGGCCAAGAGAATCTGGTAATACAGCGGTAGTTCCGCAAAGAGAATATCGGGCTTCCGGGTAAAGAACAGCTATGTCACCGGCATCAACTACTCTTTTGAGCTGTCTTATAAGTCGGATGTCATTCGTAAATTTCCTTTTGCATATACAGCCGATAAATTTAAGCAGCCATTCTCTCTTTATAAAACCGTCTATCGCAACGACGTAATTTGCACGGTGGGGAAAGGTGGCCCTGGAAGAGACCTTGAAATCCATAAAGGCATTATGATTGCAAAGAAGCAGGTATGGAGGCTTTATGCCATCCATCCCGATCTTTGTCAGTTTGTTTCTGTGTTTGATAAGATCGGGCAGACATAAAGCCCAGATCAGGGGACGGAGATGCATCCTTTTGGGCTTTTCCGCCATATCGAATCTTTTTACATCTTCAAGCATAACTGATCTCCACGTTTATTGATTTTCACAATTATAGTCGATTTACCTATATAAAGGAAATACGCGGCAGATACCGCGTATTTCCTTTATATATTCACACAATTACTTAAACAGACGCATCATGTAATCTCTTGCGCTGTATCTCCATACATCCCATTCGTGGTAGCCGGGATAGCATGCGTACTCGAAGTTGTATCCCTTATCGATAAGCTCCTGAACCTGAGGCTGTGTATAAGCATGCCTCGGATCATCAGTGCCGCATGTGATAAAAGTAACTTTCATCGTGCTGTTGTAGTGCTCAGGAGAAGCAAAGAGCTCATCGTAATGGGGGCCTTCTGAACTCTGCAGCTTACCGTTGGGAAGGAGCAGGAAACCACCCTGAACAGTCGTAAGACCTGCAACGGAGAAACCGCCGCCGCAGCTGAACTGTCCCAGATTGGCGAAGCACTCTGGATGACCGTGAGCAATCTGACGGGCCATTGAACCGCCGGCTGAAAGACCAGCCATAGCTCTGTATTCTCTGTCAGCTATGGTGCGATATTTGCTGTCGATGAACGGAACGATCTCACTGCACATGATCTCCGGGAACCCTTTATCCACGAAAGTACCATCGTCGAGCTCTTTGGGAGCTGCAAAACTGCTGGCTACAATGATCATTTCTTCACATTTTCCGGCAGCAATGAGGTTGTCGGCAATATAGTTCAACTTGCCCTGCCAGAACCAACCAGTCTCATTTTCGCCGCCGCCATGGAGAATATGCATGACAGGGTAATTTTTGCCTGAGGTCTCATATCCGTAAGGAGTATATACCCAAAGGTTTCTGTATCTTCCGGTCGTGTTGCTCTTGAGAAGCTCCATATGAATGGTACCGTGAGGTACATCATTCAAAAGATAGAACTCTGAATCTTCATCAGGTACTTCAAAGTAGTTCATGACATAGGAACAGCCGAATCCGAAAGGAAGGACCGGACTGTATGTCATAACACCGTCAACGATGAATACACAGTAATGGAAACCGGATCTGACTTCTTCAAGAACTATCTTCCAGTATCCGTCTTCTGACTTCTCCATGTCATATCTGCCCTGCATGGATCCTCCGATGCCGGCTATCTCAACACGTTTGGCATCGGGTGCAAAGAATGTGACCTCAGCTTTCCCGTTATCAAGGATCTTGACTCCGGGAACGCTCTCATATGGGACACCGCTTCCGCTGAAGCCTGGAGACGGCATAACGATTTTTGAGCCTGCAGCAGGATCGATAGGACTCTGTGAAGTGGGTATCGTCATCTTTTTCTGAACATAATCAAAATTCAGGATGTGGGAATTCAGTGCCTGGTTCTCTCTGATCTCTTTCTTCATATATATTCACCTCATTAATAAATTGGGAATAACTGTATTAATTGTAGTTATTCACGTCGATTCAAGTCAATAAACCCATAAATAAACGAACCGCTGCCGAAGCAGCGGTTTTGAGTCAGGTTACAGATTCCAGATGTTATTGCAGTATTCTCTTATCGATCTGTCAGAGGAGAAGAACCCTGATTTCGCGATATTTATCAGCGACATCCTGTTGAAGCGGTATTTGTCTTTATACACTTCGGAAACAGTGCGCTGAGCATCTGCATAACTGTTGAAATCGGCTATGGTCATGTATTGATCAGCCCAGCCGCTATCATTGAAGAGAGAATACATGATTCCGTCGAAGCTGTCTCCAAGAACTCCTGAAGTCAGCATGTTCAGAACTCGTCTGAGCTCGGGTGTGACGTAATCCTGAGGACGGTATCCTCTTCTTCTCAGTTCATTTACCTCTTCTGTAGTGAGACCGAACAGGAAGATGTTATCAGTACCGACAAGGTCAGTTATCTCGACGTTCGCTCCATCCAGGGTACCAAGTGTAACTGCGCCATTGAGCATGAGCTTCATGTTGCTGGTTCCAGAGGCTTCCTTTCCTGCATTAGAGATCTGTTCTGAGATCTCGGCTGCCGGAATTATAATCTCTGCAAGAGATACTTTATAATCCTCCAGGAAGACGACTTTGAGTTTATCTCTTACAATAGGATCTGAGTTTATCAGGTTTGATATGCATACGATCAGTTTGATTATCTGTTTTGCAAGTGTATATCCCGCAGCAGCTTTTGCTGCAAATACGAAGGTCCTGGGGACGAATTCCTTATCGGGATTGTCTCTGATCTCGTTGTACATTCTAAGAATATTCAATGCATTGAGAAGCTGACGCTTATATTCATGAAGCCTCTTGACCTGTATATCAAACATGGATGAGGGATCGACAACTACGCCGTTGTTTTCGGCGATATATGAAGCCAGACGCACCTTGTTCTCATATTTGATCTCAGCAAGACGGTCCATGACTCTGTTGTCGTCGGTGTGTCTCAGAAGGTCTTCGAGATAAACGGCATCCTTCATGTACTCATCACCGATCAGCTCCTTTAGATAAGCAGAGAGCTTCGGGTTCGCCTGACCGAGCCAGCGTCTGTACGCGATTCCGTTCGTCACGTTGGTGAATTTGGATTCGTACATGTGGTAATAGTCATGGAAGACATCGGTTATCAGGATATCAGAGTGCAGTTTTGAAACTCCGTTGACCTTGTGGCAGCAGGCGAGGCAAAGATTAGCCATACGGACTTCTCCGTTGGAGATGACTGCCATATAGTCCCATTTAGGCTGATCTCCAGGATAGAACTCCATGATCCTTTCCATCTCGCGTCTGTTTATCTCTTTTACTATCGAGTAAAGCCTCGGGAGCAGAGATTCGAACAGGTCGCACGGCCAGTGCTCAAGAGCTTCTGCCATGAGCGTATGGTTGGTATACGATAGAGTCCTGCATGTCAGATCCCAAGCTTCATCCCATCCGAGACCGCATTCATCGAGAAGGAGTCTCATCAGTTCGGGAACACAAAGTGCGGGATGAGTATCGTTGATGTGTATAGCTACCTTATCAGGCAGATTGTCAAGGGTCTTGTATTTCTGCAGATGCTCGGTAAGGATGCTCTGCAGTGAAGCTGAAACGAAGAAGTACTGCTGCTGGAGGCGGAGCTTCTTACCGGCTATATGATCATCAGAAGGATAGAGTACCTTTGATATGATCTGTGCGCGGTTGCTCTCGTGCAGTGCGGACTGATAGTCTCCGCGTGCGAACGCTGCCATATCGAAGCTGTGAGGATTGCTTGCGCTCCAGAGTACGAGTCTGTTAACTGAATCGGTATTATATCCAGAGATATAAAGATCATATGGAATGGCAAGAACGGATTCATAATCTGAATTGACGACCTTGAAGTGTCCGTTGTCGAACCACTCATGTACCTGACCGCCGAATCTCACCTCGACAGCGTCCTCTTCACGTTTCCTGAGCCACACGGATCCGTCTGACAGCCAGTTGTCAGGGAATTCGACCTGCCATCCATTGACGATCCTCTGTTTGAAGATGCCGAATTCGTAAAGTATGGAGAAACCTGTAACCGGGTAATTGAGCGAGGTTGCAGCATCCATATAACAGGAAGCGAGACGGCCGAGACCGCCGTTTCCTAGACCTGCATCGGGTTCGACTTCAACTACGTCGTGAAGTTCCAGATGATGGGCCTTTAAGATGTCTTTGACATCATCAAGAAGACCAAGGTTAAAGAGGTTATTGTATAGAGAGGTGCCGACAAGGAATTCCATCGACATGTAGAATACCTGTTTTCTCTCTTCCTTTGCTGTTTTCTCTCTGAAAGCAAGATTGGACTGATCAAGACGGTCCCTGAGCATGTTTGCAAGTACTCTGTAAGCCTGTCTGGGGGATACTTCATCCAGACCGCAGCCACATATGTGCATGCATATGCCTTCCAACTCTTTTTCAAGTTCAGGTGAATACAAAATTAGAACTCCTATCTGTGTATATAATGATTTGGAAAATACACGACGAAAATTATAACATACATGGCCTTTGCTAACAATTGACAATATATTTACATAGATGAAGAAGGTACCCAGCCTATCGGAATGTGGGGCAGCGGTGTTGGGGATCGGTGCGGGCGTTGCGGTTTCGGGTCTCTTTGCTATATTCTCAAAGCCGATTGTGGGCGCCTCTTTACCGACAACCCGGACATGATTTGGCTGGTGGGTACGTTGCTGATCGTGGATATCTTCCTGGAGATCGGACGGTCCGCTAATTTGGTCTACGGCTTTGCCCTGAAAACCAGTGGCGACGCGATCTATCCCATGACGATAGGAATTATCTTTATGTTCCTGTGTGCCTCCGGCGGAACCTGGCTCTTTGGTGTGAAGCTGGGCTGGTTGGCGGTAGGCGCTTATGTAGGCATGGCTTTGGACGAATGCATTCGCGCGGTACTGATGTACGTCCGGTGGCGCAACGGGCGCTGGCAGAAATTAAGTCTTGTATCGGAAAAATGGCGCTGTCAATACTTAAACTCATAAAGCCGATGATGGGCAACAAGAACCTTAAACTGACAGGCAAAATGATCGGAATGGATGTAGAAAGAGTACTGCCGGCTATATTTGCCAGTCTTTCAAAAGAAAAAATTCAGGAAGCTCTGAAACAGACAAAATAGCTGAAAGAAAAAAAGAACCGATATAAAGA
>JAFRAJ010000009.1 GCA_017405465.1 Oscillospiraceae bacterium
CTACCAGAAAAAGAACGCGATTCTCACGGATCAGGAGAAAAAGATTGTCGCTTACCATGAGATCGGTCACGCCCTGGTTGCAGCGAAGCAGACGAACTCCGCTCCCGTGCAGAAAATCACCATCATCCCCCGCACCTCCGGTGCCTTGGGATACACGCTGCAGGTGGAGAATAACGACCACTATCTGATGAATAAGCAGGAGCTGGAGAATAAGATCGCAACTTTCACCGGCGGACGGGCTGCAGAAGAATTGGTGTTCGGTTCCGTTACCACGGGAGCCGCCAACGACATCGAGCAGGCTACAAAGCTTGCCCGCGCCATGATCACCCGCTACGGAATGAGCGAGGACTTTGACATGGTCGCAATGGAGACGGTAACGAATCAGTATCTTGGCGGTGATACGTCCCTGGCCTGCTCCGCTGAAACACAAAGCAAAATTGATGCACAGGTTGTCGAACTGGTACGGAAGCAGCACGAAAAAGCACTGGCCATTCTAAAGGACAATCGCGGTAAGTTGGATGAACTAGCTTCGTATCTGTATGAACATGAAACTATTACCGGTGAAGAGTTCATGCGGATCCTGAATGAAAACGCGAGCACGTAATACCGCAGGCCAAAATTCCGTCAATGTCCGTCTGGACTTGTTCGGATAATTTTCTGATTAGAAGTAACGCGCCCCAGACTGTAGATGTAAAAGTCTCCGGTCTGGGGCTTTAATACGGTTCTAGCCAAATGATTAAATTAAGCTTCATAATGATCAAATTGAAGAGCCCGATACCTTGATACAGAAGCATCGAGCTCTGAAACTCTTGCGGATACCGCACTTTTCATAGTATTAGTGTCAAATCCGTTATCTCCTTCGGGACCATATTGAGTGTTCGCAGGATAACTGCGGACACTCCTTTTTTCTGCAATGATACTGGACAACAAAGCATGCTTGCTGGAAGAATAGAATCAGATGACGCTCAATTGCTGACCCGGCAGGCGTCTTTCTGCTGTCATCATAAAACTAAAGGAGCGGAGAATCAGGAAATGGACAAAATGGAATATCTGAAAACTATAGATGAAGTCATTGCCCGCGGGAGATATAAGGATGACTGGACTTCTCTGTGCAATCACAGGACTCCTGCATGGTATATGGACGCTAAAGTCGGAGTATTCATCCACTGGGGGGTATTCAGTGTTCCGGCATTCGGGAATGAATGGTACTCCCGTCACATGTATGATCCTGCCCATGAAGAATTCAGGCATCATAGAGAGATCTTCGGGAATCAGAAGGATTTCGGATACAAGGATTTCATTCCGCTTTTCAAAGGAGAGAGGTTCAGCGCGGAAGAATGGGTAACAATGTTCAAAGAAGCGGGGATCAGATATGTGATGCCTGTAGCCGAGCATCATGACGGATTTGCCATGTACAGGACCGGGATGAACCGATGGAACGCTGCAGAGATGGGACCTAAGAGGGATGTGGTCGGTGAGATAAGAGATGAGTGCCTCAGACAGGAGCTTGTCTTCTGCGCGTCTACTCACAGGGCAGAGCACTATTTCTTTATGAACATGGGAAGGACGTTCCCAAGTGACGTTCAGGATGAAAGGTACAGAGATTTCTATGGCCCCGCGGTCTACCGGAAGGAATTCCATTCGGATGATGTTCACAAGTATACGGCGGATACATTCACGGTCGGGCCTACTGACGAGTGGATGGAAGACTGGCTGGTCAGGACATGCGAACTGATAGACAATTACCGTCCTTCTGTACTCTATTTTGACTGGTGGGTGCACAACCATGCATTCAAACCGTATCTCAGAAAGCTTGCTGCTTATTATTACGACAGGGCTGAAGAATGGGGAACGGAAGTTACTATTACCTATAAGCATGAAGCTTTTCCGCCCGGATCTGCTACGTTCGATGTGGAGAGAGGAGCGCTTACCGGAATATCACCTGAATACTGGCAGACAGATACTGCTATAGGCAAGAATTCATGGGGTTATACCACAGACAATGAATATAAGAACGCGAGACAGGTGATCTGTGACCTGGTTGACATCGTGAGCAAGAACGGGAACCTTGTGATAAATGTCGGACCGAGACCTGACGGAACGATAACAGATCAGGAAAAGGGAGTCCTGAGGACTCTAGGAGAATGGCTCAGGAGGAACGGCGAAGGGATATACGGGACCACATACTGGAGACAGTTCGGTGAAGGTGAGGTCAACGCCGTGGAAGGGTTCTTCATGGACGGAGATGAGAAGCAGTTCACCAGCGAAGATTTCCGCTTTACCTACAAGAAAGGATACCTGTATGTCTTCCAGATGAGACCTTCCCGGACTGCCATGGTAAAGACACTGAGGCAGAAGGGGATACATGATTTTCTTATAGAAAAGGTCGAGATGCTGGGCTTCGGGGAGGTACCGTACAGGAGGACATCTGAAGCACTCGAGATAGACGGGACTGCAGCGGAAGGAGACCTGCCGGTCTGCTACCGCGTTTCCATAGGCTGAACCATACGCCGGGCGTATGAAAATGTAAGATAATTAGTATGAGGAACCGTATATACGATTCCTCATTTTGCTGTTATACTTTAAATCAGTAAATCGAAGGATCGGCGGATCCGTAATAGAGGATATCCGGACGATCTGTTCAGGAGGGTAAAAATGATAATCAAGAATGGTACAGTCTATGACGCTGTAAACAGAGAGCCCTATGCTGCAGATATCCGCGTGGATGGCGGAAAGATCACGGAGATAGGAGCATCACTGCCGGTAAAGGAAAACGAGACATGCATCGACGCTACCGGACTCAGGGTATATCCGGGATTCATCGACGCTCACTGCCATCTGGGACTTGACGGTTGGGGGATCGGCTTTGAAGGAGCTGACTACAATGAGTCGGGAGATATCTGCACTCCTCAGTTGAGAGCAGAAGACAGCTTTAATCCGTTCGACCCCACAGTCTATCACGCAGCAAAAGGCGGAGTCACATCCGTTGCAACAGGACAGGGCAGCGCCAACGCCATCGGCGGCACATGGATCGCTGTAAAAACTACAGGAATATGCGTGGATGACATGATCATCAAGACGCCTATAGCCATGAAAGGTGCGCTGGGAGAGAACCCGAAGCGCGTATACAGGGAGAGGGGCAACGCAGCCAGGATGTCCACTGCAGCCGTGATCCGCAATATGCTCTTCAAGGCAAAGGAATATCTGGCAAAGAAGGAAGCAGCCGGCGATGATATCTCAAAGAAGCCCGCTTTTGACTTCAAGTGCGAAGCTATGATCCCGGTCCTCAAGAAAGAGATACCGCTCAAGCTGCACGCGCATCAGGCAAACGATATACTGACGGCGATCAGACTTGCTAAAGAGTTTGATGTTGATCTCACGATCGAGCACGTGACAGAAGGACATCTCATCGCCGATAAGCTTGAGAACTGCCCGTATCCGCTGGCAGTCGGTCCTTCCCTTACACATGCATCTAAGTTCGAGCTTCAGAACAAGTCCTGGGAGACCCCCGGCATCCTTGCAAAGAGAGGCTGCATGGTGTCAATAGTTACCGACTCTCCGGTCATTCCTCAGGAATACCTGCCGCTATGTGCAGGACTTGCGGTAAAGGCCGGAATGGATGAGTTCGACGCTCTTAAAGCCATTACGATCAACCCTGCAAAGCAGATCGGCATTGCCGACAGAGTAGGCTCTCTGGAAGTTGGGAAAGATGCTGACATCGTTCTCGCAGATGGAGATCCGATGGTGAGCGACACTGTGGTCAAGAGAGTCTTTATCGACGGAAACGAGATCCTGTGAAAAAAATACAGAAACATAAAAGGAGACCGTCCGGCTTTGTCGGGCGGTCTCCTGTGTTAGATAGATTCTCAGGCCTTGAACAGTACCTTGAGATAGTTCCAGAAATAATACGGTACCAGATAATCGGTGTGATAGTAATCCGACAGGGAGTAGAGGATATTGTTCTTTGAAGGATCACTGCCGTAGGAGAAGCAGTCCTGCTCTGTTAGAAGCTTGACCTGCAGACGCATTCCGGGGCCGTCTCTCATACCGCCGCTCGCGGCATAGATGAAGAACGGAAGTTCGGGATGAGCTTTGATCGGAGCAGTGATATAGTCCACTATCTCCTCGTCTGTGCAGGTGGGCATCGGTCCGCTTCCGGGAGGCATCGGCAGAGGCTTGTCGCAGGAGATGCCACCGCTGGTGGGGCAGAAATATCTGAAATATTCGAAATCATAATGGAACATTCTCCACGTCCATGCAGCGCCTCTTGAATATCCCGCAAATGCTCGGTGATCTCTCGTGGCCTTTATGCCTTCATCGGAAGGATCCTCGAGATAGGTGTTGAATCTCATCTCGACTGCGGGGATGATGTCCTGAATGATCTCCTTGTAATAGTTGCCGGGAATGCCGGGAGTCCATCCGTCGCCTGCTTCTGCGCCGCCGGTCTGTATCCTGATATCCGCATCGCGCATCGGATCCATGTAATACGTCACGAAGACGATGATGCAGGGATCCAGCTCACCGGAATCGAACAGCATGTCGAACATGTACTTGTTTCCGCCGATGGCGAACATCGCGGGCTCGCAGGTATTGCCGTGCTGGAAATAGAAGACGTTGTACTTTCTGGATTTGTCGTCCTTGTCATAGCAGTAGGGCAGATAGGCATATGCTGTCTTGTGATATGTTATGCCGTTCTCATATACGGAGGTGGTGTAGTCGATCCTTTCGACTGTACCCATCTTCTCCGGTACTCCTGTCCTCAGATAGGGGTTCTCTTCAAATACTGTCTCATAAGCGAGCACTTCGCCGGGTTTGGTAATGACTTTTCTGTATTCGCTCATTGGGTCACCTTCTTTCTGAATTCTTTCTTTGACCAACATCTACTTATTTCCATGTTAACGCATAATGATATAATTACGGAAGAGCAAAAAACTGTTGCAAGGAGAAATTGACTATGGATATGGAAAAAATGAAGCGCAAATATGCATACATGCTGGCCAGAGTCGGACTCAATGTCCAGCCCGGACAGACTGTTCTCGTTGAAGCTGCAATAGAAGGCGCAGCCTTTACGCCCCTCTTCGCAGAAGAGTGCTATAAGCTCGGCGCGGGGAACGTTGTAGTGCATTATCTGGATGAGCCGAATCTCAAGATCGCTGCTATGTACAGAAACCTGGATGACGTGCGCAAAGTAGAAGACTGGGAAGAGCTTCAGTGCCAGAAGTATCTGGATGAAGGAGCCTGCTATATCAGACTGGAAGGCGTCAACCCCGCACTGATGGAAGATCTTCCTGAGGAACAGGCGAACGCCATTTTCACACACACTGATGCTGTCAGGAACATCATGCGCAAGGCTTCCAGAGAAAAACACTGCTAGTGGTGCATCGCCATGATCCCGACGAAGGAGTGGGCTGATTATATCCTCAAGGATATCCCGGAAGAGGACAGACTGAACCATCTGTGGGAACTGCTGCTCAAGCTGTGCTATATCGATGAGGACAACGATGTAGTAGAGACCTGGGAAGAGAAGAGCCGCACAAGAGGAGAGAAGGGCAATATCATGGACTCCTATCACTTCACGAAGCTCCATTATACTGCTTCCAACGGAACAGACCTCACAGTTGAGCTGACTCCCTATTCTCACTTCGGGATGGGCAATTTCAAACTTCCGGCTAACTATATCAGACATGCTGCGAACATTCCGTCAGAAGAGATCTGCACGACTCCTGAGAAGTACGGGACCAACGGTGTCGTTTATGCATCAAGACCCCTGATCCTCGGAGGTAAGAGCGTAGAAAATTTCGGATTCCGCTTTGAGAACGGCAAGGTCGTTGAAGTACTGGCTGATGAGGGCAAGGAGATGCTGGAAGCTCTCGTGAATATGGACGAGAACGCCGGTTATCTCGGAGAATGCGCACTTGTCGAATATCATTCACCGATCTCGATGAGCGGTCTGGTATACTACACCACTCTGATTGATGAGAACGCTTCCTGCCATCTGGCTCTCGGAAGAGGCCTCGGCAGCAACTGCCCCGATCCGAAATATACATTCAATGATTCTGTGATCCATATCGACTTCATGATCGGCACTGAAGACATGCATATCGTCGGAACTACAGAGGATGGCAAGGAAGTAGTCGTCTTCGACAAAGGTGATTTCGCGATCTGATACTGATCAGAAAATCAGAATGACATACGAAAGCCTCCGTTTGTGAAAGAACGGAGGCTTGAATTTTAATTGGAAGACTCAAGCTATATCATGCTGCTGATACCACTTGACGGAGAAAAGATAAGACAGTCCGAACAGGACAAGGCATCCGATCACGATCAGGGGAAGCGTAGGATCCATGATACCGTCTTTTCTTTCGAATATGGATGAAAGACTTTGAGAACCAAGTGCAATACCTATGACCAGGAACATCACTATGTATCTGCTCTTCTCGATACCATATCGATAGGTGAAAGGAAGCAGCAGAGACGGCATTACGAGAGATGTGGAGAAATTCTGCACCAGCAGTCCAATGGAAGCATACTCGGAGTAACCGCGGAGATGGTATGACAGGAGAACGAGCCCTCCTATGGCTGTGGCTGCCAGGACGAGAAGCAGCGTCAGTAAGTATCTTTCGGTCACGATCTGCTTTCTTGATACCGGAAGAGTTCCGGCAAAGAGCGGCCACTTTTCCCGTTCTTCATAGCTGATGAGCGTGGAGGACAGAGTGCCGGCGAGAAGACCGATGTAAAGGACGAAATAGGATGCATTGGGATTGATCGCTGCGACTATCGGGAATATGAGCCATATGAGGATCACGCTCTTGAGAGACGTGGTTATCTCATAGATGTCTTTTCTGAAAAGTGCTTTCATGGCTGTTCTCCTTCCTTCGCCATAAGGACGAAGAGTTCTTCTATCATTATTGGGTCTGCAGAATGACCCTCGGGAATGCTGTCCCTGCGTACTACTGCTCTGCAGCCGTATGTGTTTCTGGTGACATGGATCACTGCTTCCGGTGCGACAGTCTCGAGCACATCTTCGGAACATGACAGAATACCGTACTGGGAACTGAGCACGTCCTTCTCCTCGCAGAGCATCAGCTTTCCCTTATGGAGGAATGCGATGTAGTCGCATATCTTCTCAAGGTCAGAGACGATATGGGAAGAGATCAGTATAGAGCGATTCTCTTCGCGGGTGAACTCCATCAGGACTTCATTCACGTCGTCGCGCACCAGAGGATCGAGACCGTTTGTAGCTTCGTCAAGTATCAGGAGCTTCGCATCGTGTGAGAGAGCTATAGCGATGCCGAGCTTCATCTTCGTGCCGTTGGACATCTCTCCGAATCTTCTGTCCCTGGGGACATCGAAACGGTCAAGATAATAATCGTACTTCTCTGCGTCCCACCTGCTGAAAGCATCAGCCATCATTTTTCCGACCTGAACGGCATTTACCGTAAGAGGAAGTCCCATACTGTCCAGGACCACGCCGATATCATTCTTCCAGGATGCATCGGACTCTGCAGGATCGTTTCCCAGCACAGAGATCTCACCGGAATCGCGACGGATCAGATCAAGCAGAAGGCGTATCGTAGTGCTTTTCCCGGCTCCGTTCTCTCCGACAAGACCGAGTATATATCCAGTCGGAAGCGTCATATTAAGATGATCCAGTGTAAACCCTGGATAGGATTTACAGAGATCGCGTATCTCTATTGCATTGACCATCGTGATCAATCCTCCCATAATAATTCGACCATCTCCAGGACGGTCTTTTTGTCAAGTGCACAGGATGCTGAGAGCTTTACGACTTCGGAAAGATGCTCTTCTATCTTGCGCAGATTCTGCTCTCTGAGCAGTTCGGTGTTTTTCGGAGCTACGTAGGATCCTTTCCCGGGAAGAGTATAGATGAATCCGTCGTTCTCCAGTTCATCATAAGCTCGTTTTGTAGTTATGACGCTTATCTTCAGGTCTTTAGCAAGACTGCGGATAGAAGGCAGCGGATCATCTTCCCTGAGTGATCCGTTGATGATCTGATCCTTGATCTGACCGTATATCTGGTCGTAGATAGGCACACCGTTTCTGTTATTGATAAGTAATTGCATGCGTTAATACCTCAATGACTGTGTATGCACAGTATATACAGTATAATCAGATGTGTCAACAGTATTCCGTAAAATAAATTCAGATCTGCAGGAAAAGAAAAACCCGTCTGCAAGCACAGACGGGTTTTGAATGTGACGGAATGTTATTCTTTTGCGATCTCGCTGAAATCAACATCCATTGCGATCTGGATATCATAACCGGGGAACTCCTGCTGCGTCCTTTCCAGGACATCCTGATAGACCAGATGTCTGTCAGGAGCATCGAAGCTAACGACTATATCGAAGCGGATGGATTTCTCTGTCTTGTCAAGATAGAAGGCATGCATCTGGATGACGTAAGGATTCTTCTTTGCTATCTCTCTGACCTTCTCTCTGATCTCAATAGCTTCCGGATTATGTGTGTTGTCCGAATAGATACCGATCGCAGTGAGGATGACATTATGTTTCTGATAGACATCGACTGTTATCTTCCTCAGCATCCTGTCCAGATCGTCCGCCGTCAAGGTGTCCGGTACTTCGATATGCACTGACCCGTTGTAGGAATCCGGGCCGTAATTGTGCAGCACAAGGTCGTAAGCGCCGTTGACATCCGGATAACCGGTGATGGTCTTCTTGATCTCCAGGGCAAGCGCGGCGTCAGCGCGTTCACCGAGTATCTTGGACAGGGTATCGCTAAGCATCTCGATGCCGGATTTTATGATCACGACAGCGATAAGAGCTCCGAGCCATGCTTCAAGAGAGATATTGAAGAAGAGGTATAACAGAGCTGCTACCAGAGTAGACGCGGAAATAACAGAATCGAGCGTTGCGTCTTCTCCGGAATTGATGAGTGAGTCTGAATTCACTCTCTCACCGACCGCCTTGACATATCTTCCCAGGATGATCTTGACCAGGACTGCGACTGTAACTATCGCGATAGAAGCGAAAGAGTAATCGGGAGTCTCGGGACTGATGATCTTCTTTACGGATTCTATAAAAGCGGTGATGCCAGCGTAAAGGACCAGGAAAGATATTCCCATAGCGCTTATATACTCGATCCGTCCGTATCCGAACGGATGTTTTCTGTCAGCTTCCTTGCCGGCGAGCTTGGTCCCGACGATAGTGATGACGGAACTGGCAGCGTCGGAGAGGTTGTTCACTGCGTCCATGACGATGGCTATGGAATTCGAAGTGAATCCCACGAATGCTTTGAATGCCGCCAGAAATACGTTGGCCAGTATGCCGATGACACTGGTCTTGACTATAGTTTTTTCCCGTGAAGCCTCATCAACATTGAGGTCTTCTGTCCTTACGATATCGCTCATTATCCAGTCATTCCTTTTCAATAATGCTTCTTGCGAAATCTGCAGCCGCCTTGAGATCATTGCCGTCAGGCCTGCCTTTGTGGATTCCCATGAATTCACCTTTGCAGTGGAACTCACGCTCATCCATGAGGATCCCTGCTTTGTCTGCCTCCTCCTTGACCTTCTTCCAAGTGGAATTCAGCATGGCGGCAGAACCGAAATTGACTATCCTTCCGATCTTGTCCGCATCCAGTGAACGTATGAAGTTCCTTACCTCAGGATCGATGCTGAAAGCATAGTATGAGTTTCCGAGAAAGAGGATATCCACAGGTTCATCTACGGGAACACTGATCGGAAGAGCTTCTGTTCCGACGGCGTCAGCAACAGCTTCTGCAAGACGTTTGGTATTGCCTGTCTTTGTGTAGTATCTCACTGCTGTCTTCATTATTCTACTCCTATTCGAGCTTACGCGCGGTTGAATCTGTCCTTGCCCTGTCTGCATCTGGGGCACTTCCAGTCCTCAGGAAGATCTTCGAATGCGACTCCGTCATTTTCGGCGGGATCGTATACATATCCGCAGACCGAGCAGACATATCTGCCGCTTGATTCTCCGTAAGTGATCTCACCGACCGGTTTGCTTTCCGGAGGAGAACTTAGATCTACTACGGCCTTCGCCTCAAGATTCTCGTATCCGAGAGGGGTGTGAGTGGACAGGTACACGGTCGGGTGGGTGCTGATGAACTCTCTTACAGCATCAAGAGTCTTTCTGGCTGCAGCGATATCTTCGAAGACGACCGAAAGCTTGTTCTCATAAAGAGCTTCATCAGTGTAGGTGACGTCGCCATGTATCATGTAGAAGAGGCCGCCGTCTTCCGCGATGACGATGCTGTTTCCTGTGGTGTGTCCTTTTGCGTCAATGAAAAAAACGCCTTCCGCTATCTTCTGGCTTTTCTCGAAGTTTGCATACGGTCCGTCAGTGAAATCAACAGGAACGACATTCGGATACTGCAGTTCTGCTGCTGCACATTCCTCACGGGATGCGTAGATCACCGCATTCGGGAAAGCGCGCAGTTCACCGGTGTGATCAGCGTGCTTATGGGTCACCAGGATCTTGGAGACCTGTTCAGGAGCGTAGCCTAGGTCTGCAAGTGCTTCAGTATAGGGCTTTATCCTGCTCCCCATATATATGAGAGTGTCGGCTTCCGGAACAGCATCAGGGACTTCGGCAGGCATGCCGGTATCGACCAGGATGACTTCACTGCCGGTGTCGATCACATAGTTCTGAAGGCTTGAGCGGTATCTGACAGAAGGATCTATGCCTTCCATCCCTTCTCCGCCAAAGGCAAGAGCCTGAGTCATGAATCCGTTTTCGTAGAGCTTGACTGCTTTGATCTTCATAAAGAGGTCCTCCTGTCAAAAAGTTAGGTTTATGGCCATGTTTAAAGTGCAGCTGCAACAGCTTTCTTTACTTCTTCCATATCCGTGGTAGGCTCAAATCTGGCTACGACGTTTCCTTCACGGTCGATAAGGAATTTAGTGAAGTTCCATTTGATGTAGGCTTTGTCTCCGAAGGTCTTGTTGTTCATGTCGGAGAATGTCTTGAGGGCGACGTTCTTAAGTCCTTTTCCGAATCCTGCAAAAGGCTTCTCGGTGGCGAGGAACGCAAAGAGAGGATCAGCCTCTTCTCCGTTCACATTGATCTTGGCGAACTGGGGGAAGTCGGCACCGAACTTTACGGTGCAGAACTCGTGGATCTCATCCTCCGTGCCGGGAGCCTGGTTCGCGAACTGGTTGCATGGGAAATCGAGGATCTCGAATCCCTGATCTTTGTACTCTTTGTACATCGCTTCAAGAGGTTCGTAATGGGGCGTGAAACCGCAGCCTGTGGCGGTGTTGACGATAAGAAGGACCTTTCCTGCATAATCGCCGAGATTTACTTCATTTCCTTTTCTGTCTTTGACTGTGAAATCGTATACGGTGGACATGATGTTTCTCCTTTTCAGATATTTCTTTGTTCCATATGGTTTAATGCCTTGTAGGCAAGTGAGTACAGTTGAATGAATTCCTCATTGGACAGTCCCATGCACTCCGCTATAGCTGGAGGGATCCCAGTTGCACTGTTGCGCAGATCTCTTCCTTTCTCTGTGAGAGACAGAGTGAGAAGGCGTTCGTCCTCTGCTGAGCGTTCCTTCGTGAGATAGCCTGACTGCTGAAGCCTTCTGAGAACAGGAGTGAGAGTCCCGTAGTCCAACCTGAGGCACTCAGCGAGTTCTCTGGAAGAAACGGTCCCTTTCTCCCACAGCACCATCATGACAAGATACTGCGTATAGGTAAGCCCCAGCTCTTTGAGGTAAGGAGAGTACTGACGTACGAGTTCCTTGGTGCAGGCGTAAAGAGGAAAGCACACCTGATTATTCAGTTTGAGAGCATCGAATTCCTTGTTTTCCATCGACATTCAGAATATTTCTCCTGATATTACTTGTGCACAATTGGTTGTGCACAAGTAATATAGTACAAAAGGACGCGGCTTGTCAAGCCGCGCTGATATTTAGTATTGGATCTCTTCTATTGTATTGAGAGCGGATACCGCGAGAAGACGTGAACCGATGGAGATCGAATCTGGATCTGTCTTATATCTGGGACTGTGCCAGGAATAGACACAGTCTTTTTCCTCGTTTCTTATGCCGAGCCAATAGAAGAAAGAGGGGACACCGGGCTTTCCTCCGGCTCCGAGAGAATAATGAGAAAAGTCGTCTCCGCCTCCGGAGGGGGCAGGTGCAGCCGGTTCGGCGCCGATCTCTCTTACAGTTCTAAGGGCGATCGGATAAAGGTCCATGTATCCGGGCAGAGGAGCATTCGATGTGACGGGGAGGTCTTCCGAGGTTTGGAAATCTGTCTCGCAGTTATACGCAGATCCGATGCCTTCCGTGATCTCCTTTATTCTTCTGTTGACAGTCTTCTTGTCATCTTCCGAATAGAAACGCACAGTGCCTTTCATGGAGACTTTGTCCGGAATGACGTTGCTTATCATCTCATTGGACGTGTGGACGCTGCATACAGAGACTACAGCTGAATCAGTAGGAGCTATATTCCGGCTGACTATCGTCTGAAGAGACTGTATGATCGCCGCAGCGGCGACCACCGGATCGGTATTGCGGTGAGGGATCCCGCCGTGACCGCCTTTGCCGGTCACTGTTATATCTATGGTATTCAGTCCTGCCATGATGGGTCCGGGAAGGACCGCAACAGAACCAGTAGGTATCTCGGGCGAGTTGTGGAAGCTGAAGCAGGCGTTGACTTTAGGCTCTTCAAGTACACCTCTTGAGACCATGGCAATTGCTCCGAGATTTCTTTCCTCGGCTGGCTGGAAAATGAACTTGATGCTTCCGCACAGTTCGTCTTTCAGTTCAGAGAGTATGACCGCAGCCCCGAGAAGGCAGGTCATATGGTTGTCGTGACCGCAGGCGTGCATCACTCCCTCGTTCTCAGAAGGGAAGTCGCAGGAGGACTGTTCAGTGACAGGAAGAGCATCTATGTCGCAGCGCAGAGCAATACAAGGTCCTTCCTTGCCGCCTCTCAACACTCCAACGACACCGGTCTCCATCCCGATATCTATGATCTCGATACCGAGATCCTTAAGGATGCCGGATATATAGGAAGATGTACCGTATTCCTTGGTGCTGGTCTCCGGGTGCCTGTGAAGGTAACGGAAGAACTCAAGGAACCGCTCAGAGTTCTTCTCTGCGATCTCGTTTACGCGTTCGGTAAGTGCGCTCATGAACTGTCATCTCCTGTCATTTTCATGCTTGTACGGATGCATCGTTATCCCAAAAACACCCGGTGATGTTATGTTATCATATATACTGTTCTAAAAAGAAGATGGAGCCGGAACTGCTGAGCGCTGCTCCTGAAAGAGAGCTTACGGATAAGATGGATGGAATCAAGAAGATAACGGTCTCTGAGAAGGCCGAAAAGGAGATAAAAAACGGATTCCCGTGGGCATATGACACGGAAGTGACCGCAGATGACCGCCCGGAAGACGGCGAGGTCTGTCTTGTCTACACGAAAAGAGGAAGATATCTTGCTGCCGGCTTCTACAATTCCGTTTCGAAACTCAGGTTCAGGGTCATCTCAAAGAACGCGAACGATACTGTCGACGCTGCCTTCTGGAAAAGAAGAGCGGAGTGGGCGGTAGATTATCGAATGCGCGTGATGGGAAACGATTTCTCATGCTGCAGGCTGATCTTCGGGGATGCAGACGGATTCCCGGGACTCACTGTGGACAGGTATGAGGATGTGCTGTGTGTCGAAGTAAACTGCCTTGGGATGGACAGACAGAAAGAGATGGTGATCTCTGCGCTGCTTGATGTGCTGGCAGAGAGAGGGGTCAGGATATCTTCTGTTATGGAGCGCAGTGAAGGACGCAACCGCGAGCTGGAAGGGATGGCTGACTGTGTGGGCTATATGGATCTTCCGGGATACAGGCTCTCCGAGAAGAGGGACGTCACTATAACGGAGAACGGGATCAGATACCTCGTTGATGTGCAGGAAGGACAGAAGACAGGATATTTCCTGGATCAGAAATATAACAGAGCAGCTGCGGCGAGACTGGCTGCGGGCATGAATGTGCTTGACTGCTGCACTCATACAGGAGGATTCGCACTGAACTGCGCGGCAGCAGGAGCAGAGAGTGTCCTGGGCATAGATATATCCCAGACCGCCATTGACAGGAGCAGGGAAAACGCCGCTCTTAACGGACTGACGAATGTCACCTTCGAGAAACACGACGTGTTCGAGTTTCTGAGATCCGCTATGGAATCCGGCGACAGAAGGTGGAACATGATCATACTGGATCCTCCTGCTTTTACAAAGAGCAGAGCGACTGTCAGGAATGCCTCGGAAGGATATGAACAGATCAATACGCTGGCCATGAGACTGCTGCCGAGAGGCGGGTATCTTGTGACATGCTCATGCTCAAGGTTCATGACTCCTGAACTGTTCTCACAGGCGGTGGAGAGCGCAGCATATAAGGCCAGAGTGTCTCTTCGGACTGTGGAAAAGAGGGGAGCGTCTCCGGATCATCCTGTGCTGTCCGGAGCACCCGATACCGAATACCTCAAATGCTATATATACCAGGTGGTCTGATGGGAAGAAGGTTCAACATCGGGATACTTGCCCACGTTGACGCGGGAAAGACGACGCTTACGGAACGCATGCTCGGATTCACGGGAGCGGTGCGGAGCGTGGGCAGCGTTGACGACGGCACAGCGACGACGGACTGGCTGGAAGTTGAGAGAAGAAGGGGAATATCGGTCTCTGCTGCATGTGCTGAGATGGATCATCGCGGGGACCGGATATGCATTATAGATACACCGGGACACGTAGACTTCGCAGGGGAAGTGGAGCGTTCTCTGTCTGTCCTGGACGGAGCGGTGCTGACAGTCACTTCAGTGGACGGAGTACAGCCTTATACTGAGGTCCTTTGGAGAGCTGCAGAGAAGCTTGGGATCCCGGTGATCGCTGTCATAAACAAGGTGGACAGGACAGGCAGCGATATATCCGCAGTGATGAGCCAGCTCAGGAAACTCACTGAGAACAGAGCAGTAAGGATAAACAGCTTCGTCTCGGAAGGAGATTCGGGATGCGAGGAGACCTTGCTTTCCGATAGCGAAAAAGAGGATATGATGCTGGATCTGGCCGGCATAGACCCTGAAATAGAAGAGAAACTGTTTGATTCTCAGGATATCCCGGAAGAGCAATGGAGAGGATCTCTTGCGAAAGCATGCAAAGAAAGAAAGGCAGTGCCTGTGATCTGCACTTCCGCAAAGACCGGACAGGGGATCGGAACTCTCCTTGACTCTATAACAGAGTTCCTGCCTGATTCATCCGCGCTGGAGACAGAAGCTCTGTCAGGAAAGGTATTCCGTGTCATACATGATGACACCATGGGAAAGATATGCTTCGTGAGACTGTTCGGAGGAAAGATCTCGGTCAGGGATGCAGTCAGGGATCCGTCAGGACAGGAAGACAAAGTGACACAGCTCAGAAGATATTCCGGAAGAAAATATGAAGACCTGCAGTCTTTCTCAGCCGGAGAAGTCGCAGCAGTTTGCGGACTGTCGGGTTTTACGAACGGAGATGCGCTGGGCAGCATGCCAGAGGACAGAAACGCTTCCATAGCAGAGGCGATGATCATGGTAGGAGTTGAACCCGATGAAGAGAGCAGAAGACAGGATCTTCTTGCGGCTCTCAGGGAGCTTACAGACGAGGAACCGCTGCTGGCGGTGGATTACAATACATCGACCAGGGAGATCAGCGTCAGGATCACCGGAGTGATACAAAGGGAAGTCCTGGAGGAGACGCTTCAGGAAAGATACGGCATCGGATGCAGTATGACTGAGCCCAGAGTAGTTTATAAAGAGACCCCCGCCGGGACCGGCAGAGGGAAATGGGCTTACGTTATGCCCAAGCCATGCTGGGCGATCGTGGAACTTACAGTTGAACCGCTTCCGCTGGGTAGCGGACTGGTATTCCGTTCTGCTATAAAAGAGGACGTGCTGGTCAGAAGATATCAGCACCATGTAGAAGCCAGTGTTTATGAGACAGCCGCTCAGGGGATCAAAGGATGGGAAGTCACTGATGCCCTCGTTACGCTCACAGACGGTATGAGCCACAATGTACATACCCATCCGCTGGATTTCTTCGTGTGTACGCCGGTCGCTTTTCTGAGAGCCCTGACTGACAGCGGTACAAAACTGCTGGAACCGTATATCAAGGCCAGTATCTCTGCTTCCGAGGATATGCTGGGAAAGGTGCTGGGGCATATCGTTGATATGAAAGGCGAGTTCTCGTCTCCGGAGATAAGAGACGGCAGATTCTATCTGGAAGCAGTGATGCCGCTCTCGAGAGCCATGGACTATCCGCTCAGATTCAGGACGCTGACTTCAGGCAAAGGAGCATACACGTCATCCTTCCTGGAGTACAGACCCTGTCCTGATGAAGTTGATGAAACATTCCCGAGAAAAGGAGTGGATCCGCTGGATATCGACAGATGGATACTCTACAGGAGAAGCGCGATCTCGGACAAACAGACTGATTAAAAATGAAGCACACCGCATGGTGTGCTTCAAACTATATAGGTATATTCTTCGTATCAGAGGTCAAGCATCCTGCGGATTCTCATGAGCGTCAGGCGGTTCCTGACCAAAGGAGAATACTTAAGTATCGCATCTTTGTCAGCTTCAGTGACGCCTATCTCTTCGAGAGAACGTTTGGCGCTTATCTTCTCCAGCAGTGAATAGACTTCTTCCGAGGAAGGCAGGGAATCGACGACTGCTCTGACCTCAGGCCACTTATCGATCAGAGTCTGTTTGTCCAGAGCAGAGAGACAGTCTTCTGCGTTCTCAGTGATGATGGAATCTGCGAGCTTCTCGCCGAAATAGTCCCTGATGACTTCTTCCGGAACGGGAGCATAATCTTTTGCATAAGGAGCGATGCCCTCGATCGCTGCAAGGCGTTTGTACTCCTTGAGCGCTACCACTGATCCGACACCTGTCTTTTCTCCGTGAAGAGCCTGGAATCTGACATCAAGACCGGATGGACCCATCTCAATCAGGTGGGAGACGTGATGTTCGCTTCCCGATGCCGGCCGGGAGTTGCCCATCATCTGCATGGCGATACCGCTCATCACAAGAGCATATGTGACCTTCTCATAAGCTTCCGGATCTCCCGTCAGGATGCCGTCGAGGCTCTCGACGACCGCGTCAGCTGCCTGCTGAGTGATCTCGGCGATGCGCTCGCAGTAATACTCCCCGGTGAGGATGTGAGCCATCTTCCAGTCAGCCAGGGCAGTGTATTTGGCGAGGATGTCTCCGACACCGCTTCTGACCAGCTCGTCAGGAGCGTTTTTTATGATGTCGGTATCAGCGATTACTACTTCAGGCGCTACAGCGGGAAGAGTCTTCTTGAAACCATGCCATGTCATTGCGGCGACAGTGCTGCAGAATCCGTCCACGCTGGCTCCGGTGGGACAGGAAACGAAACGGATGCCGCGTTCATGCGCACAGAAGCGGGCGACGTCATGTACTGTACCGCTTCCGACTGCGATTATGACTTCCACGTCTTCCTCAAGGCGTTCCAGAACCCATGCTGTGGAGATCTCATTTGCATGGAGATTCTCAGGATACATGATCAGCTCCTGTTCACCTTTAGGATGTCTGTCTTCTGTCGCGGCATAAGTGTTCTCGTCATAAAGAACGCATCTTTTCCCTGTGATGCCGAATCTCTCAGCATACTTCTCAAACCGGAACAAGGCACCTGACTCTATCACCGCAGCTTTGGTGACCATGTCATGTTCTCTGCCGCAGGAACATCTGCCGCTGAATTTCGTGCTGTCTACAAACATATCAGTTCTCCCGTGAATTCTTTCTTATATCTTTGAGCCTGTGCATCAGGCTGTTTTTTTCTCCGAAGAAGAAATACATCTCACAGTAAATATCATATAACTGGTCATATACTTCTGACGACTTCTTATCAGGATGGTAAACGGCCCCGAAAGGCATCGCATACTTTTCAGTAAGATCAGCGAGAACACTGAACCCGCCTGACGCTGCAGCCGCAGCCATGATAGCGCTGCCGACCGAGCCTGTCTGATCACGCTCTACGATATATACGTCTCTCTTCATGACATCGGCGTAGATCTGCATGAGCAGGGGATTCTTGTGAGGAATACCGCCTGTCGCTATGAGCGTATCGATGCTGACGCCGTCGGACTCCAGAGTATCTATTATCTTCCTGCATCCGAAGGCAGTGGATTCCAGAAGCGCTCTGTATATCTCTTCCGGGGTCGTCTCTGTTGTAAGTCCTGCTACGGTACCTGACAAACTGAAGTCCATGAGAGTTGAACGTACTCCGTTAAGCCAGTCAAGCGCGACTATACCGTTCTCTCCGACCTCAAGTGAAGAAGCCTTTTCTGTAAGATACTGCTGCACGCTGAGACCTTTTGCCTCAGCGTCTTTTTTATACCCTTCAGGTACCTGGTTATCTGCGAACCATCCGAACATGTCTCCGACTCCGGACTGACCGCATTCGTATGTATATGTGTCCTTGAATATGCTGTCATAAACTACTCCGCTGATACCTTCTGTGCGGCTCTCAGTATCGCTTATCAGCATCTCGCAGGTAGAAGTACCTATTATCATCAGGAACTGGCCGGGACGGCTGACGCCGCAGCCGTATACAGTGGTGTGAGCATCCACGCCGGCTGCTGCTACCGGAATACCCGGAACCAGTCCAAGCAGTTCAGCGCCTTCTTCTGTCAATGTACCGGCGCAGTCTCCGGGGAACAAAACGTTTCTCGGATATTTGTCTGAGAGGTTCTCAAGGCGCGGAGATATGGAAGAGAAGAAGGATGCGGGGATATCTCCATCCTTTTCTGAATAGTAAGTCTTGAAGGAAGCGGCGCAGTAGCCGCGTGATTCTTTTCCGGTGAGTTTCCAGACTAGCCAGTCTCCGACTTCCAGGATCCGGAACGAGCGATCATACAGTTCAGGGGATTCAATGGCGATCTGCATTGCCTTGGGAAGGAAGTGCTCTCCTGATATATGACCTCCGAATGGATCGAGAAGCCTGCTGCCGGAACGGCGGGCAGTCTCTTCTATGAGGTCTGCATATTTCTGTGCAGCATGATGCTTCCAGAGCTTTATATAAGAGTTAGGATCTTGTGAGAACTTCGGATCTTCGCAGAGAGGATCCGCATTACTGTCTACCGGCAGCATGGTCGAGGCTGTGACGTCCATTCCTATCCCGGCGATATCGGACGGGGAGACACCTGCCTCTTTGACAGCTTTTCTGACGCATTCGGAGAGGGAATCCAGATAGTCCTGAGGTATCTGTACAGCCCAGTCCACCGCGAGAGAAATGCCGCATGGAAGATCATCAGTGATTACTCCATGGGTATATTCGCTTACAGCAGAAGATATCACCTTTCCGTCGGAAAGGTCCATAACGACCGCTCTTGCGGATAGGGTTCCGAAATCTATTCCTATGGAGTAGCGGGACATGTCAGCCTCCTGTATTCTAGATGATCATTATCATTTATGGAGAATTCTATAACTCAATTATCTGCTGAAAGAGCGGAAGTGTCCAGCCTCCAGAGAGCAGATGAACTGCTGCCGGAAGGTATCGCAGAAGTGATCTCGAGTCTGTCCGGAGCCACACTGCATTTGCAGAAGAAGACGGCGACACCAACCTCTTCTGCTTCCCGGAAAACCGCGGCGAATACAGGGTCAGTATCTGCGTTAGGCACGACCCTTTCCATGCATTCAGCCTGCATGACGAATGCGATCCCTGTATTGATGCCGTTCTTACGGGCTGAGATGAGTTCGCGCAGATGTTTCGTCCCGCGCTCGGTCGGTGCGTCAGGGAAGTATCCGGTACCATCTCTCTCCAAGGTGCAGCCCTTGACCTCAAGAAGGAACTCTTCCTGGCCACGCTTCATATAGAAATCGATGCGGGAGTTTCCGTATGTGTACTCCGGTCTGACTATATCGAAGTTCAGTTTATCCAGCCACTCCTTCATGACGGTGTTTGCTGCCTGGCTGTCGATATTGAAGAGTCCGGACCCGTGTTTTTCTGCAGCGATAAGATCATACTGAGTTTTACGCCTTGGGTTGTCGGAGCGCTCCAGGTAGACAGTGGTTCCGCTTATCAGAAGTTCTCTGCATCTTCCGGTGTTCTTGACGTGTACTGCCGCAGTGCTGCCGTCCGACAAGAGCACATTGGCGATGAATCTGTTCGGACGGTTCAGAAATACCGCTCTTGTAATATTGTTGTATCTCATCGTAAAAGCCGGCAGTTTATGCTGCCGGCATCCTTTCAGTCGCTGTAGTCTTTGTCGAGATTGATATTGAATGTGTAACCGGGGAAACGGGCCTCCAGTTCTTTTCTGACCTGGTCAATAAGTTTGTCGGGATCAGGTTCACTGAAATCTACCAGAAGATCAAAGGTGACGCTGTTTTCTTCCTTCTTAAGGTAGAAGCCATGCTCCTGAAGGACCGCAGCGTATCCTGAGATGACTTCGTGGACTGCGGAATGGATCTCTTTTGTCGTCTCCTCAGTATCACTAGATGCGTAAACGCCTATCGTCAGATAGACACCGTACTTGGAATAGACCTTGTTCACTATCTCTCTCGTCAGAGCATCCAGTTCCCTGACTGTCATGTCATCGTCAACTTCCACATGCAGGGAACCGAGATATTCCTCGGGACCGTAGCTGTGGATGATCATATCATATGCACCTCGTATTCCGGGGAACGAACAGACTGTATCTATGATACCGTTTGCCAGTGTGCTATCTATCCTGACTCCAATGATGTCACTTATGGTAGATGTGACGATACTGATACCAGTCTTGATTATGAATGCGGAGATCACTGCACCAAGGATACCGTCTAGTTCTATACCAAGAACAAGGGAGACCAGGACAGAGATCAATGTAGCAAAAGATATCAGAGCGTCTCCGTTGGCATCCGTTCCGGAAGCGCTGAGAGAACCGGAGTTGAGTTCTCGGCCCTTTTTTATGAAATAACTGCCGATAAACAGTTTTGCGATGATACCAGCAGTAATCACCGCGACAGTGGCCGCAGAATAACTAGTCACTGGAGGAGATATGATCTTCTCTACGCTTTCTTTGAAGGATGAGACACCTGCAGTAAGGACCAATATCGCAATGATGAATGATGTGACATACTCTACTCTTCCATGACCGAAAGGGTGTTCTTTATCTGCACTTTTTCTCGCAAGTCTTGTGCCGACGATGGTTATAACAGATGACAGGGCGTCGCTGAGATTGTTGACTGCATCAAGAATGATAGCGGTGGAATTCGCTGCAAAACCGACGGAAGCTTTGATCACAACCAACAGAAGGTTAGCCAGAATACCTGTAAAACTGACACGTATTATTTCTTTTGAACGGTTCATATTGATACACACCTAGTATATGTTAAGTGCTCCGCAGCCATCGGACTGCGGAGCGTTGTTTCTTTTGACTGGTATCAGAACAGTTAGTGATCCTTTGTCAGTGGAATCATAATATTTGAATAAAAGACACCGTCACTGTCGGAGAAATCTGCAGAACCACCGTGATCCTGAACTATTCTGGTGACAGAACCTAGTCCTATACCGCCATCATGTTTCGATGAGATATATGTCTCTCCGTGTTTTTTCAGATTCTTACGGCAGCTATTGGATTCCACAACGAACAAGGTGTTTCCGTTCTCATCGATTATTGAAAGCTGTATGAACCTACCCTCTATAGCTGTATCACGGCATGCTGCTACAGCATTCTCGAGAATATTGCCGACTACGGTACACAGACTGACATCGGAAATGCTGATATCATCTAGGGGATCGATCTGCCATCTGAGAGCAATATGGTCTGTTTGTGCAACACCGGCATAATAATTCAGCAGTGCGTTCAAAGGCTGATTCAGGCAGAATCTTCTAACGGGATTCTCAGGAATTTTCCTGAAATACGATTCAAAGTATTCCAAAAGACCCGAGTAATCTTTTGCCTGGAGAAGCCCGTTCAAGGTATACATCGTCTGCCTGAAATCGTGACGGAGCTCAGCGGATTCCTCCAGATATCTCTGCTGCTGTTCAAACTGGGCTTCCTGCAGTTCCAAAATGGAGAGTGACGTTTCAGCTCTCTCATGATTCCTGACTCCTACCGAGACACGGTAGAAACTGATAACACCTGTTATTAGAGACAAAGCCATAAACAGAATGATTATCACATAGTTCCTGAAGTTATGACCTTCGTACAGAGAACGATAGTCGTTGGGAGTCATCACCAGACAAACAGCAGTATATAACAGTGACTGCGGAACAAGAGTGAACCATGTGCCTGGAATGTCCAGTGTATCTACAAGCTCAATTCCATAAGTTCTGAGTGGAGAGAAAAGAAGAAGAGCTGCAACGACGCTGAACCCTAGCTGACCAGCGATATATAGCCATGTGATGGTATCCTGTCCTGCATCCGGATTGAAGACAGCATCTAAAGCAGTAGTAGTTGATGAGATGATGGACATCAAGGCCAGCACATAGCAGAAAACAGCCAGCGATTTGCTTATATGGACAGTAAGGCGGGAATGATATGCAATAAAGAAGACGAGGAACATTATGATCGCAAGAGGTGTGAAATTGATGCTGGTACTGTAATCCAACCATGATGCAATGAGACATGATAAGGATATAGTTATGATCATGTCTGCGTAAGTTCGCAACTTCGAGTACTTGAAGTGATTTCTCATCGGAGTGCAGCACATGACGGCAGCAGGGATAATGGGGAGATAAGTGAGAAGATGCGCAAAGAAACTGTTCATTGTATCTCTCTCCCGTTTGCAGATTCCCTGATCTTCTTGAACTTATAGTTCTTCCATATGTCCTCCAGTTCGCGAACGTGTCTGATAGTCACAGGAAGACGTGTTCCATTATAAAGGATACATGTGTCACCAGAAAAACCGGATATATAGTCCATATTTGCAAGAACGCCTCGGAGCAGCTGAAGGAATCTCCCTGAAGGAGCCAGTAATTTAAGGGCATCTGAAAAAGACATCCTGGTCCGGTAAGTGTTCTTTTCCGCATCAAGAACGTCTAGGTAATGTCCGGAGGTCTGTATCGTAACTATCTCGTTTATCGGTAGACTGTATAATATCCTGTCAGAAAAGAAACTGAATCTCTCAGAATCAGTATTACTCTGGAGCTGGAAGAAATCATTCAGAACGCCGAACACTCTTGAGCGGTCTGCAGGTTTCATAATGTAATCGAATGCATGAAAACGGAACGCTTCCGGACGGTGCTCATTACTTGACGTCAGAAAAACAATAACGACATTTCGATCTTTGTTACGTATCTCGGAAGCAACATCCAAGCCGCTCATTTCATCCATATAAATATCCAGGAAGACCAGAGAATACCTGTAAGGTCTGTATCCTTTCAGAAACAACACAGGTGACAAGAAACAGTCGACAGATAGATCTAGCCTATTTACTGCCGCGTATTCATTTATCAGATCTTTCATTACGGAGAGGATCTCCGAAGAGTCATCTATCACTGCGAAAGTCATCATGTCCTCCTTCCTAGGTTTATTCGTGCCTGTCCAATGTCTGTTCGTGCCAGATAATAACATGCGTTAAATAATAACTAATATAATAGTGCAGAAGAATGTGTGTAACAAGACAGAGCTTTATCGAATTATATTGAATATAAATATAGAGAAAATATATTTTGATACCCTGTGTAACTAGTCTAAATAAAAATGGCAGGAAGAGAAATTGCGGACGCTTATCTACACAAAGGATGACAACGAATATGAAAGGCTGACGGACATTCTGAAAGATATCTCTGTGCAGGCAGAGGTAAGAAAGGACCCTCTTGATGGACATGGCCACTATTCTGAACACTATGATCTTATAATCGTGGCTTTGAATGGGGCAAGAGGAATGAACGAAGTCGCAGAGTGGGCAGCCAGATATCCTGCTTCCAGGATAATATGGATCACCGATGACAAAGAATTCGCAGGATTAGCTATGCAGAAGCATGTAAGCGATTTTATTGTCAGACCTTATGGAAACGAAAGGTTCAAAGAGAGCATCAGCTTTTTTCTTAACAATAACAGAAGCTGCAATATCTGGAATATTCCAGCAAATCGATAAATCAGCAATAGCAACTCATGCAAAGAGATAAACGGTATTCTCTGCAAGGTCAACATGAGAAAAGGATGTTGATGAGCGATCTCCGTATTATCGAAGCAGTAAGATTTAGAATTTGGATATAAAATATACACTTTTTTCATGACCGTTACCTACTGTTTTTTGGCAAAAAACAGTAGAAAGTAGTGGTGTAGTTGATGTAGTATATTACTGAGTATTACTAAAATCAGCGAGAAATATTCAAAAATACGTGTTCTATAAAACGGTATGTTTTTAAGATAAAAAATACTACAGCGAGGATTGAAGAGATTATGAACATTAAGAGGATTGCTTCTTTTTTATTGGCGATCTTACTTGTGGTGGCAATGCTGCCTGATGTCGGCGTTATTAGAGTCAACGCTGCTGATGATGCGCAATACCCTGTGCCGGAATCAAGTAAAGAGCTGATTGACAATGGAGACGGAACTTACACGTTGAAGCTTAGTGTTACAGGTTCAGCAAAAAGTGAGACTACGAACCCTAAGGTCAATGTTGTATTCATCATGGACCGTTCCGGAAGTATGCAGTTTACCACAGGCCAATCCGGACGTCCTGTTGCGGAATACGGACGTTACGGACATGTGGGCACCGATTATCCGCAGTTGTACTACCAAAACGGCAGTTCGTACAGCGAGGTTGGTAACTACGATAACCATGCCACCGTATATACCAGGTCAGGATCTGCAGGAAACTATACTTACACGCAGTATTCCGGGCCAAGGTATGGTAGTTCTGTAAATAACATGAGACGTGATCAGGTTGCTATCGCAGCTGCGTCAGAACTTGCATATGACCTGCTCAGTCATAATACAGCAGCTAATCCTGACACCGTTGAGATGGCGTTCGTTTCATTTAACGATATGGGGTCACCTGGAAACAGTTCTCAGTGGACCACAAGCACATCGACAGCAGCAGATGTTATCAGAGGTTATACGTATCAAAACAACACCGGTACTAACTGGGAAGATGCGCTTATCGATGCTAAAACTCTTGCTGATGCAAAACATACTGCTCAGCCGAATGAGCAGATGTTCATAATCTTCCTGACTGACGGTAACCCGACAAGATATGTAAACAACGCGGGTAATCAGGCCGGTAGCGGGCAGGAAACGGATGCAAATATTGAAACTTGCTACAATCAGGCTGCTCCAAGAGCGCTTGCTCTTACTAATGCCGGATATGAGCTTTATAACATTGGTGTTTTCGGCAGTGTCAGCAGAATGGAGGACCTGACTGAAGATGCAAATGAAGCGACAGCTGCAGGGCATGGTAGTGCTACATATTATGCAGCTGCAAACGCGAGTGCGCTTGAAACTGCCTTCGAAGAGATCCTCAGGAGCATTACGAACTCTCTTTCTCTTGCTGATGTTAAGTTTACTGACGGCGTCACAGATATGACCCATTCGACAGGTGTGAACGGAACGCCTGATGACTTCAAATATACCATTACTGTTAACGGCGAAGAAACGCCTTGGGCCGAAGCTCCCGCAGCTACAGTCAATGCAAACAAACAGGTAATTTGGGATCTTTCCAAAGACAAGAATGGTAATGATCTGACTATTGCTGATGGTGTTACTGTTACCTGCAGTTTCATAGTCTGGCCTGATCAGGATGCGATGGATCTTATCGCTGACCTGAATAACAAGAAGGTTTCTTATGATAGTCTGACAGACAAGCAGAAAGCTCAGATAACTGGGTCTGAGGGCAATTATTCGCTTAAGACTAATACTGAAGCGAAGCTTGATTACAGCATATTAGTTAATAATGATGGAACTATTTCTAAGGTTCCTCAGGATCCGATTACACTTACTCCTCCAGATCCAATGCCTCTCTATATAGACAAGCTGGATCTCGAGAAAAAGTGGGATGACACACTTGATCCTTCTCAGCGTGAAGAAGTAGAAGGAATGGTAAAACTTGACTTCTACAAGGATAATATCAAATACGTATTTCCTGGCGCTGAAGACGGAATCGTCCTTAAAGAAGAAGAGAACTGGAAGAAGCAAAAGTTCGTGAGTATTGCAACGGGTATCATGGTCAGTGAGGACAGTCCCGCTTATGATGCCACAAAGTACCAGGTAATTACATTTAATGGCAAGCAATACTGCATACTTGAAGCTGGACATGATTACTATTTCAAAGAAGAGGCAATAAACAGCCACTTTGAGTTGACCGCATATAAGTATCATCCTATGTTGGTCGATGGTAAATTGCACAATTTTACGTTTGAAAAAGATGCTGACGGCAATATTACCGGAGTTATTGAAGGCAAGGAGATCTCACAGGTTTCCGCTACTAATACTATCAAGGGCGGTGTAAGCATCACTAAGAAAGTAGTTGATCCGAGCGGAGCCGAGATAGATTCTGACGATCCGTTCACGATCACTATGCACATGCTTACTCCGGAAGGACAGCCGTACTACTACGACTACCGTATCTACTACGGAGAGAAGAATCCGGAGTATGAATCTCATATCGTTCTCAACGATGACGGAACTGTCAAATACAGCCGTACAGATCATATTCATGGCAATGGTGACGCAACAGTTACGATATATCCCGGAGATGAGATCAGATTCGTTAACGTAGATGCCGATACACGTTATTATGTGGAAGAAACAGCTCATGATGGATATGATCTTGATGGAATAACTTACCAGATCAGGTTTGGAAGTGATCCTACTCTCAAGGATTTCACTGATGAGCAGAAGGTTAATGTCGACGGCAAGACGTATTACCTCATGGAAGGAAACTCTTCCGCTGCTGTAGTAGTTACCAATAAAATCAATAAGGGTAACCTCAAGGTATCCAAGACAGTAGTAAATGGAGATACCAATAAAAACTTTGAGTTTACATTGGAACTCAAAGATGAGTCTGGAGAAGTGTTACCTGGTGATTATCCCTATACTGTATACAAGACATCTGATGATTCGAAAGTATCAGAAGGCAAAATAATAGCTACAAACCGCACGTTCGGTCTTAAAGATGGGCAGTACATAGTAATAGAAGACCTTCCCGGTGGAACGAAATATAGTGTAACGGAGTCAGAAGCTGCTGGTTATACCATCACAGAGAAGACCGGCGATACCGGTACTATCGAGGTCAATAAAACACAAAATGCCGCTTTCACAAATACTTATGATGCTAGCGGTAAAGCTGAACTTGAAGTAATCAAGGCGCTCTCCGGAGCAGATTGGCCGGAAGGCAAGACGTTGACCTTTACACTTGCAGGACAAGGCGGAACGCTTCCAGAGACTAAGACGGTTACGCTCAGCAAGGCTGAAAAAGCTACATTCGCTCCAATTACATATGGCTTAGCAGATGCTGGCAAGACTTATACTTATACGATCAGTGAAGACGGTTTCGGTGATGGCTGGACTCCCTCCGGCGCTGTGACTGCTACTGTCAAGATCTCCGACAATGGAGATGGAACTCTGAAAGCAGATATAACATATTCACCTGAGAGCGATACCATAACCAATACTTATAATGCAAGCGGTGATGCTACCATCGTAGTGACGAAATCTGTCACTGGTGCAGCATGGCCTGAAGGAAAGAGCATTAAATTCACACTGGAAGGAGCATCGGATTCTCCTATGCCGGAAGTCACAACTGCCACACTGAGCTCTGCAGGTAGTGTATCATTTGGACCTATCTCTTATGCTTTGTCTGATGCAGGAAAGACTTTCACCTACACCATCACAGAAGATGGATTTGGAGATGGATGGACTCCGGTTCCTGAGTCGATAACCGCTAAAGTTGAAGTCACCGATAAGGGTGATGGTACCCTTATTGCTAATGTTACTTACACGCCTGAGAATGCAACGCTTGTAAATACTTATAAAGCAACAGGCAAAGCTACCCTTGAAGCGATCAAAGATATTGAAGGAGCAGCTTGGCCGCAGAATAAGACCATAACTTTCACTTTGGATGGAACCGGCGGTACGCTTCCTGAGACGAAGACTGTTTCGCTCAGCGCGGAAGGCACTGCTAAGTTTGGTGATATCACTTATACCGAAGCAGATGCGGGCAAGACCTACACATATACCATCACAGAAGATGGCTTCGGGGCTGGTTGGACAGGATCTCCTGAGTCTATCACTGCGACTGTAAAAGTAACAGACAATGGTGACGGAACACTGAAGACAGAAGTATCCTATTCTCCTGAGGCACATACTTTTAAGAACACTTATAAGGCAACCGGAAAAGCTACTCTTGAGGCAACCAAAGCTATAGACGGAACAGTCTGGCCTTCTGGCAAGACTATAACCTTCACACTGGCTGGAGAAGGCGGAACACTTCCTGAAACTAAGGTTGTATCTCTTAGTGCACCTGGAAAAGCAACATTTGGAGATATCACTTATACTGAAGCAGATGCAGGTAAATCATACGTTTACACTATCACTGAGAATGGTTTTGGTGATGGATGGACGGCTGATCCTGGAAAGATTATTACTGCTGTTGTCAAAATCACGGATAACGGTGACGGAACTCTTAAAACAGAAGTAACGTATTCACCGAATGATGCTAAGATAACTAACATCTACAAGGCAAAAGGTGAAGCGACACTTAAAGCCACTAAGGCTCTTAAAGGAGCAGGATGGCCTAAGGACGATGAAGGAAATAATAAGGTTCTTACATTCACACTTGCCGGTAAAGGCGGAACACTTCCTGAGACAACGACAGCTACTTTAACAACTCAAGGAACTGTCACGTTTGATGCCATCAAGTATGATGAAACCGATATCGGTGAGGTATACGTGTATACCATCACAGAAGACGGCTTCGGGGCTGGTTGGACAGCAGATCCAGGTAAGGTCATTACTGCTACAGTTAAAGTAACAGACAACGGTGACGGAACACTTAAGACTGATGTAAGTTACTCACCTGAAGATGATACTATTACTAATATCTATAAAGCAGAAGGCGAAGCTGTACTTGAAGCTACCAAAGCTATCAAAGGTGCTGAATGGCCTGAAGATGCAACAATTGTATTTACGCTCTCTGGAGATGGAGGTACGGTTCCGGAAACAAATACCGTAACTCTGACTAAGCCGGGAAAAGTTGCATTTGAAGCTATCAAATATACCGAAGCAGATGCTGGAAATACTTATACATACACTATCAATGAGAATGGCTTCGGTACAGGCTGGAAGGGATCACCGAATTCAATTACAGCAACTGTTAAAGTAATTGATAATGGCGATGGAACTCTTAAACCGGAAATCACCTATAGCCCTGAAGATGCCACATTTACCAATACATATACAGCTACTGGTGAAGCGGAGATCGTAGTAGAGAAGAAGATCGCAGGTGCAGTATGGCCTGCAGGCAAGACGCTGAAGATAACCATAACTGGTGAAGAAGGCGCGCCGATGCCTGAGGATACTTACGCTGAGCTGACTTCACAAGGAAAGGTCAACTTCGGACTGATCGAATATGATGAATCCGATGCAGGCAAGACCTATACCTATACGGTCACAGAAGATGGCTTCGGAAAAGGTTGGACTGGAGCACCTGAGAAGATTACGGTTAAAGTCAAAGTAACCGATAAAGGTGATGGTACTCTTGCAACTGAGGTAACTTATTCACCTGAAGATGCCATATTCACTAATACATACGTAGCAGAAGGTGAAGCAATTCTTGAAGTGACCAAATCTGTTGAAGGGGCTGGCTGGCCAACAGGAAAGTCATTGACATTCACTCTTGCCGGAGAAGGCGGAACGCTTCCTGAGACCAAGACAGTGACACTGACAGCAGAAGGTAAAGCAACGTTTGGAGCCATTACATATGATGAATCTGATATCGGTAAGACTTATACTTACACGATCACAGAGGGAAGTTTCGGAGACGGTTGGACAGGAACACCTACAGAGATCACAGCAACTGTAAAAGTAACTGATAATGGCGATGGAACACTTAAGACTGAGGTCACCTATGATCCTGAAGCTAAGTTCGTCAACACTTATGAAGCGGAAGGTGAAGCGGTCCTTGAAGTGACCAAGGCTCTTGAAGGAGCAGGCTGGCCGGTAGGTAAGACTTTGACGATAACCCTTGCCGGAGAAGGCGGCACACTTCCTGAGACAAAGACTGTTACACTGACAGCAGCGGGAAAAGCCACATTCGGTGCCATCAAGTATGATGAGTCTGATATTGGCAAGACCTATACCTACACGATTACTGAAAGCAGTTTCGGTGACGGATGGACAGGCACACCTGCTACGATTACAGCTACAGTAAAAGTCACAGACAATGGTGATGGAAAGCTTAATACAGAGATCACATATGATCCGAAAGAAGCTACATTCACCAACACTTACAAAGCTACCGGAACAGCGGTCATAGAAGTGAAGAAGGCTCTGGAAGGAGCAGGTTGGCCGACAGGCAAGACTCTTACCTTCACACTTGACAGCACTGACGGAAAGCTTCCTGAGAAGAAAGAAGTCAAACTGACCGCAGAAGGCACTGCCACATTCGGCACCATTACATATAATGAGTCCGATATCGGCAAGACTTACACATACGTAGTCAGCGAAGACGGCTTTGGAACAGGTTGGAGTGGATCCGGAAACGTTACTGCAACAGTTGAAGTCACAGATAACGGCAACGGAACACTTGGTACAAAAGTCACATATTCTCCTGATGATGCTACTATAACCAACAAGTACAGTGCAGACGGAAAAGCGGAGATCACTGTTACGAAGGCTCTAGCAGGCGCAGGCTGGCCGGAAGGCAAGACGCTTAAGTTCACGCTTACAGGTAATAACGGAGCTCCGATGCCGAGTGACGGAGTAACTGAAAAGACTCTAAGTGCAGCTGGAAATGTGACATTCGGAGAGATCAAGTTCAAAGAGAGTGACGCAGGCAAGACATACACCTACACGGTAACAGAAGACGGGTTCGGCAAAGGCTGGACAAAGTCTGACGATATCACTGTAACGATTACAGTTACGGATGCGGGTGAAGGAAAACTTGAAACTGAAGTCACATACACAAATAACGCAACAATAACTAATACTTACGCAGCCAGTGGATCTGCTGAGCTTGAGGCAACTAAGGCGATCAAAGGCGCTGAGTGGCCGGAAGGCAAGACAATCACATTTACACTGAGCGGAGAAGGCGGAAAACTTCCTGAAACAAAAGCCATTACTCTGACGGAAGCTGGCAAGGCAACATTTGACGCTATCACATATGACGAGTCAGACGTTGGCAAGACCTACACATACACGATTAGTGAGGATGGGTTTGGAACAGGCTGGACCGGATCCGGAGATGTGACTGCTACAGTGAAAGTCACAGATAATGGTGATGGAACACTTAAGACAGAAGTCACATATTCACCTTCTGATGCAACGATCACAAACACCTATGAAGCAAGTGGATCAGTAAAGCTTGAAGCTACGAAAGCAATTGCCGGCGCAGATTGGCCAAATGGTGGAACGATCACATTTACACTGAGTGGAGAAGGCGGAACGCTGCCTGAAAAGAAGGCAGTTACTCTGACAGCAGCAGGCAAGGCAACATTTGACGCTATCACATATGATGAGTCAAATGTCGGCAAGACCTACACCTACACGATCAGTGAAGACGGATTCGGCAAAGGCTGGACCGGTTCCGGAAATGTGACAGCTACAGTTAAAGTCACAGACAACGGTGACGGAACACTTGGAACAGAAGTCACATACACAAATAACGGCACGATCATCAACACCTACGAAGCAGAAGGTGAAGCAGTCGTAGAAGTTACAAAAGCTCTTGTTGGAGCAGACTGGCCGGCAGGTAAGACACTGACATTTACTCTAAGCGGAGAAGGCGGAACGCTGCCTGACACAAAGACAGTCACACTGACAGAGCCCGGCAAGGCAACATTCGGAGCCATCAAATATGATGAGAGCGATGCAGGCAAGACCTACACCTACACCATCAGTGAGGATGGATTCGGAAAAGGCTGGAGCGGATCCGGAGATGTGACAGCGACAGTAGTGGTAACAGACAACGGTGACGGAACACTTTCAACGAAAGTTACGTATTCACCGGAGAGCGACACGATCACGAACACCTACAAGGCAGAAGGATCAGTAGTCCTCGAGGCAGAGAAGGAACTTACCGGACGTGACTGGAAAGAAGGAGAGACATTCACATTTACTCTCTTTGGTCCGGACGGAAAGGAGATCGAGGATAAGACAGTAACTGCGAACGGAAAGATAGAGTTCACAGCACTGAAGTACACTCAGGATGATCTGATCGATCCGGAAGGCGGATATCTCAAAGAGAAAGTACTTACATATACTATTTCTGAGACATCTGAGCTGCCCGGAGGAGTAGAGAAGTCCGGAGACATCACAGCGACAGTTACGATCAAAGATAATGGCGACGGAACGCTGAATGTCACAGCGGAATACAGTAATAACGACAAGATCATCAACACATACACAACAGAACCTGTAGAAGTAGAACTTCTTGTCAACAAGACCCTTAAGGGATACCTCGAAGGAGTTGAGACCACATTCACATTCGTGATGTATGATCCTGAGGATGATACTAATGTCATCGCCAAGAAGGAGCTGACAGTAGACAAGTTCGACGGAACTACAGCAACAGGAAGTGTGTCACTGTACAAGAAGACATACGAAGAGCCTGGTACCTACACATACACACTGAAAGAGATCGCGGGTACCGCAGCCGGAATGACTTACAGCGAGAAGGAATACGCTGTAACGATCGAGATCACAGACAATCTTGAAGGAGCTCTTGTAGCAAAGATCAATAAAGAAGAGATCAAGAAGACAGCATTTGATTTCGAGAACCAGTTCGGCCAGGAGAGCATCGATGTTACCCTGACAGTGACGAAGAAGATCGAAGACGAATCGAACAGCGCAGAAGACAAGACATTCAAATTCAGGCTGGTCGATGAAGACGGTGAAGTCGTAGACGAGAAAGACGTAACGACAGAAGATCTGATCGGCACAGTAGATTTCTCAAAGATCACATACGAAGCAGCGGGAACTTACAAGTACACGCTGGTAGAGGTGATCCCGGAGAAGGTCGAAGAAGGCTGGACCTACGATGAGAAGGAATACGAAGTAGAAGTAACAGTAACCAACAACATTGAAAAGGCACAGCTTGAAGCGGCAGTAAAGATCGATGGCGTAGAGACAGAAGATCTGGTGCTGACATTCACGAACAAGTACAAAGCAGCAGAGACGAAGCTCGTTCTGTCGGTAAACAAAGAGATCGAAGACACAGCGGATCCTGAGTACGACGGCGAGTACAAAGCAGAGTTCACATTCACGCTTGCCGGAACAGACGTACCGATGCCTGCAGGAGACGGAAACAAGGTAACGATAGTCGGAGAAGGCAAAGGCGAGTTCGGCGAGATCACATACGACAAAGCCGGCGAGTACAAGTACACGATCACTGAGACAAAGGGCAATGCACCTGGATTCGAGTACGATACGACAGAATATCCTGTAACGGTAACAGTAACAGACGAAGGCGGAAAGCTTAAAGCGACACCTGCATACGGCGAAGGCGACGACACCACGACGCTGACGGTAACGAACAAATACTCAGCGAAGGGTGAAGCAGTCATCGAAGGCCTCAAAGTTGTCGAAGACAAGTCCGGCAGCGCACCTGATGAGGAATTCTCATTCGTACTGAAGCAGGACGGAGAGACTGTAGAGACAGTCAAGAGCAAAGCAGGACCGTTCAGCTTCTCGAAACTGAACTACACGGAGGTCGGCGAATACACCTACACGGTAGAAGAGACAAAGGGAACGACGAACGGATTCAGCTACGACGAGAAAGTTTACACAGTCACGGTGAAAGTAACAGATCCTGACAAGAACGGACTGCTGAAAACAGAAGTGAGTTACGGTGAAGGCAATAATAAAGCCGAGTTCACAAACCCGTATGAACCGAAGCCGACAGCAGCAACATTCAAGGTAACGAAGGTGCTTGAAGGCGACGCGGAATACCTGAGCGAAGAAGTACTGCCCGAGTTCACATTCGTACTGACAGAAGACGGAAAAGTCCTTGACAGCGTGAATGTAAAGGGAGAAGGTACGGCAGAGTTCAAGTCGATAGCGTTCACGAAGGTCGGCGAATATAACTACACGATCTACGAAAACACCGGAGATGAAGACGGATTCACTTACGATACGACAACATATCAGGTGAAGGTAACAGTGAGTGATGAAGGCGGAGCTCTGAAGGCAGCAGCCACAGTAGACGGCGAAGCCACGGACACAGTGGAAGTAGAATTCGTAAACAGCTTTGAATTCGCACCTGTGACATATGATCCGCCTGTAAAGAAGGTACTTACCGGAGATACACCTCCTAAGGATGAGACATTCGAATTCGTAATGGAAGCTGTGACAGAAGGCGCACCGATGCCTGAAGGAACAGACGAAGACGGAACGAAGACAGTAAGCGTCACCGGAGAAGGCGAGACAGAGTTCGGTGATATGACCTACACAGCACCCGGAACGTATGAATATACGATCTATGAGGTAGCCGGCAAAGCCGCGAGATACACATACGACACATCGACATACACACTGACAGTGGATGTGACGGTCGAAGGTACAGAGCTTGTATTGACAACGACATATGTGAAGAATGTGGAAGAGGAAGAACCGGAGCTGGCGGAGGAAGCCGTATTCGTCAACAGATACGAGAAGGAAGTACCGCCTCCGACAGACGCAACGACAGAGACAAGAGTCTGGACCGGATTCTCACTTGCAACGATGCTGACAGCAGCAGGCCTTATGATCATCCGCAGGAGACGTGAGGAAGAGTAAGAACTGACCTTACAGACTCCAGAGATCAGGTAAAACTGAACAGCTCAAACAAAGAAGGGGCTATGACGATTTAGTCATAGCCCCTAATACTTAGTATGACGGGCATGCCGTCAATCTGTGGTGGAAGTCCACGAGGGGCGTAGTCGCCGACGAACCCCAAAGCGACTCCCAAGGTTCAAATCGCGAGGTTTGGGCGGGAAGAAGGGATAGCGAAATCGTAGCCTGACGAACAGAAACCCAAAGAGAGGCGTATACGGCGGATGAGTGGGCTAAGTGTCACGAAGTCCGAAAGGCGACCGTAACCCGTATGCGTAAATTGGGCAGGCAGACGAGGAAAGATTGACGACTTATCCCGCGAGGTCTCACAGACGACAAGGAGTAGACGTATTCGAAACGGAGTCGCAGTAACAACGAACTGTGAGAAGTCAGCAAAGGCCGTAGTAGTGATGAAACTCCTGTAATGGGAGCGGAGCAAAGGGCCGAACAACCCAAGAGTCGAATGGAACTCTTGAGGCAAGTACCCATATCCGACGAGGACCTAGTAGCAAAGACGTAACGGAGCAAAAGGCCCACAGGAGGTAGGAGTAAGGGTACGAGAGCAAAGGAAGGAAAGGAGACAAACCCATGTCGCAACTTCTGGAGGAGATACTCTCCAAAGAGAACATGACGCAGGCGTACAAGCGAGTAGTCGCAAATAGAGGCGCCAGCGGAGTGGACGGGATAACGACTGAACAGGTCAAAGAGTATCTCGCCGAGAACTGGGAGAGCATCCGCGAGAAGATCCGCAACCGCAAGTACACACCACAGCCAGTGCGGAGGGTAGAGATACCCAAGCCGAACGGCGGAGTGCGGAAACTCGGGATACCGAGCGTGGTAGACAGGATAATCGAGCAGGCGATAGCGCAGAAACTGACACCGATAGTTGAACCGCTGTTTAGCGAATACAGCTACGGATTCAGACCGAAACGCAGAGCGCAACAGGCAATAATCAAACTGCTCGAATACCTGAGCGACGGATACGATTACATCGTGGACATCGACCTCGAAAAGTTTTTCGACAACGTTCCACAGGACAAACTCATGTACTTATTCCACGGAATCATCAATGACGGAGATACAGAATCATTGATTCACAAGTATCTCAAAGCAGGAGTGATGGTGGACGGCAGGTATGAGGAGACGGAGAAAGGAACACCGCAGGGCGGGAACCTGTCACCGCTCTTGTCTAACATCATGCTCAATGAACTGGATAAGGAACTGGAAGCAAGAGGACTGCACTTTGTAAGGTATGCAGATGACTGCGTGATAGCAGTAGGCAGCAGTGCGGCTGCAAACAGGGTCATGCATACGATAACGAAGTGGATAGAGAAGAAACTGGGGCTCAAGGTCAATATGACCAAGACGAAAGTTACGAGGCCTGGAGGACTCAAGTATCTCGGATTCGGTTTCTGGAAGGACAGCGAGGGATGGAAAGCAAGACCTCATCAGGACTCAGTGAAGAGATTCAAGAACAGACTGAAAGAGTTGACTAGTCGCAGTTGGTCGATAAGCATGGATAGAAGAATAACCATGCTGAATCAGGTCATACGCGGATGGATAAACTATTTCAGGATCGGGAGTATGATGAATGTACTCCAAAGAATCGATAAGCACCTGAGAACACGCATGAGAGTAGTCATATGGAAACAGTGGAAGAAACCCAGTAAAAGATGTTGGGGACTGCGGAAACTTGGAGCTCCAGAATGGATGGCGAGGCAATCAGTTGCATTAGGAGACCGCTACCAAGCGGTCGTTAAGACAACCGGGTTGCGCCTTATAAACAAAGAAATCCTCGCAAAGCGAGGACTTCTGAGTTGCGTGGATTACTATTGTTTGGGTTGAACCGCCGTATGCCGAACGGCACGTACGGTGGTGGTGTGCTGTCAAGGCTGCACACAGGATGAGGGAAGGCCCCTCAGCAGGGACTGACAGGCAGACCTGCTAAATCGCCTCTCGCCGCTTTGTTTAAGAGACAAGGTGGGTTAACAGAAAGAGGAAAAGCTTCTA
>JAFRAJ010000010.1 GCA_017405465.1 Oscillospiraceae bacterium
ATTTGAGATGAAACACTACAAAGGTGACATATACGGTGATATCGACGGTGAGATATGGACACAGTATTTTAGAACACAATCAAATGAAGTGTTTCATAATCCGGTACAGCAGAATGCATACCACATATCCGCATTGAAAGAGAGATTCCCAAGTGTTCCGGTCTATTCTTTCGTTGTTTTTACAAATGAAGAATGTACTCTCAGAATAAATGGAAGCGTTCAAGACTGTTATTCTTTTAAGGACGGAATCCTGTGTACTATTTCATGCTTGCCAGAGTGTTTTAGGTCATTCGTATCTTACAAAGAAACTTATTTGTCCCCGGAAGATATTGATCAGATTTTTAACAGTTTGAAAGTGTACTCTAAGCTTCAGAACGCTGTTGTAAAGAAAGAGGGAGAAGCATTAGGAATACTGGAATACTTCAGCCAGTTCAATCAAGCGTTCAAAGATAAAGTGCAGCAAACAAAAGATGATTATGAAGAAAAGAAAGAGCAGCTGGAACAGGAAACATTTGAAACAGTGACAACATATAAAAAGCAAACTGTTAGGAACAGGATCTTGACAGTGATAGCAGTTCTTGCATGTGTTGCTGGAACAGTTTTTTTACCTTTAGCTCGAATCAATATGGCAGAGAAAAGATCATCTGAAGCTATAGCGAATATCGAGGAGAAATACAGGTCATTCTTTGAAAAGTTTGAAGATGCAAACGAAGTAATTGCAGAAAATGTTGTTACTTCTGACTTAGTTAAAGTAACAGACTTATCGATAAGTGAAGTTTCAGGAGTAGAAGACTGCGTATCTGTGTCTTTCAATTTGGTAGGAGTAGACGGGGATTTCGCTTTAGGGCTGACAGCTGACAGCAGAATGATAATCCGATTTACTAACGGAGATGTAAAAGAGGTGGATTATTATGGACAGCAAGGGAGCATATTAAGAGAAAGTGCCTGGTTATATCGGTTCGGTAACGGTGGATTTGATACAATCACTTTTGATAAAATAATCGTCACAGATATTAGGAATAGAGAAATTGAGAACATAAAACTCAATAATATTGCAGTCTATAAACTACCCTATACAGGGAACCCGATTCTGAACGATGTAGAGATTGATATATATTCAAGACCATAAAACACTATTAATTCGACGGTATAAAATAGAGCTTTTTATGTAATAAGCAAATTAACACAGAGTGAAAAGGCTTCGTAGCACACAGTTACGAAGCCTTTTTTGTGTTCTTGTGTAGCAAACACCAAAAGGGAAAACGATGTAAAGGGTTTGAAGATAACTAAAATACAGTCTCAAGGTAATAGAAAAGCCATGAAATAGAAGTCAGATTGCAAGAAAAGCTGTAATTACATACAAACAGGAGAAGAACATTGTGTGCAATACGCTGAAAGAGCAAAGCATCAATCTTACTTATGACTAGGATACATGAAAAAGACTAAGAATTTGTGCGATTAACACTTGACCGAAGGGCGAGCTCGTAAGGTCGACTGCGCCTTTCCTCATGTCAAGGGGATATAAGGTGAAGATACTGGATCTCATCCACATGGAGAGGTCGCTTTGCTACAACCCCTTCGTGTATCTGCGGGATGACAACGACATACAGAAACTTGTGTCCAATATAATGATGAACACTTCAGAGGGCAGTTCAAAAAGTTCCGATCCGTTCTGGGACCGCGCTGCCTCGATGCTGCTCCTGAGTCTGATCATGTATCTGCATGCATTCGCGCCTCCGGAAGAGCAGAACTTTTCCATGGTGCTGGAGATGATACGCAGCGGCGAAGTCAGGGAGGACAACGATGACTACGAGTCGCCGCTGGACATCCTGTTCGCGCGCAAGGAGATGGAGCTTCCCGATCATCCCAGCGTCAGGATATACCGCAACTACAGAAGCGGGTCCGCGAGGACGCTCAAGTCCATACAGATAACGCTTCTGTCGAGGCTCGAGAAGTTCGATCTTGAGAGTCTGGCAGGCATCACCTGCACGGATGAGATGGAGATCAGTGAGCTGGGGGAGAGAAAGACGGCCCTGTTCGCGGTGATATCGGACAACGACCCCAGCTTCAACTTCATAGTGGGGATGCTCTACACACAGCTCTTCCAGGAACTGTACTACAGAGCGGATGTGATACACGCAGGAAGTCTGCCGGTACATGTCAGGTTCCTGATGGACGAATTCGCGACCGTATCCATACCGCAGGATTTCGACAGGATACTGTCTACCATGAGGAGCAGGGAGATATCGGTAGCGATAATCATCCAGAACATGACACAACTCAGAGCTCTTTTCGATAAGCAGTGGGAATCCATAGTGGGCAACTGCGATGAACTGCTGTATCTGGGAGGAAACGAGCAGTCCACACACGAGTTCGTGTCGAAGATGCTGGGAAGTTCGACCATAGAGACGGAATCCTTCAGCAGGACGAAAGGCAGAGGAGGGTCAATGTCGGTGAACACCGGCAGTATTGCCAGACCGCTGATGACGCCGGATGAGGTCAGGATGATGGACAACCGCTATGCGGTGCTGTTCATAAGGGGAGAGCGTCCTGTTAAGGACCTTAAGTACCGCATCATGCGCCATCCGCTGATATCGGAAACTTCGGACGGAGGAGCTCCTCCGTATATCCACGGAGAGGACAGACTGTCCGCAGCTACGGTGACCTTCCGGGATCTCGGACCGGGTGAGAAGTCTGATGTCAGAGGCGAGCGCAGCGATATCCTCATCCTCACGGAGGACGAGATATACGCTCTGATGACCAAGAAGGGAATGTTTGCTGAGAAAGAGAACAAGGAGGAAATGCAGTGAATAAAAGAAAGAAGATGATGACTGCCGCAGCAGTGTCTCTGCTGATGTTGTCTGCGGTGCCTGCGGTGTATGCCGCAGCGGGAGATCCGATACAGGTGATAGAGAACCTGAGCGATTTCATATTCTCGGTGATAAGGGCAGTGGGACTGATCCTTCTGGGATGGGGAGTAGTCCAGATAGGACTCTCGTTCCAGTCACATGACCCGTCACAGAGATCCAATGGATTCATGACTCTGGCAGGAGGAGCGATAGTCACCTTCTCCAGGGAGATCCTGAACATGATAACCGGCGGAGGCGTATGAAGACCCGGGATGACAGCATGAAAGGAGGAAGACCTTGAACGGCAGATGGATAATAGAGAACCTGCAGAGCGCTCTGGATACGTGGAACGGAAAGCTCGCAGAGATCTGGCAGCTCCTGACTCTTCCTCCTCAGGAGTTCCGCGACGGAACGGTATGGGCAGTGATCAGCTCGATACACGAGGGCCTCAAAGCCATAGGATACGCGCTGCTGGTGCTGTTCTTTGCAGCAGGAGCAGTAAGGGCAGGAGCGTCACTGGCTGAAACAAGGAGGCCGGAACCGGTCATTAGGACATTCCTGAGATTCTCTCTCGCCAAGGCGGCCATCACCTACGGGATGGACATAATGCTGTCGCTGATGTCTGTGGTGCAGGGGGTGATCGCCGCGGTCATGAGCGCCTCGGGGTTCACCGGCGCGGTGCAGATATCACTTCCCGAAACAGTGGCGAAAGCAGTGGAGGACTGCGGGTTCTTCGAATCGATACCGCTGTGGTGCATGACTCTCATAGGAGGGATATTCATGCTGGCTGAGAGCTTCGTGCTGATCTTCTCGGTCTACGGAAGGTTCTTCCGGATATACATGTTCACCGCGGCGGCTCCGATACCGCTGGCGTCGTTTGCGGGAGAAGGCACTTCGGCGATGGGCAGGAGCTTTCTGAGAAGTTTTGTTTCTGCCTGTCTGGAAGGGGCGGTGATAGTGCTGGCCTGCGCCATATTCTCAGCATATGCGGGCTCGCCTCCGGAGATAGCATCCGACGCTACACCGGTTTCCGCGGTCTGGTCATACATAACCCAGACGGTGTTCAACATGCTGGTGCTGACAGGAGCGGTCAGGATGTCGGACAGAGTCGCAAGGGAGATATCGGGAATGTAAGGAGGAACTTGTATGGAGATAAAGATTAACAGAGACATAAGGAAGTACACCGAATCGATGTTCCTGGGACTCAGCCTGAGGCAGTCAGTGTTCTCAGTTCTGGCTGCTGCGGCTGCAGCGGTATGCTGGTTCTCCTTTAAGGAGAGAGCCGGTCAGGAACTGGCCGGATGGATGTGCATCCTGGCAGCTGCGCCGTTCGCGGTGCTGGGATTCCTGAACTATCACGGAATGCCGGCTGAGAAGCTGCTCGTTACGTGGCTGAGAAGCAGCGTGCTCTGTCCGAAAAGGATAGGACACAAAGGATGCAGCATATACGGAAAGATCCTTTCGGATCTGATGGACAGGGAGAAGAGAGAGGAGAGGAAGAGAGATTGATAAAGAGCGTAAGGAAAGTGATGGCCGCTGAGAGAAAGGGATTCCGGGTACCGCGGTCTTCAGCGGATCTGCTGCCGGTAAAAAGGATCTGGAGCGACGGCATATTCCTCACCGATTCCGGATATTCAAAGACATACCGGTTCTCTGACATAAACTACCTGACTGCAGGAGGAGACAACAGGGAGAAGCTGTTCATGGGATACTGCGACCTCATCAACAGCCTTGACAGCGGAGCTGTCACCAAGATCACCGTACACCGTCACAGACTGAACGGAAGGAGCTTCTCCGACAGGGCAGTGATCCCCCACAGGGATGACGGACTGGACAGATACCGCGACGAATACAACCGCATGATCCTCGACAAGATATCGGGAGAGAGCGGAACTGTACAGGACCGCTACATCACCGTCACAGTGCAGAAGAGGGACATAGAGTCAGCGAGATCCTTCTTTACGAGGCTTGGGACAGATCTCGCGGTCAGGTTCGCGGGGCTCTGTTCCCAGTGTGAGGACCTTACCGCAGGGGAGAGGATCTCCATGCTGCACGGCTTCTTCCGGAGAAAGGAAGCGCAGACGTTCTGCCCGGAGATTGAGGATGCTATGAGACGCGGACAGGACATCAGGGAACTGATAGCTCCTGAATGGACTGAACCGTCCGCGGACACGATAACAGCGGACGGCAGGTACATCAGAGCCCTGTACCTCAAGGATTACGCTTCCTACATAGATGACAGATTCGTCTCGGAGCTTACCGGAGCGTGCGAGGATATAGTGCTGTCTGCAGATGTGATACCGGTCAGCAAGGATGAAGCGGTAAGGGAATTGGAGAACAAGCTCCTCGGAGTGGAGACCAATATAACCGGCTGGCAGAGAAGACAGAACAGCGCGGGCAACTGGTCCGCGCAGGTCCCGTACGATATGGATCAGCAGAGAGCTGCCACGAGGGAGTTCCTCAGGGATCTCACAGAGAGAGATCAGAGGATGATGTTCGCAGTCATAACCATGCTGATCACAGCGGATTCAAGAGAACAGCTGGACAGGGACACAGAAGCAGTGCTTTCCGCGGCGAGAGGCAGGAGATGTCAGGCAGCGGTCCTGAGGTTTCAGCAGCTGGACGGAATGGTAACATCCCTTCCGATAGGAGTGAGAAGGATAGATGACATGATGGTGCTGACCACCGAATCGCTGGCGGCATTCATGCCCTTCCGGGTACAGGAGATACAGGAGGAGCACGGCATATATTTCGGAGAGAACGCCATAAGCCACAACCTGATAATGTGCAACAAGGCCTCGCTGATGAACCAGTCATCCTTCCTTCTGGGAGTGCCTGGATCCGGAAAGTCGTTCTGCGCCAAGGAACTTATCATATTCCTGCTTCTGGGCACCGATGACGATGTCATAATCGCAGACCCGGAAGGGGAGTTCGCGCCGCTGGCGGAAGCCATGGGAGACATCGCTTCCGTGATAAGGATAAGAGCAGGGGGCAGAGACCGGATCAATGCCATGAAGATGAACAGAGGTTACGGAGACACTGATCCGGTAGTGATAAAATCCGAATTCATCATGTCGCTTATAGAACAGATGGATCCCGGCGCCGTCACGGCAAAACACAAGTCTCTCATCGACAGGTGCGTCGAGAAGCTGTACCGGGAGTCCAGAAGAAACGGACAGACTCCGACACTGTCAGGACTCAGAGATGTGATCCTTGAACAGAAAGAAGATATCGCCTCCGACATAGCGCTAGGCCTTGAACTCTACACGGAAGGATCCCTGGACATTTTCGGACATGAGGAGAACGTTGATATGGACCGCAGATGTGTCGTGTTCGACCTGCACGGACTGGGAAGCCAGCTCAAGCCTGCGGGGCTCCTGGTGGTGACAGACGCGATACTCAACCGCGTCTCTCAGAACTTCTGGGAGGGGAAGAGGACACACATATTCATAGATGAGTTCCATACAGTGCTGGAGAACGAGCACAGCGCAGGCTTCTTTGAATCGGCATGGATGCAATTCAGGAAAAGAAACGCGTATCCCACTGCGATCACACAGAACGTCGAGCATATATGGTCTTCCCCAAAAGCTAATACGATGCTCTCGAATTCGGAATGCATAGTGATGCTGAACCAGGCTCCTGCGGACAGACAGAAGCTGGCGGAACTGCTTGGAATATCGGATGAGCTGCTCAGACACATAACCAACGCTGACGAGGGATGCGGACTGATCAGGTACGGAAGCGCTCTGGTCCCGTTCAGGAACAGGTTTCCCAGAGACACCGAACTGTACGGACTGATGACCACGAAACCGGGAGAGGGCGAGTTCGGCAAGGAAGGTGCTTATCAGGAGGTGCTGGATGGCTGGAGATGATCTTTCCAGGGGAAGGACGGTAAAGATACGGCTGCCGGACCTTCGCATTGAAAGCAGGAAGGCAAGGACCGGGAATGAGGAGGAAGAGACCAAACCGGAAGACAGGGCTCTGAGCATGTCTGTGCGTGTAAGGCACGGGGCTGAAAGAAGCGTCATGCCGGATAAAGAGGAGAAAGTACCTGAGAAGGAATTGCCGGGGGCCCGTCTCATCTCTCATGATGAAGCGGCGGAGATGCTGAGACAGGGGGAGATGAGACGAAGCGCAGAAAAGCTGCAGAGAGGCTCAGAACACGAAGGTATCCTCGCTCGGATAACAAGAGCATTGCGGAACAGAAGCGATGCTTCGCATTCAGTCAGAATAGGGAGAGCCGGCAGATCCGGTCAGGCACTGTCAGCGTTCGCCGCAGCGGCTCTGCTGATAGCCGTCATCTCGGGACTTGTCATGTCGGTCAGCGGTTCGCCGATGGGAATCCTTCTTTCATCAGAGGATTCCGGATACGGAAACATGCGGGAGATCATAGCTGAGATCACGGAGGAATACCGGAGAAAGATCATTTCCATAGAACAGTCTGTGCCTCATGACAGAGTGGAATACGCATCCGGAGGTCCATACGCAGTGAGATGGAACGATATCCTGTCGGTATACGCCGTCATGATCTCTGAAAACGAGGATACCGTATCGTTGAACGCATCAAAAAAAGAGACGCTGGGGCGTCTCTTTGACGATATGAACCGGATCCGGTGGACCACCCGCACGGAGGCGGAGAAGGAGGGATCGGATGAAAAGGAGATCACTGTACTGACATTCTCGGCTGTCATGACCGATGCGTATGAGACCGCAGAAAGAATGCACTTCACCGATGATCAGATGTCCGCGCTTTCAGAACTGCTTTCCGGAAAATATGACGTCCAGTTCGCGAGGATCATAGGAAGCTGGAGACAGGGAGGCCAGATACTGACACCTGACGGGACTGTGAGAGCTCTGGGGATGATAGGATGGCCGCTGTCCGGGACCAGCACGCTGACATCGGGATACGGGTACAGAAGCGATCCCTTTTCCGGTGAACAGAGCTTCCACGGAGGCATAGACCTCGCCTGCCCGGAAGGAACACCGGTACTGGCGGCAGCTGACGGGATAGTATCGTATGTAAATGCTTCAGACCCGTGGGGATACGGTTACGGGTATCACGTTGTCATAGAACATGAAAAAAGCCTGTCCACACTGTACGGTCACTGCAGCGCAGTATCCGTAACGTCAGGACAGGCCGTTAAAGCAGGTGAGGTCATCGCTTATGTCGGATCGACGGGCAACAGCACCGGAAACCACCTTCACTTTGAGGTCAGGAGAGACGGTGTGAGAGAGAATCCGCTTTTGTGGTTCGCATACTAGAATGATCAGATGTCTTTTGCTGAGACTATCCCGAAGAACTGTGCTTCTCCGTCTTCTCCGATAAAGCACTGTGTTCCCCAGTCGTTGTTGATGACACCGAACTCTCCATAGGAGAAGAACACATTGTAGCAGTATACGAGTCGGTTTGTATTGTAGTAGTAGACGTAAGAGACCTTTTCTTCTTCCAGATGCTCATCTTTGCCGAGTACCGGACGTTCCTGCTCATATCTGCTGCGGAAAAGATCTACGCGGTCAGTCAGATCGTCCGCATCGACGCTTGAGTCCAGGTTCTTGAAGTAAACTCTTACGGCATTTCCTTCGTCCAGCTGGAATATGACGCATCTGTTGGTATCTATATCACCGATAGTATACATGAATTCAGCCATACCGTAGGTCTGCTGATCGTCATAATAATGTACGAAAATTTTCCAGGATTCGTCCACTTCAATGCCAAAACGGTCTTTGATAAAGTCTGAGAAAACGCTGAGTTCAGGATCGTCCGAGAAGCGAATGCTCTGGATCTCCGGGATATCATGACATGGAAGCGAGATCTCTTCGAACTGAGGCGGATCGGGCTCAAGTTCCTCCTCGAATACGGGCATGTACTGCAGCGGAAGCAGCTGTTTGCTGCTTCCGGTAATATCAACAGGACCGGCAGGCTTCTGCCTGCCGCAGCCTGACAGACTAAGTGTCAGGATGACTGTCAGAACGACAGCAATCAGTTTCCTCATATCAGTTACCATACACGACGAGCAGAGTGACGCCTTTGCCGTTCATGTATACATATGTTTCCTTTTCTGAATTGTCAGAAGAGAAGAAGTGTACGAGCCAGACATCCTCGTCTTCGTCACGGAAATACTGGATCAGGTCATACCCCGGCGCAGCTTCGGATTTAGCGCGTTCAACAGGAAGGAATTCTGTCACTGCATCTGTGTTGACGAAGCCTTCTGTCTTAACATTGCTGCTTTCCTTATCAAGACCTGCAAGTGCTTCGCTGTAGGAGAATTCGCCGTATTCCAGCATCCCGGGAAGATCCAGTATCACACTTCTGTCCGGGACCCTGACAGCGTCAAAACTGTCATATTTTGAAGTGTATATCTTGCTGATGCTTGCAATGATGAACCAGCCTGCCATATCGTCGGTATATGCCTGAGGGAAGACAGTCTGTATCACATACATCCTGAGTGTGTCTTCTTCCGCTTTGATGTCACTGAGTCCGAAACGGAAAGATCCGCTAGAAGCGGTGACGTAGGCTATCAGCAGATCATTATCCTTGAAAAATGACTCATCGCATGCGGAGGTCTGTTCGTCAAAGGAAGGTATCTCGCCGTATCCCCGATGAAGTTCGAGCACGTTCTCAAAAGTGCTTCTGAAGCCGTCAAGCTCCTTCACGGACGAGGCCCGGTAGAGCGGAAGCCGCGGCATATCGCTGTACACGAAGAAAGACCCGTTGATGCAGTTGCGGGTTATGACGGCGTCTTCTGACCAGTTGGCATAGGCGACTCTGTACGTATAAACGGGGCCGGCCACGGCCTGAGGTCCCGCAGATGATGGTGCCTCCGGTGTTCCGTTTTCCGGCAGGGTATTCTCAGATATCTGCTGGACCGGTACATCTCCGAATCTGGATGCAGCAAAGACCAGCACGAATATCAGGCAGATTATCAGAAAAACGAAAATGAACTTTCTCATCCGTGACCTCCTGAAAGTATTTCCTGTTATTATGTGTCTGAATACCGTTCATTTGTTGCAGCAGAATGATGGATACATCGGTAATTGAGTGATCAAGTGAAAGATCCGGGATCAGTAAGACCCCGGATCATCAGTTAATTGAGGAGTTTCGGATCGATCCCGCCGGAGTCATCATCTATCTCTTTCCGGTCAGCCGCGGCAGGACCGATGAGAAGAAGATGATCAGAAGGTTGATGGCTATAATAGCTCCTCCTGCGTAGATGATATAGCGGAAGATCTCGGGATGTCTGCGGAGATTGAGTATTATAACCAGAGGCAGGCAGAACGTAGGATACGAGGCAAGGAAATCGAGCCCGACCGGCATCAGCAGGCTTGCAATAGCGAGATATGTGCAGGCGAACATGCCGGCGATCGACACGAGCATCAGCACGAACCAGAGAAGACCGTGGACCGGTATGGTGCGCGGACCGGAGAGCCCGGCGCCTAATGCCTCATAGAACTTCGTGAACAGATACATTCCGGCAGAGCCCAGGATGCCTAAGATCTGGAAACTGCAGTCCTCCCAAATATTGCGCAGCGAAGGACGCATGCTCTTTCTGTATTCCTTAAGACGTTTCTCAGCTTCATCAAGAGCCTTCCTAACCTCGTCAGGCGTGACATACGGCAGTACTTTTTCACCCTGCTTCTGAGCTTTCTGCAGATGAGTTACCGCATCTGCCAGACTGGCAGTGACTCCTTTGCCGTTCAGATAACAGCGTCCGAGATAATACTCTGCCGCGGGATAGCCGGCTGAGGCAGCTCTTCTGAAATACTCTGCAGCGTTCTCAGCGTCCTCCGGGTCTGAGCTCTTTCTGTAGTAATAATATGATCCCAGATCGAACAGAGCAGGTCCGTATCCCTGGTCAGCAGAGGCCTGGATCCATTTATACGGATCATTGGTAAGCTTATCATAAGACGGCTCTTCCAGATAGCACTGACCGAGTTCCCGCTGTGCCTGCGCAATGCCTTTTTCGGCTGCAAGTCCGAGCCAGTACTTCGCCTCAGAGTAATCTTCTTCAATAAGGCCGTAATTATTGAAGTAGAAAGATCCGAGTTCAGCCTGGGCCTTCGCGTCTCCGTTCAGGGCTTTTTTTCTCAGAGAAGCAATTGAGGAGTCCTTGTCTTCCTCTTCTTCTCTTGCCAGCTGCTCATCAAGATCCTCAATGTAGCTGTCCAGATCCCTGTAAAAGACCGTGTCTTCTCCGGTAAGTCCGGCAGCCTGCGCCTTAAGGAGCCATTCCTTTGCTTTTCTGTAATTCCTCACAGGCGGTTTTCCTTTAAGATCTTCTGCTCCGCCTTCTTCATACAGTTCATAAAGCACGAACATGGCGTCTGCGCTTCCTTTTTCTGCTGCGCGCAGATACAGATCGAAGGAATCTTCCGGGACAAGTGAACGGAACTTTTCAGAACGGGATAGCTCTGCAAGCATGTAGATGGAGTCAGGATCACCGATATCAGCTCCTTTTCTTGCCCATCTGACTGCAGATTCTGTCTCCTCCTTCGTAGCGAAATAAGACTGGGATAAGATAAGATTGGCGGCTCTTGAATACGCCGGAACGTAATCCATATCCGCAGCTCTGAAATAAAGGGTATTTACAAGGTTAGGATAGAACGGACGCTGGAACTGTTCCGTAAGGCCTTCTGCGATCTCGTATGCGTCAGATGCAGATCCCTTACCTGCTCCTGAGACTGCATTGATGAGCTTTCCTCGGCGGAACCGTTTTGTCATCTCAAGCCGGATAAACTCTTTGAATGCTTTGGGATCTTCAAAAAGATCGTGCATATCGAAAGGGTGGAATTCCGGAACGATCTGCCTGGCAGGTCCGTATCCGCCGTCAGAGGAGATCTCGTACATGGAGTATGCATCTTCTTTGAGAGAGCCTGCTCTTTCATTATCACCGGCTTTTGCAGCCGCATCGGCCTCTCGGTCGATCAGTACAGCTATATTGTATGCGGCTTCAGCGTCGCCTTTGCGCAGAGCCGCCAGAAGGTCTTCCGAAACGAAACTGTAATTGTTCCTGACACGGTTGAACAGATCATAGTCATGGGTGTTGAGCTCATCGAGACCAACGGAGTCTTCTACCGGACCGTAAAGACTGATATTCCGGATGCCTTCTCCCCAGGAACTGTTTTCTTCCTTCGATGCATCTTCTGCCGGAGAAGGAAGCGGCTTTTTTTCAAAATCCGGGTCGAAAGCTTCCAGCCATGTGGCTGCACGCTCGCATCCATTCTCGTATGCCAGTTTATAGAAGACATAGGCATCGTCCATTATCACGTCGGAATTGAACTCATAAGGACTCGTATCATATACCTCTTCTATAGCAGCAGCTACTCTGAAGGCTGCCTCGCCGTCTCCCTTGAGTGCAGCAGCAAGATCATCTGCAGATACGGAAGGATACTCGGTCTTTATGTAGCGGAAGCGGTCTTTCTGTTCGGAAGAGAGCTCTTCAAGACCGTATTCCGCAAACGGATGATCATCAGTTTCTTCCGCATGGAGTCGGTCCAGCTTTTCCTTCGCAGGAGCATATCCGAGGTCTGCAGCTTTTTTCAGCATGGCGCGGTAATCCTGCATTTCCTTTGTATGGGACGATGCATCATCGTCATCATACAGAGCTCTGATCTGATAGTCTATGTTGTCCGCAATCAGGCCCGCAGCCTCGCCGTCGCCGGAGAAAGCCTTCTCAACAAAGAAGCGGGGAATGGAATAAGTGCCTTCTGTGATGCTCAGATAAAGATCCTTGTCAGTTTCGCTGAGACCGGCAGGATCGAAGACGGCTTTTTCAGTCTTCTTCTCCGGCTCTTCCTCATCTGCTTCAGATATCTCTGCGGCTTCTTCCAGAAGATCCCGGGATGCGTAATAGGACTGATCAGCCCTCGGGATCATATCAGGATCTGCTTCCGAGAGCTTCTTCCTTGCTTCCTCGTCTCCGAGATCCGCTGCTTTGGCATACATATAGAGCGCATCCTGCATCATCTCTTCTGCATCTGACTCATCCACGGGGCCGTACTCACCGTTTGCCTGCATCTCCATGACATAGGCGGCGGAACTTGCCGCATTGACGTCACCATTGAATGCTGCAGAGAGGATCTTTTCTCCGGCATGTTTGCGATATCTCTCTATCATGTACTGCAGAATGACTTTATCATCAAAACTGAGTTTTTCCAGAAAATAACTGTCAGGAACAGAAGAGACTTCCTTAACGGAGAAGGCTCTGTCCAGAAGCCTGTCGAAGGCGGTGTGCTTATCAGGGATCTCATCATCTTCTTCATCTTCATCATCGGGAGAATTCAGGCCTTCTAACCATTCTATGGCAGGCTGGTATCCTCTTTCTGCTGACATCCTGTAAAAAGCACGGGCGTCACTCATCATACCGTCAAATTTAAAACTTGATCCGTAAAGTGTGACGGCATGATCTTCGATCGCTCTTGCTATCTTGTACATGGCTTCAGCGTCGTCTTTGAAAGTGGCGGCAAGATCCGGTCCTGAGATAAAACTGTATCTGTGAAGCAGATTCATGAAGAATTCTGCGGCTTCATCGTCAAAATTCTCAAGACCGAGAGCCTTGAGGTAGCTTCTGATGTCGGGATCTATGTTTTCCAGTCTGTCTGCAATATCTTTTGCCATCACTGTGCTCCTGATATCAATTTGATAAGGATATTATACTTGTCAGAATTTCATACTGAAAGGGAAAAAGCACAGCGCATTGCTGTGCTTCTTGTGCCTGTTTCTAGATGAGAGACGGGATCTCAGCGCCGAGAAAGCGCGCTATAGCTCTCACTACGACCTCGTGATCGTACTGGTGCTCATTTCCGGACGCTATCGCGTACCCGAAAATGTGTCCTGTTCTGTCGCGCAGCGGCACGCATCCGCCGTCCACAGCATAACTGGAGAGATCATTCAGGAAAGAGGGAACTCCCCTAATTCCGCTTCGTATCTCACAGAAGAGCCTCATCGTGCTGATGCCGGTCTCCCGCGCGGTGTTCAGTTTCTTGTCCATCCACCATTCATTCTCAAGGCCGGTCTTTCCCATGAGATGGGAAAAGGCAGTGACTCCGTTCGTTATGATCCTGACGGAGAAATCCATACCTATCTTCCTGGCTTCTTCTACAGTCATGAGACCAAGAGTCAGCGCGCCGTCATTGCTGATCGGAGCAGGGAAGACCAGCAGTTCGTCCTACCGGAGCACCTTCTGAGGCCATGAGGGATCATAGGGCTTATTGATTATAACTGCCATTTTATTTTTGTCTCCGTCATAGGAACCGCGTTTTTGTTTATTTAAACAACTGAAGCGGTCAGCTGCTGTAGCATCTTATCTTGATCCATATGTTTCCTGGTGCCTTGCTGACATCGGAGACGAATATCGCTTCGGGCGAGATATCCGTTAATTTTTCAAGAAGATCTCCTTCCAGGTCGCAGAAGTGCTTATAAGATCCGTTAAATCTGAATGTGAGACCCAGGCTGTCCTGATCGGTATACTTGGTAACGTACAGCCTATCGCCTACTTCCAGAGCAAGGAACACTACGTATTCCGCGTCCGTATCGCCGAGATCGATACGGATCTCTGTATAGTCAGTCCTGTCCCTGCAATCGCTCCAGTGCAGATCGGAAGGTGCGCTCCTGCCCGAAGAACCGGAGGAAGATGATTTTGACGCAGAAGAGGAAGAACTGACGGAAGACGATTTCGACGGAGAAGAGGAGGAACTGCTGTAAGAAGAGGATGAGCTGCCGGAGGATGACGATGAACTGCCGGAATATGAAGAATCGCTCACGACAGGGAAACTTTCAACCAGCCACCAGATGATCATAGCGATGCCGCCGGCCAGGAAGATGTATGCGAACGCAGTCGTGAACCTGTCCATGATCTTGACGAGAACCCATATGATGCCGAAAGCGGCAGCCGCGCCTGCAAAGGAGCCGATCAGAAAACCGGCAATGACAGCGACGACGCCAAGTCCAGTCATAATGCCGACAAGGAGTTTTTCCTTTCCTGCGGCCGCAAGGAAAAAGAGAACAGCGAAGGCTATCAGAAGGATGCCTCCGACAAGTATCCAGTATTCACCCGGTTTGAACTTGCGCTTTTTCATGATCACTCTTTCCGCTGCCGGTATGCGCTGTCAGCATATCATCGGCAGCTGTATAAATATAAATATCACGGATGTAATTATGCCATAACTGCCGGTGATGTTGTATTCTTTTGAGAGGCGGGTTTTGTTGGCACAGGCGATAAGCAGAATGACCTGGTCATCGTTTTTTAAGAGACAGGAAGATGAGTATGTGCTATTCTTGCATCGTTATCTCACACTGCAGCGCAGAGGTTGTTTTATGAAGAAACAGAAGTTAATGGAGAGAGAATATGAAGAAGACGTTGATCTTTTACAAGACTGAATATGCTGATCTGGCAATAAAACTGCGTGATAACTATCGTGCACATGATCATGCGGAAGCTGATATCGTTCCTGTAGAGGAACATGACGATATTGCATACGCCGAAAAGATGCACTATGACGAAGCGGTTTTTATAGAGGATAGTGATACCGTCACTTTTCATGACATTAAATCAGGATATACTAACAGACTTTCTCTCTCAGATGTGCTCCATAACGATCCCAAGATCGATACCCATAAAGGTATCACCAGCAGAGATGCACTCAACATACTGGCGGACGCCATTTCGGATGTAGGCTCATGGTGGTGCTGGCATGTGGGTGATGATATGCTTCAGCTGGAGTTCTGTGATGTGCAGCTTTATGATGAAACAAAAACCGAAAAAGAAACACATACAACTGATGTTTTAGCTGTGCGTTTCTTTGGCCATGTCTTTGCGGTCTTTCTGGATGATCTGAATGATACAAACTGGCATGAACGTTTCCGTGATGACGATTCGATCCTTTATCCTGTCGACACATATGACATGGCATTCGACGATGATAAAGCGGCTGAGTCGTTGCTGAATGATTACAGAAACCAGGTCCTCATCAAAGACTTCAAAGGTGCAGAAACTCTGGCAGCTGCAAAACACATTCTCTGTGCCAGATGTGATAAAGTTGGCTTTATCGTTGGCGGCGATGAGATCGATATCGTAGGGGGAAAAGGGAAGTATACGGAAGAGGAAATAGAGCCGCTGTCAAAAAAATGGTGGGAATACTGGAAAGACTATTGGCGGTTAAGAGGGACTCGTGACGCCTTGCCAAAAGACTATGCGTGCGAAGTGACAATTCCTGTGGATGGAAATGACCCACAGGGAAATTGGTAATACAGGAAGACAAATTCGGATTTGTGGAGGAAAACCCTTATGGACAGGAAATCAACAATGGGAAACCTAGTCCATTCAATTCTCCGGAGATCGACGATTTTGCAGAACGACAGCGGATTAGACACCAGTTTTCCGTGCATATTACCATTTATTGTTTCCCGGGCTTTTTCTACAATAAATACAGATCGGAGAGATGATTAAGTAATAATCAGATCAGAAAAGAGAAACAGTAAAAATGGAAAAATATGAATATAGAGTTGTAACTTTCGATACGAAAGGCTTCTGGGGCGGAGATGTTGAGACGTTGCAGATACAAGACCAGCTCAATCTGCTTGGCAATGATGGTTGGGAAATGGTCAGCTGCACATCTACAAACCAGAGTTACGGGGCAACTAAGAGCATAGTATGCGTGTTTAAGAGAAAGAAGGAATAATAATGGAAAAGAAAGAGACAAGATTTGCAGTAGTCCTCAGGGAAGGCAACCAGCTCAGTGAGGAAGGCGTCCGCCAGATTCTCGTTGACAAGCAGACAGGTGTCAACTACCTTGTATGGAAAGCCGGTTACGCAGGCGGCATCACACCGATGTACGACGCTGACGGAAAACTGATCATAACAAAGGACTGAAAAAGCAAATAACCGAGAGAAAAGGCTGAGTTATTGATATGCTCAGCCTTTTTTGCATGGAGAAAGCTGCAGACGGGAGAAAATGATTTGACTTACGCAGAATCACAGATTCCGGTTTGTGGAGATGCAAAGGCGTTGTTTCGAGGTATGGAATCAGAGAAACAGTGATTTTAAGACTAAAAAAGCACTGTGATGCAGTACCTCACAATACTTTCATATATTATGGTGATCCTCAGATAAGGGAGGGAATCTCAGTTCCGAGGAAACGGGCAATAGCTCTGACCACGACTTCATGATCACACTGGTGATCGTTTCCGGACGCTATCGCGTACCCGAAGGCATGTCCGGTCCAGTCACGCAGCGTCACACATCCGCCGTCCACGGCATAGCTGGAGAGATCGTCCAGGAACGCTGGGGCTTCCCGCATCCCGCTTTGTATCTCACAGAAGAACCTCATCGTGCTGACGCCGGTCTCCCGTGCGGTGTTCAGTTTCTTGTCCATCCACCACTCGTTCTCCAGACCGGTCTTTCCCATGAGATGTGAAAAGGCAGTGACACCGTTCGTTATGATCCTAACGGAGAAATCCATGCCTATCTTTCTGGCTTCTTCCACGATTATGAGACCCAGAGTCAGCGCGCTGTCATTGCTGACCGGAGATGGGAAGATCAGCAGTTCGTCCTGTCTGAACACCTTCTCAGGTCAGGAAGTATCATAAGGTTTGTCAATTATAATGCTCATTCCGTTTTTGCCTCCGTCATAGGACCTGAGGTTTTCTTATAAATCAACTGAACCGGTCATGTTGTCAACGACCCACGAATGAATTCGCGGGCTTGTACCTGCCCGGTGGTACGAACGGCTCACGCCTCCCACCTTTAGTAGAACAACACATAACTGTGGTGTTCTGCTTGTTCCTGTCATTCACATGACAGGCTGGCGGCACATCGAGGGGTGGTTGACTGCACCCCACCTGCGGAAGCATGCTCCCGCAGGTATGGTATCGCTCTAATGCTGCGACACCTCA
>JAFRAJ010000011.1 GCA_017405465.1 Oscillospiraceae bacterium
GAGCTGATAGTGAGAATGATGGAGGCGGGAAGCGATGAGAAATAACTACAGAGAAGACGGCTTCGTCTGGTTCGAGGATCAGATAAGCGAGATGGCGGATCTGCTGATAACAGTGCAGGGCATCCGCTACATATATCTGAAGAGACGCGACCGCAGCTGGATCGAAAGGATCGGCGACGAAGACATGAGATTCGCACTCATGAGCATGTCGGAGATACAGCTCAGAATGATTGAAGAGCTGATTTTCGAAGACAAAACGGTAACGGACATCCGCAGAGAACTGAACCTCACTATCACGGAGATCCGCATGGAGATAAGAGACATGAGAAAGGCGCTGCTTGCGGCGATGTGAAGGTGGCAGATATGAGAAGGATCTATTTTGACAACAGTCACGGCTATGAATCACTTGCAGAATGCATAGTGCTGCAGGCCGTCAAGGACTACACCCGCTCCTACAGAGCAGTGCTCAGGAATCCTGAGAACAAAAAGGCGGCAGCCATGATGAAGGAGTGCGAAGACTTCATTGAATCCAGATGGTTCAGAATGCTCTGCGATCTCGATCCGGAAGAACTCCTTTTCAGACTTGACCTGGATATCGAGACTGAATTCTACAGGAGGCTGATATGAGCAAACTGATAAACAAGTGGGAGAAGCCCTTCCATGTAGAGCGGGGAGATGTGTATATGGGGGCGGTCAATCTGGACTCTGACCCCCAGAAAGGGATCCAGCGAGGTTACAGGCCTCTTCTGGTCACGCAGAGCGACTGGCAGAACCGGAAGTCCGAATCTGTGATAGTCGTTCCGGGAACATCCGAGCTGAAGAAAACTGGTATGTGCACCCATGTTGTGATACCGCTTACGCGTGGTTTATCCCGGCAAACGATGTTCTGCTGCGAGCAGCGCGCCGTGGTGAATGTCAATCAGTTTGAGAAATACTGCTGCACGCTGCCGCCGGACATCATGAAGAAGATAACCAGAGCCTGTCGCCTGGCAGAGCGCGGCGCGAAGATCAAATGCAGAAAAGCGAAGAAATAGCAAGAGTAAATAAAATTTCACATTATGATGTTAAGAATTGACCACCCGGAGTAACGTGATATTACAAACTCCGGGTGCACACGGAGGTCAACATGAGAGATACACAGACGCATAAACAGTGCATTTCGAGCGAACTCCGCTTCTATACAGTAAGCGAGCTGCAGGAACTCCTTGGATGGAGTGAAAGAACAGTATTGAAACTGTTTAATGATCCGTCGTTCCCGGCCGCGGATTTTGGCCGGACAAAGGTGGTAGAGGCTCATGCAGCAATAGAGTACTTCTCGAAGCGCCATGACAGAGACAGAGAAAGATACTGGCAATAGAAAGGATACAGCAAAATGGCAAGAAAGAAAAAACAGGTGAAGGCTCAGAATGGTGATGGTTCATTCAGGATAAAGCCGAGTGGACTTATTGAATACAGGTTTTGCTATAGGGATGAATATGATCAGAGACAAAGGAAGTCTGTTTCAGGTGAGACAGAACAGGAATGCCTGGACAAGGCTGAAGAATTCCTTGCCGGGCGTGCTAAGCTCAATAAGGAGCTTGATGCTAATTCTTCCATAGTAGAGATCCTCAGATACAAGTACCGTATGGATTATGAGAAGAACTTCCTGAGCGATGCGGGCTATGGGCGAAACCTCGATAATGTGAAGATTATCGAAAAGGGTCCTATAGGATGCATGCCTATAGTCATAGTTGAAAAAAAGCACATTGATATGTATCTGAAGGAAATCACACGGTACTCGAACAGTGTGATAGAGAAGATATTTCTGCAGCTGAAGCTCGCGTTTTCAATCGCAGTGGAAGAGGGCCTCGTTACTTATAATCCTATGCTGTCTCACAGTATTCGCAGGCCGAAGTCGGTCAAGGCCGATAAGAAGGTGCGTGGACTTTCTGCTGAAGAGCAGAAGAGATTTGTTGATGCTATGGATAATAAGAATCCGCCGAAGGGGAGGAATGACTACAGGCTGCAGCTATTCATTGAACTGTACAGTGGTCTGAGAATGGGAGAGATCAACGCTCTTACCCTGAAGGACATTGACTTTGAAAACAACGTGATACATGTCAGGGGAACTATATCCAAGGATGCAGACAACAAGTTTTTCCTTAAGGAAAGCACCAAAACTGAAGCGGGAATGAGGGATGTGCCAATCAGCTCAAGTCTGAAGCCATACCTTGAAGATGCTGTCAGGAAGTATCGCAGAAACAAAGAGAATCTTCTGTTCTACGATCATGTTACAAAGACGGTAATATCGACTAATCAGGTCAATTCTTATTATAAGAGGATCTGCAATATTGCTGGAATCACTTCAGATGGGCAGCATGCACTGAGACACACATTCGCGACGAGATGTATTGAGTCAGGAGTTCCGGCTGTAGTCCTTAAGACATGGCTTGGTCATACAGACATACACGTTACACTAGATACATACACAGATGTGTTCAAGTCGATGGACAACGATGCAATCAATAAATTCGATGCACATCTGGATATGATGTAAACGTTCAGGCAGTGTGAATGGCGGGGAATACCCGTCATTTTGTTTGATCGGATGGCAGTCAGCAATTGACAAATGAAGGTTGTCATGGTATAAGAATATTGGGTGATGGACATCTCCATCCGTGTGGCTAACACGTAAAATCCGAAATTAATGCAGGACATAAGGGCCTGAGGTTGGCGGGCAACGATAAA